>NZ_AUWR01000024.1 GCF_000455125.1 Mycobacterium sp. UM_WGJ
ATGAACGCAGCGTCAACGCCGAATCACTTCGGCGCGAAACGCTGGCCGCCATCCAGACGGATGCACTGGCCGTTGAGCATCGGGTTCTCGACGATGGCCGCCGCCAGTTTCGCGTACTCCTCGGGGCGACCCAGCCGCTTGGGGAACGCCGCATCCTTGGTCAGCACGGCGGCGAACTCGTCGGGGATGCCCTGGGTGAGGCCCGTGGCGAACAGGCTGGGTGCGATCGCCAGCACCCGGACGCCCACAGCGCCCAGATCACGGGCCATCGTCAGGCACATTCCGGCGATGGCGGCCTTCGACGCCGTGTAGGCGATCTGCCCGATCTGCCCCTCGAACGCCGCGATCGAGGACGTATTGATGATCACGCCGCGCTCGTCGTCTTCGGGCTCATTGGTGCTCATGTGCCAGGCAGCGAGCCGGCTGACGTTGAAGGTCCCGACGACGTTGAGATCCTGGGTGCTGCGAAACGCCTCCAGGTCGTGCGGCCCGTCTCGTTTGATCGTCCGCTCACCGATACCACCACCTGCGGTGGTGCCGCCGGCAGTGGTGACCGCGATGTGCAGCCCGCCCAACGCCTCGACCGCCTCGTTCAGCACCCGCTCGATGCCGGCGAAATCGGTGACGTCGGCTTCGAAGAAGCTGCCGCCGATCGACTCGGCCACTTCTTTGCCCTTGGACTGCGGCCGGTCCAACACCGCCACTCGGGCACCGCGTTTGGCCAACAGCTCCGCTGTCGCCTTACCGAAACCCGATGCGCCACCGACGATGATCGCGCGCTTGCCTTCGATCTCCACGAACACTCCCCTTGTTTGGAACACGACGATCCGGGATCCGCCCCGGTGCCTAATACTATAGCCATTCCCGTAATGCATTCGGTATAGCGAATAGGGATCGCGGACCGACGCATCAGGAGCTCAGTTCACGAACCGGCCGGCAACCCTGGCCAGCGTCGCGCGGACCCGCGGCGAGAGATAGACCGCGAACAGCCCGTTGAAGATGTCCTCGCGCAGCCGGGTCAGCGTCGAGGTCTTGATCCGCCAGTCGCCGTCGACCTTTTCGTAGGTCTCGGTGTAGTGGCCATAGCCACGCAGGTTGACGCCGGGGCCGAACCGCACCACGTCTTCGAGCGCCCACACCCCGTGCGCCGTGGTCGGCGAGTCCAGCGTGATGTCGGGCGCATGGACCTGGTGCACGGTGGGCTGGCCTCGCAGGCTTTTGCGGGTGAAGGCCACGAATTCATCGGCTCCCGTGACGACCTTGCCACCCGCGCCCGCGGTGTCGCTGACGAAGTCGTCGGTGAACAGGGCGCGCCAGGCCGCCCAGTCCTTGGTGTCCAGGTAGCGGCAGTAGCGGGACTTCAGGCGTTTGATCGCCTCGATCTGCGCCGCCGCGTCATCAGCCACGATCCGTCGCCGGTTCGTAGCGCAGCATGGTGACGTCGTGTTCGGGGTAATCGCAGAACACCGGCCGTACCCGCATCCCGACCGCCAGATCGGCCGGATCGGTGTTGACCAGTTCGGTGGAGAATCGCGGGCCCTCATCCCATTCGACGATCGCCAGCAGTTGCGGGACGGCGTCGGCGAAGTGCAGGCCGACCGGGCGGCGGGCCACGGTGAAGGAGTACAGCGTGCCCATCCCGGAGATTTCGCGCCATTGAAGATCGTCGGCCAGGGTGCGCGGTGCGCGGACCCGCGGGTAGAACACGTAGCTCTGGGTCGACGGCGAGTACTGGATGACGACGCGGTGCTGCGCCAGCGCATCCCAGAACGGAGCGGTAGTGGGCGTCTTGACCGGCATCGGCCGTTCGAAGGTGGTCATCGGGCTTCAGTCCCCTTCCAGGATGAGGGTCGTCTGTTCCGAGAGGATGCCGCCGTTACCCGAGACGAAGGCCCGGTTGCAGTCGGCCACCTGCGCGGCCCCGGCTCGGCCCATGATCTGGCGGGTGGCATCGCAGACGTGGTGCATGCCGCCGGCCAGGCCGGCCTGCCCGAAACCGAGCTGGCCGCCTGCGGTGTTGAGCGGGAAGTCGCCGCGGAAGGTCAGGTCGTGATCGGCGATGAACTGCATGCCTTTGCCCTTCTCGCAGAACCCGGCGTCCTCCAGGGACAGCAGCACGGTGATCGTGTAGCAGTCGTAGATGGAGACCATGTCCATATCCGCGCGAGTCAGATCCGTCATCGCGAAGGCGGTCTCGGCGGCCTCGCGGATCGGAGTCGCCAGCAGGTCTTCGGCGTACGTCGGGGTCTTGAATGGCACGTGTTCGCCGAATCCCTTGATCCACACCGGACGGTTACGGGCCCGCTTGGCGATGTCCGCACTCGCGATCACCACCGCAGCACCACCGACGCAGGGCATCACGATCTCGAGCATGTGCAGCGGGTCGGCGATCACCGGGCTGGCCAGTACGTCCTCGACGGTCAGCGGAGTGTCGCGCCAGATCGCGCCGTCGGTGTGATTGGCGTTGATGCGCTGGTCGACGACTAATTTGGCCATCGCCCGTTCGTCATAGCCGTAGACGGCGCCGTACCGGGTGGCGACCTGCCCGTAGGGACCGTTCTGGCCGAGGTTGCCGTAGGGAATCTCGAATTCGGCTTGCGGAGAACCGTATTGGTTGCTCGATGAGCCGAAGAACATGGCATCGACCAGCGGTTTGGGCTTACGTTCGGACATCGCGGTGATGTATCGGGCCGGCAGCGCACACAGCACCACGTCACAGATGCCGAGTTCGATCGCCGCCGCGGCCCGCCACACCATGGCGGCCGCACTGGCGCCGCCCAGGTCCACGATCTCGGCGAACCGTGCTGGGACCCCCAGGTATTCGGCGATCGTGGACGGCACGAAGATTTCCGATTCGCCCAGGTGCGAGGTGACGATGCCGTTCACGAGTTCGCCCGAAAGGCCCGCGTCGGCCAGCGCGTCCGCGCTCAACTCGGCCCATTGCTCCAGGGTGAACGGGGCGGGAGTGGCTTTGTTCATCCGCTCCGGCGGCAGCTCGACGTAGCCGACGATCGCGGCGTCTCCACGTAATCCCATGCGGGTGTCCTTCATCTCATTTGCGGGGCAGGCCGAGAATCATCTGCGCGATGATGTTCAGCTGAATTTCCTTGGTACCGCCACCGATCAGCTCGGCCGGCGACAACAGATACGGCTCGACAACGGCCGGGTCGGAGTCGGCCACCATCGCCAGTCGGCCGACAGTGGCCAATGTCGCGTGGAAGGTGCGGCGCAGCAGAACGTTCATCGCCACTTTGGCGATGCTCGACGACGCCCCGAAACCTTCGCCATCGAGCAGCCTGATGATCTCGCGTACCCCGAGCGCCCTGATCGCATTGGCGTAGGCGTCGAGTTCGCCGAGTGCGCGCATCGCGTCATCGCGTGATCGGCCCGGGACCGCGGCGATGGACCGCAGCGCGACGGCTCGGTCATTCTCGACGTAGCCGCTGATGGCAGTGCGCTCCTCGGCCATGGTGGCGATCGCCAGCTGCCAGCCTTCGGTGGGCTCCCCGAGCAGCATCTCGTCGGGAACGAAGACGTCGGCGAGGAACACTTCGTTGAATTCGGCGGCCCCGGTGGCCATCACGATCGGCTGAACCTCGATCCCGGCGGAGCGCATGTCCACGATGAAATAGCCGATACCGCGATGTTTGGCCGCCGCGGGGTCGGTGCGGGCCAGCAGTGCACCGTAGTCGGCCTGCTGCGCGGCCGACGTCCAGATCTTGTGACCGTTGATGCGCCATCCGCCGTCGACCTTGACCGCTCGGGTGGTCAGCGACGCCAGGTCGGAGCCGGCCCCGGGCTCGGAAAACAGCTGGCACCAGGCGAGCTCGCCGCGCTGTGTCGGGGGAATCAACCGCCGCTGCAGCGCATCCGGTGCGGCTCGTACCAGCGACGGCAGGATCCATTCGGCGATGCCCAGCGACGGCCGGACCAGATCGGGGCGTTTGGCGAACTCCTCGACGATGATCAGCTGCTGCAACGGGGAGGCAGCCCGGCCCCACGGCGCGGGCCACTGCGGGGCGATCAGCCCAGCGTCGGCGATCAGCGTGCGCTGCGGTCCCGTCTCAAAGTGCGGGTAGTCGCCTTGGCGTCCCGGACCGTCGTTGTCCAGCACTTCGGCGGCGTCGAGAGTCGCGGCGACACCCGCCCGGAACTCGGCGTCGGCGCCGCCGAGGTCGACGGTGAAGTCCCGCTGCTGCGCGACGGTCAGTTCGCCGAGCCGGCGCGCCCAGTCGGTGGCGGCGCCGATCGAAGCCGCGATGCTGGTGGCGCGGCGCCAATACAGGTGCAGATCGTGCTCCCAGGTGAACCCGATGGCGCCGAACATCGTCAAGGTGTCGAACACGGTGTCCGGGCATGGCGTGATCGCCGTCAATGCCGCGGTGGCGGCGGCAATCCGCTGCTGCTCGACCGTGTCGGTGGCGGCTCGCAGCGCATCCCAGGCAGCGGCGCAGGCCAATTCGGCGTTGACCAGCAACATGGCCGCCTGGTGTTGCAGGGCCTGAAATGTGCCGATGCGGACGCCGAACTGTTCCCTGGTGCGCAAATGCGCAGTGGCTGCCTCGACGCACCACCCGGCGATGCCGGCGCACACCGCGGCGGCGAGACCGACAGCCAGGTACTCCGCGCGCTCGGCGTCGATCCCGGCCAGGGCCGCGGCCGCGTTCGCGGGGTAATCAGCCAGCGTGATCGTGGCCAGGTCGGTGAGCAGGTCGGTGCCGGCCACCGGCACGATCGTCGCCCGGGCGGTTTCGACGACCGCCCAGAGTTCGGTTCCGTCCTCACCGCGAGCGCAGACCAGGGCAAGTCGAGCCGAGCGGGCACCCGAGATCACCTGGCAGGCACCACTGATCAGCCAACCGTCGTCGGCTCGTCGCGCAATGAATTCGGACTGCCCGGCAAGCACGACGGCTGCCGGTGCACCGGCGGCAAGAGCCCGCAGAAAGTCTTCCCGAGCCGGCGTGGACTCGGCGAGCAGCCCGACCACGCCCGCGGTCACCGTCGGCAGCAGCGGTCCGGGCAGGGACACCGTGCCGGCCGCTTCCAGGACAGCGGCGATGTCGAGCAGCCCGCCACCCTGGCCGCCGTACCGTTCGGGCAGGTGAATCGCATGAAACCCGTTGGCCACCAGATCGTCCCACCAGGGTGGCAGTTCCCCGGCGGCCAGCGCATCGAAGGCCTTGCGGGTGTCGGCCATCGGTGCGTGCCGGCCGGCGAACTGCCGCAGCGACTCGCCGAGCTGGCGTTGTTCGGCGCTGAGCGTCACGCTCACGAGCTCTCCTTATGTTCTTCCACGCGCAGTCCACTGGGATTGGATACGCCCGGCGGTCTCTTGCACGGCCGCACCGAGATCGGCGACCTCCGCGGCGGTCAAGGCCGCGAACGGGGCGAGGCCCACCGACATCGTCACCGTCCCGTCGATGTCGCGGACCGGAGCCGAGACACTGGCGATCGGATGCCGCTCGATGCCGCCGAGTTCGTCGGGCAGGTAGTCGACCTCGGTGAGATCGGCGAAGGCCGTGGCCAGTCGCGCGGTGATCTCGTCGGGCTCGCCGTCGGCCGCCAGCGCCTGCAGCGCCGAGTACACCCGGACGTATTCGCGGCTCATCCGGTCAATCGCATAGCCACGTCTGCCGACCTCGTCGAGCACCGCGCCCAGCCGTCGCCGTAGCCGCGGCGAGGGTGCGCCCAGCCCGCTCAGCCATTCCTTCTTGACCGGTTCGCCGGCGCCGGCGATGAACTCACGGCCGAAAGGTGCCACCAGCGGTATCCGGAATCCGGCTCCCAATCGCAGACCGGCGATCGACTCCCCAACCGAGTCGGTCACCACCACGGTCGCGCCCTGGCGGACACCGAGGATGGTCTGCCTGCCGACGGCGTCGAAGAGCCGCTGCAGCTCCGGCCGAAAGGCCTGCCGGTTGACCGGGCGGGCGAGCGCGGCCAGCGCGGGGCCCCAGGAATACCCGGCCGACTGGCGATCCCGCACGAGCCACTGCCGACCCGCCAGGGTGGCAAGGATCGCGTGGCAGGTGCCGTGGCTGATGCCCAAGGTCTGCGAGATCTCCGAGAGGGAGAAACGCCGTTCCGGGTCGGCGGCCAGCAGCTCCAGGATCCGCATCACCCGCTCGGTCGGCGGCGACGAGACCGGACGGACCGTGCCGTCCGCGTCCGTCGCTGCCGTCATACTTTCGAAAAATACGTCGAATAGTCGACGCACGCAAGTCTCATCGGACCTCAGCCGGCGGCCGCCACCCGCACGCGTTCCCGCATCGAGGCCACCACACCACCGTCGTTGAGGATGTCGGTGCCGGTGAGATAACCCGCCTTGGCGCTGGCGCAGAACGCCAGCAGTTCAGCCATCTCCTCGGGCGTTCCCCAGCGCGGGACCGCGGCGTCGGCGACCATCGCCCCCGCGCCGGCCTGCTCCTCCAACCGGCCCATCTCGGTGTCCACCGAACCCGGAGAGACCGAGACGATGCGCAACCCACGGCCGTTGAACCGTTCGGCCTGCGCGCTGGTGTACCAGCGCACGAACGCCTTGCTCACCGCGTAGGCGAACCCCGAACGCACCTCCGTTGGCATCGGGTCGCACACCGCCGCCATGGCCGACAAGAACGCGGCGGGGTCGAGTAGTGCCAGCGGGAACTGGCCGGCGGGAATCAGCTCGTCGGGCAGCAGGTGCGCGGCCATCGACGCCACGTTGACGATTGCGGCCCCCTCGGGGGCCACCCGAAAGAAGATCTCGTTGACGTTGACGGTGCCCACGGCATTGGTCCGCATGACGTAGTCCGCGCCGCCCATGCTCGGGCTGACTCCGGCGGTGTGGATCACCGAGGTGACGGGCCCGAGGCCGGCCGCGGCATCGAACAGCGCGGCGACCGCGTTGCGGTCGGTGACGTCGCAGTGGACGCGGACGACGTCGAACTGCTTCAGCGCATCCGCAGCGGCGTCCAGCCGGTCTTGGCGGACATCGCAGAGCACCACGGGCTGCTCGCGACCCACGATCTTCGCGGTGGCCAGACCCATCCCGCCCGCGCCGCCGGTGATCACCGAAACCATCGGGCTATGCCTGCGCCAGCTGCTTCTCGGCGTACAGCCGCGCCCACTCGGCCCGCGGCCGGATCGACACATCGACATCGGTCGCCGTCGCCCGCAACGCCCCCACCGTCGCCTGCTCGCGCGGTGTCTTCGCGAACGGATCCCAGCCGAAGAACCGGCAGGAGTTCTCCCAGGTGATCTTGTTGATGTCGGAGTCGTCGGCGCCGGCAGCCTCCAGCTCGGCGAGCACCTGCTCGGGGGCGTCCGGCCAGAAGCAGTCCGAGTGCGGGTAGTCGCACTCCCAGGCGATGATGTCGATGCCGATCTCGTGGCGCAGCTTCAACGACGTCTTGTCGGTGACGTAGCAGGCCAGCGAGTGCTCGCGGAACACCTCGGACGGCAGCTTGTCGCCGAAGTCGCGGCGCAGCCACTTCTGGTTGGTGTAGTGCCGGTCGCTGCGATCCAGGTAGAACGGGATCCAGCCGATACCGCCCTCGGAGAACGCGAATTTCAGGTCGGGATAGTTGCGCATCGCCGGACCCCACAACAGGTCCTGAGCGCACATCGCCGAGATCTGGGTGGCCAGAATGATCAGGTTGTCGATCGGGGCGTTGGGGGCCATGCTGATCGCCCCGAAACCGGTGCCGATGTGCAGACACATCACCACACCGGTCTCCGAGAGGGTGCGGAACACCGGGCCCCAGTATTCGTCGTCGTGGTAGCTGGGTAGGCCCTCCAGGTGCGGCAGTTCGGGCATAGTGACCGCCCGACAGCCCTTGGCCGCCACCCGGCGGATCTCGGCGCACATCGCCTCGGGGCTCCAGGTCGGCAGGATCGCGATCGGGATGAACCGGCCGGGATAGGAGCCGGCCCACTCGTCGATGTGCCAGTCGTTGTAGGCCGACACCATCACCAGCGTGACGTCCTCGCGAGTCATGTTGAGGTGACGTGCGGAGAATCCGGTGAAGGTCGGGAAGCACATCGAGGCGAGGATGCCGTTCCGGTTCATGTCGCGGACCCGCTCGTGCACGTCGTAAACGCCCGGGCGCATCTCGGCGAAGCCGGCCGGGTCGCGGCCCCACTCCTGCGCGGGCCACGACACCACCGCGTTCAGTCCGCTGACGCCCTGCGGTCGGCCCTGATACATCCACTGGTCGACGCCCTTTTCGTCGGTGACGACGATCGGCGCCTCCGCCTTGTACTTGGCCGGGACGTGGTTGAGGAACATGTCGGGCGGCTCCACCACATGGTCGTCGATGCTGACCAGGATCAAGTCGTCTGTCTTCATACCTCTACTAGTACCCTGGGAAACCGTGACCGTCTCTGCGCGTTCGGCCATAGAGTTTGCCGAACCGGCCAACATCGACATGCGCCGCGGTGGTCGCGCGCGGGCCGGCAGCTACCTCTACGAGGGGCAGCAGCTCATCACCGGCTGGCACTCCCACGACATGCACCAGATCGAGTACGCCGTCGGCGGCGTGGTCGAGGTCGAGACCGCCGCAGCGCACTATCTGCTACCGCCGCAGCAGGCGGCCTGGATTCCCGCCGGCCTGGAGCACCAGGCCGTTATGCGCGCGGAGGTGCGCACGGTGGCGGTGATGTTCGACCCCCAATTGGTCGCGCACGCCGGAGACCGGGCCCGCATCCTGACCGTCTCGCCGCTGATCCGGGAGATGATGTTGCATTCACTGCGCTGGTCCATCGAACGGATCGACGGTGATGTGATCTCTGATGACTTCTTCCGCACCCTGGGACACCTGGTCTCCGACGCCCTGGACCACGAGGCACCGCTGAGCCTGCCCACCTCGGATCATCCGATCGTCGGCGCGGCAATGGTCCACACCAAGAAACACCTGGCGTCGGTGACCGCGGCCGACGTGTGCCGCGCGGTCGCGGTGTCCGAACGCACCCTGCGCCGTCAGTTCGAAGCGGTGATCGGCATGTCCTGGCGCACCTACCTGCTACACGCCCGAATGCTGCAGGCGATGGCCCTGCTGGCCGCCCCCGATCAGGGGGTGCAGCAGACCGCTACGGCCGTCGGCTTCGAAAGCCTGTCCGCGTTCACCCGGGCATTCACCAAGTTCGCCGGCGAGGCGCCGTCGAACTATCACCGCCGGATCACGGCGGTTTAGCGAGGTTCGACGCAGGAGAGCCGAAGCTGGAACCGCCAAATGAACCGAGCGGTTTAGCGAGGTTCGACGCAGGAGAGCCGAAGCTGGAACCGCCGCATGAACACTGCTTCCTGAACTACGACGTCTTTACGGCCGGCGCCGCGTAATTCGGCTTGCCAAGGCCCAGCACGTACTGGGCGATCATGTTGCGGAACACCTCCAGGGTGCCGCCGTAGATGCCGACCAAGGGTGCGAACCGGAAAACATAATCCGACGCCCCATCGTCGATAGCACCGTCGGTGTCGATCGGCAACGCCGATGCACTTCCGAGCAGGTCCATCAGGTCCGGCGACACGTCGCGCATCGCCTGCGCCAGTGCCACCCGTCCGAAAATCGACGGAGCCGACAGCGACGACTCCACCCGAGCGGCCGCCCGCCCGAGCCGGTAGGCCACCGAACGATCCGCGATACTCCCCGACCTCCCGACCACCTCGCCCGCTTTGTCGACGGCGACCGCCATGAAGTTCGCCTGGTGCATCATGATCGAGACGTCCTGCAGTCCATCGGGATTGGCGTCCACTGCACCGTGCTCGACGTTGAGAGGTTCGCGCAGCACCGTCCAGCCCCCGTTGACCTCGCCGAGGCGGTACTTGTCGTCGACGCGGACGTCGCTGTAGTAGACGATGTTGGTGCGGTCGCCGTCGACGGTGCGCAGGCCCTGGATCTCGATGTCAGGAGTGTTCAGCGGCACCAGGAACATGGTGAGGCTCTTGTGCTTCCGCGCGTCCGGATCGGTGTTGGTGATCAGGAAGACGTATTGGCAGTTGTGGGCCCCGGTGGTGAACATCTTGGAGCCGTTAATGATCCAGTTGTCGCCGTCACGCACCGCGCGGGTCTTGCAGGTCGCGATATCGGAGCCGCCTTCGGGCTCGGTGTAGCCCAGGCAGAGTCGGACGTGGCCGCTGAAGACCCCGGGCAGGATTTCCTCGCACAGCTCGGGCGAGCCGAAGGAGGCAACGGAGCGGGCCACCATCGCCGTGGTTCCCCACGTCACCCAGGGCACGTGGGCGCGGCGCTTCTCCAGCTCCCAGATGCGTCGGCGCACGCGGGGGAAGCCGCCGTCTGCCTCGGTCTTCCACTCCGATTCCAGGTAACCCGCGGCACCGAGCGCCAGGTGGACGCCCTCGTCGAAGTTGTCCCCGGTCTCGCGGTCTCGGCGTTTGACGTCCTCGGTCACGTGGGTGGCCAGGAATGCGCGCACCTCGTCGCGGAAAGCCAGGTCACCGTCGGTCAGTTGCGGTTGTGCGAAGTCCATGATGATCGATGTCCTATTCGGCTGCGCGGGCGGCGGTTTCGCGGGCGGCAATGATGTCGCCGATGCGACAGGCGGTGGCGCCGGGGTCACCGCCGGCCAGTGGCCAGCCGCGGGCCCGCACCAGGTAGGCGGTGGCGGCGGCTTCGGATGAAACTCCCAGACCGCCCTGGATGTGCACCGCCATAGTGGCGGCCTTGGCGGCTTCCTCCGCCATGAAGACGAAGGCACAGGCCGCCAGTTCCGGACGCTCGTCGGGCTCGTTGTCCATGAACCATCCGGCGCGATAGGCCAGGTTACGTCCGGAGGCGACCGTGATCGCCATATTCGCCAACGGGTGCGAGATCGCCTGCAGGGTGCCGATCGGCACCCCGAGCGTGTAGCGGGTCTTGGCGAATTCCGCGGCAATGGTCATGGTCTGCTCCACCATCCCCACCAGCGCGGAAGCGGTCAGCAGCCGCCATTCATCCAGCGCCCGCTGATATTCCGTCAACGCCTCGGGTCCGCTGGCCAGTACGGTCGCCACGTCGGCGTCGGCCGGATCGACCCAGGCCATCGGCAACCGGCCGATGTTGTCGACATGGACCGGCCGGGTGCCGAAGGAAAGTCGCACCACCGAATCACCGTCACGGACGATGATCGCGTCGGCGATCGAACCGGTCGGCAGCAGTCGGGGTCCGGCCGCAGCATCCTGGTGCGGGTCGAGCGCGATCAGTCGAGTCCCGCTCACGATGTCGGAAGTGTCGTCGGCTTCCGGCGGTAACCCGCCCAGCCGTTCCAACAGGCGCGCGGCGCAGACCTGGTCGATCCACGGAACCGGTGCCAGCGCGCGGCCGATCTCCTCGGCAACCAGCGCGAGGTCGACCAGCGTGGCACCATCGCCGCCGACCGACTCCGGCAACGCCATGGTGGTGGCGCCCATCGCACACAGCCGCTCCCACAGGTTCTTGTCGAAACCGGATTCCTCTGCGGCGCGGACCGTTTCGATTCCGCAGTGTGTAGCGAAGAACTGCTGGTAGGCATCGCGCAACGCGACGTGGTCCTCGGTCAGGCTGTAATCCAGCCTGCGCAGTTCGAATCGATCCATCTCAGCTCTCCTGTTCGGGTACGGCGCCGTGTTCGACGAAGAAGAAGTCGGCGGCATTGCGGTAGAGGTACTTGTCGAGCACTTCGGGCGGCAGGTCCAGCGCGCGCGCCTCGGGCACCACCCGCTCCATCCGAAGCACCGGCCAGTCCGAGGCGAAGATGACCTTGTCTGCGCCCCGGGTTCGCATGAAGTGCAGCAGGGTTTCTGGCAATCGTTTCGGCGACCAGGCCGAGGTCATCAATCGTAGGTTGCGGTATTTGATGAGCATCCGGATCGCGACGTCCCACCATGGGTCGGCGCCGTGAATCATGCACAGCCGCAGTTCGGGGAAGCGCACGCAGACTCGATCCAGGTGAATCGGGTGCTGCACCTCGCCCGGGATCGGCGGACCCGGAATGCCGGTGTTGACGCACAGCGGCAATCCCAGTTCGGCGCACTTGGCGTACAGCGGGTAGTAGACGGCGTCGCTGGGCGGATATTGGCCGTCGCCCCAGAAGCTCGGTCCCACAACGGCATACACCACCGGGAGGTCGTTGACCACGGCGCCCAGCTCTCGCAGCGCGGGCACCGGACGCAGCAGGTTCATTCCGCCCATCGACAGCACGAAACGATCCGGCCGGGCTTCGACGAACTTTCGCGCGGTCACCGATGGCTTGACCAGGTTGTCCATCAAGACGGCCTTGGCCACGCCATGAGCGTCCATCTCGTCGAGCAACGCCGACATGTCGACCGGCGCGAACATCGACTCGGGCCCCTTGAAGTAGTCATCTCGCGTTCTGACCATCCAGGACGGCTGTTCTTTCTCGCCGAAGTGCACGTTCACCAGGCAATCGATGACGCGGGACTGCTCGCTCATGCCCGTCATGCCGTAGCCACCTCCTCATTCACCTGTCGTTTGGCCCAGCGGTAGTCGGCCTTGCCATTGCCCAGCCGGCGCACCTGCGCCACCATGACGAACGCCTTGGGCACCTTGAAGCCCGCCAGCACCGATCGGCAGTGTGCCTTCAACTGCTCCTCGACGACACCCGAATCCGGTTGCGGAACAACCAGCGCGACCAGCTCTTCACCCCAACGCTCGCTCGGCCGGCCCACCACCAGCGCATCGGCCACCGCCGGGTGAGCGCGCAGCACGTCCTCGACCTCCTCGACGAACACCTTCTCCCCGCCGGTGTTGACCACCAAGGAGTCACGACCGAAGAGCCGCAGCGTGCCGTCTTTCTCGATGCTGGCGCGGTCGCCAGAGATCACCATCGGATGCCCGTCGATCTGACCGAAGGTGCGCTGGGTCGCCTCGGCGTCGTCAAAGTATCCGAGCGGGATTCGGCCGGTCCGCACCACCCAACCCACCTCGGGATCACCGGGTTCTAAGAACCGGGAACGGTCCTGCGACACCACCGATCCCCCGGTCCGCAGGTCGAAGGTGTCACGCCGCGCGTCGCGCTGGCTGCGCCCGAAGCCCAGATTGCCGGTTTCCGAGGAGCCGTACCCGTTGATCAGGGTGATCTGCGGGAGAAGCTCCAGCAGCGCCGCCTGATACTTCGGGTTCGTCGCCGCACCGCCGGTGGCGACGGAGTGCAGCGAAGACAGATCGTAACCGCCCCTGCCGATCTCGGCGACCAATGGTGCGGCATAGGCGTCACCCACCATTGTCATTAACCCGACCTTCTCGCGCTCAACGGTTCTCAGCGCCTCGCGGGGGTCGAACCTGGTCCGGCTGTCGTGGAGAATCACCGTCTGGCCGCTCAGGATCGCTGAGAATGCGGTCCACATTCCGGCCGCGTGCATCAGCGGCGACAGCGCGAACCAGGGCGCACCGGCGTACTGCACCTTCTGGTGGATCTCCGCCGCGCTGGCATGGTCGTCACCGACCATCGATGACACGTAGATGTCGCTTTGTCGCCACAGCACGCCCTTCGGGCGCCCGGTGGTTCCCCCGGTACAGATCATCAGCAGATCATCCGGGGATGGCGTCACCTCCTGATCGGTATCGCCTTGCGCCAGTGCATCCTCCAGCGCTACTGCGTCGAGTCCGGGGTCGTTGGTGGCGCCGTCGTCGATCCGGATCAACAGCTCGGCGCCGGATTCCCGAAGGGTGCCGGCGAATTTCGTCTCCAGGCTGGCGTGGTAGATGACGGCTCGGGGACGCAGGTAGTCGAGGAGCTCGCCGGCTTCTGCCGGGGTGTAGTAGTGATTGACGTTGACCGGGACCGTGCGGGCCTTGAGACAGCCGATCACCATGTCGGGATACAAGTCGTTGTGCATGAGCAGCGCGACGCGGTCCTGGCCGCACTCCCAGTTGCGCAACTCCGCGCGCTCACGCTGGGCGCCGAGCCCGCGGCCGGCCAGGTAGTTGGCCAGCCTGCGGGTGCGTTCCGCGGATTGCGCGAAGGTGCTGCGACTGTCCCCGCAGATGGTCATGGCTCGGTCCGGCACGACCTCGGCGATCGCGTCGAGGACCGCGCCGAGGGTCCATTCGCCCACCGTCAGACCGAAGCTGCCAGGTGGGCAACGCCCGGTGCGGTACGGTTCGGATCACCCAGCAGAGTCAATGCATTGTCCCGCATTACCATTCGGGTATCTTCCACGCTGAACTCGGGGAACTGCGGGATGTCAGCGGTGAAGGTGGTCGGGTCGGCCAGGCCCTCACCGTGCGGCCAGTCCGAACCGAACAGGATCTTGTCGACGCCGATGGTGTCGGCCAGCAGCTTCACGTCGTCCTCGTAGTAGGGGGCAATCCAAACGTTGTTGCGCAGCTGCTCGATCGGATCTTCCCGGTAGTGGTACGGCGCATTGTTGGCCGACTTCTTCAACCGCTTGATCAGCCGGTAGACGAAGTAGGAGCCGTTCTCGATGCTGACCACCCTGAGCTTGGGGTGACGGGTGAACACCTGGTGCACGATCATCGAGGCGATGGTGTCGTGGATCGCGCGGTCGTCCATGATCACCATGTCCAGCGGGTCGCGCTTACCGAATCCCTTGAACACCCCGCTGCCGCCCCACAACGCCGGGATCGCCATGTAACCGGAGTCGGACAGGTGAAAGACGACCGCGACGCCCGCCTCAGCAAGGCGCGCCCACACCGGGTCGTGCACGGGGTCACCGAGGGACCGGGCCCTAACCTCGCCGGGCACCGGCGCCGGGCGCACACACACCAGCTTGGCGCCGCGACTGATCACGAATTCGACTTCCTCGACGGCCTTTTCGGGGTCGGCCAGCGAGATGATCGGTGCGGATATGACGCGACCGTCGGGACGGTCGAAGCCCCAGTCCTCGTCGAGCCACAGGTTGAACGCGTGCACCGACGCCATGGTGGCGGGGATGTCGTGCTTGAGCCCTTCCTCCACACCGCAGGCGAAGGTCGGCAGCATGAACACCGTCTCCAGCCGCTGCCGGTCGAGCACCTGCACGCGGGCGTCGCGGTTCTGGTATTCGGGATGTGCGGCGAGCCGGTCGACCTTCATCAACGACGCCGGGTCCACGCCTTCGGGGATCTCGCCGCGGAACAGCAGATCCAGGCAGCCGGGTTCGATGATCGGATCGAAGTTCGGGTTCGGGATGAAGTGGTTGACGACCCCGCCGAACACCGCCAGGGTGCGCTTGCCGTCCTGCACCATCTGGACACCGCGGCTGCGGAATTCCTTGGGCAGGTGTCGGGTGAAGGCGTCCAGCGGCTCGTAGTAGTGGTTGTCGACGTCGACGGCCAAGTACGGGAGCCGTTCGGGTGCGGCAGTCATGCGCTCAACCTTTCTCACGTGAGGGGCGGGAAGTTCGGCGGGCGTTTCTCGAAGAAACTCGTGATGCCCTCGATCAGGTCGGGCCGCGCCAGCGATTCGTACATCAGGGTTTCGGCGCGCGCGCTCACCGCGGCCACGTCATCGAGCGCGTCGCCGTAGGCCTGGCCTTTGATCACCGCCAGCGATGCCGGTGAGCAGTTCGCGGCGATGTCGCGCGCGTAGTCCATGGCACGTTCCAGCAGCAGTTCGGGCGCCACGACGTGGTTGACCAGACCAAGCTCGCGGGCTTCCTCGGCCAGGAACGTGCGTCCGGACAGCAGCAGGTCCATCGCCGCTCCCCAGCCGGTCAGCCGCGGAAGTATCCAGGTGATCCCGTGTTCGGCGATCAGTCCGCGTCGGGTGAACGCGGTGGCGAATTTGGCTCCTGCCGCGGCGAAGCGGACGTCGCACATCAGGGCGTGAGTGAGGCCGATCCCCACGCAGGAGCCGTTGATGGCCGCGATGACAGGCTTGCGCAGTTCGGTCAGGAAGTGCGGGTGACGGTCCCCGACCAACTGGGCCACATCGGTTCCCGAGGTGTCGGCGCCGGGATCCTCGAGACTGGTGGCGGGCCCCAGGTCGGCGCCGGCACAGAAGCCCCGGCCGCTGCCGGTCACCACGATCGCGCGCACCGCCGGATCCGTCTCGGCGTGATCGATCGCGGCGTAGAAGCCGGCCGCGATGTCCGGCCCCCAGACGTTGAGCCGCTGCGGGCGGTTGAAGGTGATCACCCCGACGCCGTCACGTACGTCGTAGAGCACCGCGGCGTCGCTACGCGGGCCCGTCTCCACGAGCGTGCCGTCGTCGGCAGCGGTCATCGACCCCGCACCTCCTCGCCTCGGCCGCCTGCAGGAATCAGGCTGGAGTAGCTCTTTACTGTATACCTTTCGGTAGCGCATTCCGCAAGCCGTGCCGATCCGGACGAAGGCCGGTATGTCAGCAGGTCAGCCCTTATTTCGGGATTGCAGATCAGGTGAAATCCGAGCCACCGTCAACGTTGATATTGGCTCCGGTCATGTAGGCGTTGCGACGGGAGGCCAGAAACGCTGCGACCGCACCCACTTCGTCCGGCAGGCCGGCGCGCGGCAAGTGCGCCGGGTGACCGAAGTGCGCGGTGATGGCGTCCATCAGCCGGTACGGGTCGTCACCGTCCACACCGACCGAGCGGGCCCAGCCGACCAGTCCCTCGGAGGCGACGCTGCCGGGCGAGACCACGTTGACCAGGATCTCGTCGGGCGCCAGCAGCAGCGCCAGGTTCTTCGAGATGCTGTTGACCATCGCCTTCGCGGCCGTGTACGCGACCAGGACCGTACTTTGGCGCTGCGTCGATTGCGCCGAGAAGTTGACGATCCGGGCCCATTCGGCGTTGCGCAGCAACGGCAACGCCGCCCGAACGGTGTGCACCATCCCCATCGCGCCCTGATCGATCGCCCGGCGCCACTGCTCATCGGTGAGGTCCTCGAAGGTGCCCTGCACGTCGGGCCCGGCCGCGTTGATCAGGATGTTGAGCTCGCCGCCCCAGCGCCTCCCGAGTTCGGCGAAGGCTTCCTGCACCCGCTGCTCATCACAGGCGTCGGCGACCACGCCGATCGCCTCCGGGCTGCCGCGCCCCATCAGGTCGTCGCACGCACGGTCCAGGTCGGCCGCCGAGCGCGCCATGACTGCAACCCGAGCCCCGTCGTCAGCCAGACACCGCGCGGTCGCCAGCCCCATTCCCCGGCCGCCACCGACGACGACGGCGCGCGCGTCGCGCAAACCCAGATCCACGCTCGCAGGCCAGGCGTCAGGCGCCGGTCCAGTTGGGGGCGCGCTTCTCGGCGAACGCGACAGCGCCCTCCCTGGCGTCGCGGGAGGCGAACACCGGCGCGATCAGCTCGCCCTGCTTGCGCCAGATCTCATCCTGGCTCCAGCCCGCGGACTTCACCATGATCTCCTTGGTCACCGCGACGGCCAACGGGCCGTTCGCGGTGATCCGCTCGGCCAGAGCAATGGCCCCGTCCAGCGCTTCACCCGGCTCGGTCAGCACGTTGACGAAACCCCACTGAGCGCCCTGCTCGGCGGTGAAACTCTCACCGGTCAAAGCCAATTCGAGCGCCTTCTGATACGGAATGCGGTGCGGCAACCGCAACAGGCCACCGCCTGCGGCCACCAGGCCCCGTTTGACCTCCGGGATACCGAATTTCGCGTCCTTGGCGGCCACCACCAGGTCGGTGGCCAACACCAACTCGGTGCCGCCGGCCACCGCGTGGCCCTCGACGGCGGAGATCAACGGCTTGCGCGGCGGGCGCTCGGTGAAGCCCAACCCACGTCCCGGGACATACGCCAGCTCCCCGGCCGCGAACGCCTTGAGGTCCATTCCCGCGCAGAAATTGTCGCCGGATCCGGTGAGCACCCCGACCGACAGTTCCGGGGTGTCGTCGAGTTCGTCGCAGGCTGCGGCCAGCCCCTCGGCGACCGCCTTGTTGGCCGCGTTGCGCACTTCCGGCCGGTTGATCGTGATGACGAGAATCCGTCCGCGACGCTCACGCAGTACCGCTTCTGACACCGCTCACCTCTCAGGCGTTGTGACAAGCTATATCAAAATGCTTACCATAGGCTTTACGGTAAGAGAAGCTCGATGACCGGTGACGGCGCCGGGTACAGGTAGGTTTGACGGCTAGGTTTAACCCCGAAGAAGCCGGCCGTGTCGACCAGAACTGGAGGTACCCGCAGTGGCAAAGCAGCCAGTCGCCGAGAAACGTCAACGGCGCGAACGCGGATCGATCAACCCCGATGACATCATCGACGGCGCGTTCGAACTCGCCGAGCAGATCGGGGTCGACAACCTGAGCATGCCGTTGCTCGGTAAGCATCTCGGCGTCGGCGTGACGAGCATCTACTGGTACTTCCGCAAGAAGGATGAGCTCCTCAATGCGATGACCACCCGGGCCCTGCGCCAGTACACGTTCGCCACCCCGTATGTGGAGGCCAAGGACTGGCGTCAGACGTTGAGCAATCACGCACACAGCATGCGCTCGACTTTTCTGGGCAACCCGATCCTGTGCGATCTCATCCTGATTCGGGCCGCACTGAGTCCGCGGGCCGCACAGCTCGGCGTCCAAGAAGTGGAGCGGGCGATCGCCAGCCTGGTGGAGGCAGGCTTGTCACCGCAGGACGCCTTCGACACCTATTCGACGGTCTCGCTACACATCCGCGGTTCGGTGGTGTTGCAGCGCCTCTACGAGAAGAACCGGGCATCAGATGCCGAGGGGCCGTCCGATTTCGAGGAAGCCCTCGTCATCGACCCGGCTGTGACCCCGCTGCTGGCAGAGACCACCGGGCAGGGCCATCGGGTCGGCGCGGCCGACGATGCCAACTTCGATTACGGCCTCAATTGCATCCTCGATCACGCCGAGCGGCTGATCGAACAGGACGCCAAGTCGGCGCGGCGTCGCACCGCACCGACTTCGGCTAAGCGTTAGACCTCGATCACCACGGCGCCGCCCTGGCCGCCGCCGGCACACATGGCCGCCACTCCGATGCCGCCGCCGCGCCGTTTGAGCTCGTAGAGCAGGGTGGTCACCATCCGGGCGCCGGAGGCGGCGATCGGGTGGCCGAGGCTGCAGCCGCTGCCGGAGAAGTTCACCAGCTCTTCGTCGATGCCGTACTCCTTGCATGCCGCGATCGGCACCGAGGCGAAGGCCTCGTTGATCTCCCACAGTGCGACGTCGCCGACCGACAACCCGGCCCGCTGCAGGACCTTGCCGATTACCTTGACGCCGCCGAGTCCGGTGTCGCGGGGCGCGACACCGACCGACGCCCACGCCTTCACCGTGCCCATCACATTGAGACCGCGAGCTTGCGCGTAGTCACTGTCGACGAGCGCCACTGCGGCCGCGGCGTCGTTGGTGCCACTGCTGTTTCCGGCGGTGATCGAGAATCCCTCGATCTCGGGGTGCAGTACCTTCAGGGCCGCCAGCTTCTCCACAGTGGTTCCGCGGCGCGGGAACTCGTCGACGCTGAACTCAGTCACCGAGCCGTCGGGCAGCTGGACCTTCAGCGGCACGATCTCGTCGACGAACTTGCCGGCGTCGATCGCGGCGATCGCCCGCTGATGCGATCGTGCGGCCCAGGAGTCCATCTCCTCGCGGGTGATGCCCGCCGCCTGCGCGGTGTTCCATCCCACCGTGATCGACATGTCGCGGGTGGGCGCATCGACCGTTTCCGGATGCGTCGGCGGCATCCAGGGCTCGGCGAAGGTCAGCTCCGGTCCCGGGATACGCATCTTCATCAGCGGCAGCATCGACAGTGACTGCACTCCACCGGCGATCAGCACCCGCTCCATGCCGGAACCGATCTGGGCGGACGCATTGCCGATCGCGGTCAGGCTGCCGGCGCAGTGCCGGTTGACGGCCTGGCCGGGCACCGACTCCATCCCGCAGGCGGCCGCCGCGAAGCGCGCCAGGTCGCCACCGCCGTAGTGGGATTCGGCGAAGATCATGTCGTCGATATCCGCGGGCGCGATGCCGGCCCGACGGACCACCTCGGGCACCACCGTGGTGATCAGCGCCTCCGGTGGCGTGTTGACCAGGGTTCCCTTGAACGAGCGTCCGATGGCCGTCCGAACGGCACCGACGATGACAGGTGTAGGCATTTTTCCGACCTTACATTATTCGCTGCTTTTGTAAAGACACTCGCCGGCTTCACGCAGCCGATTCTCACGGCTCCGGCACGTGAAAGTGCTCGTCGCGCAGCCGGAAAGCTTCCTTGGTTCCGTGCTGCGCCCGGGTCTTGACGAAGTTGAACTCCCCCGGTGCGAACTGCAGGTTGGTGCCGTAGGCGTGGAACAGATAGCCGGCCACCTCTTCGCCCTGGTATGCCTGACTCTGCTCGACGAGCCGAAACGCCTCCTTGGCGATCACGACCCCGTCGGCGGGCATCTTCGCGGCCTTGCACGCCCAGTACCGTGCCCGCGCGGTCACCGCCGCCGGATCGCAGGTCTCGGTGAACACGCCCAGATGTTCGACCGCCGCGGCCTCGATGGTGTCCCCGGTCAGCAACAGCCGCCGGGCCAGCACGGGGCCGAGTCGGTGAAAGAACATGTGCAGGCTGCCCAGTGCCGGGCCCAGAAACCGCGTCGCGGGCATGCCGATCTTGGTGTCCCGCGCGATCACCGAGATGTCGGTCATCAGCGCCATCTCGAAACCGCCGCCGAGCGCATACCCGCTGATCTCACCGACCGTGACCTTCGGAAAGCCCATCAGGTTGTGATAGAAGCCGAACGATTTGCGATCCACCGTGAGCCGGCGACGCTGGCTCGGCCTGCTCTTACTCGCCGGCTGCGCGCCCTCGCCGCGCTCGCCGTACCAGCCGTAGGCGTTGTTCATGTCGGCCCCGGCACTGAACACGCCTTCGGTGCCGCGCAGCAGCACCACAACCAAGTCGTCGTCCTCGGCGACCCGGTCCAGACAGCGGGCGACCGCGTCGCGCATCGCGGCATCGTAGGAATTGCGCCGGCCGGGGTTGTTCAGCGTGATGGTGGCGATGCGCCCGTCGGGGTCGACATCGAAAAGCACCCGGTCGTCGGTGGTCTCGGCAGCGCTCATCGGTGGGACCCCTCATCCTGTCTGCGGCCGAATCGAATGGCACTCAATCTGTCCGGCGGCGCCGCCGCAGTGGTGACTTCGCCGGTGCACAGCACCTCGCCGCGATAGCGAAGTCGCGCGGTCGCGGCGATACCCCGCTCCACCTCGGCCCGCACGATATCGAAATCCAACTCGGTGAGAATGGGCGTCGGACGCCGGTAGGTGACCAACAAGGAGCGGGTACGCCCGGCCGAGCCGGCCGCGCAGCTCTGATGCTGCGTCACGCAGTCGAAGAACACTCCGAGAAAGCCGCCGTGCACCAGCCCCGGAGGCCCTTCGTAGGGCAGCGGGAAAGTGACTGTGCCCGAGGCGGTCTTGCCATCGAGGTGGTCGAACCGATACTCCGGGAAGCAGGGGTTGAACGACCCGACGTCGAATGCGTGCCCCAGGTAGATCCGGCCCGCTGGACCGTCAGCGGCTTCCATGCGGGGCATCGCCTCTACCGCGGCGACCGCGGCCAGTTGCCGCTCCCAGTCGGCGAACTGCGTCAGCATGTCGTCCACCGCCGGATGCGATTGCTCCAACGCCAGCAGCAGCCCGGTCAGGCGCCGCATGGCGCCGGCCGCCGCGACGGTCTGCGCCAGCGGCAGCTCACCGAAACGGGCGGCATCATCGGCCGAAGCCGCAGAGTTCCCCGAACCGTCCGCCATAGGCCTTTCTCCGCCGAATCGCGCTAATCGTATAGCCTACTGTAGCTATCACGATATAGCGTTGAAAGGTGGACACCACCGTGGCCGACGCCCCCGACTCCGAGTCCGACTCCGCCCCCGACGGCGCGGTGACGGCGCTGCGTGACGGCGCGCTGCTCCGGCTCACCCTGGCGCGCCCGGATCGCCGGAACTGCCTGAGCGCACCGATGACCGATGCACTGGTCCGGGCCCTGACCGAGGCGTCGAGCGACGACACGTTGCGCGCCATCCATATCCGGGGTGCCGGCGATGACTTCTGCGCGGGCGCCGACTGGGTCGCGACCAATGCCGGCGGCCAGCGTCCCCGCACCGGCGATCTGGTGCGCCGCGTCCCGCACGCCGCGCACCGGGTGATCGAACTGCTGCAGACCATCCAGTTGCCGGTGGTGTGCAGCGTCCGAGGCTGGGCGGTGGGTCTGGGCTGCAATCTGGCGCTGGCCGCCGACTTCACGGTGGCCGCCACCGACGCGGTGTTCTGGGAGCCGTTCGTGGCGCGCGGCTTCAGCCCCGACTCGGGATCGACCTGGCTGCTGCCCCGTCTGGTGGGACTGGCTCGGGCCCGACGCATGTTGCTGCTCGGCGAACAGGTCAGCGGCTCATCCGCACAGGACTGGGGACTGATCCACCAGGCGGTGGCGCCGGCAGACGTCGACCGCGCCACCGAAGAGCTGTTGACCACCTTGGCGCAGGGACCCACGGTCGCGATCGGCCTGGCCAAACAGGCGCTGCATTACGGGCAGCAGGCAACGCTGCCGCAGGCGTTGACCCAGGAGCTGTTCAATCTTGAACTCAGCTGCCGTACGGGAGATTTCAAAGAGGGCCTCGCCGCCTTTGCGCAGCGTCGACCGCCTGACTTCACCGGCCGATGAGAAGGAAAGAGACGGCAATGCCGACATTCGACACCATCGACTACGACGTACGCGGGCACACCGCCACCATCACGCTGAACCGTCCTGAGGCGCTCAATGCGCTCAGCCCGCACATGGTCACCGAACTGCGGACCGCCTATGCGCAGGCCGAGAGCGACGACGCGGTGTGGGTGGTCATCGTCACCGGCAACGGGCGGGCGTTCTGCACCGGCGCCGACGTGAAGGAGATCCCCGGCGACGGCAAGGTGATCAATGAACGGCCGTATCTTTCCACCTACGACCAATGGGAGGCGCCGCAAGAGGGCACTCCCCCGTTCCGGACGATGGCCAAACCGGTGCTGGCGGCCATCAATGGGATCTGTTGCGGCGCAGGGCTGGACTGGGTGACCACCTGTGACATCGTGATCGCCTCGGACCGCGCGACGTTCTTCGACCCGCATGTCTCGATCGGCCTGGTCGCCGGGCGCGAAGTGGTGCGGTTGGCCCGAGTACTGCCCCGCTCCATCGCGCTGCGGATGGCCATGATGGGCAAGCATGAGCGCATGGACGCGCAACGCGCCTACGACCTCGGCATGATCAGCGAAGTGGTGGAGCACGACCGATTGCTGACCCGCGCACACGAGATCGCCGATGTGCTGAACTCCAACGCACCGCTGGCGGTACGCGGAACTCGGCTGGCGATCCTCAAGGGCTTGGACCTGCCGCTGCACGAGGCGGAGATGCTCGCCGAGTCATTCCGGGAACGCAACCTGCACACCGAGGACTCCCTGGAGGGACCCCGAGCCTTCGTCGAGAAGCGCACACCGGATTGGCAGTGCCGATGAGCACTGAGTTCACCACCATCCTGCTCGACTTCGATCGCGCCGCACGCGTCGCCACCATCACGTTGAACCGGCCGGACCGGCTCAACGCGTTCGACCGCACCATGTGCCAGGAGGTGGCAGCGGCATGGCGGATCGTCAAATTCGATACCGAGGTCAACGCCGTCGTGCTGCGTGCCACGGGTGACCGAGCATTCAGCGCCGGCCTGGACATCAAGTCCTCCTACGGCCAGCCCGACAACGTCTGGAACCACGAAGATCCCGGCGAGTTGCTGAGCCCCAAGTGGCAGAAGATGTTCAAACCGGTCATCTGCGCCGTCCAGGGCATGTGTACGGCGGGCGCGTTCTACTTCCTCAACGAGGCCGACGTGGTGATCTGCTCGGACGAGGCCACCTTCTTCGACTCCCACGTCTCCGCCGGACTCGTCTGCGCGCTGGAGCCGATCGGGCTGATGCGCCGAATCGGGCTGGGCGAAACCCTGCGGATCGCGCTGATGGGCAACGATGAGCGGGTCAGCGCCGACACCGCGTTGCGCATCGGCATGGTGACGGAAGTCGTGACTCGA
The DNA here is from genome assembly GCF_000455125.1 of Mycobacterium sp. UM_WGJ. Taxonomy (GTDB): domain Bacteria; phylum Actinomycetota; class Actinomycetes; order Mycobacteriales; family Mycobacteriaceae; genus Mycobacterium. Next base: position 23,891 of record NZ_AUWR01000024.1, read on the forward strand.
GAACAGCTTTGGGATCGAGCACACGAGATTGCCGCCACGATTGCGGCCAAGCCGCCGTCGGCCACCCAGGGCACGGTGAAGGCCATCTGGGAATCCCTGGACAAGCCGTACCGCGCCGCCCTGGATCAGGGCCTGATCTACACCAGGCTGGGCAACCCGCTGGGCCAGGCCGAACTCGAGGCGCTACCGCCGCACCCCGCCGCCCCGCCGCGGATCCGCTGATGGCACATCCATTGAGCCGGCGCATCGCCGCGGTGCTCGATCTGGCACCCGAGGAACCGGCATTGCAGTACGACGGCCGCTGGTATTCCTGGTCGCAACTCGGAGCCCTGACGCAGCGCATCGCGGAACTGACGCCGGCCGGTGCACGAGTCGGGATCCTGCTGCGCAACCGGCCCCCACAGGTAGCCGCACTGCTCGGGGTGTTGCTGGCCGGGGGCTGCGTGGTGGTGATCAATCCGTCCCGCGGCGACGACCGCACCCGCAGCGAAATCGATGCGCTGGAACTGCCGGTGATCATCGGGCAGGCCGATGATCTGGCCGCCCTGGTCACCGCGACACCGCGCACCACGCTGGTGACGGTCTCCGATCTCGCCGAGGCCCCGCAGGTCACCGTGGCGGACGAGCCCCCCTCCGATCCCGGACGCCCCGGCGTGGCGGTGTGGATGTTGACCAGCGGAACGACCGGACCACCCAAGCGTGTCGACCTGCGTTACGACATGCTGGCGCACAGCGTGATCGGCCCCGACCCCGAGCATGCCTCCACCCCAACACAGGTGCGCCGCGGCATCGCGATCGTCAACTCACCGCTGGTGCACATCGGGGGCGTGTACCGGGTGCTCCAGTGCCTCGCCGACGCACGATCCTTCGTCCTGCTGGAGCGATTCGAGTTGCGACGCTGGACCGAGGCGGTACGCACCTGCCGGCCGAGCGCGGTCTCGCTGGTGCCGGCCGCGTTGCGCGCGGTGCTGCATTCGGACCTGAGCCGCGAGGATCTGGCCGGCATCCGCGCGGTCACCTCGGGCACGGCCCCGCTGTCCGCCGATGACGCCGACGCGTTCACCGCCAAGTTCGGCATTCCGGTGCTCACCTCCTATGCGGCAACGGAATTCGGTGGCGGCGTGGCCGGCTGGACGCTGGCCGACTACCAGAAGTTCTGGCAGGACAAACGCGGCAGCGTCGGGCGCGCCAGCCTCGGCGCGCAACTGCGCGTGGTCGACGACACCGGCGCCGAACTCGGCGCCGATCAGCCCGGGTTGCTCGAGGTCAAGCCTGGCCAGCTGGGGCCCACCGCGGATTGGATGCGCACCACCGACTTGGCTCGTATCGATGCCGACGGCTTCCTGTGGATCCTGGGCCGGGCGGATCAGGCCATCATCCGTGGCGGATTCAAGGTGTTGCCCGACGATGTGCGGGTAGCGCTGGAGGCCCACCCGGCGGTCCAAGGCGCCGCCGTCGTGGGCCGCGCCGACGAGCGTCTCGGACAGACGCCGGTGGCGGCGGTCGAGCTGCGCTCAGGTGCCGTCACCGACGCCGCGACGCTGACCGAATTTCTGCGCGGCCGGCTGGCCGGATATGAAATTCCCACCGAGATCGCGATCGTCGACGTCATCCCGCGCACACCGTCGGGCAAAGCCGACCTGGGTGCGGTTCGGGACCTGATCGGCCTGGCGAGCAACCATGCTCGCTGAAACCCTGCCGCAGATCCTGCGCACCCAAACGCGGACCCGCGGTGCCCACCCCCTGCTGATCTGCGACAGCGAGCGGATCAGCTACGCCGAAGCCGAGCGGCGCTCGGCGCAGCTGGCCCTTGAGTTGATCGAACTCGGGGCGGGTCGAGGCACTCATGTCGGATTGCTGTACCCCAACGGCGCTGCCTTCGTGGTGGGCATGCTCGCCGCGGCACGCATCGGCGCGGTGGTGGTTCCGTTCACCACCTTCGCAACGGTTCCGGAGTTGCGTCATCAACTGGCACACAGCGACGTACGCATCCTTCTCACCGCCGACAACTATCGATCACACGACTACCGGCAGCGGCTGACCGAAGCGCTGGCCGACGTCGACCTGCACAGCACCGCACCGCTGTTCAGCGTGCACGCACCTCAGCTGCGCCGGGTGGTGTTCGGCACCGCGACCCCGGGGCACAGCGGCGCCGGACTCGGCCAGCTCGCAGCCCTGGAGGACGAGGTCGACCCCGGCGATCCGCTGTGCATCGTCTACACCTCGGGCTCCACCGGCGCACCCAAGGGCGTGATACACACCCACGCAGGGCTGCTCGGCCAACAACGCGACCTGAATGCGCTGCGTGGACTGACGGCGAGCGACATTCTGTTCAGCAACTCGCCCTTCTTCTGGATCGGCGGCCTGGCCTTCTCACTGCTGTCCAGCGTGCTGGCCGGATCGACACTGCTGTGCTCCAACGCCACCGACCCGGCGGACACACTGGATCTCCTGGAGGCCGAAAAGCCCACAATGGCCAATGGGTTCATCACCGGAATCGCGGCCCTGAGCCACCACCCCAGCCTTGGCCGCCGCGACCTGTCCACACTGCGCCGCGGCAACCTGTACCCGATCATGGCGCCGGACGCCCGCCCCGCCGACCCCGAGCTGCGACACAGCATGCTCGGGATGACTGAGACCGGCGGACCCGTGCTGCTCAGTGCCGATACCACCGATCAACCCGAACACCGCCGCGGCAGCTTTGGAAAGCCCGCGCCGGGGTTCGAGTGCCGTGTCGAGGACGGAGAACTGTGGGTCCGCGGCCGCTACCTGATGCAGCGCTACCACAAGCGCAGCCGCGAGGAATGCTTCGACGCCGACGGCTGGTTCCACACCGGAGATATGGTCCGCACCGACACCGATGGCTTCTACTACTTCCTGGGCAGGCGGGACAGGTTGATCAAGACCGCCGGGGTCAACGTCTCGCCCGCGGAAGTGGAACAGGCCATTGCCAGGGTCACCGGCGGATCGGTCGCATATGTGGTCGGCGTCCCCGATCCCGAACGCGGCAGGTGGTGGCCGCGGTGATCGTGCGCGGCACCGACGATGCCGACCTCGACGCGTTGCGCCGGCTTCTCTCTGAACAACTTTCGAGCTACAAGGTGCCGCGCAGAATGACCACCGTCGGCGCCGAACAGATCCCCCTGCTGTCCAGCGGAAAGGTCGATCTGCGCCGGTTGGCCGAGGTGTTCGATGCCTGAGTCCACGCCGCGGGCACTCACCGTCGACGCCGTGGTGCGGTCGCGGGCAGCCGCCAACCCGAGCACACCGATGGTGATCGATCCGATCGGCCGGCTCAGCTACGGCGACCTCGACACGTCGTCGCGGGAGCTGGCGGCGGTCCTCGTGCAGGCCGGGGTCGGCAAAGGTACTCGGGTGGGACTGATCATGCCCAACCGGGTCGACTGGGTTCGCATCGCGGTCGCGGTCACCCGGATCGGGGCGGTGCTGGTGCCGCTGAGCACACTGTTGACCCCACCGGAACTGCGGGCTCAGTTGCGGATCGCGGCCGTGCAGATCCTGATCAGCGTCGAAGAGTTCCGGGACCGCCGCTACCTGGACCATGTACCCGCGGAATCGCTCCCCACAGAGGATCTTCCTGCGCTGCAGCATGTCTGGTCCACGCAGGCTCTGGCATCAGCCACCGCCGGGCCGGGACCCCGCAAGATCGTCGACGCCTTGGCTGCGACCGTGGTTCCCGCCGACCCGATGACGATCATCTTCACCTCCGGCAGCAGCGGGCCGCCCAAGGGGGTGCTGCATTCGCACGGCAGCGCCTTGGGCGCAGTCGGATCCGGGCTGGCGGCCCGCTGCATCGGACCGGACACCCGCTTGTATCTGCCGATGCCGTTCTTCTGGGTCGGTGGCTTCGGCGGCGGGGTGCTCTCGGCACTTTTGGCCGGAGCGGCCCTGATCACCGAGGAGATCCCGAAACCCGAGACCACCTTGGGCCTGCTGGAATCCCAGCGGGTCACCCTGTTTCGGGGATGGCCGGACCAGGCCGCGGCACTGGCACAGCACGCCACTGATGCCGACCTGTCGGCCTTGCGGCCCGGCAGCCTGGAGGCATTGCTGCCGCCGGCATTGCGCGCCGAGCCCGGCGCGCGGGCCAATCTGTTCGGAATGACCGAGACGTTCGGCCCGTATTGCGGTTATCCCGCCGACACCGACCTGCCGCGTTCAGCGTGGGGCAGCTGCGGTAAACCCTTCGCGGGCATGGAGGTTCGGGTCGTCGACGCCGACACCGGCGTTCCGGTACCCGCCGATCGGGTCGGGATGATCCAGCTGCGCGGGCCGCACACGTTGCGGGGCATCTGGGGGCGCTCTCGAGAAGAGGTCTTTACCGTCGACGGCTTCTACCCGACTGGCGACCTGGGCCGCCTCGATCCCGACGGGTTCCTGTTCTACCACGGCAGATCCGACGACATGTTCAAAGTCAGCGGCGCCACGGTCTATCCGAGCGAAGTCGAGAAGGCGCTGCGCAGCATCTCCGGCGTCGCGACCGCGGTCGTCACCAGCGTGCCCGACGGTGAACGGAACCGCGTGGGAGCGATGGTCGCCGGCGATGGGCTGACCGTCGAAGGACTGCGCGACCGGTGTCGTGATCTGGTGAGCTCGTTCAAGGTACCGACGGTGTGGCTGGTGGTGCCCGCAGCCGATGCCATCCCGCATGGGCCGACCGGCAAAGCAGACAAACGACGAGTGCGAGACATGCTGGCAAGCCCAGTCCACGCCGACCCGGCGTGAACCTACTACGGAGGGAACGGATATGACGGGCCGATTGGCCGACAAGGTGGCATTCGTCACCGGTGCGGCACGGGGACAGGGACGCGCCCATGCGGTACGGATGGCCGGCGAGGGTGCCGACATCATCGCGGTGGACGTGGCCGGGAAGCTGCCCGACTGCGTACCCTACAACCCGGCAAGCCCGGAGGATCTGGCCGAAACCGTCCGACTGGTACAGGCCACCGGGCAGCGCATGGTGTCCTCGATAGTCGACACCCGTGACTACGACGGCCTGCGTGAGGCAGTCGCTGATGGGGTGGCCCAACTCGGACGCCTCGACATCATCGTCGCCAACGCCGGCGTTGCTGCCCCACAGGCCTGGGATGCGATCTCCCCGGAGAACTTTCGCGACGTCATGGACATCAATGTGACCGGCACCTGGAATACCGTGATGGCCGGTGCCCCGCACATCATCGCCGGGAAGCGCGGCGGCTCGATCATCTTGATCAGTTCGGCCGCCGGCATCAAGATGCAGCCGTTCATGGTGCACTACACGGCCAGCAAGCACGCCGTCACCGGAATGGCCCGAGCCTTTGCCGCCGAGTTGGGCAAGCACGCGATTCGCGTCAACAGCGTGCACCCCGGCCCGGTCAACACCGATATGGGCACCGGCGACATGGTCAGCGCGCTGGGTCAGGCGATGGAGACCAATCCTCAGCTGTCGCAGATGCTCACGCCCTTCCTGCCCACCTGGGTGGCCGAACCGGAAGACATCGCCGGCACCGTGTGCTGGCTGGCCAGTACCGACTCGCACCTGGTCACCGCCGCCGCGATTCCGGTGGACCAGGGCTGCACACAGTACTGAGCGAGACCATATTCTGGCGATCAACACTGGATCCGATTTCACCCGGCTATGGTTGAGCGCCTGACACCGTCAGCAGCGCGGCGACGACGACAACAGAAATGAGGACGGCCATGAGCCCACTGCGGGATCGCGCCACCACGCCCCTAGTCGCGCTTGCTGTGACGTCCCTGGCGCTGATCGGACTCGCCTTACCGGCCGGCAGCCGAGCTGACCCGCTAGACGGCTGCGGCTACGGCATGTACTTCAACACCGAGACAGATCAGTGCGAGCCCGGCGGCGTAAACCCACACCCGTTCATCGGACCTGTCGGACCGGCCGGCGTCGGTGTCGGGGGTCCCGTCGGGCCCGGCGGCGTTGTCGGCCCCGCCGGCGTCGGCCCGGCTGGCCCGGGACCGGTTGGGCCCGGCCCGGTCGGCCCCGGCCCGGCAGGACCCGGCCGGCGCTAGATATGCGTCAGTGCGCCTGCGCAATCCGCTCATGGTGCAGGCGCACCAGCTCGCGGAAGCCGAGCCGGTGGTACTTGGGCACGGGTTGAATGCCCCACTCGTCCTGCGCACTGGCCTTTCCGGCCGCTCCCTCCGGCGGGCCGAGTGGCGGGTAGGGATACTTGCACTCCAGCGTGTCGTCGGAGAACCGGGTCTTCAGCAGCTCGCTGCAGATCTGGGTCAGGCTCAACGTGGGGTAGCCGTAGTACACCGCCATGAAGGGCAAGGTGAACGCGCCCTCGATGACCAGCGCCACCAGACACACCAAGGTGGCGCGCTTGATCCACTTGTGCATCCGCGCGTAGTACGGGGTGGTGCCCGGCGGTAGCGCTTCGGGGGCAGAGGTTTCCATCGTGGGACTCCTTTGTCAGTCGGAAAAGATCTCCCGGTTCACGGTGTGCAGGTACGGGATCGCCAAAAACGGTGTGATGTAGAAGATGTCGTAGAGCCACCAGCCGATCACCGGGAACACCACTCCCGCGTAACGCACATCGGCATACATGGTCATGTTGAACACGTAGAGAATCCAGATGAGCACGCCCATCCAGCAGGTCACCACCATCCACTGATGGCCCCAGCGCTTCATCTGCAAAAACCCGATCGCGGCGGCGCAGCGCATCGCGAATACCGTCAGGATCATGCCGAACACCATGGATTTCTCACCCGGGCCGGCGGAGCCGCCGATCCACAGCTCGTTGTAGTGCCAGAAGTAGCCGGCATCGAACATGCCGCCCCAACCGACCATCAGTACCCGGTTGATCAGGGTGTGGTTGGCGACGAGATCCAGCGCCCACCCGAGGCTGTTCAGCGCCCCGTCGATCAACACCAGGTATCCGATCAGGGTGACTATCATCGGCCGCACGGCCAGACCGGCGTGCAGTGCTTGTCGTTGCAGCAGGGCACCGCGCAAGAAGATCGGCAGCCCGATGATGCCCGGCACCCACATTCCCATCAGCGCCGCGCCTGCGATCATCCAGCGGTCCGCCCGCCGCTGGGCGGCACGAGATTGGGTCTCGTGCTCCTCGATCCCGGCGAAATCCGTCGTCGAACCGGGCGGCGTCGGGCTCATAACTGCCACCAGCCTCGGGCGAACGACATATACAGCTGGATGCCGAACATGATCGCCAAATAGCCGTAGATGAAGATCTGAAAGACGATCAGCGCTCGCTTGCGATTGCGTTCTTGCTGGTCCACTTCGCGACTTCCTTTCTTAGGGGCGCTCGGTCTGAGTGGTGAGCACGCTGGCGGCCACTTCACGCAAGCCGTCGTGAATTCCGCCGTCGGTGGTCAGCGGGGCCAGGATGCACGCTTCGGCGGCCTCGGGCTCGCTCGCGCCGGCGGCCACCAGTTGCGCGGCGTTGACCAGGGTGCGGGTCGACGGCGGTTCGAAGTGCAGCGCCTGGTCTGCGGTGCGCAGGGCGGTGGCGCACTGCACCAGGCGATCAGCGATCTGCGGTTCGATACCGGTTTCGGCGACGATCACCTGCGCTTCGAGATCGGGCGCCAGGTAGTGCATGGGTAGCGTGGCGAACCGTTGCCGGAAGGACGGCTTCAGCTCCTTGAGTGAGCTGCGGTAGGCCGGATTGTAGGAGCACACCAGCATGAAGGTGTCTGGGGCCGTGATGTTTTCCCCCGCACGGTCGAGGTACAGGGTGCGACGGTGATCGGTCAGCGAGTGCAGCACCGCCAGCGAGTCATGCCGCGCCTCCACAACTTCGTCGAGGTAGCAGATCGCCCCGGACCTTACCGCTTTGGTCAGCGGCCCGTCGGTCCACACCACGTCGCCGCCGGCCACCAGGAAGCGACCCACCAGGTCCGAACTGGTCAGGTCGTCATGGCAACTGATGGTGATCACCGGCCGGCCCAGCAGCGAGCCCATATGCTCGACGAGCCGGGTCTTACCGCAGCCGGTCGGGCCGGTGAGCATCACCGGTATGCGGCGCCGGTACGCCTTCTCGAACAACTGCACTTCGTTGCCGTTGGCGAAGTAGACATCGCTGCTCATCGGGCTCCTCGCACCTGGTCGGTCATGCTGCGGTCAGTTCGCGGTGTACGTGGGCCAGTACGCGCGGTAGCTCCGCGACCCGCCGAATCCGTTGGGAGCGGCGCGGTCCGAAAACCTCCGGGAGTGGATCGACCCGCACGGGCCCGACGCCGAGGTAGTACACGCATACACCGGCTTGGTCGGCTTCCTCGACGGCGTGTGCGACATCGGCCCAGGCATATCGGCCTTCGTAGCCCTCGTCGGACATCAGCCCGTCGCCGATCATGAGGAGTAGCCGCCGTTCGGACGGCTGCGCCAGCAGCCGGTTGGTCAGATGGCGCAGCGGGGCGCCCAGCCGGGTGTAGCCGCCGGTCAGCAGTCCCGAACCGCTCGGGGCCACGAACTTGCGGTCGTCGAAGTCCTTGAGGCAGTGCACTTCCACGTGGTGGCGGGTGTTACCGGTGAACGCGAAGATGCCGTGGCGCTGACGCGTGCTCGTCATCGCCGCCGAGAGCGCGTCCGCGCAGGCCAGCTCCAGTCCGAACAGTCGGCCACCGTGCACTCCCAGCGAGGAACTCGCATCGAGCAGCACCGCGGTGGTCACGTCCCGGCCTGCCGGCAGCAGCTCCCGGAAGATCCGCGGCTCGCCCGCCGCCCCGGCCAGCACGTCGAGGCGGTGGTTGACGTAGGCGTCGACGTCGAGATCGGATCCGTCGGCGAGCCGGTTGGTCATGGCACGGACGGTGTGTTGTTGAAACCACTTCCGCAGATCGACCGCCACCGGGGACGGCTCGCCTGACGATGAGCGCCGGTCGCGTTCCACCACCGCGACGTGGTCTGGCAACAGGGTGCCGGTGTGCATACTCCACTCCGGGTACGGGACGCCTGGTCGCCGGTCGCGACCGAGAAAGCGATCGTCGTCTTCGGGCCGGCTCGGCGGCGGCATGGTGGTGTTGCGAACTCCCCCGTCCCCACCCACCGGTACCGAATATGGGCGTGGGCGCCGCTTTTGGTTGCTGGACCAAGGCATGCGGCCGAGCCGGCGAACCGAGGAGGCCAACCGTCCCGGCTCGGTCCAGCCCACCGGCAGTGTCCCGGTGAGCGGATGCCCGGGCAATGGCTGCCGGGAGCGTGCCAAGGCGCTCGCCCGATCGAACATCTCGACGGCCGGCGTCTCGGGATCGGCGGGATCGAGATCTGGCAGCACCCGCCGCAGCTCGGCCACCAGGCCGGGCCAGCGCCCGACGACCCAACCGAGGGCCACCTGCGCCTCGACGAACGTCAGGGCCGAAAGCTCCCGCGATGAGAGGTCGGCCAAACGGTACTGTGCGAGCCGCTCCTTGGAGGGTGCGCATTGCAGCGCCACTCCGCAGGTCAGCGTTCGTCTGGTCCAGCCCTGCCCTGAGGAATGAGGGGGATGGGGCACGTAGACGGTGGAAAGATTCGCACTCAGGCTGAAACTTCTTTCGGCGCCGGTCATCAACCGTGCGCCGTCGCGGCGTCGGTCGCTCAAGGCGACTGCCGTGAGCGCGCAGCTGGTCTCCAGCGCCAGGGGGTCCACGCCCGGCTCGGTCAGAAGGTTCCGATGCTGGAGAACATCCAGTACCAGAATGCGATGATCAAACACGTCCCGCCCCACGCGGCGACGTAGCGCAGAATCTCCCAGAGCCAGGCCATCAGAATTTCCTATCGTTGATCAGTCGGAGAAGATCTCCCGGTTGACGGTGTGCAGATACGGGATCGCCAAAAACGGTGTGATGTAGAAGATGTCGTAGAGCCACCAGCCGATCACCGGGAACACCACACCGGCGTAGCGCACATCGGCGTACATGGTCATGTTGAACACGTAACCGATCCAGATGAGCACGCCCATCCAGCAGGTCACCACCATCCACTGATGACCCCACCGCTTCATCTGCAGAAATCCGATCGCGGCGGCGATTCGCATGGTGAAGACGGTGAAGATCAGCCCGATCTCCCAGCCTTTCTCGCCCGGGCCGGCGGCCCCGCCGATCCACAGCTCGTTGTAATGCCAGAAGTAGCCGGCGTCGAACATCGCGCCCCAGCCGTTGAGCAGGACACGGGCCAGCAGCGTGTGGTTGGCCACCATGTCCAGCGCCCATCCCACCGCATTGATCGCGGCGTCGATGATGACCAGATAGCCCAGCAGCGTCACGAGCATGGGCCGAACGGCCAGTCCGTCGTGTTGAGCCTTGCGCTGCAACCAGATTCCGCGCAGAAACAGCGGGAGGCCGAAGACACCGGCCGCCGCCGTACCGATGAGCATGCCGCCACAGATCATCCAGCGGTCAGCTCGACGCTGGGCGGCCCGCGAGAGCTCCAGGTGCTCATCGAACCCGAGGCCGTCACGCAATTGCTGCGGTGCAGTAGGCAATGACCGCCCCCCTCGCCGTTCAAGCAACGCCTACGACAGTAAGGAACTCACTGACTCAAGTCAATGATTTTTGAGGGGGTCAGCGCGTGGCGCCCAGGCCGCGCAAGGTCCTGGTCACGTAGTCCGCGACCAATTCCGGACGAGATGGCCAGTCATGGGTCGTGATGAGCAGGGCGTAGAGGCCGAGCAGGAAGAACACCGCGCTGTTCATCGCGACGACGTCGTCGTCGATCTCGCCGCACTCCCGCGCCGCCTCGATACGCTCGGCGATCAACTCGATCAGCGGGTGATGCTCGCCATTTTCGGCAGGCGGTCGGGTCGGCGAGAAGTGCAGCGCCAAGAATTCGGTGAACAGCGGATCGCCCAGGCGTCGCTCCAGATCGATGATCAGGCGCGCGGACTCGCCCAAGATGTCCGAAAGCGCTTGGTGTCCGCCGAGGAACTTCTCGAACTGCTTGGTGATTCGTTCTTCCTCCCGGCGTTCCAACTCCAGCAGCACGTGCTCCTTGGTGGGGAAGTGAAAGAAGAATGTGCCGTGCGCGACGCCGGCGGCGGCAACGATGGCGCCGACGTCGGCTTGAGCCATCCCCGTCCGCTTGAACTCGGCGGTCGCCGCACCCAGCAGCCGCTCACGCGTCTGCAGCCGCCGGGCGTCGCGCGCCGTCATCTTCTCCGGCTTGTCCGCCACAGCCACGACAGTAGCGCCTCACTGCACCGGCGCGTACTAGATGACTCAAGTCAGCGTTGTGGATTCCCGCAGAGTCGTCGCGATCAGCGCCCGGATGTTATTTCGGCAGCGTCCACACACCGTCCCGGCCCCGGTACGCTCGCCGACCTGCTTAGTGGTCGTGGCGCCGGCTCGCGCCGCGTCGATGACCTGCTGACTGGTCACCCCGGCGCACAGGCAGACGTACACGGCGCCTCAGGGCCCGGCCTCGAGGGCCTTCGCCGCCAGCCGCACTTTGTCCACCTTGCCCGTCGCATTCAGCGGCAGCGTGTCGACGAAACACACCGAGCGCGGTACCTTGAACCCGGCCATTCGGTCGCGGCTCCAGGCGATCAATTCCGTCTCGGAGAGCGGTGTGTCCGCGGCACTTCTCACCACAAACGCCTTGCCCACCTGTCCCATTCGCGAATCCGGCACGCCGATCACCGCAACCTGGGAGACCCCCGGATGCTCCAGCAGGAAGCCCTCGATCTCGGCGGGATAGGCGTTGAAGCCGCCGACGATGAACATGTCTTTCTTGCGGCCAACGATGCGCAATCGGCCGGCGGCATCGAGCGTGCCGACGTCCCCGGTGTGCAACCAGCCGTGCGCGTCGATCGCTTCGGCGGTCGCATCCGGGTCGTCGAGGTAGCCGACCATCACGTTGTAGCCACGCACCAGGACTTCGCCGTCGGCGGCGATGCATACCTCGATGTCCTCACAGGCCTGTCCGGCCGTGGTCGCGATGTCCTCGAACGAGTCGCCGCGCCGGGAGGCCGTCACAGTGCCGGCTTCGGTGAGCCCGTAGCCGGTCATGATGGATCGGAACGGCAGCTCATTGCGGATCCGGCGGACCAGGTCCACCGGGATGTCCGCAGCGCCGGTGACCGCAGCACGCAGCGTCGACAGGTCGCGAGGCCCGCGCGCGTCCAGCAGTGACTGATAGAGCGTGGGCGGACCCGGAAGCATGGTGATGCGCTCGGATTCAATCAGTTTCAGCACCGTGCCGACATCGAAGACCCGCACCGGCACCATGGTGGCGCCCCGGATGCACGCGGCGATGCAGCCCGCCTTGTAGCCGAACGTGTGGAAGTAGGGGTTGACCATCAGGTACCGGTCGCCCTCGCGCAGGTCGGCCAGATCGCACCATTCGGCATAGAGCCGCAGGTTCTGCTGATGGGTCATCATCACCCCTTTGGGCCGGCCGGTGGTACCCGAGGTGAAGATGATGTCGGCGATGTCGCCGCCCTCAACGCTGCGTTGCAGCGGCGAACCGCTGCTCAAGAAATCCGATCCCAGGTCGATCACCGGAACACCGGGCGGGGCACTGAAATCCAGTCCGAGAAAGCCCTTCTCCACCAGAACGAGCTTGGCGCCGCTGCGGCGGATGATGTCCTCGGCCTCCTTGGGTTTGAACCGGGTGTTGACCGGAACCAAGACACCGCCGGCGGTCAGCAGCCCGAATGCGGCGATGATCCAGTCCCCCGAATTCGGCGCCCAGATCGCCACCCGGTCGCCCTTGGCGACACCCGCCGCTGCGAATGCTCCTGCCGCGCAAAGGACCCGATCGGCCAGCTCAGCGAAGCTCAACCGCACCGGGCCGTCGACGATCGCCTCGGCATCCCCGAAGCGATCGCCGACACTTAGGACCATCTCGGGGATGGTCTCCCAGCGTGGCACCCCTAGACGGTGACGAGCCGACCGAGGTTGCCGCCCATGATCTTGGCCTGGTCCTCGATGGGCAGATGCGACAGCGCGGTGATGTAGTGGGTCGGCTCGGCCAGGCCCTCCGGGTGCGGCCAGTCCGATCCGTAGAGCACCTGGTCCACACCGACCAGGTTGATCAGGTCGTCGATGCCCTCCTCGTAGAACGGGCTGACGTAAATCCGGTTCTTGATCTCCTCCATCGGGTTTCCGAGGAACGCCTCGGGCGCCTTCCGGTAGACCTCGGCCATGGAATCCAACAGCGGGAACATCCACTTGGAGCCGGCTTCCACGATGCCGACCTTCAGCTTCGGGTGACGGAACAGCGCGCCGTGAATGACCCACGATGCCACCGCATCCTGGATCGGACGCCACTCGTTGAGGATGCCCATGGCGTTGGTCTGGAAGGGCAGCATCTCTTCCACCGCACCGTCCCACTCGGAGGTGTAGCGGGAGTAGCCGCTGTCCGACGAGTGCATTCCGATGAAGACGTCGTATTCGACGCACTTCTCCCAGAACGGGTCGAACTCGGGCAGCGCGAACGAACGCGGGCCGCGGAAGCCGGGCACCGGAGCCGGGCGGATCAGAATCGCGCGGGCGCCGCGCTTGACCACCCACTCCAGTTCCTCGATGGCCTTCTCGACGATCGGGAGGGTGATGACCGGCGTGGTGAAGATGCGGTTCTGGTAGTTGAAGCCCCAGACTTCGTCCAGCCACTGGTTCAGCGCGTGGATGATCACGTGGATAGTGACCGGGTCGTCACGCAGTCGTTCCTCGATGAGGCTGGCCAGCGTCGGAAACATCAGCGAACGGTCGATACCCAGCTCGTCCATCAGCTCCAGCCGCGGGGCGGGCTCGAAGAACGCCGGGATGGACTTCATCGGCTCGCCGAACAGTTCCCGCTTGCTCTTGCCGTCGGGGTTGCCGTACTTGAAGTACTCCTCCCAGGCGCCGGGCTTGGCGACCACCGAGAAGGTGGGGTTAGGGATGTAGTTGCTGATCTGGCCGCGGATGGCGATCTTGGTGCGCCCGTTGACCTCGACGTACTGGACGACGTCCTTGTACTCCTTGGGCAGGTACTTGGTCAGCGCTTCGGGCGGCTCGTACAGGTGGTTATCCGCATCGAACAAGGGGAACGGGACGTCCACGCGATGTGACAGTTGACCCATGAAATGCTCCTTTTCGGTTCATGAGAATCTTATTCTCATGAAGGTGTCGTTGCAACACCCTCGGCGAGCTGCTTGCGGACCAGGTATTTCTGCACCTTGCCGCTGGGCGTGCGCGGGAAGTCCGCGACCTCCTGCAATTCCTCGGGCCACTTCTGTCGCGCGACGCCCATCCGTTCGAAGTGCTCCCGCACCTGCGCCATGGCCGGCAGCTCGCACCCCGGCTTGAGGCGCAGGACCGCGACCGCCCGCTCCCCCAACCGGGAATCCGGCGCCGCGACCACCACCGCCTCGGCCACCTCAGGCATCGTCAGCAGGACGTCCTCGACCTCCACCGCGCTGATGTTCTCGCCGCCGCGGATGATCACGTCGGCTTTGCGGTCGGTGATGGTCAGATACCCGTCGGCGTCGAGCACCCCGATGTCCCCGGTGTGGTACCACCCGTCGGCGTCGAAAGCCGCCGCGGTCAACGCGTCATCGGTGTAGCCCAGGCACAAGTCGGGTCCCCGGCTCAGAATTTCGCCGTCGGGGGCCAACCGCACCTCCACACCGGGCCGGGCATCGCCATCGGTGAACAGCCGCTTGCCCTCGGGCGCACTGGGACGTGAACCCGTGATCGACGGATGCTCGGTGCTGCCGTAGGAGCGGAAGACGAAGATGCCCAAGTCGGCAAGTCGCCGGGTGACCGCGCCCGGCACCGTCGACCCGCCCAGGCCGACGTGGCGGATGTGCTGCAGGTGGGTGTCGGTGAAGTCCGGGTGGTCGAGCAGGCTGGTGACGAAGTACGGCGGTCCGCCGCCGATCGACACCCCCTGTTCGGCCATCAACGCCAGCACCTGGGCGGGATCCCAGACGTCGGCGAGATCGATCGGCGCCCCCTCCAACACCGGGATGAGAAACGCTCCCACCATTCCGATGAAGTGTCCGACCGGGGTGGCGGTCAGCTGCCGGCCGCGGTCCTTGGGGTAGTTGGCGAGCAGCTGGCGGGTCTCGCAACACAGGGTCTGATGACTGTGGATCACGCCCTTGGGCTCGCGGGTGGTCCCGGAGGTGAATGCGATCAAGGCCGGCGCCGCGGGATCGGCGTCCAGGGTGCCCGCCATCGGCTCGTCGGCGAGCAGGTCTTCGAAGTTCTGACCGACCACGCTCGCACTGTTC
>NZ_AUWR01000025.1 GCF_000455125.1 Mycobacterium sp. UM_WGJ
ACACCGTCAGTGCCCGCCGCACCATCAGCAGCCCGCGTGCCATCACCGGAGAGACCACCCACACCGGCAGTGCCCGCCCCACCACCGGCACCACCATCGCCACCAGCACCACCAGCGCCACCATGGCCACCAGCCAGACCGGCACCGGACTGCCCGACACCATTGCCCCCAGCACCACCGGCACCACCATCACCACCGTTGCCGCCATGGCCGGCGTTACCACCCACGCCACCCACACCAGCCACACCACTGTTGGCACCCGTACCGGCAACACCCCCAGCACCACCGGCACCACCATTGCCACCACGACTGCCCGCAGTGCCGTCCCCACCACGCTCACCGGCACCACCATCAACCGCACCCGCAGACCCGTCACCACCACGGGAACCAGCACCACCACTAGTGCCGTGGACACCCTGAGCGCCGTGACCACCAGCCCCACCGACACCACCATTGCCGCCATCACCGTCCGCAGCCCGGGTCACCCCGTCCGCGGTCAGGCCACCCGCGCCGCCGTTGCCGCCGGCACCACCATTGCCACCCGCGGTGCCATCAACGGCACCCGCGAAGCCATCGACACCGTCAGCGCCCCGGCCACCGGCACCACCATTGCCGCCTTGCCCGGCGACACCATCGGCCCCGGAAGCGGCCTGGCCACCGCGACCAGAGCCACCGGCGCCACCGACACCGGCGTTACCACCGGCGCCACCAGCGCCACCGGCCTCCCCATCGATCGAGGTATTGCCGTCACTGAGACCATCACGGCCCGCCGCCCCCGCCGAGCCATCCGCACCACTGCCGGCGTTACCCCCGAGACCACCAAGACCCTGC
>NZ_AUWR01000026.1 GCF_000455125.1 Mycobacterium sp. UM_WGJ
TGCGGGCCCGCCGCGACGAGGTGGTCGCGGCGATCAACACCAAGAACCTCGTCGACGTGCGGTCCCCGGAGGAGTTCTCCGGCAAGATCCTGGCTCCGGCGCACCTGCCTCAGGAGCAGAGCCAGCAGCGCGGCCACGTACCGAGCGCGATCAACGTGCCGTGGAGCCGTGCCGCCAACGAGGACGGCACCTTCAAGTCCGACGAGGAGCTGGCCAAGCTGTACGCCGACGCCGGCCTGGATGGTCAGAAGGAGACCATCGCCTATTGCCGTATCGGTGAGCGTTCGTCGCACACCTGGTTCGTGCTGCGTGAGCTGCTCGGACATCGCAACGTCAAGAACTACGACGGTAGTTGGATGGAATACGGCTCCCTGGTGGGCGCCCCGATCGAATTGGGAAGCTGATATGTGCTCTGGACCCAAGCAAGGGCTCGCCCTGCCTGCCAACGTCGACCTGGAGAAGGAGACCGTGATCACCGGTCGCGTGGTGGACAGCTCTGGTGCGTCCGTCGGTGGTGCGTTCGTCCGACTGCTGGACTCCTCGGACGAGTTCACCGCTGAGGTCGTGGCCTCGGCCACCGGTGACTTCCGGTTTTTCGCCGCGCCGGGCGCCTGGAGGGTGCGAGCCCTGTCCTCGGCCGGTAACGGAGACGCCGTGGTGACCCCCTCCGGGGCGGGCCTCCACGAGGTCGACATCAAAGTCGCCTGACGACTCGCGCAACCCGATGGCCTCGAATTCGACGTCCCGCCGCACCCGGCTCCGCCGGCCTTGCGAACGCCGCTAGACTTCCCCCCGTGGTGTTGTTCTTCGAGTTGATGCTGGTGGCGGCGACTGGCCTGATCACCTGGTTCGCGCTGTACACGCTGTATCGGCTGATCACCGACGAGATGTGAGTGCTTCCGACGGGGGCACCGAAGGCGGCGGCGAGCGTCAGGTCGACCGGGGTTCCGGCGACCGCGCGGTAGCTGCCGCCGCTGAGCGTGCCAAGCAGACCGCGGCACGCAACATTCCGGTCTTTGACGACCTGCCGCTCACCGATACCGCCAACCTGCGCGAGGGCGCGAACCTGCACGACGCCCTGTTGGCGCTGCTGCCGTTGGTCGGGGTGTGGCGCGGTGAAGGCGTGGGTCACGGCGCGCACGGCGACTACCGGTTCGGTCAGCAGATCGTGGTGTCGCACGACGGCGGCGACTATCTGAACTGGGAAGCGCGGTCTTGGCGGCTGTCCGACGACGAGTCCAGCCAACCGGCCCTGCGCGAAACCGGCTTCTGGCGGTTCGTGGACGATCCGGATGACCCCGACGAGTCGCAGGCCATCGAACTGCTGCTGGCGCACTCCGCGGGCTATGTGGAGCTGTTCTACGGGCGCCCGCACGGCCCGGCGTCCTGGGAACTGGTCACCGACGCGCTGGCCCGCAGCAAATCGGGGGCGCTGATCGGTGGGGCCAAGCGGCTCTACGGGATCGTCGAGGACGGCGACCTGGCCTACGTCGAGGAGCGGGTGAACGCCGACGGGGAACTGGTGCCGCACCTGTCGGCGCGATTGTCCCGCTTCATCGGCTGACCCCTTGCGTTGACTCTGCGCTGAGAGCGCAGGCTTCTCGCACCTTTGCGCCCTGACCCCAGAGCCAATGACTTCGGCGGGCCGTCAGTGGCCGATTGCGGTGTCGACCAGTGCGGCGAACTCCGCCTCGGGCACCCGCGGGTGTAGCGCCCGGCCGTCCAAGGTGTGCACCCGTGCCGCCAAGGTGATGCTGGACACCAGCCAGAGATCTTGCGCCGCAACAAGATCCTCCGACCGCAAGGGGGCGTATTCGCAGCCGTAGCCCGCGTCGCGGGCCACGTCGAACAGTGCCTCCTGGGTGGTACCGCGCAGGATCGGGTGCGACAGCGGCGGGGTGATGAGCCGGCCGGGCTCCCCCAGCACCACCGTGGAGCGCGGGCCCTCCAGGACGTAACCGTCGGAACTGATGAAGATGACGTCGTCGGCGTCCTGTTTCGCGGCGTACCGCAGCGCTGCCATGTTCACCGCGTAGGACAGCGTCTTGGCGCCGGCCAGCAGCCACGGCAGCTCCAGCCGCTGCGCCGACAGGCCGCGGTCCAAGGTCACCACCGCTACGCCCTCGCGACGGGCCGCCGCGACACGTTCCGGCAGTGCGGTCAACAGCACGTATGCGGTTGGCGCCGAACCGGTTTCTCGACCGCGGCTGTAGATCATTCGCAGGGCGCCCTCGCCCGTGCCGGCCCACTGCTGCACCGCCTCGTCGACGGCACGGCGCCAGTCGTCCAGATTCGGGGCCGGTAGGTCCATCAGCTCGGCCGAACGCGCCAGCCGGCGCAGATGAGCATCGAGCAGGCAGGCAGCGCCGCGACGCACCAGCAGCGTCTCGAAGACCCCGTCGCCGCGCAGCGCCGCCAGATCGTCGGCGTGCAAGAGAGGTGCATCGACCGCAGCAAGCCCGCCGCCTACGGTGACGATCGTCACGACGCTGTCTTTCACATCGGCCTCCGCTGCCATGGACCGTGAGCGTAGCGGCTCCGTAGAGTTGACCCGTGTCCGCCGTCCCCGCACCTGATTCCGGCCCCGACGCGGGCGCTGTCTGGCATTACGGCGACCCGTTCGGCGAACAACGCAGCGCCGAAACCGCTGCCGTGTGGGTCGATCGGTCCCACCGGGCGGTGCTCACGCTGAGCGGGGCGGACCGCAAGACCTGGCTGCACAGCCTGTGCACCCAGCACGTCGCCGATCTTCCCGACGGCGCCAGCACCGAGAACCTGACCTTGGACGCCAAGGGCCACATCCAGAATCACTGGGTCCAGACCGAGCGCAGCGAGCGGACCTACCTCGACACCGAGCCGTGGCGGGGGGCGCCCCTGGCCGAACACCTGAGCAAGATGGTGTTCTGGGCCGACGTCGCCGTCGAGCCGGCGGATCTTGCGGTGCTGGCGCTGTTGGGCCCCGGCCGGGATGCTCCGGCTGTCCTGGAGGCGTTGGGGCTGGCCGAAGCGCCCGGGCCGACGGCGGTGCCGGTCGGAGATGCCGCAGGTTTCGTTCGGCGAGCGCCCGGCCACGATGCGCTGGAATTGCTGGTGCCGCGCGCTGACAAGGGCGAGTGGCAGCGGCGGCTGACCCGGGCCGGGCTGCGCCCCGCCGGAATATGGGCCTACGAAGCCGACCGGGTGGCGGCGCGGCGCCCGCGGCTGGGGGTGGACACCGATGAGCGCACCATTCCGCACGAGCTGAACTGGATCGGCGGTCCCGGCGTCGGCGCGGTGCACCTGGACAAAGGGTGCTACAGCGGGCAGGAGACCGTCGCTCGGGTGCACAACCTGGGCAAACCGCCCCGGATGCTGGTGCTACTGCACCTGGACGGGTCGGTGGACCGGCCCTCGACCGGAGATCCGGTGACCTCGGGCGGGCGCGCGGTGGGCCGGCTGGGCACAGTGGTGGACCATTTCGAGCTGGGTCCGATCGCGCTGGCGCTGCTCAAGCGTGGACTTCCCGCCGACACACCGCTGCTGACCGGCGCCGACTCCGAGGTCAGTGCGGTGATCGACCCCGAATCGATGCCGCCGCCGGACGTGCGGGGCGCGGGGCGGCTCGCCGTCGACCGGCTACGGGGCCGGCTTTGATCGTGGTCACACCGACGCAGGGCAGGTCGGCAGCTCCGCGATCGGCACGGTAAGCTGTCGGCAGGACAATAAACACATTCAGATCGGAGCCGCCTGCACGTGGGGCCGCTCCGTTATTGCGCGAGGGGGTCCCCCATGGGCCGCGGCCGGGCTAAGGCGAAACAGACCAAGGTTGCTCGGGATCTGAAATACAGCTCACCGTCGACCGATTTCAGTCGGCTTCAGCGTGAGCTGGCCGGGTCTGAGGTCAACGACTCCGAAGGTGACGACTCCTGGAACGGCGACGACGACTGGCGCCGCTGAGCGCCACGTGTACCGCCGGTCCTGACCGGACCCAGGGCTGATCGCTAGGGCTGAGCAGACCCGCTGGGACTTAGAACCTCGGGTGTTCCCCGACCAGCTTGGCTCCGTCTCCGGGTTCCGCGTTCTTCCCCGGCTTGGCAACTGTGCCCAGCGTCCAGCAGTCGACGTGGCGGGCAGTCAGAATGGCCAGCGCGCGATCGGTGTCCTCCGGCGCGACGATGGCAACCATGCCGACGCCCAGGTTGAACGTCTTCTCCATCTCCGCGCGACTCACCCGTCCACGTTGGGCGATCATCGCGAACACCGGAGCCGGCGTCCAGGTGCCCCGGTCGACCTCGGCGATCAGTCCGTCGGGGATGACGCGAGCCAGGTTGCCGGCCAAACCGCCGCCGGTCACGTGGCAGAAGGTCCGTACCTGGGTCTCGGCGGCCAGTGCCAGGCAGTCCTTGGCGTAGATGCGCGTCGGTTCGAGCAGTTCCTCGCCGAGGGTGCGGCCGAATTCCTCGACGTGGCCGGCCAGGTTCATCCGGTCGATGTCCAGCAGCACCGCCCGCGCCAGGGAGTAGCCGTTGGAGTGCAGGCCCGAGGAGCCCATAGCGATCAGCACATCACCGGGCCGGACCCGGTCGGGGCCCAGCACGTCGTCGGCCTCGACCACGCCGACACCGGTCGCGGAGATGTCGTAGTGATCGGGTTCCATCAGGCCGGGGTGCTCGGCGGTCTCCCCGCCCAGCAGCGCGCACCCGGCCTGCACACATCCCTCGGCGATGCCGGAGACGATCGCGGCGACACGTTCCGGCACGGTGCGGCCGACGGCGATGTAGTCCTGCAGGAACAGCGGCTCGGCGCCGCAGACCACCAGGTCGTCGACGACCATTGCCACCAGGTCGATGCCGACGGTGTCGTGCTTGTCCAGTGCCTGGGCGATCGCCAGCTTGGTGCCCACGCCGTCGGTGGAAGACGCCAACAGCGGCTCACGGTAGTCGTTGCGCAGGGCGAACAGGCCGGCGAAGCCGCCGAGGCCACCCCGCACCTCCGGCCTGGTGGCCTTGGCGGCCAACGGTTTGAACAATTCGACGGCCCGGTCACCGGCGTCGATGTCCACTCCTGCCGATGCGTAGGTAACGCCCTGGGAGCTTGATTCTGCTGAGGTCATCGCGGTAAAGGCTACCGGTCGCCGCCTACGGACGGTATCGCGCTCGACGTTAGGGGTTCAGAGCCGGTTATGGCGTACCTGATTGAACGGCACCCCGCGGTCGGCGGCGTACTCGCGAGGCAGGCCCAGAACACGTTCGGCGATGACGTTGCGAGCCATCTCGTCGCTGCCACCGCCCAGGCCCACGGTCTGCCGTGACAGATACCGCCGGCCGGCCCTGAGCAGGTGCGCCTCGTCGTCGACCACGGCCAACGGACCGGCGACGGCCATGGCCGTGTCGACTTCCAGATAGGTCACATCGGAATGGAACAGCCGGATGATCGAAGCCGCGGCGGGCGGCAGTTCACCGCTGCGCATGCCCCGCCCGGCGTAGTCGATGAGCGCGTCGCGCACCATGCGCCGGGCCAGCACCCGGCCGATCTGGTCCTGGGTCAGCGGGTCGTGCGCGGTTCCGGCCTGGTGCGCCAGGGCCAGGAAGTCGCCGGCGGCCATCTCGGTGCGTTCGGGGCCGCGCCCGCTGGCGAACTCCGAACCCTGCCCCACGGCCCGCCGCTCGTGGTAGAGGAGCCGCGAGGCGACGTCCCAGCCCTTGTTGACCTCGCCGACCACCGTGTCGGGCCCGAGCCGCAGCCCGTCGAAGAATTCTTCGCAGAACTCGTTGGAGCCGTCGACCTGCTCGATGCGGCGCAGCGTGACGCCGGGCGCGTCGATCGGCACCAGGAACATCGTCAGCCCGTCGTGCTTGGGCACCGTGGAATCGGTGCGGGCCAGCAGCAACCCGAAGTCGGCGGCGAACGCACTGGTGCTCCACGTCTTGGCCCCGCTGACCACCCAGTCGTCGCCGTCGCGCTCGGCGCGGGTGATCAGCCCGGCCAGGTCGGATCCGCCGCTGGGCTCCGAGAGCAGCTGCACCAGCACCTCGTCACCGCGCAGGGCGGCACTGATGTGGCGGCGCTTCTGTTCCTCACTGCCGGTGTCGAGCAGGGTGGCGCAGCAGATGGTGAAGGTCGGGACGTTGAGGATCAGCGGCATCTCGTAGCCGGCAGACACGGCATCGAACGCCTTCTGATAGCGCAGGTCCAGGCCGAGGCCGCCGTAGTCGCGGGGAAAGCAGATCCCGGCGAATCCGCCCTCGTACAGCCGTCGCTGCAGTTCGCGGGCGCGCTGCCAGGCGCCGTCGTCGTCGCGTCCATTGCGCGGGGGGTGCTGCGGGTCCAGGCGCGGCATGTTGGCGGCCAGCCAGTCGCGTGCCGATGCGGCGAAGGCGTCGACGGTGATGTCGTTCATGCGGCGGGCTCGGTGCTGCTGGCGGCCGCGAAGATGGCCTGGTGGTGCTCGGCCGGAGTGCCGAGCAGGTTCCGGTACAGGGTGGCCCGGCGCAGATACAGGTGCAGGTCGTGTTCCCAGGTAACGCCGATTCCGCCGTGCAGTTGCACGCACTCCTGAATCAGCCGGCCGGCATGTTCGCCGAGATAGGACTTGGCCGCGCCGGCCCACATGGCGGCCTCGGGATCGCGCGCGGCCACCTTGTCCACCGCACCGGCGGTGATCGCGTGGCAGGCGTGCAGCCACATCGTCATGTCGGCGAGCCGGTGTTTGATCGCCTGGTAGGACGCCAGCGGCCGGC
The DNA here is from genome assembly GCF_000455125.1 of Mycobacterium sp. UM_WGJ. Taxonomy (GTDB): domain Bacteria; phylum Actinomycetota; class Actinomycetes; order Mycobacteriales; family Mycobacteriaceae; genus Mycobacterium. The sequence goes on from NZ_AUWR01000026.1 coordinate 6,720, forward strand.
CGAAGCTGTACCGGTCGCGGGCCCACGCGACGGTCATCTCCATGACAGCGTCCAGGATCCCGGCCGTTTCGGCGCACACCAGCGCGATCGCGATCTGGGTCTGGCGGTCAATGAGCGCACCGGTCTGTGCCGCGCTGCCGACTGCCGCGGACGCGTCGATTTCGGTATCGCTGAATTCGATGCGCGCGTACTGCTTCACCAGATCGATGCCGGTTTGCGGCGTCACCTGAATTCCGGCGCTGTCGGTGCGGACCAGGAACTGGCGCACCGCGCCGTCGTCGGTGCGCGCGCCGATCAGCACCAGATCCGCCCGGTCTGCGGCCTCCACCCGATCCTTGACCCCGTTGAGCCGGTAGCCGCCGGCGATGCGGGTGGCGGTCAGGCCCGGCTGGTGGGGGCGAAAGCCCCGGCCGGGCTCGTCGGCAGCCCAGGTCGCCACCGTCTCCCCCGCGATCAGCGCCGCGATGTCGCGCGCATGGGCCTCTCGGTTGTCGGCGTCGACGAGACCGGCCAGGACCACGCTCACCGGGTACAGCGGCCCGGGGGCCACGGTGCGCCCGAGCTCAGTGGCGATCGCGGCCAGGTCGCGAAGCCCGCAGCCCGAAACACTGCCGCCGCCCAGCTCCTCGGGCACCAGTAGGCCGGCCCAGCCGAGATCGGCAGCTTGGCGCCACCACGCCGCGTCATAGGACCCGCCCCGGGCGTGCAGGTCGCGGTAGTCGCGCAGCGCCGCGGTCTTGTCCAGGAATGCCCGCGCCGTGGCGACGAAAAGCTCGCTCTCCGTTGACAGATCACTCATGTCGTCTCCTTCGAAAGCCGCGGTCACCGGATCGGCTCGTCGCCGAGCACCGTGGTGCGCAGCATCTCCCGGGGAGAATCGGGGTCATAGGGCGCGGCCCGATGCAGGACACCGCGGTTGTCCCAGATGACGGTGTCCCCCACCGCCCAGTGATGACGGTAGACCCGGTCGTCCACCGTGGCCCGGGTGAGCAGTTCGTTCAGCACGGCGCGTCCCTCGTCCAGATCCATGCCGACGATGTAGTCGGCGGAGGCACCGAGCACCAGTGATCGGCGGCCGTTGCGGTGCGTCCACACCAGTGGATGTTCGTGGGTGGGCCGGGAACGCCACCGGGCCAGTTCTTCCGGTGCCGGATCCGGGGTGACCCGCCGCTGGGAAGCCTCCAGCGAGTGGACGACGCGCAGCGCGCCAAAGCGCCGCTTCTCGTCGTCAGTGAGCAGATCGTAGGCGGCGTAGGAGCTGGCGAATTCGGTCTCGCCGCCCCGTTCGGCTACCTGCACCGCCGAGAGCACGGTGGCTTTCTGCGGGTATTCGTCACCGGTCGGCGTGCACCCGTCGATGTGCCAATCGAAGGTGGCGCGCAGATAGCCGGCCGAGGAGTTCTTGGCGCGGTTGAGGGTGACCGGATAGATGCCTGCGACCTCGTGGTGGCCGTCGGCGGAGTAGTCGACGCTGCCGAGGCGACCGCAGAACGCGACCTGGGCCCGGGGGTCGATATGTAGGCCGCGGAAGACCAGGACACCGTTGTCCTCCAACGCCTCGAGGACGGCAGCAGCGAGACTGTCGTCGGAGGCCAGGCGTTGCGGGTCCAGGCCGAGGACCGCCGCGCCGACCGATGCGGTCAGCTTGCTGACGATGAGCAGACTTATTGGTCTGTCCTTCCTGACACGGGTTTGGTTCCTGGCACCGCTAGGGAACGGGCCAGCCGGTGCGGACCATGACGGCATCCGCGGCGTCGACGGGGGCGGGCTGCCCCATGATCTCGACGGCCATCGCCACCATCACCAGGGAATAGATCAGCTGCAGCAGGTTGCGAGCGTCCTCGGGAAGTTCGTCCAGGGCGAACTTGTCGCAATAGTCGATCGCCTCTTCCAGCCGCGGAAAGAACGCGTCATAGAACTGCCGCAGCTCCGGGATGCTGCTGGCCACTCTTTGGTTGAAGCGCTCGGTTTCGGTTGCCAAACACCAGGTTTCGGCGAAGGGCTCCAGTTCGGAGAAGGCACTGGGCAGCCGTGCGGCGCTCATCGCTGCGCTCCCGCACCGGCCGCCTCACGCCGGTAGTCGTTAACCCAGTCGGCGACCACCTTGTGCAGATGCCGCACCAGGATCTCCTGGTCGTTCAGCGGGAAGTCGTCGACGACGCCGTATTCCAGCGCGGCTTGGGTACCGCCGAGCATGCCGGCGTCCTGCAGGGCGAACTCCTTGAGTACCACCGAGGCGACCTCGTGCTCGATGCGTTCGCGCACGGTGCGGGCCGGATGGAAGTAGGTGTGGGCCTCGAACCGGTGGGTGTTGTGCGAGGTGGGCCAGTACCGGTAGAGCAGGTACCAATCGCCGTAGATGAGGATCTCGGTATTGGGGAAGATCTGGAAGTTGCTGATCCCCCACGGTTCGATGCCGCCAGGATTCACCCCGGCCGGCAGCTCACCGATGTCGGGTGTCTCCCACGGACCGACCAGCCCACTGCGGGTGGCCCGCTCGATCGGATACATGTACTCCGGCGGCAGCAGCCACCGGCGCCGGCCGGCGGTGGAGACCAATCGGTGCGGGCCGTCGAGTTGGAAATGCCCGCAGGTGAATCCGGCCCCGGGCACCCGGACTTGGGCGGGCACTTGTTGGGAGTGCAGCGCCGGAACGTGGTAGTACTCCTGGAACGCGTCGGCGAAGATCTTCCAGTTGCTGTTGTTGTGGGCCACCCAGTCGTAGCGTTCGGTCAGCTTCTCGAACGGGTAGCCGTCCAGGCCGGTGATCATCGGCCCGAGGAAATCCCGCAGGCTCTGGCGCGGCTCGCTGTCGAAGTTGACGAAGATGAAGCCGTTCCAGATGTCGCAGTGCACTCCGCTGAGGTCGTGGGTGTCGGCGCTGTCGAGTCCCTGGTTGCGGCGGCAGCGCTTGCAGGTGATGGCGTCACCCTGACCCGACGTTTCACGGTCCGGGAAGTCATGCCAGGCCAGTTTGGTCGCGCACCGCGGGCAGACGTTGCCGAAGGCGCGGATTCCCTGGTCGGTGTGGACGAGAAGCACCGACGTCTGGGCGGCTTCGATCTCCTTGGTGACATAACTGCCGCACTCGGGAAGTTCCTCGACGCGCCCGATGTTGAGCCAGGCACGTTTGAACACCGCTTCGCGTTCGATCTCGAAGAACTCGCGTGAGGTGGAATCGGTGAACGAAACCGGACCGGTGCCCAGTTCCGGATAGTGTTCGGTCCACGATCCTTCCGCGGGCCTACCGGCTCGCACTGAAGATTGTTGTGTCACAACACCGCACCTCCGTTGACACCGAGAACCTGGCCGGTGATGAAACCGGCTTCCTCCGAGCACAAGAACCCGACCGCCGCGGCGATGTCCGAGGCCGTGCCCAGCCGTCCCATCGGGATATTGGCCGCGATCTGCTCGTTCGGTGGCAGGTAGCCGGCCGCTTGGCCCTGGTGCTGCATGGGCGTCTCGATGCCCGACGGCGGGATGTTGTTGACCGTGATGCCTTGGGCGGCGTATTCGCGAGCCAGCGATTTGGTCAAGGTGATGACCGCTCCCTTGGATGCGGCGTAGTGCGCGGCGAACGGCGATCCGCGCTGTGCACTGGACGAAGAGATCATCACGATGCGCCCCCAGCCGGCGGCGACCATGTCCGGCAGTGCGGCCTGGCAGCAGTGAAATGTCCCGGTCAGGTTGACGTCGATGATCCGGGCCCAGGCCTCGGGCGTGATGTCGCCGAAGGCGCAGTAGCCGAAGAGTCCGGCGCTGGTCACCAGGGCCGCTACCGGGCCGAGTTCGCTGCGCACCTTGGCGAAGGCCTCGGCGACGGCGGCCCGATCGGTGACGTCGACCTCGACGCCCAGCGCGGTCGTGCCCTGGCCCCGCACGTCGTCGGCGACCCGCTGCGCGGCTTGGCCATTCACGTCGAGAACGGCGATGCGATAGCCGCGTCGACCCAGTTCGTGGCAGGTGGCCTCCCCCATACCCGAACCCCCACCGGTGACCACGGCGACCCGCTGCGGCACCTCTGCGGTCATTGCATCCCCTTCGGCGTCGATCGGTGAATCGCAACCCTGGACGTCCTCGGCGCGAATGTTATCAAGTACTTGTTATTGATCTCAAGTGTTGGGCGTTCGGACGCCCAGGCGGACTCAGGGCAGCTTGATCATCGAGACGTACATCGCGACCACCGGCCGGTAGAGGTCGATCCCGTCGAGTTCGCTGGCCAGTACGGCGGAGTCGCTGGTGGCGACGAGAACCTGCGCCAGAGTCAGGGCCGGGATCAACAGCGTCCCTCCGAGCCGTTCGACGCCGTCGACGATGAAAGTCGCCAGCTGCTCGACGACCTCGGCCCGCTTGGCCGCGACGCGATCTCGGGCCTCGGGGTTGCGCAGCAGGTACAGCGTGAACTCGTACCCCAGCGCGGCATGCTCCGCGCCCCGGTCCCGGCTCAGCCGTTGCCAGCGCTCGGCGATGTCGTCGAGCTCGCGCACCCCCACCTGCGTCGCGTTCGCCATCACTTCGGCGAAGTTCTCGAAGTACCGCCGCCAGTACCGATCGCTGACCGCGAGGAAGAGCTCGTCTTTGGCTGCGAAGTGCTTGTAGATGGCGCCCTTGGTATAGCCGGCGGCCTGGGCGATGTCATCGAGAGTCGCCGTGGTGAAGCCCTTTTCGGCGAAGACCTCCTCGGCAGCGTCCAGCAGCAGCGACCGCGTGCGCTCGAGCCGGCGCTCACGGGTCCACTGCTCCACCATGGACCGAATTGTCCCACAGAATCTGCGATACCCCTTGGCAGCCGAGATACCAGTGAGTATATTTTGCCGGGCTGGGCCATCCCGGAAGGAGACCGCGCTATGAGTAGCGGCTTGTCGAGTCAAGAGGTCGGCTCCGTTCCCACCGGACCGGAGCCAAACGGCCATGGAAGTGGCGGGCCCGTCAAGGTGTGGGCGACGGTCGGCGGAGCACTGCTGACGCTGCAGCTCTACGTGTGGACCCGGTGGATCACCGGGCCCTTTTTCGAGCGCGTCCCCGGCGGGCCGAACGATCCGCCGCTGTACATGAAGGTCCCCCTGATGGCCAACGCCATCGTGCTCTGGGTCGGCCTGCCCTTCGCGGTGTGGTGGTTCTTCATCCGTCCGTGGCGCCGCGAGCGACGAATCACGTTGGACGGCCTGCTGTTTGTCTCGATGGGCCTGATGTTCTTCCTGGACCCGCTGCTCAACTACTTCAATACCTGGTGCACCTACAACACCTGGCTGTTCAACCGGGGTTCGTGGACATCGCATATCCCCGGCTGGGTGTCGCCCGAGGAACCCGGCCGCCAAGTGGCCGAACCGCTGCTGACCAACGTTCCGGGGTACGCCTACGGCGTGCTGCTGATCACCATCGCCGGGTGCTGGATCATGGGAAAGATCAAGGCGCGCTGGCCGGGTATCAGCAATCTTCGCCTGATCGCCGTCACCTATGCGATCTCATTCGTCTTCGATTTCGTCATGGAGGGCTTGGTCCTGCTGCCGATCGGTTTCTACACCTACCCGGGCGCCATCCGGTCGGTGTCGATCAATGCCGACACCTACTACCAATGGCCCATCTATGAGGGGCTGATGTGGGGCGCGGTCCAGGCGGCGCTGTGTTCGCTGCGCTTCTTCACCGACGAGCGCGGGCGCACCATCGTCGAGCGCGGTCTCGACCAGGTGCGAGGAGGCTGGGCCCGGCAGCAGTTCACCCGGTTCCTGGCGGTCTTCGCCGGGGTCAGCGCGTGCTTCTTCGTGCTCTACATGGTTCCGGCGCAATGGATCGCGCTGCACTCCGACCCGTGGCCGGCCGACCACCAGAAGCGGTCCTACTTCACTGGCGGGATCTGCGGCGACGGCACCGACCGTCCCTGCCCGAATCCTGTTCTGCCACTGCCCACCAACCGTTCCGGCTACATCGACGTCGACGGTCGCTTGGTGATGCCCGAGGGAATCGGGGTGCCACCCGTGGTGCCGTTCGAGCGCGGACAGTGACGAACACCGCGGCTGCCATCAGCACTCCGGACGTCTACTACGACCCGTGGGATGCCGGGCTCAACGCCGACCCCTATCCGATGTTCACCCGGCTGCGGGACGAAGCGCCGCTGTACTACAACGAAGTTCACGACTTCTATGCCGTGAGCCGGTTCGAGGACGTCAACCAGGCCCTGATCGACCACAAGACCTTCAGCTCGGCCCGCGGCGTGGTGTTGGAGATCCTCAAGGCAGACATCGAGATCCCGTCGGGCATGCTGATCTTCGAGGATCCACCGATCCATGACATCCATCGCAGCCTGCTAGCCCGGGCCTTCACTCCGCGCAAGATCAATGCACTCGAAGCCGCCATCCGTGAATTCACCGCCCGGTGCCTGGACCCGCTGATCGGCGCGGACCGAATCGATTTCGTCAAAGACCTCGGCGCGGTGATGCCGCTGCGGGTGGTGGGCATGCTGTTCGGCATCCCCGAGGACTACCAGCGGCGCGTTCAAGAAGACGGCGACAAGCATGTCCGCACCAAGCGCGGCGGGCAGTTGACCGACAATCCCGACGGCGCGCTCACCGACGGACAGATCTTCGCCGAGTTCATCGACTGGCGCATCGACCATCCGGCCGACGACCTGACCACCGACCTGCTGCAAGTCGAATTCACCGATGAGACCGGCTGCACGCGGCGGCTACGCCGCGAGGAACTGCTGATGTTCATGAACGTCGTCGCCGTGGCCGGCGCCGAGACCACCACCCGTCTGATCGGCTGGATGGGCAAATTGCTGTCCCAGCACCCCGATCAACGCCGGCTGCTGGCCGAAGACCGGTCTCTGCTGCCGAATGCCATCGAGGAGATCCTGCGCTATGAACCGCCGGCACTGCAGGCAGCGCGCTATGTCACGCGCGATACCGAGTTCCACGGCGGGGCGGTTCCGGCAGGGGCGGCCATCCTGACCCTGATCGGCGCGGCCAACCGCGATGAGCGTCGGTTTGGAGGCACAGCCGAATCCTTCGACGTCACGCGGCCACCGCGGCAACATCTCACCTTCGGGGTCGGCGCCCACTACTGCCTCGGTAACGCCCTGGCCCGCCTCGAAGGGCGGATCGCGCTGGATGAGATCCTCAACCGCTTCGGCGACTGGGAGGTCGATCTCGACGCGGCGATCTTCTCGTCGTCCTCAGCTGTGCGCGGCTGGGACACCATGCCCGCGCGGGTCTAAGAACTGCGCAAGGCGTCCTCAGGGCTCCACATGGTCGGCGAACAGGGTGTGGCCGGTGCCCTGCTCGACGACCCGGCCCAGCAGCGCGCGCAGCGTCTCCTGCTCATCGGCGCTCAGCACACCGAACACCTGATCATGGGCTGCGATCGCGTCGGTGACGACCGCCGAGGTGACCGCACGGCCTTCGTCGGTCAGGTAGGCCCGCAGGATTCGGCCGTGGTGGGGATCCTGCTTGCGCTCCACCAATCCACGGCGTTCGAGCGCACTGAGCGCCAGTTGCACCCCTTGCGGAGTGATGAGCAGGCGACGTGCCAGTTCCGCGCCGGACAATCCCGGTTCTCCGGCGAGTTGCCGTAACAGACCGATCTGGGCGGTGCTCACCCCGTGGTCGCTGATCGCCTCATTCACGGTCGTCAGCGAGTAGTAGAAGGCCTGCTTGAGCAGCCACAGGATGTTGTTGGTGAGATCCATGTCCTGCTTCCCTATCAACTGCGCTTGCAGACTCGGCCATCCTTCATGACAAATCGCACGTCTCCGGTGGTGCCGATGTCCCGGGTCGGGTCACCCGGTACGGCGATGATATCGGCGCAGTAGCCCGGGGCCAGTCTGCCCAGTTCGTGGGCGGCGTCGATGAGATCGGCACTGACCACGGTGGCCGCCCGCAGCGCCTGCACCGGTGTCATACCGCGTTCCACGAGTGCGCACAACTCTTTGGCGTTCTGGCCATGCGGGATTGCCGGCGCATCGGTACCGCACGCGATGCGCACACCGGCCTCGATCGCCCGCGGCAACATGGCTTTGGCCCGCGGAAACACCTCGGCCGCCTTCTTGCGCAGCTCCGGAGCGATCCGGTCGACGGCCAAGGCGTCCGTCAAATAGGTGGTGGAGACCAGGAAGGTGCCGTGATCCACCATCATCGCCAGGGTCTCGTCGGTCGCCAGGAAACCGTGCTCGATGCAGTCGATGCCGGCCCGGATGCATGCCCGAATCGCGGTGTCGCCGATGGCATGCGCGGCGACCCGCACCCCGGCCCGATGCGCCTCGTCGGCGATTGCGGCCAGTTCGGCGTCGGAGTACTGCTGGGCGCCCGGAGCGGTGCTGTGCGACATCACCCCGCCGGAGGCCGACACCTTGATCAGCTTGGCGCCGTGGCGGATCTGGTAGCGCACGCAGGCGATCACGTCCGGCACGCCATTGGCGATGCCCTCGGCGACCGACAGGGGCATCACACCGGGGGCGAGCCTTTGGAAGACCGTCGGATCCAGGTGGCCGCCATAGGGCGTGACCGCATGGCCGGCGGGGTAGATCCGCGGACCCACGTGCCAGCCCTGATCGATCGCGCGCTGCAGCGCGACGTCGAGTAGGTAACCGCCGGTCTTGACCATCAGCCCCAGGTTGCGGACGGTGGTGAAGCCGGCTTCCAGTGTGGTTCGTGCGTTGACCGCGGCACGCAATGTGCGGTAGGCGGGATCGTCCTGCACGCCGTGCAGCGGGGTGGGAAGCCCCTCCGGACTGCCCGGCCCCCCGATGAGCAGGTTGAGCTCCATGTCCATCAGCCCGGGCAACAACGTGACGTCGCCGAGGTCGATGACTTCAGTCGAAACCGGAACGGGCGCAGCGGGATTGATCGCGGTGATCCGACCGTCCTCGACCACCACGACGGCGGGTGAGTGCACCACACCGGCGTCGACGTCGAGCCACCGATCCGCGTGCAACACACAGATCTCACGTACCGGTCGGCTCACGGGAACGGCTCGGCGATGCACTCGATGACCGCCGCACCCGAGTCCGGAACGCGCGGTTGTTTCCAGGCTTCGGCCGGGAAGGCCACCGTGATCATGGAATACAGCAGGTGCATCAGGTTCAGTACATCCTCGGGCATATCGTCGAGGCTGAACTTGTCGCAGTAGGCCAGCGCCTCTTCGGCGCGCGCCGTGATGGCGTCATAGAACGCCTGCATGTCTGACATGGAACTGCTCAGGCGTTTGGCGTAGCGCTCCGGCTCAGATGGCAGGCACCATTGGCTGAACGGTTCGAGGTCGGCGAATTCCTTTGGCAGCATGACGGTCACGATCCCTTAAACCTTGGCCGTGGTGCGCTCGTGTTCGGCGATCCACGCGGCGGTCTCGGCGTGAAAGTGCCGGATCAATACCTCTTGGTCGTTGAGCAGGAAGCGATCCACCACCCCGGTGCCGATCATCGTGTGGGTGGCCTCCAAGGTGCTGGCGTCCTGCAGCCCGTACTCCTTAAACGACACCGCGGCGAGTTCTTGGGCGACCCGCTCGCGGGGAGTCCGCGGCTGGGGAAAGTACAGCGTGCCTTCGAAAATGTGCGAGTCGTGCCCCGTCGGCCAGTAGTGGTAGGTCAGATACCAGCCCTGGCCCCAGAACAGGATCGTGAAGTTGGGGAAGATCTGGAATGAGTCCAAGCCCCACGGATCGCATTTCGCGGGATTGAGGCCGTCGGGCATCGGGCCGACATCCGGCGGGTCCCACGGGCCGAAAAGCCCGCTCTGGCAGATGTCCTCGATCGGCTTGCGCATTTCGGACGACATCTCCCAGGCCCTGACACCTGAGGTGCTCACCAGCCGGTGCGGGCCCTCGATCTGATAGTGCGGCGCCTCGAAACCGGCCTGTTCGGCCGCCACCCGAAAGGCCGTCGGCGTCTGGTTCCCGTGCAGTACCGGCGCGTGATAGAACTCCTGGAACGCGTCGAGGAACAGCTTCCAGTTGGAGTTGACCGACGAGCGGTATTGCCATCGGGATGTCATCTGCCCGAATGGGTAGCCCTCCAACGCCGTAACCATGGGCCCGAGGAAGTCGCGCAGCGATTGCTCCGGAGTGGCGGCGAAGTTGACGAAGATGAATCCCTCCCAGACGTCACAGTGCACGGCGACCAAGCCGTAGCGACTCTTGTCGAGGTCGAAGAACTCTTCCTCCTGCTGAACGAAGGCCAGATTGCCATCCAAGTCGTAGCGCCAAGCGTGGTACTTGCAGGTGAACTGGCGGCAGTTCCCGCTCGTCTCCTCCAACGGCATGGTGTCCCACACCAGCTTGTTGCCTCGGTGCCGGCAGACGTTGTGATACGCCTTGATCTCGCCAGATCCGGTTCGCACCAGGATGATCGAGGTGTTGACCACCTTGAGTTCCCGGGTGAAATAGCTGCCCTTCCGCGGAACCTGCTCTACCCGACCGACATTCAGCCAGGCACGCCGGAAGATCGCCGCGCGTTCCTTCTCATAGACGTCGGGACTGATGGAATCGCGGTACGACACCGGTTCGGTACCGAGCTCGGGGTAGTGCTGGGTCCAACTACCTTCGGGCGGCTTGGGAAAACGCGCCACAACCACTCCTGTCCTCACGCCGGGTCACGAGTCTTGTTGGCGCCGACGCTATCGAGCGGCACGTTAAGTGTCAAGTAGTTGATACTGAGGCGGAAAGCCAGCTTCAGGAGTTTCCTGAAGGACTGACTTCGGGTTAGGCCTGGCTCAGCGCGGCGTCGTTGTCGCTCTCGGCTTTGCGCGCGGTGTTGCTCAGCATCTGCTCGACGACGTTCTTGCCCAAAGCACTGTCATCGGGCAGCTCGATCGGGTAGCTGCCGTCGAAACAGGCACAGCACAGCCGCGATTTGGGCTGCTCGGTGGCCGCGACCATGTCTTCCTGGCTGACGTAGCCGAGGCTGTCGGCGCCAATGGCGCGTCGCACCGCTTCGACCATCTCGGTCTGGTCCTCGACGGCGTTGGCGATCAGCTCGGCCGGCGAGGCGAAGTCGATGCCGTAGAAACACGGCCACTTCACCGGCGGGGAGGCGATCCGCACGTGCACCTCGACAGCGCCGGCCTCGCGCAGCATCCGCACCAGGGCGCGCTGGGTGTTGCCCCGCACGATCGAGTCATCGACGACGATCAGCCGCTTGCCGCGGATGATCTCCCGCAACGGGTTGAGCTTGAGCCGGATACCGAGCTGACGGATGGTCTGCGACGGCTGGATGAAGGTCCGCCCGACGTAGGCATTCTTGGTCAGGCCCTGTCCGTAATCGATACCGGACTCCTGGGCGTAGCCCACCGCTGCGGGGATGCCGGACTCCGGCACGCCGATGACCAGATCGGCCTCCACCGCGTGCTCACGGGCCAGCCGCCGGCCGATCTCCACCCGGGTGGCGTGCACCGACCGGCCGCCGATGGTGCTATCGGGCCGGGCGAGGTAGACGTACTCGAAGACGCACCCTTTCGGGGTGGGGTTGGCGAACCGGGTGGAGCGCACCCCGTCGGCGTCGATCGCCAGCAGCTCGCCGGGCTCGATGTCGCGGACGAAGGAAGCGCCCACGATGTCGAGCGCCGCGGTCTCCGAGGCCACCACCCAGCCGCGGTCGAGCCGGCCCAGCGACAGCGGCCGCACGCCCCACGGGTCGCGGGCCGCGTACAGGGTGTTCTCGTCCATGAAGGTCAGGCAGAACGCACCGCGCGCCGTCGGCAGCAGTTCCAGCGCCGCCTGCTCCAGGGAGGTGTCGGCGGCGCCGTGCGCCAGCAGCGCACCCAGGATGTCGGAGTCGGTGGTGGCCACGCCGGGACGGCGGGTGTCGATCAGGCCCAGTTCGCGGGCCCGGCCGGCCAGTTCGGCGGTGTTGACCAGGTTGCCGTTGTGCCCCAGCGCCACCCCGGTGCCGGCGGCGGTGTTGCGGAACACCGGCTGGGCGTTCTCCCAGGTGGTGTCGCCGGTGGTGGAGTAGCGGCAGTGCCCGACCGCCACGTGCCCGGGCATGGCCAACAGCGTCTGCTCTTCGAACACCTGGCTGACCAAGCCCAGGTCTTTGAAGACCAGCACCTGCGAGCCGTCGCCGACTGCGATGCCGGCGGCCTCCTGGCCACGGTGTTGCAGCGCATACAGGCCGTAATAAGTGAGCTTGGCTACTTCTTCGCCGGGAGCCCAAACTCCGAAGACGCCGCACTCTTCACGGGGTGCATTCTCAAGGTCTACTACCTGCTGGTCCGGCACGTTTCAGCTGCTCCAGGGGGACGGGCCACAGTGACGACGTTCAGTCTACGGTCAACATGCGTCAAGTTTCACCAACGGCAACCAATCGGCGATCTCGGCTGCTCGTGCACCCGACAGCCGCAGCTTTCCGGCCGCGGTCGCCGCGCTGGTCTCCAGCAGCCCGGCGGCCAGCAGCAGCCAGCTGCGGGGATCGGTCTCGACCACGTTGGGCGGGGTGCCGCGGGTGTGCCGCGGTCCGGAAATGCACTGCACCGCGACGAACGGCGGGATCCGCACCTCGACGCTGGCACCGGGGGCCAGCTCGGCGAGGGTGCGCGCGGTCAGGCGGACCGCGGCCGCCAGCTCGGCCCGGTCGGGGGCGGGCACGGTCTCATCACGCAACCACGCGGCGAGCGCCAGCACAGCGGCGCGGGTCGTGGCCGGGTCAACGCGCGGACGTGAGCGGGCAGCTGCCATGTCAGTCCGTCGGGTGCGCGGTGAACCACTCCAGCAGCAGGTCGGCGAGCCGGTCCGGCTCGGTGTCGGGAATCCAGTGGGAGACGCCCGCCATGACCTCGAACCGGTAATCCCCGGTGACGTATCGGGCGGTGTTGCGCGCCGCCTTGGGCTTGAGCGCGATGTCGTCGTCGCTCCAGACATACATCGTCGGCACCGAGATCTGCTGGTTGCTGTCGCGCAGATTCGACAGCGGCAGGCCGCGGTACCAGTTGAGCCCGCCGGTCAGCGCGCCCGGCTCCATCAAGGCCTGCGCATCCCGTTCGGCCGCGGCCGAACTCTGCCCGCTTCGCCGCAGAGCCTTAGCGGCCACGGCGCCTTTCCCGCGCGTCAGCAACCACTCCGGCAGCCACGGCAACTGGAAGAACCCCATGTACCACGACGCCAGACCCTGACGGCTGGTGACAAACGACTTCAGGAACGCGGCGGGGTGCGGTACCGACACCGGCGACACCGTGGCGAGCCGCTCGGGCAGTTCGGCCGCCACTCCCCACGCCACCGCCGCACCCCAGTCGTGTCCCACCAGGTGCACGCGTTGCGCGCCACTGGCGTCGATCAGCGCGCCGATGTCGGCGACGAGTTCGGACATGCGATAGTCGCGGCGCCGCGGCGGCCGGGCACCGGGTGAATAGCCGCGCTGGTTGGGCGCCAGGCACCGGTAGCCGGCGGCGGTGAGGCGGTCGATGACGGCGGTCCAGCTGTCGTTCCGCTGCGGGAAGCCGTGCAGCAGCACCACAACGGGCCCGTCGGGCGGCCCAGCGTCACGAACGTCGAAGACCAGGCCGTCACGGGTGTAGCGCTGCATAGGTGAAGCATGCCGCATCAGTGCCGCAACGCGTCCCTGACCCGCTCGGTGTCGGACGGCGTCCAGCCGTCGGGCGGCAGCACCGCCACCCAACCATCCAGGATCGTGTCCGCGTAATTGTGCCCGTGCCCGGCGGGCATCTGCTCACCGTGGAACAGGTCCGCGGTGACCTGCCAGAACGTCACCACCGGATACCAGCGCATCGAGGCGGTGCGGTCCGGGCCGGGCGGCTCGGTCAGCCAGTCCGGCCGCGCGAACAGCAGATCCGGCGACCACCACACCACCGGGTCGGAGGCATGCTGCAAGAACAGCACCCGGGTGCCCTCCCACGGCGGCGCAGCGATCCGGGCGATCTCGGCCGGGACCGTGCCCTGCGAGAACCGCACCGTGCGGCCGTTGTCGTAGCGCGGCAACACGGCGCTACTGCCGGGGTCGCGCCGCACCAGCAGCGCATGCCACAGTGGGCTGGCCTGCGGCGGCCCCACCCACAGCACGGCCTCGTAGCCCATGTCGGTGATGTCGGGCAGCCAGTCGAACGCGGCCTGCCCGGCCATGGACCCCAGGCTCTCCCCGTAGAGCATCAGTTTGGGCCGATGCGCGACGGGCAGGCTTCGCCAGCGCTCGGCGATGGTGCGCACCAGCAGGCGTCCGGAGTCCATCGACTTGCGCTGATCGGCCAGGAACGAAATCCAACTCGGCAGGTAGGAGTACTGCACGCCGACGATCGCGGTGTCGCCGTTGTAGAGCATCTCCAGCGCATCGGCCGCCGCCGGGTTGATCCACCCGGTTCCGGTGGTGGGTACCACCACCAGCACCCGCCGGTCGAAGGCATGGGTGCGATCCAGCTCGTCGAGCAGCAGCTGCATGCGCGCCTGGTCGTCGGCGGCGCTGTGCAGCCCGGCATACACCCGGATGGGTTCGCGGGCGGGCCGTCCGTTGATCCGGGTGAGCTCGGCGGCGTGCACTCCCCCGGCGACGAAGCTGCGGCCTTGGCTGCCCAGGGTGGCCCAGGAGGCCAGCGAATCCGGGCTGCCGGACCGCTCCGGTTGCAGCGGCTGGATCGTCCCCGGAACGGTGGCGCTGTCCTCGGGCTGGAACACCGCGCTGGCACCGGCGAAGAAACCGCGGATCAGCACGCCGTTGATCAACATGGTCAGCACGACGACGACGATCGCGCTGCCGATGAACATGGCCACTTCGTTGTGCAGGTGCCACCGCCGGATCAGCGCCCGTGCCAGCAGCCGACTGGCGTCGATCAACACCCGCACCGTGGCAACCAGCGCCGCGGCGACCCCGATCGCCACACCGAGGGTGCGCAGGTAGCCCAGTGTCGCCGGGCCTTCGATGCCCAGCAGCTCGGAGACCTGGCGCTGCCAGCCCGCGGCCGGGACCAGCATCAGAACGCACGCGGCCGGGGCCGCCACCACCACCGCCGCCTTCAGCGCTAGCAGGACCCGGCGCGGCGGCGGCCACCAGCCGGCACCGCGCAGGACGAACCGATCCACCGTGGCGCCGATCAACACTCCCAGCCCGTAGCCGAAGGCCGCGTTGATGCCGCCGATCAGTCCCTGAAACACCCAGTCGCGCGGCAGCAGCGACGGGGTCAGCGACAAGCAGAAGAACAGCGCACCGAAGGCCACCCCGACGAACTTGAGCCGCAGCAGGCTCCACGCCCACACCAGCAGCGGGTGTCTCGCCGGTGCCTCGGCCGTTCCCATACCGCTGAGGCTTTATCCGAACAGTCCCGGCAGCACCGCTTCGGAGGTGCTGCGCAGTTCGGCCAGCGACACACTGAACTGGCCCTGGACCTCGATCTCCTGCGAGGCCTGGTCCACCACGCCGACGCGGGTGGCAGGCAGGCCGCGCGCCTCGCACATCGACCGCAACCGGCTCTCCTCGGTGCGCGGCACCGCCACCAGCACCCTGCCCGCGGACTCGGAGAACAGGAAGACGAACGGGTCGGCATCTTCGGGAAGCAAGATGCGGCAACCGGTCTCACCGGCGATCGCCGACTCGACCACGGCCTGGATCAGCCCGCCTTCGCTCAAGTCGTGGGCAGCCGAGATCAGGCCGTCGCGCGATGCCGCGTTCAGCACCTCGGCGAGCAGCTGCTCGCGTTCCAGGTCGACCTTCGGCGGCAGTCCGCCCAGGTGATCGCCGGTCACCTGCGCCCAGATGGACCCGTCGAACTCGTCGCGGGTGTCGCCGAGCAGGATCAGCGTCTCACCCGGCTCGACGCCGAACGCCGTGGGAATACGGCGGCTCACGTCGTCGATCACCCCGAGCACCCCCACGACCGGGGTGGGGTGGATCGGGGTGGCGCCGGTCTGGTTGTAGAAACTCACATTGCCGCCGGTCACCGGAATCCCCAGTGCCGCACAGCCATCGGCAAGACCGCGAACGGCCTCGGCGAACTGCCACATCACCCCGGGATCTTCCGGAGAACCGAAGTTCAGGCAGTTGGTGACGGCGATCGGCGTGGCGCCGGTGACGGCCACATTGCGGTACGCCTCCGCCAGCGCCAGCTGGGCCCCGGTGTAGGGGTCGAGCTTGGTGTAGCGACCGGAGGCGTCGGTGGAGATCGTGATCCCGCGTCCGGACGCCTCGTCGATGCGCAGCATCCCCCCGTCGGCGTGCTCGGCCAGCACGGTGTTGCCGCGCACGTAACGGTCGTACTGTTCGGTGATGAACGCCCGGCTGCACAGGTGCGGGCTGCCCAGCAGCGCAAGCAGAGTCGCGCGCAGCTCCTCCCCGGTGGCCGGCCGCGGCAGCTTGTCCGAGCGGTCGGCGTTGAGCGCATCCTGGGTGTCGGGGCGCGCGACCGGGCGCTGATAGATCGGGCCTTCGTGGGCCACGGTGCGCGGCGGCACGTCGACGACGGTCTCACCGTGCCAGGTGATCTGCAGCCGGTCGCCGTCGGTCACCTCACCGATCACGGTGGCGAGCACGTCCCACTTGGCGCAGACCGCCATGAAGGCGTCCACGTTCTCCGGGGCGACCACGGCGCACATGCGTTCCTGCGACTCGCTGGACAGCACCTCGGCCGGGCTCATGTTCGCCGCGCGCAGCGGCACCTTGTCCAGCTGAATCGCCATGCCGCCGTCGCCGGCGGACGCCAACTCGGAAGTGGCACAAGACAGTCCGGCACCGCCGAGGTCCTGGATGCCGACCACCAGCTTGGCGGCGTAGAGCTCCAGGCAGCACTCGATGAGCACCTTCTCGGTGAACGGGTCACCGACCTGAACCGACGGCAGCTTCTTGCGGCCGGCACCGCTCTCATCCCCGCCGAAGGTGTCCGATGCCAGCACCGACACCCCACCGATGCCGTCCAGGCCGGTGCGCGCCCCGAACAGGATGATCTTGTTGCCGGCGCCGGAGGCGAACGCCAGGTGCAGGTCCTCTTTCTTCAGCACCCCGACACACAGCGCATTGACCAACGGGTTGCCTGCGTAGCAGGGGTCGAAGATGGTTTCGCCGCCGATGTTGGGCAGGCCCAGCGAGTTGCCGTAGCCGCCGATGCCGCGCACCACCCCGTCGAGCACCCGGCGGGTGTCCGGGGCGTCGGCGGCGCCGAAACGCAGTTGGTCCATCACCGCGACCGGGCGCGCGCCCATCGCCATGATGTCGCGCACGATGCCCCCCACGCCGGTGGCCGCACCCTGGTAGGGCTCGACGTAGGACGGGTGGTTGTGCGACTCCACCTTGAAGGTGACCGCCCAGCCGTCGCCGATGTCGACGACGCCGGCGTTCTCGCCGATGCCGGCCAGCATGGCCTTGCGCATCTCATCGGTGGTGGTCTCACCGAAGTAGCGCAGGTGCACCTTGGAGGACTTGTAGGAGCAGTGCTCGCTCCACATCACCGAGTACATGGCCAACTCGGCGTCGGTGGGGCGGCGGCCCAGGATGTCACGGATGCGCTGGTACTCGTCGTCCTTGAGACCCAACTCGGCGAACGGTTGCGGGTGCTCGGGCGTTGCGGCGGCGTGTTCGACGGTGTCCAGCGTGGTCGGGGGCGTCACGGGCACAGTCTATGGCACCGATTTGGGCTCAGTTCGGCGCCAGGAATGCCGTCAGAGCCGCCGCGTAGGAGGTCACATCGCGCGCGCCCATCAGTTCCCGCGCCGAATGCATGGCCAGCTGTGGAGCGCCCACGTCGACGGTGGGGATACCGGTGCGTGCGGCGGTCATCGGGCCGATGGTCGATCCGCACGGCAGGTCGGCCCGGTGCTCGTAGCGCTGCAGTGCCACACCTGCCTGATCGCAGGCCAACGCGAAGGTGGCGGCGGTGCGTCCGTCGGTGGCGTAGCGCAGGTTGGGCTGCACTTTGAGCACCGGGCCGGCGTTGACCGCGATCTGATGGCCCGGTTCGTGACGGTCCGGGTAGTTCGGGTGGGTGGCGTGCGCCATGTCCGCCGAGGCCAGCGTGGAGGCGGTCAGCCGCCGCAGGAAGTCCTCGCGGTCGCCGCCGGCGGCCAGCGTGATCCGCTCCAGGACGCCTCGCAGCAGATCGGACTGGGCACCGTGATCCGACGTCGACCCGACCTCCTCGTGGTCGAACAGCACCAGCACCGGCAGGTGGCGGCCCGGCGTGGCGGCGATCAGGGCTTCCAGGCCGGCGTAGCAGCTGGCCTGGTTGTCCAGCCGCGGCGCGCTGACTAAGTCGTGGCCCAGCCCGGTCACCGCCGACGGCGCCAGGTCGTGGGTCATCAGGTCGAAACCGAGCACGTCGCGGGGTTCCACGCCGGCGCGTTCGGCGACATAGCGCAGGAAGTCCGGGGATCGCCCAGTTCCCCAGACCGCGTTGACGTGGCGTTGCGGGTCCAGCTTGACCGCTGCGCGGTCCTCGGCCAGGTGGATGGCCAGTTGCGGCACCCGCAGGATCGGCTCGTCGATGCGGACCAGGTGGTGGCTGATCCCCGAGCTCTCGGAGCCGCTGCGCACCGACAGCCGCCCGCTGATTCCCAGGTCGCGGTCCAGCCAGGAGTTCAGCCAGGCACCGCCGTAGGGCGCCAGGGGCACCAGCTGCCAGCCGGCGACCTCACGGGCGGGATGTTGCTTGACCCGCAGGTTCGGGCTGTCGGTGTGCGCGCCGATGATCCGGAACGGGGTGGCCGGAGTCGTGGCACCGCCGTCCCACGCGATCAGCGAACCCGCTCGGACGGCGAAGTACCGCCCCGGCGCCTGTGGCCATCGGTCGGTCTCGGCGACCTCGGTGTAGCCGGCTGCTCGCAGCCGTTCGGCCACGGTTGCGCAGGCGTGAAACGGCGACGGTGAGACGTCGATGAACTCGCATAATCCGGTTGCGGTGGCCGCCATGGGGTCAAGTCTTTCGCATCCAGACGCCGATGGGGGCGTTAGGGTCGATAGCGTGCCGTCCGTTCAGCCCGTCACCGCTCCCCTGACCTGTGCGGCCATTTTCCTGGTGGCCACCATCGACGAGGGCGGCGAGCAGCCCGTGCACGACGCGTTGCCGGACTTGGCGGGTTTCGCCCGGGCGATCGGCTTTCGCGACCCGACCAAGCGGCTGTCGGTGGTGACCTCGATCGGCTCGGAGGCGTGGGATCGGCTGTTCGCCGGACCCCGGCCGGCCGAGCTGCATCCGTTCGTCGAGTTGACCGGTCCCCGCCACACCGCCCCGGCCACCCCCGGGGATCTGCTGTTTCACGTCAAGGGCGAGACCTTGGATGTCTGCTTCGAGCTGGCGGGACGGATCGTCAAGTCGATGGCCGGTGCGATCACCGTGGTCGACGAGGTGCACGGCTTCCGGTTCTTCGACAATCGCGACCTGCTCGGTTTCGTCGACGGCACCGAGAACCCGGTCGACGACGACGCGGTGGCGGCCACCGCGATCGGTGACGAGGACCCCGACTTCGCGGGCGGCTCCTATGTGCACATCCAGAAGTACCTGCACGACATGGCCGCCTGGGAGGCGCTGCCGGTCACCGAACAGGAGCGGGTGATCGGCCGCACCAAGGCCGACGACATCGAGTTCGACGACGCGGTGAAACCGGCCAACTCGCATATCGCGCTCAATGTCATCACCGACGAAGACGGCAACGAGCTGGACATCGTGCGCCACAACATGCCGTTCGGCTCGGTGGGCTCCGGCGAGTCCGGCACGTACTACATCGCCTACGCGCGGACGCCTCAAGTCACCGAGCAGATGCTGCGCAACATGTTCTTGGGCGACCCGCCGGGCAACACCGACCGCATCCTGGATTTCTCCACCGCGGTCACCGGCGGGATGTTCTTCACCCCCACCGCCGACTTCCTCGACGATCCGCCGCCACTCCCGGGAGCACCGGCACCCAGTACCTCCGAGCCCGTCGAGACCACCGGCGTTCACGGCTCACTGAACATCGGCAGCCTGAAAGGAACCTCGCAATGAACAACCTGTATCGCGATCTGGCCCCGGTCACCGAAGCGGCCTGGGCCGACATCGAGCAGGAGGCGACCCGCACGTTCAAGCGCCACATCGCCGGGCGCCGGGTGGTCGATGTCAGCGAGCCGGCCGGCCCGACAGCGGCCGCGGTGGGCACCGGTCGGCTGACCGGCATCAGCGCCCCCGGCGACGGTGTTGAGGCGCATCTGCGCGACAGCAAACCGCTGGTGCGCCTGCGGGTTCCGTTCACCCTGTCGCGTGACGAGATCGACGATGTCGAGCGGGGCTCGCAAGATCCCGACTGGGACCCGGTGAAGGCCGCGGCCAAGAAGCTGGCGTTCGCCGAGGACCGCATCATCTTCGGGGGCTACCCGGGCGCCGCGGTGGAGGGCATCCGCAGCGCGAGCTCGAACCCGGAGCTGACGCTGCCGGAGGACCCGCGCGGCATCCCCGACGTGATCAGCCAGGCGCTTTCAGCGCTGCGACTGGCCGGGGTGGACGGCCCGTACTCGGTGCTGTTGTCCGCTGACACCTACACCAAGGTCGCCGAGACCTCCGATCACGGCTACCCGATCCTGGAGCACCTGCGCCGGCTGGTCACCGGCGACATCATCTGGGCACCGGCGATCGACGGCGCGTTTGTGCTGACCACTCGGGGCGGCGATTTCGATCTGCGGCTGGGCACCGACGTGTCGATCGGCTACCTGTCCCATGATGCCGAGGAAGTGCAGCTCTACCTGCAGGAGACATGCACGTTCCTGTGCTACACCGCCGAGGCCGCGGTCGCGCTGACCTGCTAGCCCGGGGTGCCGGTCGGCCCGGTGCCGCCTGTACTGCCGGTCGGGCTTCCGGACCCACCGGCGCCGCCACCGCCACCGGCGCCGCCGACCGCACCCGAGCCGTCGTGAGTGCCGTGGCCGCCGCTGGCGCCACCGGAACCACCGGCGCCCCCGGCACCGCCGGTGGGGCCGTCACCGCCCGGCCCCGTCGTCGCGCCGGTGCCGCCCGCACCACCGTTGCCGCTCTGGCCGCCGACGCCACCGGCACCTCCGTCACCACCGTTGCCCCATTGGGTCACGTTGTCGTTGTACCCCTTGCCGCCGGCGCCGCCGTGGCCACCGGTCCCGCCGACGCCACCGTCACCGCCGGCACCGCCGACGTTGTTCCCGGAGGATCCACCACTGCCGCCCGCGCCTGCCGCGCCGCCTGCGCCACCGACGCCACCCGTGGAGCCGGCGTTGTCGTTGATGAACGGGCTGCCGTTCGCGCCGGTTTGTCCTGCCCCGCCTGTGCCGCCATCGCCGCCGGTGCCACCGTTGCCGCCGGCACCGTCGAGGCCGTGAGCCGCGGTACCGCCGGCACCACCGGCGCCGCCCGAGCCGCCGGCGCCCGCGGCCCCGCCGAACCCGCCACCGCCGCTGATGCCGGCCGCGTTGTTGGAGCCGAAAGCCGGCAGGCCGCCGACTCCGCCTGACCCACCGGTACCGCCGGCACCGCCGGTGCCGCCGGCCCCGCCGTTACCCGAGGAGGTACCGCCGGCGCCACCGATTCCACCACCGCCCCCGGCACCGGCGCTGGTGCCGTTCAAACCGGTGGCACCGAGGTACGGCCCGATCGTGCCGTCGCCACCGTCGCCGCCCGTGCCACCAGCACCTCCCGCGCCGCCGTTGCCGGTCACACCGCCCGATCCACCGGCGCCGCCGTCACCGCCCCTGCCGGCGGTGTCCAGGATGGTGATGGAGTCGAAACCGTCTCCGCCCTTGCCGCCGACGCCGCCGGTGCCGCCCGTCCCGGCAGTGGCCTGGTTGCCGCCCGCACCGTCGAAGCCGCCGGCACCGGCCGTGCCCGCATTGCCTCCCGCACCGCCCTTGCCGCCGTCGGCCTGGATTGAACTGATGCCGTTGGAACCGTTGCCGCCGTCACCGCCCGTGCCCGCCGCGCCGCCGTTGCCACCGGCCCCGACCGTGCCGTGCGCAGCCGCACCACCGTTGCCGCCCGTACCTCCGGTGCCGCCGTGCCCGCCGTCGCCACCGCCACCCACCGCGCCGCCGCCCAGAACACCCGAACCGCCCGAACCACCATTGCCGGCAGCACCGCCCACACCACCCTTGCCGCCGTTACCGACGTTGACGCCTCCGGCACCGCCGACACCCCCAGCACCACCGTTGCCGCCATTGGGGCCATTCTCACCCAGGGCCGCAAGACCATTCGCACCATTGCCGCCGGCACCACCGGCGCCGCCGTTGCCACCGTTGCCGTCAGTGCCGCCCGTGCCGCCCGCACCGCCGGCACCACCATTGCCCGCAGTGCCGATCGCGGTGATGGTGTTGAAGCCGTCGCCACCCTTACCGCCGTTGCCGCCGTGCGCGGTCGCGGAACCACTGGCCGCCTGGTTGGCCCCGTTGCCGTCGAAGCCGCCGACACCCGCGGTACCGGCGTTGCCTCCGGCGCCACCCGCGCCACCATCGGCGATCAACGACGAACTGCCGTTGGAGCCACTACCGCCGTCGCCGCCGGAACCGGCCGCACCACCCGTGCCGCCCGCACCCACCGTGCCGTGCGCCGCCGCGCCACCGTTTCCGCCGATACCACCGGTGCCGCCCGCACCGCCATCGCCGCCACCGCCCAGCGCACCGCCACCGAGCACACCCGAACCACCGGAACCACCGGAACCGGCATCGCCGCCGACACCACCGGCACCGCCGTTTCCGGCATTGGTGCCACCGGCCCCGCCGACACCACCGGCACCGCCGTTGCCGCCCCTGGGGCCGTTCTCACCCAGGGCCGCAAGTCCGTTCGCGCCGTTGCCGCCGTGACCACCGGCCCCGCCCGCGCCACCGTTGCCGTCAACGCCGCCGGTGCCACCGGCACCGCCGGCCCCACCATTGCCCGCAGTGCCGATCGCGGTGAGGGTGTTGAAGCCGTCGCCACCCGTACCGCCGTGCCCACCGGTACCGACCGCACCGGCGGCGGCCTGGCTGCCGCCGGCGCCGTTGAGGCCGCCGGCGCCGACACCGCCGGCGTTACCGCCCGCACCGCCCGTGCCTCCGTTGGGTATCAGCGAAGAACTGCCGTTGGAGCCGTCGCCGCCGACGCCACCGTCACCGGCGTTGCCGCCCACGCCGCCGGCGCCCATCGCGCCGAGAATCGCGGCGCCGCCCTTGCCGCCGGTTCCACCGACGCCGCCGTTGCCGCCGTCACCGCCACCGCCGAGGGCGCCGCCGCCCAGCACACCCGAGCCGCCGTTGCCTCCGGGGCCGCCCGCGCCACCGGCGCCACCGCGGCCGGCGTCGCCGATCCAGTTCTTGCTGGAACCGCCGACACCGCCGTTGCCGCCGTTGCCGGCGTTGGTGCCGTTCTCGCCCAGGACCGCAAGTCCGTTGAAGCCGCGACCGCCTTCGCCGCCGGCACCGCCGACGCCGCCGTTGGCGAAAATCCAGCCCAGCCCGTCGCCGCCGTTGCCGCCGTCCCCGGCGTTGGTGCCGTCCTGTCCGAGCACGATGTTGTCGTAGCCGGCGCCGCCGGCACCCCCGGCACCACCGATGCCCATCCAGGTGCCACCCGCACCGCCGTCGCCGCCGTCGCCGCCGTCGATCCCGGTCAAGATGCTGTCTCCGCCGTGACCGCCGGCACCGCCGTTACCGAACATTCCGGCGTCACCGCCGTTGGTGCCGTCGACCCCCGAGATCAGGCTGTTGTAACCGTCGCCGCCGTCACCGAACAACCAGCCGCCGTTGCCGCCGTCGACGCCGGGCAGGAGGCTGTCCGCGCCGTTGCCGATCACGTAACCCATGCCCAGCGAGTTGATAAATGTGTCGACCAGGATGCCGGTAGGGCTGTTGATCCAGTCCTGCATCATCGTGTGTATCGGCTGGTAGAACCAGTCATCGATGAGGCCGGAGATCGTCAGCGGGTCTGCATCGGCAGGCAGGGCCGCCAACGGATCGCCGACACCGGCCACATCCCACGACGCCGGGTTCAGCCAGTCGCTAAGGTCCAGGTCCTGCCCCGTCGACGCGGCGACCGGCGTGAACAGGTCCGACAACCAGTCAAGGTCGAACCCGTCGGCATTCGCCGCCGGCGCACCGACGAGAGGACTCAAGCCGAACGCCAGGAAGGCCCCGATCGCGGTGCCGGCGCCCAGCACACGACGACGACGCACGAGTCGAGCACCGGTGAACACATCGCGCTTGTGACAGGCCATGTGAATGGCTCCTCCCCCGAGGACTTCAACGACAAACGAACGTTAACAACGATCGTTGTTCCTCGTCAGGAGATTTTCAGTTATCTCTAAAATACTGGGACCGCGACGTCCTCAGACTGAGAGCACGGCGTCCAGCGCGGAGTAGAACAACCCCAGGCCGTCATCGCTGGGCCCGGTCAGGGCCTCGATGGCGTGCTCGGGGTGCGGCATCAGCCCGACCACCCGGCCGTTGGCCGAGCTGACACCGGCGATATCGCGCAGCGAGCCGTTGATGTTGTCGAGGTAGCGGAACACCACCCGGCCTTCGCCCTCGAGCTCGTCGAGCACCGCCTCGGAGGCCACGTAGCGGCCCTCACCGGACTTCAGCGGCACCAGCAGGTCGGCGTCGGCGTCGAACCGGGAGGTCCAGGCCGTCGAGGTGGACGCTACCCGCAGCCAGACGTCGCGGCAGACGAAGTGCAGGCCGACGTTGCGGGTCAGCGCTCCGGGCAGCAGCCCGGCTTCGCACAGCACCTGGAAGCCGTTGCAGATGCCGAGCACCGGCATGCCCTGGCCGGCGGCCCTGATGACCTCGCCCATCACCGGGGCGAACCGGGCGATGGCACCGCAGCGCAGGTAGTCACCGTAAGAGAAGCCGCCGGGCACCACCACGGCGTCGACACCCTTGAGGTCGGCGTCGGCGTGCCAGAGGCTGACGGGCTCGGCACCGACGAACCGGACCGCGCGGGCGGCGTCGACGTCGTCGAGGGTGCCCGGGAAGGTGATGACGCCGATCCGGGCGCTCACGAGGTCTCCCGGCTGACGGTGAAGTCCTCGATCACCGTGTTGGCCAGCAGCGATTCGGCGATCTCGGCCAATGCGGCGTCGTCGATCGAATCGTCGACCTCGAGCTCGAAGCGCTTGCCCTGCCGCACATCCGACACTCCGGTGTGTCCGAGCCTAGAAAGCGCTCCCACGATCGCCTGTCCCTGCGGGTCAAGGATCTCGGCTTTGGGCATCACGTGCACAACCACCCGGGCCACGGGTGCTCCCTACTGTCGACGGGGGAATCGGTCGGGTCAACAATACCGATGCCCGTCGGCGGCACCGGAGAGCACAATCTTTAGGTATGCAACTGACCCACTTCGGCCATTCCTGCCTGCTCGCCGATTTCGGCGGGACCACGGTGCTGTTCGACCCCGGCAACTTCTCGCACGGCTTCGAGGGCATCACCGGGCTGGCGGCCATCCTGGTCACTCATCAGCACCCTGACCACGCCGACGTGGCGCGGCTGCCGGCCCTGATCGACGCCAACCCGGGTGCGGCGCTCTACGCCGACCCGCAGACCGCCGCCCAGCTGGGCCCGCCCTGGCGGGCGGTGCATGTCGGGGACGGCTTCGATGTCGGTCCGCTGCGTGTGCGCGGGGTGGGCGGGCAGCACGCGGTGATCCATCCGGAGCTGCCGATGATCGACAACATCTCCTACCTGATCGGCGACGACGAGCATCCGGCCCGGTTGATGCATCCTGGCGACGCGCTGTTCGTGCCGGGCGAACCGGTGGACGTGCTGGCCACCCCGGCGGCGGCGCCGTGGATGAAGATCTCCGAGGCCGTCGACTACCTGCGCGCGGTGGCGCCGCGGGCGGCGGTGCCGATCCACCAGGGCATCATCGCCACCGAGGCGCGCGGGATCTATCACGGCCGGTTGGCCGAGATGGGACGCGCCGACTTCCAGGTGCTTCCCGAGGAGAGCGCCGTCACCTTCTAGGCGATATCGCTGGCCGCGCCCCGGCCGGCAGCCCGCCCGGAGAAGATGCACCCGCCCAGGAAGGTGCCCTCCAGCGCTCGGTAGCCGTGCACCCCGCCGCCCCCGAAACCGGCCACCTCACCGGCCGCATACAGGCCGTCGATCGGCTTGCCGTCCGCACCCAGCACCCGGGAGTCCAGGTCGGTTTCCAAGCCGCCCAACGTCTTTCGGGTCAGTATGTGCAGCTTCACCGCGATCAGCGGTCCGGCGGCCGGGTCGGTCAGCCGGTGCGGAGCCACTACCCGGCCGATCCGGTCACCCAGGTAGGCCCGGGCGCCGTGGATCGCGGTGATCTGGCCGTCCTTGCTGAATCGGTTCGCCACTTCGCGGTCGCGTGCGGTGACCTCGGCCTCGACCGTCGCGTAGTCCAACGGGACCACATCGGGCAGGTCGTTCATGGCGGCGACCAGGTCGCGAAGCGACGAAGCGTGCACGAAATCCACCCCGCGGTCGATGAACGCCTGCACCGGCGGGGGCGGTCCGGACCGGGCTCGCGACATGGCCAGCTGTCGCAGGCTACGGCTGGTCAGGTCGGGATTCTGCTCTTGGCCCGACAGCGCGAATTCCTTCTCGACGATCCGCCGGTTGAGCAGGAACCAGGTGTAGTCCTGACCGGAGCGCGCGATGTGTTCGAGCGTGCCCAAGGTGTCGAACCCGGGATACAGCGGCCCGGGCAGTCGTACGCCGGCGGCGTCGAGCCACAGCGGCGACGGGCCGGGGATGATGCGGATGCCGTGACCGGGCCAGATCGGGTCGTGGTTGGTGATGCCCTCGGTGTAGTGCCACATCCGGTCCCGATTGATCACCCGGCCGCCGGCGGCCTCGGTGATCCCGATCATCCGGCCGTCGACATGGGCGGGCACCCCGGCCAACAGTTGCGCGGGTACCCGGCCCATCCGCTCCGGCCAGTTCTGTCGCACCAGATCGAGGTTGCCGCCGATACCACCGCTGGTGACTAGCACCGCCGGAGCACGCAATTCGAACTGTCCCACCGTGTTCCGCGACGAGGCCACGCCGCGTTCGGCAGTCGAGGGTTCCAGCACACTGCCGCGAACCCCGGTCACCCGGCCGCCCTCGACGATCAGCTCGTCGACCTGGTGCCGGAAGGCGAACCGGACCCGCGAGCGGCCCCGCAGCCGGCTCGCGAAGATCTCCACCAACGCCGGTCCGGTTCCCCAGGTGATGTGGAACCGGGGCACCGAGTTGCCGTGCCCGATGGCGCCGTAACCGCCGCGCTCGGCCCAGCCCACCAACGGAAAGAGCTTCAGCCCGCGGGCCCGCAGCCAACTGCGTTTCTCACCCGAGGCGAAGTCCACGTAGGCATGCGCCCACTGGCGCGGCCAATGGTCGCACTCCCGGTCGAAGCCTGCGGTGCCCAACCAGTCCTGTAGCGCGAGTTCGTGGCTGTCGCGGACCCCCAGCCTGCGCTGCTCGGGGCTGTCGACGAAGAACAGGCCGCCGAAGGACCAGAACGCCTGTCCGCCCAGGTTCGCGCTGTTCTCCTGGTCGACGATCAAGACACGCTGACCACGGTCGACCAGCTCGCAGGCCGCCACCAGGCCGGCCAGACCCGCCCCGACGACGATCGCGTCGGCGTCCGCCTTACCGCTCATGGCGTCCCAGGGTAACGACTCAGGCGCTCAACTCCGAGGCCACATCGACCGGCGGGAGTGGCCAGCGGTAGGGCTCCGGCCGACAATCATGGCCCAGCGCCGTGTCCACCGCATCCAGCATGGCCTCGGCCACGCCGGGCTTGCTCAGCTGCCGCGCCCCTACCGACAGCCGCACCACGCCGTCGCGGCGCGCGATGCGCTCACTGGTGGCCACCACCATCCGGCACCACCAGGGCGCACTGGGGAATCCGGCCCCGGCGCCGACCACCCGGGCCCGCACGGTGTGGCCCAGTACCAGGTCGGTGACCCCGTGCAAACCGGCCAGAAGCCGGAAACCGTTGCGCGGCAACGCCTTGATCGTGCCCGGTGACACGGTCCAGCCGGGCGCGGCGAACAGCCGGGTGCGCAGTCCCAGGTGTTCCAGTACGCGGTCGGCGCCGAGCAGTCGCAGATTGGCCTCGTGGGCGGGCAGCGTGGCGAACTCGCCGCGGCGTTTCTTGGTGGCGGCCTCGTCGAAGCCGTGCAGCACGATCGCCGCGCCGTCGGCGCGCCGCTGCGCCAGCCACTCGACGGTGCCGGGATCGCGGTCGAGCCGGTAGTCGGCACCCAGTCGCGGTGCCACCAGCAGCGATACCGGTACGTCGCGGGCATCCAGTTGCGCGCAGAAGGCCTCGGCATCGGCGAGGGTGTGCGCCCCGATCCCGGAGAGGGAGACGATCAGTTGTCCGGTCACAACACCAGTGTGACCAGCACAGGTGTCCAGTCGGTGACGCCGAGGAAGACGTCAGATAGCGCTTACGGAGTCGCCCGCCGGCGGCTGTGGTCGGCCGGATCGGTGGTGTCGGCGGCGATCGCCTTGAGCCGGGCCAGATCACGCGGGTGCAGACCCGGAGTCATCTCCAGCGATTCCAGAAGCAGGTCGGTCTGTTCACGCAGAGCGGGCAGGTGCTCCGGCCGGCCGTACTCCTTGACGTGGGCGACCAGCATTCGCAGCACCCGCAGGATCGCCGCCGCCACCAGGGGCTGACTGGGCGCAACTTGGCGAAGTTGGTCGAAACCGTGCCCGATGTACTCCTTGGGGTCGAGATCCCAGGGCCGCAACAGTATTCGCCCGTCCGGGCCGGCCACTGCCCGCGGTCGCGGCGGCACCGTCAGCACCCGGCGCAACAGGCTGCCCACCCGCAACGTGGCCTCCACCGCTGTGGTCGGGTCGTTGATCGCCGAGCTGAGTGCCCGCAGTCCGATATCGACCAGCTGGCGGAAGGCGAAGTCGACGTCTTCCTGCATGGTGCGGCTGTCACTGACCACGACGGCCCGGGGCAGCTTCTGCCGCACCCGATCCGGATTGGCCGGCACCGGCCAGATGGTGACCAGGGGCTGGCCCAGGTGGATGTAGGCGCCCACCCGGGTGTCCAGCCGGATGGTGGTGCCGGCGGGGATGGCAGCCAGCAGCCGTTGGGGTTCGACCTGGCTGACCCAGCCGTTGCCGGGCGAGGTCAAGCGCAACGCGTCCGGGGGAACCTCCATGTCGGCCTCGTGGGCGGGTTGCTCGTGAGCAGCGGCGGCCGCGACAGCGTCGATCACCATCGAGCCCTCGGCCGCGATTTCACGCACCACCTGTCCGACTTCCAGCCGGTGGGCCAGGTGATCGACGTGCGCGATGATCGTGATGACGGTGGCGATCGTCAGCACGACCGCGACCGTCACCGTCAGCGGCGGCGCGGGGACCGGTGAAGACCCATCGAGATCAGGCAGGCTCAGTACGCAGTACACGAAGGTCGCGACCAGCAATCCGATCACCACCTGGCTGAGCCGGTCCCGGATGAACCAGCGCATCACTCGTGGCGACAGCTGCGAACTCGCCAGCTGCAGGCTGACGATGGTCAGCGAGAAGATGACTCCCGCAGTGGTGATCGTCGCGCCGGCGATCGTGGACAGCAGTGTGGTGGCCACGCCACTGTCCATTTTCAGAAGGAAGCGCGGCGACGGGCCGATGTTGCGGTCCGCCACCCGGGTGATGACGGCGAGCGCCATCCCGCCGAACACGATCACCAACGGCAAGGCGAACAGGCTCTCCCGGAACCGGTAGGCCAGCGCCGCTGCCCGCACGCTGGGGAAGCGCTCCGACCGGGTATGCATCAGCCAGGAAGGACGGCTTCGATGGCGGCGATCACCTCGGGTGCGTCCGGCACCGTGGTGGGCCGGAAGCGGTTGACCACGGTTGCGCCCGGGGCGAGCAGGAACTTCTCGAAATTCCACTGCACGTCACCGGCGGCGCCCTCGGCGTCGGCGGTCTTGGTCAGCTCGGCGTACAGCGGGTGGCGGTCGGCACCGTTGACGTCGGTCTTGGCCAGCAGCGGAAAGCTCACGCCATAGGTGGTCGAGCAGAAGGTCTGGATCTCCTCAGCGGTTCCGGGTTCCTGACCCATGAACTGGTTGCAGGGCACGCCCAGCACGGTCAGGCCGCGGTCGCCATAGTCCTGCGCGAGTTTCTCCAGCGCGCCGTACTGCGGGGTGAGTCCGCATTTGGACGCGACGTTGACCACGAGCACCGCGCGGTCGGCGTAATCGGCCAGCGAGGTGGAACGTCCGTCGAGGGTGGTCAGCGGGATTTCGGCGAGGCTCATGGCCGCGACGTTACCCGCAGCCGACAACCGCCAACGACCAGGCGTAGGAGAACGCGATCTCTTTCCAGCGTTCGTAGCGCCCGGAGATACCGCCGTGGCCGGCGTTCATCTCGGTTTTCAGCAACACCGGGTTGGCATCGGTCTTGGTGTGCCGCAGTTCCGCGACCCACTTCGCCGGCTCGACGTAGTACACCCGGGTGTCATTCAGCGAGGTCATCGCCAGGATTGGCGGATAGTCGCGGCGGGCGATGTTCTCGTACGGCGAGTAGGACTTCATGTAGAAGTAGACGTCTTTGTCGTCCAACGGGTTTCCCCACTCGTCCCATTCGATTACGGTCAGCGGCAGGGACGGGTCCAAGATGGTGGTCAGCGGGTCGACGAAGGGAACCTGCGCCACCACCCCGGCGAACAGGTCCGGCGCCAGGTTGGTCACCGCCCCCATCAACAGCCCGCCGGCGCTGCCGCCCATCGCCACCAGACGTCCGGGCTGACAGGTCCCCGCATCGACCAGGTGCCTTCCCACGGCGACGAAGTCGGTGAAGCTGTTCTTCTTCTCCAGCAGCTTGCCGTGCTCGTACCACAGCCGGCCCATCTCACCGCCGCCGCGAACGTGGGCTACGGCGAACACCATGCCCCGGTCCAGCAGCGACAGCCGAGCGATCGAGAACTGCGGGTCCTCGCACGCCTCGTAGGCCCCGTATCCGTAAAGCATTGTGGGAGCGGGAAGTTCGATACCGGCGCGGTGCACGATCGACACCGGGATTCGGGTTCCGTCCTGGGCGTAGGCCCAGTCGCGGTATTCGACGTAGTCGGTGCTGCGGTATTCGCCCAGCACCGGTTGTTCGCGCAGCAGAGTGCGTCCACCGGTCGCAAGGTCGATGTCGTAGACCCGTACCGGGGTGATGAAGGACGTCGCACCTACCCGCAGTTTCGGAGCGTCCCAGTTCGGATTGGCGGCCAGACCGGACGAAGTCAGCTCGGTGTCGAAGGTGATCTCTTGCGGCGGTTGGAGATCGCCGTCGGCGCCGATCGGCCACAGTTGGATGCGAGGCAGACCCTCGGCTCGGTACCCGATCACCAGATGGTGCGCGAAGGCGTCCACCGCGTCGAGTCGCACGTCGTCGCGTCCGGGGATCAAGGTCTGCTGCGCGGCCGGATCGGAGACCGGGGCCTGCACCAAGGTGAAGTTGACCGCACCGTCGTTGTGCAGCATGAGGAATTGGTCCTGGCCACCGATGACGGCGTGCTCGACGGAGTATTCGACGCCTTCCCGGCGAGGAAGCACTACGGTGAACTCGGCCTGCGGGTCGGCTGCGTCGGCGTAGCGCACCTCGGTGGTTATCGACGAGCCGGCTGCGATCAGCACGTAGGCGTCGCTGCGGGTACGTCCCACCGACAGCCAGAAGCGTTCGTCGGCCTCGTGGTAAACCTGTTCGGCGGATCCTGCCGGAGCACCGATTCGGTGTCGCCACACGGTATCCGGACGCCAGGCTTGATCGACAGTCGTGTAGTAGACCGTCTGGTTGTCGGTCGCCCAGGTCACCCCGGCGCCGATTCCGGCGATCTCGTCGGGAAGAAGTTCGCCGGTACGAAGATCCTTGAACCGCATGGTGTACCGCTCGTCGCCGATGACGTCGACGGAGTAGGCCAGGAGGTGGCTGTCCGGGCTGACGCCGGCGGCGCCGAGCGCAAAGAAGTCGTGCCCTTCGGCCTCGGCATTCTGGTCGAGCAGCACCTGCTCGCCGGGGATCTCGGTGGCCTCGTCGAGTTGCGGCGGATCCCAGTCATCGGGGCCGCTGATCGGGCAGCGGCAGTGGACGCCGTACTGCTTTCCTTCGAAGGTGCGCGCGTAGTACCACCAGTCGCCGCGACGGGCGGGAACCGACAGGTCGGTCTCCTTCGTGCGGGCCTTGATCTCGTCGAAAATGGCCTGCCGCAGGGGCTCTAGGTGTGCCGTGGCGGCCTCGGTGTAGGCGTTCTCGGCTTCCAGGTGGGCGATCACGGCGGGATCAGACTTGTCGCGCAGCCACTCATAGGAGTCGACGAAGACGTCACCGTGGTGGGTGCGGGTGGTTTCTACTCGCTTCGCCGAGGGTGGGCTCGGCAGATCCTGCGACAGGTCGGTCATGCTCCGGGGCCGACCCAGTCGTGGAAGGACAGACCCGAAATACGTTCGTAGGCCTCGATATAGCGGGCGCGGGTCGCCGCGATGATGTCGTCCGGCAGCGCCGGGGGTGGCTGATCTCCGGCCCGGTCCCAACCGGATTCCGGACCGGTCAGCCAGTTGCGGACGAACTGCTTGTCGAAGCTCTGCTGCACGACCCCGGCCCGGTAGTGGTCGGCCGGCCAGTACCGCGACGAGTCGGGGGTGAAGACTTCGTCGGCGAGCACCAGGTTGTCGTGTTCATCGACGCCGAACTCGAACTTGGTGTCGGCGATGATGATTCCCTTGGTCAGCGCGTGGTCGGCCGCCTGCACGTAGGTCGCCAGGGTGCGGTCGCGCAACTGGCTGGCGCGGACCGGGCCCACCAGGTCGATCACCTGAGCGAACGAGATGTTCTCATCGTGCTCGCCGATCTCGGCCTTGGTCGCCGGAGTGAAGAGCGGGTTGAGGAACTTGCTGGCTTCCATCAATCCGGGTGGCAACGGGATGCCGCACACGGCGCCGCTGCGCTGATAGTCCAGCAGGCCCGAGCCGGTCAGGTAGCCGCGGGCCACACACTCCACCGGCATCATCTTCAGCTGGCGCACGACCAGCGCGCGACCGAGCACCTCATCGGGGATGCGTGGGTCGTCGGGCGGCCCCGCCAGGTGATTGGGGGCCTCGACGAGGTCGAAGAAGAAGACGCTCATCGCGGTCAGGATGCGACCCTTATCCGGGATCTCACTGTCCAGGACGTAGTCGAACGCCGAGATCCGGTCGGTCGCGACGAACAGCAGATGGTGATCATCGATCCGATAGAGTTCGCGGACTTTGCCGCTGGCCAGGTGCTGGTAATCGGAGAGCGCGGGTCGCGGCATTGCGTCAGCCTATCGGGGACGACGCCGCGCGCCTCAACCCTGCCACGTGAACCACACTTCATGTACGGTAATTTGTCAGGTGTTTCACATGTAAAGTCTAACTTTCACTGCCGGCGAGGAGCGACCGCCACATGACATCGCAACTGACCACCTCCGGTAATCGCCGACTGCGGCGGCGCAGCGGTCGCACGCAACTGGCGGGTGCAGCAGCAGCAGCAGCCGGGTTGTCACTCGGGCTCGGGTTGTCACCGCTGGGCGCCGCGTCCGCGCACGCCGAGTTCTTAGACGACGCCTTCGAGCAACTCCTGGCCGGGATGGTCGTCGACTGGGGAGAGCCGTTCGCGGCCCCCGCCACCGACTTCGACTTCGCCAGCTGGTTCCAGCAATCGATCTACCTGCCCATCTACCACGGGCTGGATGAGTGGCTGGATACGCAGGCCGGTCAGCAAGTCGCCGATTTCCTGAACGGGTTCGGCTCGTACGTGATCGGTGACGGCGCCACCGGAACAGCAGCGAACCCCGACGGCGGCGCAGCCGGGTGGTTGTTCGGCACCGGGGGGACCGGCTGGGACAGCGACCAGGCCGGAGTCGCCGGCGGTGCCGGCGGCGCGGCGGGACTTATCGGCAACGGCGGGGCAGGCGGCGACGGCGGCGCCGAAGCCACCGGAGGCGCCGGTGGCAGCGGGGGCTGGCTGCTGGGTAATGGCGGGGCCGGCGGCGACGGCGGCGACGGCGCCAATGGCGGCGACGGCGGCAGCGGCATCGGCCTGTTCGCCGCCGGCGGCCACGGCGGTGACGCCGGCCAAGGCGACAGCGTCGCCTCCACTCCCGGCTGGGCGCGGCCGGCGCTGGGCGGGGCCGGCGGCAACCCCGGGCTGTTCGGCACGCATGGCTCCGTCGGTGCCTTCGGCACCTTGGACAGCGGCCCGCCGATCGGCAGCGGCGCCTTCAGCACCGCCGGCACCTGGCTCACCGACGCCGACGGCCGGGTGCTGATCCTGCACGGGGTGAACGAGGTCAACAAGTCTGCGCCCTATACCCCGGAGGCCGACCACTTCGACGAGCAGCATGCGGCGTATCTGGCCGCCAACGGCATCAACGCGGTTCGCGTCGGCGTGATCTGGTCCGGGGTAGAGCCCAGCCCCGGCCAGATCGACTACGAGTATCTGGCGTCGATCAAGGCCACCGTGGACCTGCTCGGTTCCTACGGCATCGTCAGCGTCATCGACATGCATCAGGACCTGTACAGCGACACCATCACCGGGATCGGTGACGGGGCGCCGGAGTGGGCGGTGCAGATCGGTGATGCGATCAATATCAACTTCGGCTGGCCGTGGAACTACCCGCTCAACGCCGCCGTGAACCACGCCTGGGATGCGTTCTGGACCAACTCCCCCGCCGCCTCCGACGGGATAGGCCTGCAGAACCACTACGCCAGCATGTTCCAGGCCGTGGCGGGCGTCCTCAACGGCAATCCCCACGTCGCCGGCTACGAGATCATGAACGAGCCCTGGCCGGGCTCGGGCTACCTGTCGACGGCGTTCGGCAACCCGTTCTTCGACACCCAGCAGTTGTCACCGTTCTACGAGCAGGTGACGGCGGCGATCCGCTCGGTGGACCCGAGCACCCCGGTCATCTTCGGGTCCAACACGCTGTTCGGCAACCTGCCGGTGCCCACCTTCGTGACCCCGCCGGATGATTCGAACACCATATTCGCCTTCCACAGCTACTGCCCGTGGTACGAGGTCTTGGGCAGCGACTTCGGTTGCGGGGCATACGAGGGCTACATCATGGATCACGCCGCGGCCTACTCGCAGGCACATGGCGTCCCGGCGCTGCTCACCGAGTTCGGCAACACCACCAACCCCGGTGTCATCTACGGCGCCACCGGCGCCGCCAATCAGCACGGCTTCGGCTGGCTGTTCTGGGATTACAACCACGTCCTCGTCCGTGACATGGAGCAGCCGCTGACCGGCGACAACGTGGCGACCGATGCGGTGAACGCCCTGGCCGCGCCTTACCCGCAGGCCGTGGCCGGCATCCCGGGCAGCTGGTCGTTCAACGACGGCACCTTCGCGTTCAGCTACTCCACCGAGATGGCTGACGGGTCGGGGCAGTTCGCCGCGGGGGCGCACACCAACATCTCGGTACCGCCCAGCCTCTACCCGGACGGCTACCAGGTGGCAGTCACCGGCGGGCAGGTCGTGTCAGCCGCGAACGCCCCGGTGCTGGTGATCGCCTCCAACGCCGGCGCCGCCACCATCACGGTGACCGTCACACCCAACAGCTGACGACGCATCACCTGCCGGACGGGCTCGGGGTGTGTTGGGATCGGAGGCATGACATCCCGGCTGCTGCCCTATGCCACCTCGCCCGGCCGCTTGCTGGCCCAACTGCTGAGCGACCTCGTCGTCGCGGCATGGACCTTCCTGTGGGTGATGATCGCCCTGGCGGTGCACGGTGCGGTGACCACCATCGCCGGGGTCGGACGGCAGTTCGAGCGCGGCGCCAACGGCGTGGCCGACAGCCTGGCCTCGGCAGGCAAGAGCGCGGACCGGATACCGCTGGTCGGCGACGCCGTGAGCAAGCCACTCACCGCAGCGGGTCATGCCGCAGTCGATATCGCCGGGGCCGGTCATAACCTCAACACCACTGCAGGTTGGCTGGCCTATGTGCTCGCTTTTGCTGTCGCCGCCCCGCCGATTCTGGCGGTGGCGATGCCGTGGCTGGCCTTGCGACTACGGTTCTTCCTGCGTAAACGGGCGGTGCTGGGCTTGTACTCGAACCCGGCCGGGCAGCAGCTGCTGGCGCTGCGCGCCCTGACCAATCGCCCGTTGGGGAAGCTGACCGCGGTCAGTCCGGACCCCGCCGGGGCCTGGCGGCACGCCGACCCCGTTGTGATCGGGGGCTTGGCCGCGCTGGAACTGCACGCCGCAGGCCTGGCCCGCCGATCCCCTGTCGCGCGTAGCTAGGGGCGCAGCTCCACCATCATGTGCCGCATCCCGGTGTGCCGGTTGCTGCGCGTCCACTCCACCGGTGCCACCACCGCCAATTCACCGAACCGGCTCAGCAGCTCCTCGTAGAGCACCCGCAGTTCCAGTCGGGCCAGGTGGGCACCCAGGCAGAAGTGGGCGCCGTGCCCGAAACCGATGTGGGGGTTGGGTTTACGGGTGACGTCGAACTGATCGGCCCGCTCGAAGACCGCCGGGTCCCGATTGGCCGAGCCCTCCCACACCAATACCTTCTGACCGGCGTCGATGGTCTGCCCGCCCAGCACGACACGCCGGGTGGCGGTGCGCCGCTTTGACGGAGCCGGCGAGGTCCAGCGCAGGATCTCCTCGATGGCGGTGGGCAGCAGATCGAAATCGCTACGCAGCAAACGATATTGATCGGGGTACGCAGACAGTGCCAGCAGCCCTCCGGCGATGGCGTTGCGAGTGGTCTCGGCGCCGGCGCTGAACAGCAGCTGGAAGAACAGATACACCTCGAGGTCGCTGAGCTCGGGGTCGGTCGAGTTGGCCACCACCGAGAGCATGTCGTCGGCGGGCTCGGCCCGCTTAGCCGCGATCAACTCACGCCCGAAGGTGTAGACCCGGTTGCCGGCGTCCTCGATAGACAGTCGCGACACCACCGCCTTGCGTGAGCCGCGGAAGTCGAAGCTGGGCTCGATCGCCTCGAACAGCCAGTGCCGGTCGGCCTCGGGCACACCCAACAGAATGCAGATCATCTGCATCGGCACCTCGGCGGCGATGTCGACCAGGAAGTCGAAGGGCACCCCGGGCTCGACGGCGTCGAGCAAAGACCGCGCCCGGTGCCGCAGGTCGGTCTCGACCCGGCGGATCATCCGCGGCGTCAGCCCGGAGCTGACCAGCCGGCGGACCTGGGCGTGCCGCGGGTCATCCATCATGTTCAACAGCTGCCCGGCGATCGGCAGGTCCTGCAGCACGGTGCCACCGAACGGCCGATCACCACCGGTGACCGACGAATAGGTCTGCGCATCCCGCAGCACTTCAAGCGTTTCGGCGTGCGTGGCCACCGACCAGAAGCCGTCGCCGTCAGGGGTGTGGGCGGTGGGCTCGTGCCAGTACACCGGGGCGACGCGGCGGTGCAGCGCGAACAGCTCGTGGGGGAATCCGTCGGCAAAGTTGTCCAGATCGGTGAAGTCGATGCTCGCGAGCTCCCGGACCATGACGGTTACAGGATCGCGCCCGGGCTGTAGGCAGCCCCGGCCGGGTGCCGTTCGAGCAGTTCGGCCACCTCGGCCGCCACCCGGTCGACCTGGTCGGCGGCCGCACCGGTGAAAGCCTGGCGGTCGGCGACGGCCGCATCCAGCGCGTCCCGGTCCAGCGGCAGCCGGTCATCGGCGGCCAGCCGGTCCAGCAGGTCGGGGTCGGCGCCCCGCTCGCGCATGGCCAGCGCGACAGCCACCGCGTGCTCCTTGATCACCTCGTGGGCGGCTTCCCGTCCCACACCGGCACGCACCGCGGCGATCAACACCTTGGTGGTCGCCAGGAACGGCAGGTAGCGGTCCAGTTCGCGGGTGATCACCGCCGGGTAGGCCCCGAATTCGTCGAGCACGGTCAAGAAGGTTTCGGTCTGTCCATCGACGGCGAAGAAGGCGTCGGGCAGTGCGACCCGACGCACCACCGAGCAGAACACGTCGCCCTCGTTCCACTGCGCGCCGGCCAGTTCGGCGGCCATCGAGGCATAGCCGCGCAGCACCACCTGCAGGCCGTTGACCCGCTCGCAGCTGCGGGTGTTCATCTTGTGCGGCATCGCCGACGAACCCACCTGGCCGGGCGCGAATCCTTCGGTGACCAGTTCGTGGCCGGCCATCAGTCGGATGGTCTGCGCCAGGGAGGACGGGCCGGCGCCCAGTTGCACCAGCGCCGAGACCACGTCATGGTCCAGCGAGCGGGGGTAGACCTGCCCGACGCTGGTCAGCACCGCCGAGAACCCCAGAAAACCTGCGATGGAGCGTTCCAATTGCGCCAGTTTGGCGGTGTCGCCGTCAAACAGATCCAGCATGTCCTGCGCGGTGCCCATCGGCCCCTTGATTCCGCGCAGCGGGTAGCGCTCGATCAGCTCACGTACTCGCCGCAGCGCGAGCAGGGTTTCCTCGGCAGCCGACGCGAACCGCTTACCCAAGGTGGTGGCCTGCGCCGCGACGTTATGGCTGCGCCCGGCCATCACCAGGTCACGGTAGGCTACCGCGTGGCTGACCAGGCGCGCAGCGACCGCGACGCCGTGGTCGTGGACCAATTGCAGGGACTGGCGGATCTGCAGCTGCTCAACGTTTTCGGTCAGGTCCCGGCTAGTCATGCCCTTGTGGATGTGCTCGTGACCGGCCAGCGCATTGAACTCCTCGATGCGGGCCTTGACGTCGTGGCGGGTCACCCGCTCGCGGGCTGCGATCGACGCCAGATCGACATCTGCGACGGCGGCTTCGTAGTCGGCGATCGCCTGTGCGGGCACCGGCACACCCAGCTCGGATTGGGCGCGAAGCACCGCCAGCCACAGCCGCCGCTCGGCAACGATTTTGGCCTGCGGCGACCAGATTTCTGTCATGGCGGTGCTGGCGTAACGGGTGGCCAGCACATTGGGGATGCTCACGAGCAGCTAGCTTACGGTCGTGCGCTCCGGTGGAGTCGGGCTGGCCTGGGCAGCGGGCACGGCTTGCACCACGACCGGGCCTCGACCTTCGGACAGCGATATCGCGGCATCGATGAGGTGCTCGCCGACCACCTGGACGGCGCGCCACGGGGGCAGCGGTTCGCAGATGAAGGCGGGATTGGTTCGGGTGGCACGGCGCATCACGTGCTGGCACCCCTGCGAGAATTGCACGCGCTGCACCGTCGCGTCGTCGGCCCGGCTGGTCAGGGAGTACGGATTCTGGGTGTAGCGAATGCACGTGCCGTCCCGGTCGATGCCGTAGCCGGCCAGCAGACCGTCATAGGGGTCGACGGTGACTGGCCAGAAGGGCGGCGCGAGGTCGAAGGACCGCACGATCTCGTGCCGCGGCCCGACAGGGACGTGTCGGGTGAGGGATCGGGTGCGGCAGCGGGTGGCGATATCGAAGGGCCGCACCCGCCTGTTGTGCATGAAGACCAGGAAAACCTCGATTGCTATCCGGGCTGCCGGCGGCCACTCCAGAGGCGTCAACGCGACGTTACTTTCGTTGACGCGGCCAACGGTCAACATCGCGACTCCATAGGTCGATAAAAGCGGACAGGCCCCCCGTAGTCTGACACAGGTGTTCCGGGCCAGCCAGGCTGACGTCACGCAGGCCGTATTACCGAGCGCCCCGGAGTCGATGCCCGGCGACGCCGGCCCTTGGGAACAGGCACTGTCGGCAGGCCAAGCCAAACGCTTGGGTGTCGCCCGGCCGCAAACGCCCGAGCACCGGCGGACGCCGGCTGCCGACGCTACAGCGCGTGCAGGATGTCCTCGACCCGGTCCTTGGCGTCACCGAACAACATGGCGGAGTTCTGCCGGAAGAACAGCGGGTTCTGCACGCCGGCATAGCCCGAAGCCATGGAGCGCTTGAAGACGATCACGTTGTCGGCGTCCCACACCGTCAGCACCGGCATGCCCGCGATCGGACTGGACGGGTCTTCGGCAGCGGCCGGGTTGACGGTGTCATTGGCGCCGATCACCAGGACCACCGACGTGTCGCCGAAGTCGTCGTTGATCTCGTCCATCTCCAGCACGATGTCGTAGGGCACCTTGGCTTCGGCCAGCAGCACGTTCATGTGGCCGGGCAGCCGGCCGGCGACCGGGTGAATGCCGAAGCGCACGTCGACGCCACGGTCGCGCAGCTTGCGGGTGAGCTCTGCGACCCCGTACTGCGCTTGAGCAACCGCCATCCCGTAGCCGGGGGTGATGATCACCGAGTCGGCGCCGCCCAGCAGTTCCGCCACACCTTCGGCGGTGATCTCGCGGTGTTCGCCGTAGTCCTTGTCCTCGGCCGGGCCGGCTTCGATCCCGAAGCCACCGGCGATCACCGAGATGAACGAGCGGTTCATCGCCTTGCACATGATGTAGGACAGGTAGGCGCCGGAGGAGCCGACCAGCGCGCCGGTGATGATCAGCAGGTCGTTGGAGAGCAGGAAGCCCGAGGCGGCCGCCGCCCAGCCGGAGTAGCTGTTGAGCATCGAGACGACCACCGGCATGTCGCCGCCACCGATGGAGGCCACCAGATGCCAACCCAGTGCCAGCGCCAGCACGGTGACCGCGATCAGCAGCCACAGCTGCGGCTCGTGCACGAACCACACCGTGAGTGCGAAGAACGCGACCAGAGCGCCGATGTTCAGGAAGTTCTTGCCCGGCAGCATCAGCGGGTTGGACTTCATCCGCGCGGACAGTTTGAGGTTGGCCACGATCGAGCCGGTGAAGGTGACCGCCCCGATGAACACTCCGATGAACACCTCAGCGGAGTGAATACCCAGCAAGCCCGAGGCCGCCAGCTCCTGCGCGTCAGGTCCGGTCCTGGCAGCCTCGACATGCAGGTAGCCGTTCCAGCCGACCAGCACGGCAGCCAGACCGACGAACGAGTGCAGCAGCGCGATCAGCTCGGGCATCCCGGTCATTTCGACGACCTTGGCCCGCCACAAGCCGATCGCCGCCCCCACCAGGGTGGCCCCGATGAGCAACGCCAGGCCGACCGGATTGATGTCGTGATGGACCGCCAAGGTGATCGTCGCCGCCAGCGCCACCGCCATCCCCAGGATGCCGAAGCTGTTGCCGGCCTTGGACGTCTCGTGCTTACTCAGCCCGGCCAGGGCCAGGATGAACAGCAAGGCCGCGACGATGTATGCCGCCGAGGCGGCGGTCTCAACTGAAAACATAAGCGGGGTCTACTCCAAGTCGGGGTGCGCAGCGCCTCAGCTGCGAGAGAACATGGCGAGCATGCGGCGGGTCACCGCAAATCCACCGAAGATGTTGATGCTGGCCAGCAGGATCGCCGCGGCGGCCAAACTCGTGATGGCTGGGTCGCCGTGGCCGATCTGCAGCAACGCGCCGACCACGATGATCCCCGAGATCGCATTGGTCACCGACATCAGCGGCGTGTGCAGCGCGTGGTGCACATGACCGATCACGTAGTAACCGATCACGATCGCCAGCGCAAAGACAATCAGGTGCACCTGCAGCGCGGCCGGCGCCATCGCGACCAGCGCGAACAGCACGGCTGCGGCCGAGACCACCACACCCAGCCGGCGCCCGGCCGACATCGGTTCTTTGTTGGCCTGCGCGACCACCGGTGCTTCGGCGACTTTGGCCGGGGCGGCCGAGACCTGCACCGGCGGCGGGGGCCACGTCGACTCGCCGTCGCGCACCACGGTCATCGACCGCTGCACCACGTCGTCGAAGTCCAGCACCAGCTGGCCGTCCTTGCCGGGTGTCATCAACTTCATCAGGTTGACCAGGTTGGTGCCGTAGAGCTGCGACGCCTGCGCGGGCAGCCGGCCGGCCAGGTCGGTGTAGCCGATGATCGTCACCCCGTTGTCGGTAACGACGGCCTGGTCCTTGACGGTGCCCTCGACGTTGCCGCCGTTGGCCGCGGCCATGTCGACGATCACGCTGCCCGGCTTCATCGACGCCACCATGTCGGCGGTGATGATCCGCGGCGCGGGCTTACCGGGGATGAGCGCGGTGGTGACGATGATGTCGACGTCGGCGCATTGGTCGGCGTAGAGCTGCGCCTCCCGAGCCTTGTAGTCGTCGCTCATCTCCTTGGCGTAGCCGGTGGCCGATACCTCGGTCTCGGTCGATTCGATCGACAGGTATTCCCCGCCGAGCGAGCGGACCTGGTCGGCCACCTCGGGACGCGGGTCGGTGGCCCGCACGATCGCCCCAAGACTGCCGGCGGCGCCGATCGCGGCCAAGCCCGCCACTCCGGCGCCCACCACCAACACTTTGGCCGGCGGCACCTTGCCCGCGGCGGTCACCTGGCCGGTGAAAAACCGGCCGAAGACATGGGCCGCCTCGATCACGGCGCGGTACCCCGCGATGTTGGCCATGGAGCTCAGCACGTCCAGCGACTGCGCACGCGAGATCCGGGGAACCGCGTCCATCGACAGCGCCGTGATGGGCCGGCGGGCCAGGTCCTCCACGCGATCGGGGTTCAGGGCCGGTGCCAACAGGCTGACCAGCGTCGCACCCGGCTTCATTCCGTCCAGCTGCTCGGTCGAGGGGGCGTTGACCCCGAAGACGATGTCGGCGGTGCGGGCATCCCCGATGGTGGCGCCGGCCTCGGTGTACGCCGCGTCGGAAAAGGACGACGCTTCTCCGGCACCGGAATCCACTACGACGTCGTAACCGAGCTTGGCTAGTGCAGCGACGGTCGTCGGCGTCGCCGACACACGCGTCTCACCGGGCTGCGCCTCGGATAGGACACCGATATTCATGACGTAGCTCTCCACATCCGCGTCTCTTCGCCGTCTTCCGGCGCTTACGGCGCCTTTCCCAGCACCTCCGGACCCCTCGTTACCCGCCAGTAGCTAAGGAGCGATAAAGGGATCGAGGCAGCATACCGTGTGGGCTTCTCAGGCCGACACCGCGCGCTGGTCCAGTGGCGCGAGCATATCGATGACGTCGACGACCGCGGCCCGGGCCGCCGCCCGGGGGCCCTGCAGGTCATCGACGAGCGCCGCCATCACCGCACCGTCGACCATGCAGACCAGGGAATAGGCCATCTCGACCCGCGCGATCCGCCCGGAGCGCTCGACGGCCTCGGTGACCGCATCAGACCGTTGGTGCAGGACACGGCGTTGAATGTCGCGCAGCGCCGGGTGGCGAGAGCACACGATATAGCGCTCATAGCGGGAGATGAGCTGCTCGGTGATCTGCGCACCGCTCTCCTCCCCCACCAACAGCTCGACCAGGATGTCCGCCGTGGTCTCGGCACTGCGTCGACGCCGGGACAACTCGGTGATACGAGCCCGCAGTTGCGCGACCTCCAACATCCCGATGTGTTCGACCGCGTGCGCGATGAGGTCTTCGAGTGACGAGAAGTAATAGGTCGTCGATGCCAGCGGCAGACCGGCCCGCTGCGCTACGGCGCGGTGGCGCACCGCATCGAACCCGCCCTCGCGCAGCAGCTCGGCAGCGGCGCTGATCAGCGCATACCGCCGCCGCTCGCCCTTGGGCGTAACTGCTGTCATCACGCCTAGAGATGCTGCCAGCCCAGGTAGCGCCGCATCATGCGTTTCCGTCTTTTGCCGACAAACAACACCCCGCTGGCATGATGGCCGCCATGCCTGTGTTGAGCCGACGAGCGGTGCTGCGCGCCGGGGCCATGCTGGGCAGTGCGGGCGCACTGGGGGCGAGCTCACTCCTTGGTGCGCGGCCCGCGCAGGCCGCACCCACAATGACGACGGGCTCGTTCGTCTCGGCCGCGCGCGGAGGTATCACCACCAATTGGGCGATCGCCCGGCCCCCCGGCCAGACCGGGGCGTTGCGTCCGCTGATCGCGTTGCACGGCAAGGGAAGCGACGCCGCGACGGTGATGGCCGGCGGGGTCGAACAGGGCCTGGCCGAAGCTGTCAACGCGGGCCTGCCGCCGTTCGCGGTGGTTGCCGTCGACGGCGGCGGGAGCTACTGGCACCGCCGCACATCCGGGGAGGACTCGGGGGCCATGGTGACCGAGGAGTTATTGCCACTGCTGGCCGAGCAGGGCCTGGACACCTCGCGAGTGGGTTTCATCGGCTGGTCGATGGGCGGCTACGGCGCGCTGCTGCTGGGGGGGCGACTCGGCGCGCGCCGAACCGCAGCGATCTGCGCGGTCAGCCCCGCACTGTGGCTGACCCCCGGAGCGACAGCGCCGGGGGCATTCGATGGCGCGTCGGACTACTCGGCCAACTCCGTTTTCGGGATGCCCGCACTCGGCTCGATACCGATTCGGGTGGACTGCGGAAACGACGACCCGTTCTATTCAGCAACTCAGGCGTTTATCGCCCAGCTGCCCAACCCTCCCGCGGGCGGGTTCTCCCCCGGTGGGCACGACGGCACATATTGGAGTTCCCAGATTCCGGCCGAGTTGACTTGGATAGCTCCGCTGCTGACGGCCTGAGCGCAAGTTCCACTTAAAAAGGACATATCTCAGCCGCTCGCGGCGCGATCGCCACCCATCGTTTCCAAACTCGGACGATTCGTCGCGAAAATCGGACTTATCGGTTCGCGAATTTCGCTTGTTTTCCAGGACTTTGGAGAAAGTTGCCGCATTTACATAACCGCAAATATCTTGTGTGACGAAGAGCACTCGGGATAAATTCAGAATGCGCACTCACGTTTAACTCAACGTTTTCTGAGCCCTTTCGACGGA
This sequence comes from Mycobacterium sp. UM_WGJ, assembly GCF_000455125.1. Taxonomy (GTDB): domain Bacteria; phylum Actinomycetota; class Actinomycetes; order Mycobacteriales; family Mycobacteriaceae; genus Mycobacterium. The sequence continues at coordinate 51,183 of NZ_AUWR01000026.1, forward strand.
TTGGAAGGCCCGTGATGACAAATCGACTTATCCGAACGGCCACCGTTGCTGCCACCGCGGGTGGCGGCTTGATCACCGCGGCATTAGTGGCCTTTGTCCAGGGCGCAGTCGCTGCCGCCGCGCCCGGTGAAGACGCTTTCACCATCGACGGCACCACATTCGATCCGACATTGACTGGCGGCGGCCAGGGCTTCAACCTCGTCGCACCGCTCAACCTGGCGCCGCCGCTGCTGGGCCTGGGCGGCGGGTCGGTGGCGGTCGGTAGAAACATCTTGGACCTCGCCCCGCAGAGCTTCGATCTATCCAACGGCACCACGTCGCTCGGCAGCATCGACACCAACGAAACCGTCTCCTATCTGTTCGGCCTGCCCAACACCGCGTTCACCGTCACCGGCAGCACCCCCGCCGATGGTGTCGAGGCCTCGGCACTTCCCGTGACCGGAACCGTCTACGACGTGTTCAACCTGGGCGGCGGCTTCTACAACGTCTATGTCGCCACTCCCGGCGAGAACGGCACCGTCACCGACACCCTGGTGACGCCGTTCGGCAATATGAACCTCGACGCGCTGTTCGTCGGCATGAACGCCGCCAACCCGCTCGACCCGTCCCTCGCGTTCGCCGCGCTGCAGGCCGGCGACAGCAGCATCGGCGATGACGCCTTCAGCATCGGCGGCTTCACCTTCAACCCGTTCAGCACCGGGGAGGACGGCACGGTGACCGACGGCTTCGCCCCCGTCAGCTCGCTCGCCGGTATCCCGCCGTTGCTGAATCTCGGCGGCGGCCAACTGGTGATCAGCACGGCCTTCCCCAACGTGCAGCCCACCCCGTTCGCACCCCAGGACTTCACCGTCTACAACGGAACCGGGTCGAGCGCCACCGAGATCGGCACCGCCCACACGGCGGTGGACGTGACGAACCTGTTGGGCATGACCAACACGCAGTTCGTCGTCCAAAACGTCACAGCGGCCGACGGTGTTGACGACGCGTTGCTGCCGGTTAAGGGAGCGGTCTATGACGCGTTCAACTTCGGCGGCGGCTGGGCGAACGTCTACACCGCCACCCCGGACGTCGTCGCCGAAGACGGCACCGTCACCCACGGCACCGTTCACGACACCCTGGTGACCCCGTTCGGCAACATGAGCCTGGACGCACTGTTCGGCGGCTTCAATGCCGCCAACCCGCTCGACCCGGGTGACGCCTTCACCGGCCTGCAGGTCGGCGACAGCTCCTATGGCGACGACGCCTTCAGCCTCGGCGGCTACGTCTTCGACCCGTTCACCGGAGCCGGCGACAACGTGGCCGAGGGCTTCCGCGCCATTCCCGCGCTGTTCGGCGCCGCGCCGCTGCTGAGCCTCGGCGGCGCCACCGTCGCTCTCGGCGCTGGGGTGGACCCGATCAACTTTGCGCCGCAAGACTTCACCATCTACGGCGGGACTGACGACACCGACCTCGGAACCATCCGGGCCAGCGTAAATGTGGCGAACCTGCTGGGTATGGCCAACACCGAGTTCACCGTCCAAAGCGTCACGGCCGCCGACGGTATGGAGGACGCGTTGCTGCCGGTGAAGGGAACGGTCTACGACGTCCTCAACTTCGGCGGCGGTTGGCAGAACATCTACATCGCCACGCCCGGGGAGGACGGCACCATCACCGACACCCTGGTGACCCCGTTCGGCAACGTCGACCTGAGTTCGCTGTTCGACATGTTCAACGCCGCCAACCCGCTCGACCCGGGCGACGCCTTCACCGGTCTCGACGACGCGATGTCAGCGATGGCCTCCTCCTGGGACCCGCTGGCGCTCTTCGGCCTCTGACGCACTGCCTGAAATCCAATCGAACAGAGAGGAATACCTGTGAAGAGGAATCGACGTATGCAACTGACCGCTGCCGCCGTCACTGCGGGCGGCGGGCTGCTGACCGCCGCGTTCCTGCAAACCGCTACGGCCGTCGCCGAAAGCGACGCCGACGCGGCTTTCACCATCGGCGGCCTCACCTTCACCGACCCGATGGCGATCGACTTCCTAGGCGCAGCGACGCCCGGCTATGAGCCCCTCACCCCGGTATTCGCCAACGCACCGCTGTTGTCGCTGGGCAGCGACAGCCTGCTGGGTCTGCTCAGTCTCGGATCGCAGCAGTTCACGCTCGAAGACAGCAGCGGCGTCACGCTCGGTACGATCCTGACCTCCACCAACGTGCAGAACCTCTTGGGCATCCAGACGGCGCAGTTCACCGTCACCAGCATCGATCCCGCCGCGGGCCTCACCGACGGTCAGGCTGCCGAGCTCCCGGCCGACGGCACCGTCTATAGCATCACCAACTTCGGTGGCGGCTTCGCCAACGTCTACGTGGCCACCCCGAACGCCGACGGTACAGCCGCGGCCAGCATCACCAACACGTTGATGACCCCGTTCGGCAACTTCGACCTGCCGACGTCCTACGACGCCATCGCACCACTGGACCCGGGTGCGGCGCTGGAAGCACTGGGGAACACCTCCGGCGTCACCGGTCTCAGCGATAACGCCTTTACCATCGGCGGCACCACCTTCGACCCGGGCAGCGGCGGAGTCACCGTGGCCGAACCGCTGTCGCTGGCCAGCTTCGCCCCGTTACTGAACTTCGCGGCCAGTGGGATCAACATCAGCGGCACCGGCACCAGCGGCACTCAGACGTCCCAGGTCTTCGACGTCTACACCAACGGCAGCGACGCCGGCAGCGTCGCCAGCTATCTCTGGTACTCCGACCTGTTGGGGATCGACAGCACGCAGTTCACCGTCGGGGCCATCACCCCGGCCGCCGACGCGATCCAAGGCGCGCTGAGCGCCGAACTCGACTTCACCGGCGCCAACTTCACCGCGCAGGAGTTGGCCGCTGCCTTGGCAGCCAACAGCGCACCGCTGACCTTCGGCAACGGCGAGATCGACGACACCGCGGTCACCATCGCCCTCGCCAGCAGCGGCATCAATCTGACCGGCAGCGGCATCACCACTGCCGACATCGCCGAGGTGCTCAACGGTATGAACCTCAGCGACCTGCCCGCGGTCGGAACGGTTTACAGCGTCACCGACTTTGGCGGCGGCTTTGCGAACGTCTACGAAGCCATCCCGGGAACCGGCGGCGGATCGGCCGCCATCACCAACACCCTGGTGACTCCGTTCGGCAACCTCAACCTACCGACGTCATTCGATGCCACCGCCCCGCTGGACCCGGCGGCACCATTGGGGGCACTCGCTGCGACGTCTGACAGCGCCACGCTCTCCGACAACGCGTTCACCATCGGCGGCCTCACCTTCGACCCAGGCAGCGACGGGTTCAACACCGATGGCGCCTATCCGCTGTTCGGCATCGCGCCGCTGCTGCAGATCGCCGGCGTCAACGCGCTGGGAGCCTTCCTGCCCAGCCAGACCGGAGTCGCCATGTACGACAGCAGCGGCGCCGACCTGGGCACAGTCACTCTCGGCGAGAACATGTCGAACATCTTCGGCATCGAGACCACGCAGTTCACCGTCACCTCAGTCGATGCCCTCTCAGGTCTGACCGACGCGCAAATCGCAGAGTTGCCGACACTGGGCACGGTCTACAGCGTCACCGATCTCTGGGGTTTCACGAACGTCTATGAGGCCGTCGCGAACGCCGACGGCACGGCCGCGTCCAGCATCACCGACACGTTGATCACCCCGTTCGGCAACATCGACCTGTCGGGCATGTTCAGCATGTTCGACGCCGTCTCACCGCTCGACGCCGGAGATGCGGTGTCGGGCATCGACCTGACGGCCGGCGGCTTCGACTTCTTCGACCCGAGTAGCTGGTTCTGACGCGGCGTGCAGCGTCACCTCAGACGGTGACCACCGTCTACTGCTGGCAGAGCTTGCCCAGCGTGGTGATGTGCGAATCGAGGTCATGCCCCAGCTGCTCGCGCTCCGTATTCGGTTGCCCGACAAGGTAGCTGAGGTTCAGGCGCTCCAGCGCACCGGCCATCTTCTCGGTGGAGTCCACGATGTCTTGCGGCGTCGCGGGGTCCGCCTCGAGCCGGCCACGCAGGTAAGCCGCACCCGCAGTCAGCGACAACCGGGCGTTGGCGGCCACCGCGAGTTGGGCCACGGGGTTCTCCGGCTCCGGGTTCTTCATGTGCATGTTGTTGGCCACCGCTTGGCGAGCCAGTACGACCGCGCCGCACACGTCTTTCTTCGCGTCGTTGACCTGCTCACCGCTGAACTTGGCAGAACCACCCGAGGACGAGCCACCGGACGGGTGCCACAAGCCGGCGACGGCCGCACCACCGATGAGCCCGGCGACCAGTCCGACCGCCGCGGCGATCAGCAGGGGGCGGACGGTGCTCGACTGCGGCGGTGTCGGAGCCGGGGTCGGAGCTGACCGCCGTTTCGCCGTGCCGGCGGCTTTTGCCGGGCGTTCCTGCGCTTCGGATTCACTTTTCGCCGGGTCGTCCTGCTTTTCGGATTCAGTGGACTCCGGTTCAGTGTGGTCAGCCATGCCACCCAGGATAGCGGTAGGCCCCTGCGGTCAGATCTGGATCTTCCCCTGGGCGGCGGCCGCGCCGATGTCGCTGCGGAAGTGGCTTCCCGGCAAGCGTATTGAGTCGAGGATCCGGTAGGCGTCGGCACGCGCGGCATTCAGGTCGTCTCCGACACCCACCACCGACAGCACCCGCCCGCCGGAGGACACCACCGCCCCATCGTCACGGCGTGCGGTGCCGGCGTGCAAAACCCCTTCGGCCTCGGCGCCCACGATCACGTCACCGACGCGCGGCCGGCCGGGATAGTTCTCCGCGGCCAGCACCACCGTCACCGCCGCCGCATCCCGCCAGCGCAACTTGCCGAACTCGCTGAGCCCGCCGGTGGCGGCGGCATGCAGCAACTGCCCGAGCGGCGACTCGAGCAGTGCCAACACCGCCTGGGTCTCCGGATCGCCGAAGCGGCAATTGAATTCGACCACCGCCGGCCCGGTCGACGTCATCGCCAGACCGGCATACAGCAATCCGGTGAACCGGGCGCCTCGCCGGACAAGTTCGGCCGCGACGGGCTCAACGACGTCGGCGACGATGCCGGCGACAGCCTCCCGGGACAACCACGGCAACGGTACGTAAGCGCCCATGCCGCCGGTGTTGGGGCCGCTGTCGCCGTCACCGACCCGCTTGAAGTCCTGCGCCGGCAGCAACGGGACCACGGTAGCGCCGTCGACGACACAGAACAGGGATAGTTCGGGACCGTCCAGGAAGGATTCCAGCAGCACCGGATGCCCGCTGTCGAGCAGTCCGGCGGCGTGGGCCCGGGCCGCTGCCCGATCTGCCGTGACGACGACGCCCTTGCCGGCGGCCAGCCCGTCGTCCTTGACCACCCAGGCCGCCTCCCCGGCATCGGGCCCGAACCGGGTCAGGGCGGCGTCCAGGTCGGCGGGGCTGTCGACGATCTCCGAGCGGGCGGTGCGCACGCCGGCGGCGGCCATCACGTCCTTGGCGAACGCCTTGGAGCCTTCGATGCGGGCGGCGTCCTGCGACGGCCCGAAGCAGGCGATCCCGGCGGCACGCACCGCATCTGCGACACCCAAGACCAGCGGCACCTCCGGCCCGATCACCACCAGGTCGGCCTCGACGTCGCGGGCCAAGGCGGTGACCGCCGTAGCCGAGGTGATGTCGATGTCTCGTTGCTCGGCCACTGCGGCGGTACCGGCGTTGCCGGGGGCGATCACCAGGTGATCGACCTTGGGGTCGTTGCGAAGGGCTAGGAGTAACGCATGTTCCCGGGCGCCGGAACCGATCACCAGCACGCGCATGGGCGCCACTCCTCTCCGAGTTTCGCCTCGCTAGTCGGCGAGACTCGCGACACAGGATATATAGCGTCGGCCACTGCAGATGGCGCTGCATGCCTCCAGCAGCGCACCGCCGGACCCGACAAGCCGGCTAGGCCGGGGCGCCCGTCGCGCCGGCCTGGCCGCCAGAACCTGCCTGCCCACCGGAACCACCTGTCCCCGCGGCGCCGGCCGTACCGCCCGCGCCGCCCACGCCTGGGTTGCCGCCGTTGACTCCGGAGACTCCGTTGGCACCGTTACCCCCGACGCCGCCGTTGCCGCCGTCGCCGTTTTGGCTGCCCTCCGTGCCGCGGCCAGCTAAAGCATCCGGACTGCTGGTTCCGGCGTTGCCACCGGCCCCACCGGTGCCGCCGATGCCGCCGGTGCCGTTGTTGCGATAGATGTCGCCGTTCGCGCCCGCTCCGCCATCGCCGCCGTAGGCACCGTTGCCGCCGATTCCACCAGTGCCGATGCTGCCGGCGTTTCCGCCATTACCACCGCGTCCGCCGTTGCCGCCGTAGCCGTTGTTGGCGTCGATCCGGCCGGCCCGGCCGTTTCCACCGGTACCGCCATTCCCTCCGGAACCGGCCTGGCCAGTGGCAGCGCCGGCATTGCCGCCGTGCCCCCCACTGCCACCGTTGCCGCCGTAGCTGTTGTTGGAGGTGGAGGTGCTGTCCGCACCGTTGCCTCCGTCTCCGGCATCGCCGCCCCTGCTGACGATCGGCCCGACGGTGCCGACAGATCCGTTCTGCCCGCCGTTACCGCCGCTACCGCCATTGCCGCCGTAGCCGTTGTTGTAGCCCAGCTGGCCGTCGTCGCCATGACCGCCCTTGCCGCCGTCTCCACCGGCACCGGCCTGGCCAGTGCTGTTTGCTGCGTTTCCGCCAGACCCGCCGTGCCCGCCGTTGCCGCCGTAGCCGTTGTTGTAGCCGACGCGCCCATCCGCACCGTCTCCACCGGCTCCACCGGTACCGCCGTTGCCCACCTGCCCGGCGGATCCCACCGTGCCGGCCAGCCCCCCGGTCCCGCCGCTTCCGCCGTTGCCGCCGTAGCCGTTGTTGTAGCCGACTTGGCCGTGGGCACCGGCACCACCATCGCCGCCGACACCACCGTTGCCCGCCTTGCCGGTGGCGTTGCCGGCATTGCCACCCAGGCCACCGGTTCCGCCGTTGGCACCCTGGCCATTGTTGTTGGTGACCTCGCCGGCCGCGCCGGTTCCGCCGGCACCGCCGTCGCCGCCGTTACCGGCCGCACCGCCGAGGCCGACGGTCCCGGCCAGTCCACCGGTACCGCCGTTACCGCCGTGAGCGCCCGTGCCACCGTTGTAGCCGCGCACGCCGTCGGCACCGGCCCCACCGATGCCACCGGTACCGCCGTTACCGGCCTGACCGGCTGCTCCTCCGGCGTTGCCGCCGTTGCCACCCGTGCCACCGGTACCGCCGTAGCCGTTGTTGACCCCGAACTCACCAGTGGCACCCGCGCCCCCGGCGCCGCCGTTGCCGCCATCACCGACCTCGCCGTCCGAGCCCATGATCGACCCGCCCAGGCCACCCTTGCCGCCGGTGCCTCCGTTGCCACCGTTGCCACCGCGGCCGGCACCGGACTGCATGGTGGTGGCGTCCGCTCCATTGGCACCGTTGCCGCCCATGCCGCCGCTACCGCCGTTACCGTGGTCGCCGCCGTTGCCACCGTTGCCGCCGGCACCACCGTTTGCAGCGGACTGGCCCGGGGCGGCGGGATGAGCCGGGGTGTAGCCAGCGCCGCCGTCGCCCCCGTTTCCAACGACGACGCCGACCGGCGCACTGCCGGTGTTGCCGGCCTGGCCACTGCCGTTCGAGCCGACTCCTGCCGTACCTGCGGTACCACCGTGGCCGACATTGCCGCCGTTTCCGCCGTTGCCGCCAGTGGTGTGGGTGGCGATCCCGGACGCCCCGTTGCCGCCGTCTCCGGGGTTGGCGCCGTTACCACCGCTGCCGGCATTGCCACCCGTGCCTTGCGTTCCGGCGCTGCCGCTGCCGTTGTTCAGTGCGCCCGCCGCACCGCCGTCGCCCCCGTTGCCACCGTGACCGCCGGCTCCGCCGTTGCCGCCGTTGCCGCCATTGCCGGTCCCGCCGTCGGCGAAACTGCCGGTGGCTCCGTCATTGCCCTTGCCGCCGTCGCCACCGGTAGCTCCGTGACCACCGTTTCCTCCGGACCCCGCATTACCGGCTTGGGTGCCGCTCGCGCCGCCCGCGCCACCCTTCCCGCCGGATCCGCCGGTGCCGCCGGCGCTTCCTGACGCCCCTGGATTCTGGGCGTCTGCGCCCTGAGCACCCGTGGTCCCATCGCCACCGTGGCCACCGTTGCCCCCATTGCCGCGGTCGCCGCCATTGCCGCCAGCACCACCGTTACCACCGTTGGTGCTCGCTACAGCCTGGTCGTCACTGCCGGCGTCGTAACCGTTGCCGCCGTTGCCACCGTTGCCGACGACACCGGTGACACCGCTGCCGGACAATCCCTCTTGGCCCGCATTGCCGGGACCGGCGCTGCCGCCGGTCCCGGCCGCGCCACGTTCGCCACCCGTGCCGGCCGCACCGGCATTGCCACCGTTGCCGCCATTACCGCCCGCGAGGTGAGCGGCGTCGCCAGCCTTGCCGTCGCCACCATCGCCGGGCGTGCCGGCGGCTCCGCCGTGACCACCATTGCCGCCGTTGCCGTTGGCGCCTGCCACGCCGCCCGCTGCCGTGGAAGCTCCACCGTTGCCGCCCGTACCACCGCGACCGCCGGCACCGCCGTTCCCGCCGTCGCCGGCATTGCCACCGTGAGCACCCGCCTCGGCGTTCCCGTCGCCGGCTGCGTCGTACCCGTCGCGGCCTTCGCCACCGTTGCCGCCCTGACCACCGTTGCCGCCGTTACCGCCAGCCCCGCCGACCGCACCGGTCCCCCCATGACCGCCGGACCCTGCTGCGCCGCCCCTGCCGCCTTCTTGACCGTTGTCGCCGGGGTTGACTCCGCTCACACCGTGATAGCCCGCGCCGCCATCGCCGCCGTCGCCGCCGTCACCGCCGTTGCCCTGAATGCCGTCGAGCCCGCTGGCACTGCCATCGGAGTTGCGGCCGCCGGTACCACCCGCGCCGCCGTTTCCACCGTTGCCGCCGTTGCTCCCAGCGCCGCCGTTGCCACCCGGCGCGGCCGCCTGCGTGCCATCGACACCGTCAGCGCCCCGGCCACCGGCACCACCATTACCGCCTTGCCCGGCGACACCATCG
>NZ_AUWR01000027.1 GCF_000455125.1 Mycobacterium sp. UM_WGJ
GATCACGTAGTAGAACTCGCCGGTATGCCGAGGTTGAACTTCTCGCCAGCACGGGCGCTGATTCGGCCACCGTTCCCCCCCATTGTCAAGTGATGGCAAACCAGGGGAGCGCAGCAATTAATTAGCCAGCTTATTAGTTATCTCCTGTCGACCGACCGCTTGTCACAATCAACGGGTGACCCCCGAAGACTGGATCGCCCACGACCCCGACCCCGCGACCGCTACGGAACTGCGCGCGTGCAGTCCAGGCGAGTTGGCCACCCGATTCGCGGCACCGCTGCGCTTCGGCACCGCCGGGCTGCGTGGCCCGGTACGGGGTGGACCCGACGCGATGAATCTCGCCGTGGTGCTGCGCGCCAGCTGGGCGGTGGCGCAGGTGCTCGGCGCGCAGCGACGCACGGGCTCGATGGTGGTGGTGGGCGGCGACGCTCGGCACGGCTCGGCGGAATTCACTACTGCGACAGCCGAAGTGCTTGCCGGCGCCGGATTCTCGGTAGTGCTGCTACCCCAGCCCTGCCCGACGCCGGTGGTGGCATTCGCGGTACGCCACACCGGCGCGGCGGCCGGAATCCAGATCACCGCCTCACACAACCCGGCTACCGACAACGGCTACAAGGTGTACTTCGACGGCGGCCTACAGATCGTGTCGCCGACCGACACCGAGATCGAGGCGGCGATGGCCGCCGCTCCCCCCGCTGACACGATCGCCCGCCGCCCTGTTACGCCGGCCGGAGACGAACTCATCGAGCGCTATATCGGGCGAGCCGCGGCGGTGCGGCGGCACGGCGGCCGGATAAGGGTGGCGCTGACGCCGCTGCACGGCGTGGGTGGCAAGGTCGCGGTCGAGGCTTTACGTGCCGCGGGGTTCGCCGATATTCACCCGGTGAAGAGCCAATTCGACCCCGATCCAGACTTTCCCACCGTGGCTTTCCCCAACCCCGAAGAACCCGGCGCCACGGACGCGCTGCTGGCACTGGCCGAAGAGGTCGACGCCGACATCGCGATCGCCCTGGACCCCGACGCTGACCGATGCGCGGTCGGCATCCCTGGCCCGGACGGCTGGCGGATGCTGACCGGCAACGAAACCGGTTGGTTGTTGGGCGATTACCTACTGTCGCGGCTGCCCGCGGGCCCGGCGGCCGGTGTGCTGGTCGCCAGCAGCGTGGTGTCGTCGCGCATGCTGGTGCGCATCGCACAGCGCTACGGCGCCCACCACGCGGAGACGCTGACCGGGTTCAAGTGGCTGGCACGGGCCGACCTGCCACCAGACGGCCCGCCCGGCGTCACCTTGGCCTACGCCTACGAGGAGGCGATCGGCTACTGCGTCGACCCAGATGCTGTGCGCGACAAAGACGGCATCAGCGCCGCGGTCTTGGTCTGCGATCTGGTCGCGGCACTGGCGGGGCGGGGTAGCTCAGTTCCCGAAGCGCTCGACGAACTGGCACGACGGCACGGTGTGCACGTCACCGATGCGGTGTCGCGCCGGGTCACCAGTCCCGCCGAGGCGGTCGCCGTGATGGCCAGGCTACGCGCTGATCCACCGGCCACGCTGGCTGGACTCGCCCTCACCTCAACCGATCTGCTGCACCGCAGTGGACCGGTCACCGACGCGCTGGAGTTCACCGGCGAGCGCGACGGCAGCTCGGTACGCGTGGTGGTGCGACCGTCGGGCACTGAACCGAAACTCAAGTGCTATCTCGAGGTCGCCCGGCCGCCGTCGGATGACCTTGCCGGGGATCGCGCGGAGGCGCAGCGGGTGTGTGAGGCCGTCGCCCTCGCGGCCCGCTCCTGGTAGCGCCTCATTCACTCCATTCGTCACCAGCCGCCACACCCGGCTCACCTGCAACCAGCTCGAGGGGGTGTGATGTTTGGCCGCCTTTGAGCGACAACGGATGGCGAGAGGGTTGACTCCGCCAACGCACCAACATTTGTCGCTCAAAGGCGGGCAACAATCACATACTTGCCCGCCTGTTACGGGCGTGACGGTGGGAATCTCAGCGCGGCCCGAACTGACGATCACCGGCATCGCCCAGACCCGGAACGATATACGCCTCCTCGTTCAGTCCGTCGTCAACGGTGGCGGTGAACAACCGCACGCCCGGTGCCGCTTGTGTCAGTGCCGCAACGCCTTCCGGCGCCGCAACCACACACAGCACCGTGATGTCGGTAGCACCGCGATCGACCAGCAGTCCCAGCGTGTGCACCAGCGAGCCGCCGGTGGCCAGCATCGGGTCGAGGACCATGACCGGGGTAGCGCTCAGATCCGCCGGCAGCGATGCCAGGTAGGGCACCGGTTGATGGGTGGCCTCGTCGCGCGCCACCCCGACGAAACCGACGTCGGCCTCGGGGATCAGGGCCTGTGCGGCTTCGACCATGCCCAGTCCGGCGCGAAGCACCGGCACCAGCAGCGGTGGCCGCGCCAGCCGCGCCCCGCGGGTGTCTGCCAGCGGGGTGCGCACGACGATGTCCTGGCAGAGCGCGTCGCGGGTTGCCTCGTAGACCAGCATCCAGGTCAGCTCGCGCAGAGCCGACCGGAACGCTGCGTTGTCGCTGCGCTCGTCGCGCAGCGCGGTCAGCCACGCTGCGGCCAGCGGGTGGTCGACAACGCACACATCCACGCCCGCGACCCTACGGGTCATGCGCCGAGGAAGTTGAGTATCTCGAAGACCACCGCGCCCATCTCGAGCATCGGCGCAAGCGAGATCAATGGTTCGCCGTTGAACACGGCGTCGGGGCCCAGCCAATCAGCGACGTTCAACGACACCGCCAGCTCGTTCCATGCGTCGAGCAGATGGGCGTCCACGGCGTTGGTGAGGTGGTAGCCGGTCAACAACGCATCGACTAACGAATCCGGCAGCGGCGACTGCCCGGCGAAACCCAACAGCGCATTGACCGGGTCGATGAAGCTGTGCACCGCGGCGTACTGCAGGCCGGCCAGCATCTGCAGCGGATCCATCCGAAGCAGGAAACCGGCGACATCGGAGCCGTCCGCCAGCTGGCCGCCGGCGGTCACCGCCCAAGGCCCCACGGCATCGGTGCCATTGACGCCGACGAACGGATTACCCGGATTGCCGTAGCCCCAGTCGATGATCAGCTTCAGCATGGGCGCCAATGCGTCCCCGATGACTTTGCCGAAATCCCCGAGCTGGTAGAGGGGCCACAGGATCGGCAACTGCTGGGGAATCAGGTAGAAGTCGGTGTCCCCGATCCGGCCGAGGTCGACGGTGTCGGCCAGGTTGTCGAGGTCGACGTAGGAGAAATGCACGGTCGCCGTGCCGATCAGCGCGTTGACCATGGCCAGCAGGTTGGCCGGGTCCTGCGGGAAGTTGGCCAGGCCGTCGTACTCGCCGGTGTAGATATCCGTGTCGAACCCACTGGTCGGGGTGGGCCCAATGCTCAACGGAATGCCCAGAAACGGCAGGTGCACCGGCTGGTCACCCAACAGTGGATATGCGGGGAACCGGGTCAGGACGCCGCCGAGCGGGTTGTTGGGGTTGCCGATCAGGACGAAATGCAGGTTCGCCGGGTCATACCCGGCACCGACCTCGCCCGGTCCTGCCGCGAGCAGGTTGATCATCTCCTGGGTGGAGATGGTGGCGCTCTGCGAGTAGCCGAACACCGTGACACTGGAGCCGTCGGCGAGCTGCGGCGCCATCGCGGCATGCAAGATCTGCACACCGCTGGCCACCGACTCGGCGAACGTCAGGTACGGATTCGGCGGCGGCAGGCACACCAGCGGGCAGAACTGTTCCGGAGTGATCAGGCCCTCGAACTGATAGCCGGGAAAGGTCGGCTGCCCGGGAAACCACGGCGAGGCCGGCTGCAGGAACAGGTCCAACACGGCGTCCAGGTAGCCCCCGGCCGTGGGGTCGGGAATGCTGGTCGGCCCCATGATCCAGCCCTCGTTGCCCAGCAGCGCAACGTCGTGCCGATCCGCCGCGCCGAGGCTCAGCGCCGCCGGCCCGCAGGCCGACGAGAGCACCGACGCCGCTGCGAGCAGGGCTGGCCCCAGCGAGCGCCGGTGGTGCATCGGATTAGGCGTCGAGCAGGTTGATCAGGCTGAAGCCCACCCCGAGCAGGTCCAGCAGCGGCTGGGCCGAGATCAGCGGCGCGCCGTTGAAGATGGCGTCGGGCCCCAGCACGTCGAGGACGTCCCACTGGGTGGCCAGATCGTGCCATCCGGTGAGCAGCGCCTGGTCCAGGCCGAGCGTCAGGTTGTAGCCCGACAGCAGAGTGTCGACGAACGAGTCCGACAGCGGGCCCAGTCCGGCGAAGTCCAGCAGGTTGTTGATGGTGTTGGTCAGGCTCTGCACGCCGGCGTACTGCAGGCCGGCCAGCATCTGCAGCGGGTCCATTCTCAGCAGGAACCCGGCGCCGGTGTCCTCGGACAGCTGGCCCGTCGCGGTGACCGCCCAGGCGCCCGCCGCGCCAAGCGGGTCGACGCCGTTCACGGTGATCCCGGCGTCCGGGGCACCCGGGTTGCCGTAGGACCAGTCGATGACCGTCTTCAGGATCGGCGACAGCGCGTCAGCGGCGAACCTGCCGATGTCGCCGAGGCCGTAGAGCGGCGCAAGGATCGGCAATTCGGCGGTGGGCAGCATGTAGTAGTTGGTGTTGCCGATCGTGCCCAGGTCGATGGCGTTGCTGAGGTTCTCATCGAAGTACGCGTTGTGCACCGCCCCGATGCCCATGATCGCGTTGATCACGGCCAGCAGGTTGGTGGGGTCCTGCGGGAAGACGGCCCAGCCGTCGTATTCGGTGCTGTAGACGTCGGTCGCGAACGGGATGGTCGGAGTCGGTTCGATGCCGAGCGGGATGTTCAGGAACGGAATGTGCTGCATGTTCCCGTCGAACCCGTCCGGGAAGGACAGCCGGGTCAGCATGCCGCTGATGGGGTTGTTCGGGGCACCGATCAGCACGAAGTGCAGGTTCAACGGGTCGTAGTCGCCGCCGGGCGCGTCGGCCAGCAGGTTGTGCATCGCCAGGGTGGCTACGACCGAGCTCTGCGAGAAGCCGAACACCGTGACTTCGTCACCGGCTTCGAGCTGTGGGCGGATCGCAGCCTCGAGGTTGGCCACGCCTTCGGTCAGCGAGTCGCCGAAGTTCAACTGCGGGACGGGCAGCGACTGGCAGACGATCGGGCAGAACTGTTCGGGGGTGGTCAGGCCGTTGAGCGCGTAATCGCCGTACGTCGTCTGCCCGTCGAACCACGGGGTGACCGGTTGGAGGTAGAAAATCCGCACCAGATCCATGTAGTTGCCGATGGTCGGGTCGGCCTGACCGGTGCCGGTCATGATCCATGCCTGGCCGGCCAGCAGCGCGACATCGGCGATCATCTTCTCGACCCGGGCTGCCAACCCAGGACTCAGCAGCGACGCCATTCCGAGGACGACGGCACACAGCGCGGCCAGCACCGTCGCCCCCAGCGGATACACGCGCTTAGCCGTCATCGCAGACCTCCCCGAACGGTTCGAATATGTCATCGGCGATCAATTACGCCCACCTGGCAAGATCACATTAATCTATTAGGCGGCTTTCAGTGTTGACCTTCATTGAGAAAACGCGTGTTGTCAAATCGATGACAACCGGCCTGGCTTTCGCTCAGTGGTGCCGCGTTAAGCACCGAAGAAGTTGAACAGGCTGAAGCCCGCTCCGATGAGATCCAGCTGCCCGTCGCCGGGCACCCCGGCCCCGCTCATCAGGGCGTCCGGGCCCAGCACATCGCCCAGGTTCAGTGCGGTAGCCAGGTCGCGCCAGCCGTCGATCAGCAACTGGTCGATGGAGTTGATCAGGTCGTAGCCGGTGATGGTCTGCAGCAAATCGGTGACCCCGGCGATGGTGCTGATGTCACCGGCGGTGAGGGCACCGCCGCTCGCCGCGGCCGCGACGTCGGCCCACGGGCCGACGAGGCTCTGGATCAGCGCGTTCTGGACACCGGCCAGCATCTGCAACGGGTCCATCCGCTCGAACAGGCCCATCACGCTGGATCCGTCATAGAGCTCGCCTGTCGGCGTCATGGCCCACGGGCCGCCGGCCACTCCGAACGCCTGCTGGTAGGCGCTGCCGCTGATGAAGTCGCCGGCCGGGATCCGGTAGAGGCCGTTGACGTCCGGGTCGCCGGCATTGCCGTAGCCCCAGTCGATGACCAGCCTGGCCCACGGTGAGAAGAAGTCGCCGAAGAACTGCCCCGCGGTCCCCCCGTTGAACATGAACTGCAGGATCGGCAGATTCTGCGGAATCATGTAGAGGTTCGCGTCGCCGATCGTCCCGACGTTGATGGCGCTGGCCAGCTGCTCTGCCGTGTAGTCCGGGTAGTACGGGTGCACGGTCAGGATGCCGATGAGCGCGTTGACGACGGCCAGGATGTTGGTCGGGTCCTGCGGGAAGTTGGCCCAGCCGTCGTATTCACCGGTGTAGATGTCCGAGGCGATGTGCTCGGTCGGGGTGGGGTTCAGGCTCAGCGGAATGTCGACGAACGGCAGGTGCTGGTCGCCCGCGAATTGGAAGCGATCGAGGATGCCGCCGATCGGATTGTTCGGGTCACCGATCAGGACGACGTGCATGTTGCCCAGCTGATCCAGCGTCGGGTAGCCGACGGTCCCGGCGTTGGTGATCAGGTTGTTCATCTCGATGGTCGCGATGGCAGCGCTTTGCGAGTACCCGAACACCGTCACGTTGTCGCCGGCCAGCAGCTGCGCCAGGATCGCCTGGTTGAGCAAGCCCACCCCGGTGTTCAGCGAGGTGCCGAAGTCCATCGGCGATTGGTCCGGGATGCACACGAACGGGCAGAACTGCTCCGGCGTGGCCAACCCCTGGAAGTTGTAGCCGGGGAACGTCGGCTGGTCAGTGAAGAGCGGCGATGACGGTTGCAGGTAACCGGCGAGGATCTGGCCCAGGTAGGGCCCGACACCGGGATCGGGCACGCCGGTGCCGCTCATGATCCAGCCCGCATCGGCCAGCAGCCGCAGCCGAATCGCCAGCTGGTCCACGCGGTAGGCCGCCGCCGAGGACAGCGCCGACGTCAGGCCCAATACCGTGCCACACAGCAGCGCCAGCAGCATCGCGCCCGCCGGCCGCAACCGACCAGTCGTCATCGCGACCTCCCCCGGCCCGGCATTACGACAGCAGCGACGCTAGCCACCCGGCGGGTGCCGCCGACCCGATCACCGCAAAATTCAGGATTCTTTAATTCGCGATGCGAAACGCCCCGCTGCCAATCACGGCGCTAAACCTGGCGCAATCCCGCCTTCGGGCCGCGCGGGCTACATCGTTATTCTGTGCGCCATGGCAGCTGACCTTGTACCGATCCGCCTCACGGTGACCGATGGTGACCGCTACACCCTGTGGGCGCCGAGCTGGCGTGACTCCGGTGACGAGTGGCAGGCGTTCCTGGGCAGGGACGAGGACCTCTACGGTTTCGCCACCGCCGCCGACCTGATCGCGTTCGTACGAGTCAACGCCAACAACGACCTGGTCGACCACCCGGCCTGGCCGCAGCTTGTTCAGGCCAACGCCCACAAGCTGGACCCGGGCCGCAATCGGCAGTACGACCTGATCGCGGTCGAAGAACTGCTGACCGAGAAGCCGACCAAGCAGTCCGTCCAGGCACTGGCCAATGCACTGGAGATCGTCTCGGCGATCGGCTCGGTATGTGACCTGACCGCGGTGACGAAGTTCTTCAACGGCAACCCCAACCTGGGCTGGCTAGCCGGCGGCGTCGACAACTTCACCGGCCGGGCTGGGCGCAAGCGCTGGGAGCTGATTGCCGAGATCATCGGCCGCAACTGGGGCGGTGTGCTGACCGCGATCGAAGAGATCATCACCACGCCCGACGTCGACGCCGGCGCGGTGTCGCAGGCGGCCGAGGAGCTGGCCGCAGAAGCCCCGGCCGAGCCGGAGCCGGCCGACGAGGACGTCGAGGACACCGGGACTACCGACGACGAGAGCGGTGCGGACGAGGCGGCCGCCGCGCCGGCCGAGCGGGCCTCGGGCGACCGGGTGGTGCTTGGCGGCGACGCCAACTTCTGGACCAAGGTGGGCATCGATCCGATTCGGATCATCACCGACAACGGGACCTTCTTCACGCTGCGCTGTTACCTCGGCGACCAGCCCGTGTTCCTGGGCCGCAACGGCCGGATCAGCGTGTTCGGTTCCGAACGCGCCCTGGCCCGCTACCTGGCCGACGAGCACGACCACGACCTGTCGGATCTGAGCACCTACGACGACATCCGGACCGCCGCCACCGACGGTTCGCTCTCGATCGACATCACCGATGACAACGTCTACGTGCTCTCCGGGATGACTGACGACCTCACCGACGGGCCGGACGCGGTGGACCGTGAGCAGCTCGATCTGGCCGTCGAGTTCCTGCAGGACGTGGGCACCTACGCCGAGGACGGCGTCGTCGCCGACGCCCTGCAGCCCGACCGTCCGCTGGGCCGCATGGTCAGCTACGTCCTCGACCGCGAATCGGTCAACGAGCCGCAGCGCCCGTACGCGCCCGCCGTCAAAGAATGGGAGCAGCTCGAACAGTTCGTGCAGTCGCGACTGCGGCGCGAATAAGGCTGCGCGCCCGGTCGGTTGAACGGGCGGAAGCCGCACGCAGGAAGACGTGCACACTACTGCGGAATTCACCTCGAATTAGGGCAATCAATTGCTCCAATTCATTGCCGAGCGGTCATATTCACGACTAACATCTGGCCCGATAACACTCGGGCCGAGCCGTGCGGTTTGCGGGGGCCTTCCAATTCGAAAGGACTACACATGCGCAAGGCGACACAGCGGGCCGCAGCAGTATCCGCAGCAGTTTTGGGAGTCGCGCTGATCGGCACGGGTTGCAACGGCACCGCCAAGGAGAAGACCAGCGAAGCCCTGAGCTCGGCCAGCTCGGTTGCGTCCTCGGCCAGCTCGGTGATCTCGTCCGCGGTCAACTCGCCGTCAGAGGAGAGCGCCGCCAGCTCGACCGTGATCACCGGCGCCGACGGTAAGGAGTACACCGTCTCCGGGCCGATTCTGGCCAAGCTCGATTCCCTGGACGCGACCGCCAAGCAGGATCTGGGCGAGCCCACCGGTGCCGAGCAGAAGAACCCCGACGGCGGCATCTACCAGCAGTTCGACGGCGGCGTGATCGTTCACACCACCCGTTCTTACGTGGTGTGGGGCAAGATCCGCGACAAGTGGAACGAGCTGGGCGGTTCGCAGGGCAAGCTCGGCTACCCGACCAGCGACGAGACCACCAACGCTGACGGGTCCAAGCAGACCACCTTCGAGCACGGCATCATCACGTGGAAAGAGGGCGACCCCGAAGCCACTGTCACCGAGCACTGATACCTGGATCGAAGGCCGGGCAATCGCCAGCGATTGTCCGGCCTTCGCCGGTTTCGCCGGTGAATCAGTCGATCAAAGCGGCATATTGCGGCTTGATCACTTCTTCGATGATCTGCACCCGCTGATCGAACGGGATGAACGCCGACTTCATCGCGTTCACCGTGAAGCGCTGCAGATCGGTCCAGCCGTACCCAAAGGTCTCGGCCAGCACCAGCATCTCCTTGCTCATGGTGGTGTCGCTCATCAGCCTGTTGTCGGTGTTGATCGTCACCCGCAGCCGGGCCCGGGCCAGCAGATCGAACGGGTGCTCGGCGATGCTGTCTACCGCCCCGGTCTGCACATTGGAGCTCGGGCACAACTCCAGCGGGACCCGCTTGTCACGCAGGATCGCCGCCAGCCGGCCCAGCCGCACCGTCCCGGCTGGATCTTCCGGGTCGACGGTGATGTCGTCGGTGATGCGCACCCCGTGCCCCAGCCGGTCGGCCCCGCAGAATGCGATTGCCTCGTGAATGGAGGGCAGCCCGAAGGCCTCGCCGGCGTGAATGGTGAAGCGCGCGTTGTGGTCACGCATGTACTCGAACGCGTCCAGATGCCGGCTCGGCGGATAGCCGGCCTCGGCGCCGGCGATATCGAAGCCGACCACGCCCTTGTCGCGGAACCGGATGGCCAACTCGGCGATCTCGCGGGACAGCGCGGCGTGGCGCATGGCGGTGACCAGGCAGCGCACCGTGATCTCCCGGCCGGCGGCCGCCGCATCGCGCTCGCCGTCGGCAAACCCGGCCAGCACCGCATCGGTGACCTCGTCGAACGACAACCCGCCCTCGATGTGCAGTTCGGGCGCGAATCGCACCTCGGCGTAGACGACGGCGTCGGCGGCCAGATCCTCGACGCATTCGCGGGCAACCCGGTGCAGTGCGTCGGCGGTCTGCATCACGGCCACGGTGTGGCTGAACGGTTCGAGATAGCGCTCCAGCGAGCCGCTGTGCGATCGGGTGCGGAACCAGGTCGCCAGCGCCTCGGGATCGGTCTCGGGAAGGTCGTCGTAGCCGACTTGGCCGGCGATGTCGACGACGGTGGCCGGGCGCAGGCCGCCGTCCAGGTGATCGTGCAGCAGCGCCTTGGGGACCCGCCCGATGGTCTCCAGGCTCACTGGTGTGCTCATGGCTTCATCATGGGTTCGCCTCGATGATCAGGGGACGCGGCAGCGGCGGTGTGTCGCCGACGCGGTAGTCGCCGAGTTCGGCCAACGCCGGGACGATCCGCTCGGGGGTCTCGGTGTACAGCGTGAACAGCGTGTCGCCGGCCGCCACCGGGTCGCCGGGACGGCGGTGAATCCGCACCCCTGCCCCATGTTGCACCCGCTCGCCCGGCCGGGACCGGCCCGCGCCGAGGCGCCATGCGGCCAGGGCCACCGCCATCGCATCGATGTCACCCATGAAGCCGCCACGCCGCGCGGTCACGGTCTCGGTGCACGCTCCCAGCGGCAACGGCACGCCCAGATCCCCGCCCTGGGCGGCGACCATCGCAGCGAATCGGTCCATCGCCGTGCCGTCACGCAGGGCCTGCTCCGGGTCGGCGCCGTCGATCCCGGCCAGTGCCAGCATCTCGCTCGCCAGCCGCACTGTCAGTGCCACCACATCGGCCGGACCGCCACCGGCCAGTACGTCGAGGGCTTCGGCCACCTCGATGGCGTTGCCGACCGCGCACCCCAGTGGCGTGCTCATCTCGGTGAGCAGGGCTCGGGTGGCGACCCCGTGCGCCGCGCCCAGCCCGACCATCATCCGGGCCAGTTCCCGGGCCTGCTCGGCGGAGCGCATGAACGCGCCCGACCCGACTTTGACGTCCAGGAGCAGGGCTGCGGTGCCCTCGGCGAGCTTCTTGCTCATCACCGAACTGGCGATCAGCGGTAGGGATTCCACGGTGGCGGTGACGTCACGCAACGCGTACAGCTTGGCGTCGGCCGGCGCCAGAGTTCCAGCGGCGAAGACCGCCGCGCCGACGCCGGCCACCTGCTCGCGCAGCCGTGCCGTGGGCAGCGCCACCTCGAAACCTGCGATCGATTCCAGCTTGTCCAGGGTGCCGCCGGTGTGGCCCAGGCCGCGCCCCGACGCGCTGGGCACCGCAGCCCCGCAGGCGGCAACGACGGCCACAAGCGGCAGGGTGATCTTGTCGCCGACTCCGCCGGTGGAGTGCTTGTCCACCGTTTTCAGGGGCTTGCCGTCGCGGGTCAGGCCGGTGAAGTCCATCCGCTCCCCCGAGGCGATCATCGCCGAGGTCCAGCGCACCGTTTCAGCCGCGTCCATCCCACGCAGGTAGATGGCCATCAGCAACGCCGCCATCTGCTCTTCGGCGACCAGACCCGCGGTGTAGCCGTCGATCAGCCAGTCGATCCCGGCGTCGGGCAGCCGGTGGCCGTCACGCTTGAGGGCGATCAGCGTCGGGGCGTCGAAGGAGGTCAGCACGGTCATGGCAGCGCGGTTCTCGGCAAGAAGTCGGGACCGAAGGCGTCCGGCAGCAGCTCGGCCAACGGCCGCGGCCCCGCCGGGTGGTCGATAAGCAGCTCGGGACCGCCGTGTTCGAGCAGGACCTGGCGGCATCGGCCGCACGGCATCAGCAGGTTTCCGTCGGCGTTGCTGCACGACAGCCCCACCAGCCGTCCGCCGCCGGCGGCGTAGAGGCCGCAGACCACTGCGCACTCGGCACACAGGCCTAGCCCATATGAGACATTTTCCACATTGCAGCCGGTGACGACGCGGCCGTCGTCGGTCAGCCCGGCCGCGCCCACGCGCAGTCCCGAGTACGGCGCGTAGGCATTAGCCGCAACATTGATTGCATTGCGCCGCAACCCATCCCAGTCAATATCGTGCGACATTCAACAGATCTCCGCTTCGCCTGAGCGCACCACATCACCTCGTCCGTCAGTCAGCAACGATCAAATTTGAGCGTAGCCGCAGACCTTGACTACTCGTCAGTAACTTCTTCGTGGTCGTTTCGGACCTGGAGATGGGTTTAGAGTCCTTGCCGAGGTTTATTGACAGCGATGGCGTTGCGGAGCGACCGTACGCAAGGTATAGCCGGGCGCAGCGGGTCGCTGCAGAAAATTTGGAGGCGCTGATGACGGCGACATCCGCCGATGCGACTGCGCTGCCGGGGGCGCGGTCGGATGCGACGCGATTCCGGCGGCAGAGTCTGTACAAGGGCGACCCGGGAATGTGGGCGTTCGCGCTGCACCGGATCACCGGTGCGACGATCTTCTTCTTCCTGTTCGTCCACGTGCTCGACACGGCCCTGGTGCGGGTAAGCCCGGAGGCCTACAACGCGGTGATCTCGACCTACAAGACCCCGCTGGTCGGCCTGATGGAGCTGGGCCTGGTGGCCGCGGTGCTGTTCCACGGTCTCAACGGGGTCCGGCTGATCCTGATCGACTTCTGGTGGCAGGGCACCCGCTGGCACCGCCAGATGCTGGTGGCCGTCGGCGCCATCTGGCTGGTGGTAATGGTCCCGGTCGTGGTTCGGATCGGCATGCACATGGTGGAGCGGTTCCTATGAGCACAACTGACGTGCAAGGCAGCCGGGGCCCGGTAGCCCCTGTTCGCGGCCTGGACCGCGACCGCCCGGCCAGTCTCGGCGACCCGCGCGCGCCGCAGCGGCACAGCGGGATGCCCAACTTCGAGAAGTACACCTGGCTGTTCATGCGGTTCTCCGGAGCCGTGCTGATCTTCCTGGTGCTCGGGCACCTGTTCGTCATGCTGATGTGGCAGAACGGCGTGTACCGCATCGACTTCAACTACGTGGCGGAGCGCTGGCACTCACCGTTCTGGCAGGTCTGGGACCTGGTCCTGTTGTGGCTGGCGGAACTGCACGGCGGCAACGGCCTGCGCACGATCATCGGCGACTACACCCGCAGCTCTCGCAGCCGGTTCTGGCTGATGACGCTGCTGGCGGTGTCGATCGTCTTCACGCTGGCACTGGGCAGCTACGTGCTGCTGAGCTTCGACGCGAACATTTCTTGACGGCAGATTCGGTAGCGAACGGGTGATATCGCGGTGATTCAAGAACATCGATACGACGTGGTGATCGTCGGTGCCGGCGGCGCCGGGATGCGCGCGGCCGTCGAGGCCGCCCCGCGGGCCCGCACCGCGGTGCTGACCAAGCTCTACCCCACGCGCAGCCACACCGGCGCGGCCCAGGGCGGCATGTGCGCCGCGCTGGCCAACGTCGAGGACGACAACTGGGAGTGGCACGCCTTCGATACCGTCAAGGGCGGGGATTACCTGGCCGACCAGGACGCGGTGGAGATCATGGCCAAGGAGGCCATCGACGCCGTGCTGGACCTGGAGAACATGGGCATGCCGTTCTCCCGGACCCCGGAGGGCCGCATCGACCAGCGCCGGTTCGGCGGGCACACCCGCGATCACGGCAAAGCCCCGGTGCGCCGCGCCTGTTACGCCGCCGACCGGACCGGCCACATGATCCTGCAGACGCTGTACCAAAACTGCGTCAAGCACGGCGTGGAGTTCTTCAACGAGTTCTACGCGCTGGACCTGGTGCTCACCGAGACGCCGTCGGGCCCGGTGGCCACCGGCATCGTTGCCTACGAGCTCGCGACCGGCGACATCCACGTCTTCCACGCCAAGGCCATCGTGTTCGCCACCGGCGGCTCGGGCCGGATGTACAAGACCACCTCGAACGCGCACACCCTGACCGGTGACGGCCTGGGCATCGTGTTCCGCAAGGGTCTCCCGCTCGAAGACATGGAGTTTCACCAGTTCCACCCGACCGGTCTGGCCGGACTGGGCATCCTGATCTCCGAGGCGGTGCGCGGCGAGGGTGGCCGGTTGCTCAACGCCGACGGTGAGCGGTTCATGGAGCGCTACGCCCCGACGATCGTCGACCTGGCGCCGCGCGACATCGTGGCCCGCTCGATGGTGCTCGAGGTGCTCGAGGGCCGCGGCGCCGGACCGAACAAGGACTACGTCTACATCGACGTGCGTCACCTCGGCGAAGAGGTGCTCGAGGAGAAGCTGCCCGACATCACCGAGTTCGCCCGCACCTACCTGGGCGTGGACCCGGTCAAGGAGTTGGTGCCGGTCTACCCGACCTGCCACTACGTGATGGGCGGCATCCCGACCACCGTCACCGGCCAGGTGCTGCGCGACAACACCAACACCGTGCCGGGTCTCTTCGCCGCCGGCGAATGCGCCTGCGTCTCGGTGCACGGCGCCAACCGGTTGGGCACCAACTCGCTGCTGGACATCAACGTGTTCGGCCGCCGTGCGGGTATCGCCGCCGCCGAGTACGCCAACGCGCACGAGTTCGTCGAATTGCCGAAGAACCCCGCCGACATGGTGGTCGGCTGGGTGTCCGACATCCTCTCCGAGCACGGCAACGAGCGGGTGGCCGACATCCGTGGCGCGCTGCAGCAGTCGATGGACAACAACGCCGCGGTGTTCCGCACCGAGAAGACCCTCAAGCAGGCACTGAGCGACATCCACGCGCTCAAGGAGCGCTACGCCCGGATCACCGTGCACGACAAGGGCAAGCGCTTCAACTCCGACCTGTTGGAGGCAATCGAGCTGGGCTTCCTGCTGGAGCTGGCCGAGGTCACCGTGCTGGGTGCGTTGAACCGCCAGGAGTCTCGCGGCGGACACGCGCGCGAGGACTACCCCAACCGGGACGACGTCAACTACATGCGTCACACCATGGCCTACAAGCAGGGCTCCGAACTGATCGCCGACATCCGGCTGGACTACAAGCCGGTGGTGCAGACCCGCTACGAACCGAAGGAACGGAAGTACTGATGTCCTCCTCAGCTGACTCCGGTTGCTGCTCGTCCGAGGGCGGTTGCTGCTCCCCCGGGCCGTCGAGCGCTGCACCGGCGGCGTTGGTCGACTCTGCCCCCGCCGGTGACCCGCCGCTGCCCCCGGTTCCCGAGGGCGCGCAGATGGTCACGCTCAAGATCGCCCGCTACAACCCGGAGAACCCGGACGCCTACGCCGCCACCGGCGGCTGGCAGAGCTTCCGGGTTCCGGCACTGCCGACCGACCGGCTGCTCAACCTGCTGATCTACGTGAAGAGCTACCTGGACGGCACGCTGACCTTCCGCCGGTCCTGCGCGCACGGCGTGTGCGGCTCGGACGGGGTGCGGGTCAACGGCAACAACAAGCTGGCCTGCAAGCTGCTGATGCGCGACATTCTGCCCAAGAAGCCGGGCAAGGAACTGACGCTGACCATCGAGCCGCTGCGCGGGCTGCCGGTGGAAAAAGACCTCGTGGTCAACATGGAACCGTTCATGGATGCCTACAAGGCGGTCAAGCCCTACCTGATCACCTCGGGCAACCACCCCACCCGCGAGCACATCCAGAGCCAGACCGACCGTGCACGCTACGACGACACCACCAAGTGCATCCTGTGCGCCATCTGCACCACGAGTTGCCCGGTGTACTGGAGCGAGGGGGCCTACTTCGGGCCGGCCGCGATCGTCAACGCCCACCGGTTCATCTTCGACAGCCGCGATGAGGCTGCCGCCGAGCGCCTGGACATCCTCAACGAGGTCGACGGGGTGTGGCGCTGCCGCACCACGTTCAACTGCACGGATGCCTGCCCTCGCGGTATCGAGATCACCAAGGCGATCCAGGAGGTCAAGCGAGCGCTGATGTTCGCTCGCTGACGTTTTCCCGCGACCGACGTGAAGCCCCCTTTTCCGACACGAATTGGGGGCTTTCACGTCTGGTCGGCGGCTTGGCCCACCGCCGTGATAGGACACTGACCATGCACTGGTACACCGGCAACACCGTCTATGACACCGTCCTGACCGCAGCGTTCGTCTTCGCGGCGTTCGTGATCGTCGGCGGCTTCTTCGGCCAGAGCTCCTACGGCCGGTTCTCGACGACCAAGCTCGGCTTGAACCTGAACCCGAAGTTCGGCTGGTGGCTGATGGAGATCCCGGCGACCGTGGTGTTCTTGGCCGCCTACCTGAGCGGGCCGGCCCGCTTCGAACCGACGTCGCTGGTGCTGGCCGGCATCTGGGCGCTGCACTACGCCAACCGGGGCTGGTTCTTCCCGCTGGCGATCCGCCAGATGCCCGGCAAGCGCAGCACCTTCAATATCTCGGTGGTGGTGATGGGCATGCTCGTCACGTCCATGCACGGCTACCTCAACGGCGCGCTGTTCAGCCACGACTACCTTCACCAGTACGGCACCGGCTGGCTGACCGACCCGCGCTTCCTGGTGGGCCTGGCGGTCTACCTGTGCGGGTTCGCCCTGCTGGTCAACTCCGAGTCGATCGTGCGCAACCTGCGCGACAAGAACACGGTCCGGCGGCGGCCCGCTGCACCCGGCTCCGCCGAGTTTGCGACCGCCGCGCCCGGCGGCGCGGAGTACCGGATTCCGTTCGGCGGCGGCTTCCGCTTCGTCACCAGCCCGGCCTACCTGGGCGAGATGATGGCGTGGGCCGGTTTCGCGATCTTGACCTGGGCGCTGCCCGGCGTCGCCATCCTGCTGATCACCGCCGGCAACCTCATCCCGCGCGCCCTGCAGACCCATCGGTGGTACCAGGAGAAGTTCGTCGACTATCCGACCGACCGCAAGGCGCTGGTTCCCTTCCTGATCTGAGCCGTCACACTTCGGCGGGCCACCCCGTCTAAGGGGTATGACTACCAAACCTCGCATCGACCCACTGCCGCCGATGCGCACCAACATGCTGGTGCGCGCCATGTATCGCTACGCCAAGCGGCGCTTCGCTGAAGTTCCTGAGCCCTTCGCCGTCGCCGCGCATCATCCGCGACTGCTGGTGGCCAACGCGGTGCACGAAGTCCTGCTGCAGTCCGCGTCGCGCAAGCTGCCGGCCGGCCCGCGGGATCTGGCGGTGTTCTGGACCGCCCGCACCGTCGGTTGCTCGTGGTGCGTGGACTTCGGGTCCATGCTGCAACGCCTGGAAGGCATCGACACCGACCGGCTGAAGCACATCGATGACTACGCGACCTCCCCGCTCTACAGCGACGACGAGCGGGCCGCGATCGCCTACGCCGACGCGATGACCACCGATCCGCATTCGGTCACCGACGAGCAATTCGCTGACCTGCAGCACCGGTTCGGTGACGCCGGGGTGATCGAGCTGACCTACCAGATCGGGGTGGAGAACATGCGGGCACGGATGTACGCAGCGCTGGGCATCACCGAGCAGGGCTTCAACTCCGGCGACGCCTGCCGGGTGCCGTGGGCCACCGAGGATCAACGAGGCTGACTCGCCGGAGTGATCTCGATGTAGGCGATCGGGATGCCTGCTGCCGCGCTGCCCTTGTCCAGACCGCGCTCGAAGATCCGCATCACCGGACTCCAGTTGGCGGCGATAGCGTGTTCGGCGAGCGCATCGCCGAACCCGGGCAGAATCCGGGCGATCGCGGCCACCGGTTGCCCTGCGGGTTTGCCGCGCAGGCTACTGGGAACCACAACGACGTTGGGGTTGTTGCGGATTCGCTTGACCTTGCCGGTGGACGCGTCGGTGCGGACGTAGAGCTTTCCGGCTGCGAGACCGTGATTGATCGGGCTCGGCACCGCCTCCCCCGACCGTTTGAACGTGACCAGCAGGATCTGCCGGGACTTGTCGAAGCCGGTGAAGTCCGTTCCGGTGGCGTCGGCGATGTCAAAGGCATCGCGGTGGCGCATCTTGTCCATGGCGCGAAACATCAACGCGCCCATTTTCTTTGAGATGCTATTGGCCACGTTCTTCCTCCGATCGGTTGGCGGGGCGCAGCGGGGACCCGGTGAACTTGTCCGGGTTGGCGATATCCCAGATCGCCACCACTCGCCCGTCGCGCACCGTCATCGCGGTGACGCGCGGCATCAGCTCGGGGAACCCGTCCGCGCCGGGGGCCCCTGGGGTGTAGGCGCCGAGTTCGCCGTTGACCAGGGCCAGCTGGTTCGCGGTGATCAGGGTCGGGCCGTAGCGGCGGGCCAGGCCGAGCAGGAACCGCGCCACCTTCTTATGCCCCCGAATGACCCGCGGGGCGGTCGGCGCCCGGCGGTTCGCGTCGCCGGTGAACGTCACGTCGGGGTGCAGCAGCGCCACCACGGCCGCCAGATCGCCGGACGCCATCGCGGCCATCAGTGAGCCGACCGCCTCCTCGTGGCGCGGATCGGGCCGCGGCGGCGGATCAGCGGTGACGGCCTTGCGGGCACGCGATGCCAGCTGGCGGGCTGCGGCTTCGGTGGTGTTGAGCACCCCGGCCACCTCGCCGAACGGCACCGCGAACCCGTCGTGCAGCACAAACGCCACTCGCTGATCGGGAGTCAGCCGCTCCAGCACCACCATGGCGGCGAACCGGGCGTCTTCACCGGCCACCACAGACGACAAAGGATCGGCGTCGTCGTCGATGGTGGTCACCACCGGTTCGGGCAGCCACTCGCCGACATAGGACTCACGACGCCGCGCCGCCGAACGCAGCCGGTCCAGGCCGAGGCGACTCACCACCGTGGTCAGCCACGCCCGCGGGTCGACGATGTGGTCATGTTCGGCGGCGTCGAACCGCAGCCAGGCGTCCTGCACGATGTCCTCGGCATCGGCGAACATGCCGGTGAGCCGGTAGGCCACCGCCAACAGGTGAGGCCGCAGCGCCTCGAAATCCTCCACCGATGCGGTCATCGCCACCAGCCTAGGCCTGCCTCGACTAAGGACGCTGCGACACAATGCAGGAGTGTCCAAGCCGCGCATCGACCCCGTCCGCTGGCAGCCGCCTGGATCGCGGCCGTTGCCCCCGCCGGATTCCACCCCGACACTGACCCTCATCGATATACCCGGTATCGCGCCCGAGGACGTAGTCGCCGCGGCCGACGGCAGCATCTGGACCGGGGTCGAGGACGGCCGCATCATCGCCGTCGACTCGGCAGGCGGCGCACCACGGGTGGTGACCGACACCGGCGGGCGCCCGCTGGGCCTGGCCTTCACCCGCGATCACCGACTGCTGATCTGTGACAGCCACCGCGGCCTGCTGCGTTATGACCCGCAGACCCAACAGCTGGAGACCCTGGTCAGCGAGGTGGACGGTCGGCCGCTGACATTCTGCTCCAACGCCGTCGAATCAGCCGACGGCACAATCTATTTCACCGAATCCACCAGCCGGTTCCGCTACGAGCACTACAAGGGCTCGGTAATCGAGGCCCGCGGCAGCGGATCGCTGCTGCAACGCAGTCCCGACGGCGCGGTGCGTGTGCTGGCGGCCGGGTTGCATTTCGCCAACGGTGTGACGCTGACCGCCGACGAATCGGCCGTGGTGTTCGCCGAAAGCACCGGCCGGCGACT
Organism: Mycobacterium sp. UM_WGJ; assembly: GCF_000455125.1. Lineage (GTDB taxonomy): Bacteria > Actinomycetota > Actinomycetes > Mycobacteriales > Mycobacteriaceae > Mycobacterium. The sequence goes on from NZ_AUWR01000027.1 coordinate 19,628, forward strand.
GTCCAAGTACTGGCTGACCGGCCCGCACCGCGGTTCGATCACGCCGCTGGTAGAGGAGCTGCCCGGCCATCCCGACAACATCTCGACCGGGACCGACGGACGGATCTGGGTCGCGATGGTCTCCGATCGCAACGCCCTGTCGGACTGGCTGAGCCCTCGTGCGCCGGTCCTGCGTCGGCTGTTGTGGCGGCTACTGCCCTATCGCTGGCTGCCCGACCCGAAATCGGTGGTGTGGGTGGTCGGCTTCGACGCCGACGACGGGCGGGTGCTGGCCCAGTACCGCACCGAACACCCCGACTTCGGGCTGGCCACCGGAGTGGTGGAGGCCGACGGCCGGCTGTGGATGGGCCGGATCGCCGGGCGAGGCCTGGCGTATTTCCAGCTATAGCCTCCAGCTGTAACTTCCGTCCCACCAGCCACAGCGTGGCTCCCCATATTTGCCCTGCCCTTGCCCTACCCTGCACACACGATGACTTCTCTGCGCTCGGTGTCAGCCCTGGTGGCGGCGGGTTTTCTCGCCACGGCTCCCCTGGTCGCCCCTGCCGCCGGGGCGGATCCCACCCCCGGCCTGAACGCGGGAACGGTCGGCTGCCCGTATCAGGTCAACACTCCGCCCGCGGTAGACGCCTCCGAAGTGCCCCAAGCCGGCGCGCCCCCGCTGCCACTGCCCGTGCCGGCCACCCCGGTCGGCGGCGAGGCCCTGTCCGGCTGCGGGATCGTGGCCGCACCCGACACCCCGCCAGTGCCCAGCGAGGTCTCCGCCGAATCCTGGCTGGTGGCAGACCTGGACAGCGGCGCGGTAATCGCGGCCCGCGATCCGCACGGCCGGCACCGGCCCGCCAGTGTGATCAAGGTGCTGACCGCGATGGCGGCACTGAACGAGCTGGACCCCAACATGGTGGTTCTCGGCACCCAGGAAGACGCCAACGCCGAGGGCACCCGCGTCGGCGTCGGCCCCGGCGGCCGCTTCACCGTCGACCAATTGCTGCACGGCCTACTGATGGGATCGGGCAACGACGCCGCGCACGCCCTGGCCATGCAACTCGGCGGCTGGGATGTGGCGCTGCACAAGATCAATACCCTGGCCGCGCGGCTCGGCGGCCGCGACACCCGTGCCGCCACCCCGTCCGGGCTGGACGGGCCCGGCATGAGCACCTCGGCCTACGACATCGGACTGTTCTACCGCTACGCCTGGAACAACCCGGCGTTCACCAACATCGTCGCGACCCGCACCTTCGACTTCCCGGGCTACGGCGACACACCCGGCTACCAGCTGGAGAACGACAACCAGCTGCTCTACAACTACCCAGGCGCGCTGGGCGGCAAGACCGGCTACACCGATGACGCCGGGCAGACGTTCGTCGGGGCCGCGACCCGGGACGGGCGCCGGCTGGTGGCAGTACTGCTGCGCGGCACCCGGCAGCCGATCCCGCCCTGGCAGCAGGCCGCGCAGCTGCTCGACTACGGCTTCTCCGTCCCGGCCGGCACCCGAGTCGGGACGCTGATCGAGCCCGACCCGTCGCTGGTGGCGGCCCGAGGCCCGGCCGACGCCCCGAACCCGCAGGCCATGCTGTTGCCGCCGTCCGACGACACGGTGCCGGTACGCGTCGGGGTGGCCATCTTCGGAACGATCGTGGTTTTCGGACTCATCATGGGCGCCCGGGCGGTGAACCGCCGCCCCGGTAGGGGCTCGGCATGGTGATCCGACGCCAATTGGTACGCGCCATTCGCTGCGCACCCCCTGCTGCGCTGACCGATCATGCTCCGGAGTGCAGCACGATTCCGCGAATGTTCTTGCCGTCCCGCAGGTCCTGATACCCCTGGTTCACGTCTTCGAGCCGGTACCGGGCGGTCACCAACTCGTCGAGGTTGAGTTGACCGGCGTCGTAGAGCCGCAGCAGCCGCACGATGTCGTACTGCGGGTTGGCCGAGCCGAACAGTGATCCCTTGATGGTCTTCTCCATCAACGTCAGCATCATGCCCGAGACATGGACCGTCAGCTTCTCCGGGCTGGCTAGGCCGACCACGATCACGGTCCCGCCTTTGCCGACGACGTCGAACGCCGCCGAGATCACTTCCTCCTCGACAGTGCCGACAGTGACGATCGTCTGGTCCGCACCCTGCCCCCAAGACAGTTCGTGGACCTTCTCGGCGGCCTCGCTCGCCGATGAGAATGCATGGCTGGCACCGAATTTCAGTGCCGTCTCGCGCTTGAACTCCACCGGGTCGACCACAATCACGTACTTGGCGCCCGAGTGCAGCGCGCCCTGCACGGCGTTGATACCGATACCGCCGACGCCGTAGATGACCGTGATGTCCCCGGGCCGGACGTTGCCGGCGTAGGTGGCCGCACCCCATCCGGTGGGGACTCCGCAGCCGACCAGCACAGCGGTCTCCAGCGGCAGCCAGTCGTCGATCTTGACCACCGAATGCTCAGAGATCACGGCACGCTCGGAGAACGTGCCCAGCATGCACATGGCACCGAATTCCTTGCCGGCGCCCCGGAATCGGAACGTTCCGTCCGGCATGCAGCCGTCCAGGATGGTAGCGCCCATGTCGCACAGGCTTTGGCGGCCGGTGGCACAGTAGCGGCATTTTCCGCAGCTGGGGATGAACGAGCACACCACGTGATCACCGGGGGCTACCTTCGTCACCCCGGGACCGACGTCCTCGATGATCCCCGCGCCCTCATGCCCGCCGACGATCGGATACCGCGGTGGCAGATCGCCGTCAGTCAGGTGCAGATCCGAATGACACAGGCCGGCAGCGACATACCGGATCAGCACCTCCCCGGGGCCGGGGCCGTCGAGATCGAGTTCCATGATCTCGAACGGCTTGCCCGGCTCCAGCAGTACCGCCGCAGTGGTTTTCACAGCGCCATACCGCCGAGTGCCTGCGCCAGCGTGTCGTTGAGCTCTGACAGCTGCGCCCACAGGGTGTTGGTCAGCTCGGTGTCGTCAGTGGCGTTGAGCAGCCCCACCGACAAGTCGTCGCGCGCGTTGAGGAAGCCGGCGGTGATGCTGGTGGCCGGGTCGAACAGTGCGTCGTTGATGACAGTGCCGAAGGCGTTGAAGCTGGACAGCAGGTTCGACGAGTCCGACCAGTACTCGCCGGTCTGCATCGCGGCGAAGGTCTGCTCGGTGAGGTGCTGCAGTTGCAGCCCGGCCAGGACACTCGGCAACTCGACATCCTTGATCATCAGCGGCAGGTTGTTGATCAGTGCGTTGAAGCTGCCTTCGGGGTTGGCCAACACGTTGTTGAACACGCCTGCCCAGTTGGGCCCGAGTTCCGGCGACACCATCCGGTCGAAGATCGACGGCACCGAGTCCTGGCCGCCGAACAGCTGGTCGAAGGTGTCCGCGCCGATCGCTGCCTTGATCTGGCCGATCTGCAGGTTGTCCCACAGCCAGTTGATGTTCGACGACTGGTGGAAGGAGTAGCCGTACTCGAGCAGCCGCTCCTGGGCCAGCGCCGCGTACTCGTCCGGGGTGACCGTCGGCATGTCCGCCGGCAGGTAGTCCTTGACGTCGGAGATCGGCACCACGGTGGTCTCGATGTTGGGGTTGGTGATCGTTCCGGACACGTCCTGCCAGCGCAGCAGGACACCACCATTGGTCAGGTCGCCGATGTTCACCCAGTTCGCGTAACCGGGGTTCTCGCCGCTGAGGATGTAGTAGGTGTAGCCGTCGTTGCCCTGGAAGATCTGGGTGCTGTTCAGGCTGCCCGTCACGCTGGCGAACGGAACGTATTGTCCCCATTCGTTGGTGACCTGCAGGCCGTGGTAGCCGGCTTCCAGCTCAGGCACCTTGAGCACCAGCGCCTGGCCCGGCTCCAGCGCAAAGTTGCCCATGCTGCTGACCTGACCCGGCAGGGTCAGTCCCGGGATGTTGGCGGCGGTGTCGCCGAGCTTGCTGAACTCGTTCGGGTCGTTCAACAGCGGGTACTGGATCTGGTGGTAGTAGGTGTCGGACATGTTCACCAAGGGCAGCACCTTGCCGGTGATACCCAGAATGGTGCCGATCTGGTCATCGTTGAGCCACGGAACGCTCTGCTCTGCACCGTCTTTGACGATATGGACGTCGTTGTGGATCTGGCCCCAGTCCCCTACGGTGTCTCGCACCAGCAGCGAGGTCGCGCCGGCGCTGCTGAACCAGTTGGCCCCGTTACCGGGGTCTGTGGCGCTGACGATGATGGTGTAGCTGCCGTCCGCGTTAGGGGTCGCGTCGGCGAAGCTGAAGCTTGCCATCGGCGCGAAATTCGATTGCACGACGCTGCCGGAGTAGGTGGCCAGCCCGCCGCCGATGGACCCGTCACCGGGGTGCACCGTGATGGTGTAGCTGGCGTTCGGGTCCAGCGGCATCAGGCCGTACTGGTTGTCCGGGTTGCCGTAGATCAGGTACGACTGCGGGTCGGTGCCCGAAGCGTTCCACATGAACGGGGCCGCCGTGTAGGCAGTCCCGTTGATCTGCGGGAAGTCCGGCAAGCCGGGGAATTTCAGCGTGCCCGCGTTGAACTGGGACAGGATGATCGACAGGGTGGTCGCCGACATGTTCTGTACGTACTGCGGCAGCATGCCATCCGACGCTCCGTGATTGATGAAGTCGAACAGCGGGCTGTTGGCGTCGAAGTCCGCGATCTGGGCCTGGGCCTGCTCCAGGGCAGCGACCGCACCCTGCAGGGCGGCGGCCTCGGCGGCCGCGTGCGGCGCCGTCAGCGCCATGGCAAGCCCGCCGGCCGCCATGCTGCCGGCCACGCTGGCGACGCGAACCAGCCGACGAGAGAGCCGACGGCGCTCCTCCCGATTGGCAGTGGTGAAGGTTGGACAGTTGGTGACTGCGGCGTGGGCCATGAGATTCTCCAAAAAGTGATGAAAGGTATTTGCTGAGTTGGTGTTTGGGGTCTGTGATGTGGCGATAGGACTACCTCGCTACCGATGCCCGCACGGCGGACCTGTCGGCGCTGAAGCGCAGCGCACTGTCTTCAACCGGCCCCGCACGTAGCCGTTCGACGTCTTTTTCGTAGGCCATGTCGGCCGTCCACGGCCCGGTGGTGCCGGCGCGCGGGAACTGTGCGACGCCGCGCTGCACGTAGCCCGACCCCAGATCGAGCAGTGGCACCCGCGGCATGCCCGGATCGTCGAGAACCGGCTCGACGCGCTGGTGTCCGTGGGCGTCCATGTAGTCGAGCAACCGGCAGAAGTGTTCGCAGACCAAGTCGACTTTGAGGGTCCAGGAGATGTTGGTGTAGCCGAAGGCGAACACCAGGTTCGGCACCCCGGACAGCATCATCGACTTGTAGACCGTCGTGTCCGCGGGATTCACCGGCGCACCGTCAATGCGCAGCGCGATCTTGCCGAAGGCGCACATGGTGAGTCCGGTCGCGGTCACGACCAGGTCGGCAGCCAGCTCACGGCCCGAGGCCAGCCGGATGCCGGTCGGGGTGAACCTCTCGATCACATCGGTGACCACGCTGGCCCGCCCGGACGAGATCGCCTTGAACAGGTCGCCGTCGGGCACCATGCACAGCCGCTGGTCCCACGGGTCGTAACGCGGGGTGAAGTGGGTGTCCACATCGAAGTTCTTCGGCAGTTGGCGACACACATTGGCGATGAGCAGCCGGCGCATCAGCCCCGGCGCGCGTTTGCAGGCCTTGAAGATCCCGCGGTTGAGCACGATGTTCTTGCGCCGGATGATCGGGCTGGCGCGTTGTGCGCCCAGCACCTTGTTCAAGATGTTGGCAAAGGGATCCTCGGCCGGGATCGAGAACACGTAACTCGGCGAGCGCTGCAGCATGGTGATGTGACCGGCCTTGGGGGCCATCGCCGGGATCAGCGTGACCGCCGTTGCGCCACTGCCGATCACGACCACGCGCTTGTCGGTGTAGTCCAGATCCTGCGGCCAGTGCTGCGGGTGGATGACCTGGCCGCCGAACTCCTCGACCCCGGCGAACTCCGGCGTGAACCCCGCGTCGTAGTCGTAGTAGCCGGTGCCCAGGAAGAGGAATCGTGCGGTGAACCGCGCTGTCGCACCACTGCCGGTGTGCTCGGCGGTGACGCTCCAGCGGCCCCGTTCCCGGGAGAAGTCCGCGGTCAGCACCCGGTAGCCGAACCGGATGTGGTCGGCCAGCTCGTTGTCGGCGACCACCTGACGCAGGTAGTCCATGATGATCGACCCGTCGGCGATCGCCTTGCGATGCGTCCAGGGCGCGAAACCGAAGCCGAAGGTGGACATGTCGGAGTCGGAACGAATCCCGGGATACCGGAACAGATCCCACGTGCCACCGATGGAGTCCCGACCATCGAGGACTGCGAACGACGTACCCGGCCGGCGGGCCTTGAGGTGATAGGCCGCGCCGACCCCGGAGATGCCGGCGCCGACGATGAGGACGTCGAAGTCCGTGGTCTGCGTCTGGCTGGGGGTCGTGATTGTCACGCATATCTCCTCTGAGCACCGGGTGTGGCGTGGTTCACGTTAAAGTCGCAACGCCCGGGCGCGGTATGTCCGTTCGCTCAGATCTTTTGCGGATATGTGTGCGATGGCACACTCATCGCATGGATGCCCCGCCGCCGCCCTCCGACGTCGTCGCGCTGATGGGCGACGTGGCCGAACTGATGCTGACCGAAATCGATGACCTGGTCGCCGAGATGGACGCCGCCGAGATCGAACTGTCGCCGTTCCTGGGCGCCGACGCGGCGCTGACCGCGGAGATGTCGGCGAGCAACCGCGCCAATCTCGCCCGGGTGATGACCATGTTCGCCCGCCGCGACGACCGGCCCGCCTCCTTCGACGTTCCCCCCGAGGCCCTGGACGTCGCCCGCACCATTGCGCGGCGCGGCATCGGCCTCGACGTGCTATTCCAGTCCTACCGCCGCGGCCAGAACGTCGGCTGGCAGCGCTATATGGCGCACGCCGCCCAGATCGTGCCGCCGGGTCCGCTGCTCATCCAGCTACTGAACGCCTCTTCGCAACGCATGTTCGAGTACGTCGACCACGTGGTCAGCCAGGTCATCGCCGAGGCCCAGCGGGAACGCGAGGAGGTGCTCGGAGGTGCGCTGGCGCGCCGCGCAGAGACCATCCGGCTGATCCTCGACGACGCCCCGATCGACAGCCGTCGGGCCAGCGGCCAGCTGGGCTACGAGTTGGGCCGGCACCACACCGCGCTGGTGCTGTGGGCTCCCCCGCTCGGCGAGATCCAGGGCGCGTTGGAATCGGCCGCCGGGGTGCTGGCGCAGGCCGCCGGTGCGCGGCGGCCCCTGACGTTGCCGGCCGGAACGTCCACGTTGTGGGCCTGGCTGGGCAGCGAGGCCGCCCCGGCGCTGGATGCACTGCGGGAGTCGATCAATCGCATCCATCCCACTATCCGCGTCGCGGTGGGCCCTGCCCGGCACGGAATCGGCGGCTTCCGCCGCACCCACACCGCGGCACTGGCTGTCCAGCGTGTGCTTGTCGCGCATCCTGCCGGGACCCGGGTCGGGCTCTACGACGAGCTGGAGGTCACCGAACTGGCGGCCCAGAACCTGGACCGCGCAGCCGAATTCGTGGCCACCACACTCGGTCCGTTGGCTGCCGATGACCCCAGCGCGGAGCGCCTGCGCGAGACGCTGCGAGTGTTCCTCGACGAGGCCGAGAACGCGCCGCGGGCCGCGGCCCGCCTCCATGCTCATCGGAACACGGTGCTGCAGCGAGTGGCGCGCGCCACCGAGCTGCTGGGTCACCCGCCCAGCACGCGGCGGCTGGCGGTCGAGCTCGCGCTCGAACTCGCCCACCAGATCGGCCCCCGGGTTCTCACCCGAGCCTGATCGGCTGGATTCATATCCCCTACGGTGAGCCAGATGGGCCGATTCGCCGAACTGCGCCGCTCCTCGCCGCTGGCGCTGCTGGTGGGAGTGGCCGCCGCCAGTGTCGGCGTCATCTACGGCTACGACCTGTCCAACATCGCCGGCGCGCTGCTGTTCATCGAGCGTGACTTCGGGCTGACCGATACCCAACAGGAGATGATCGCCACCGCGACGGTGATCGGCGAGATCGCCGGCGCCATGGCCGGCGGGTGGCTGGCCAACGCGATCGGCCGGAAACGCTCGATGGTGTCGGTGGCGCTGGGCTACGCGGTATTCGCGGTGCTGGGGGCGGCGGCGACGTCGGTGTCGACGCTGACCGTGGCGCGGCTGCTGCTGGGCATCACCATCGGCGTATCGGTAGTGGTGGTTCCGGTGTTCGTGGCCGAGTCCGCGCCGGCTCACGCCCGGGGCGCACTGCTGGTCACCTACGGGGTGGCCACGGTGATCGGGATCATCGCCGGCTATCTGTTCGCCTACCTGCTGGCCGGCACCGGCAATTGGCGGGCGATGCTGGGTCTGGCCGCGGTCCCGGCGGTGCTGGTTGCTCTGCTGCTGGCACGCGTCCCCGACACCGCGCGCTGGTATCTGCTCAAGGGCCGCGTCGACGATGCGGAACGCACCCTGCGGCGGATCGAGCCCGGCGCCGACGCGCAGCGCGAGCTGGCCGAGATCGGCCGCACCCTGACCGAGGAGCAGGCCGGCGGAGTCGGCGTGCTGCGCGAGATGCTGCGGCCGCCTTACCTGCGGGCGACGCTGTTCGTGGTGACACTGGGCTTCTTCATCCAGATCACCGGGATCAACGCGATCGTCTACTACAGCCCCCGACTGTTCGAGAAGATGGGCTTCGAAGGCGATTTCGCGTTGCTGGTTCTGCCGGCACTGGTGCAGGTCGCCGCCCTGGCCGCAATGGTCGTCTCACTGGTGATCATCGACCGCGTCGGCCGGCGGCCGATCCTGCTGTCGGGGATCGCCGCGATGGTCGCGGCCAACCTGCTGCTGGTTGCGGTGTTCGCCGCCGGCGAGACGTTCGGTGACGCCCTGGCGGCGGTCAAGTTCGGTGGGGTGCTGCTGTTCACCGTCGGCTATACCTTCGGGTTCGGCTCTCTGGTGTGGGTGTACGCCGGCGAGAGCCTGCCGGCCAGGATGAGAGCCATGGGGTCCTCGGCGATGCTGACCTCCGACCTGGTGGCCAATGCGATCGTCGCCGCGGTGTTCCTGACCATGCTCACCTCGCTGGGCGGGGCCGGGACGTTCGCGGTGTTCGGTGTGCTGGCGGTGCTGAGCCTGGGCTTCGTATACCGCTACGCCCCCGAGACCAAGGGCCGCCAGTTGGAAGACATCCGGCACTTCTGGGAGAACGGCGGACGCTGGCCCTCCGAGGGCGGCGAAGCCCTGGTTGCTGACAGCGAGGCCTCGGCATGACCGTCATCGCCGCCGGCGCCGCCGTGATCGACGGTGCGGTGCTTCGGCCCGGCTGGGTGTCGGTGGCCGAGGGGCGCATTGCCGATTGCGGGGCTGGGCCGGCCCCGATTCGGCCAGAATATGACTTCCGTGACTGCGTACTGGTTCCCGGCTTCGTCGACATGCATTCCCACGGTGGCGCCGGCGTCTCCTACGCTGACGATCCGGACCACGCGACGGCCCTGCACGCTGCGCACGGCACCACCGGCGGCCTGGCCAGCTTGGTGACCGCGTCGCCGGAAACCCTCCTGGCGCAGGTGCACACACTGGCTGCCGCGGCCCGGCGCGGCGTGGTGGACGGCATCCACCTAGAGGGGCCGTGGCTGAGCCGGCTGCACTGCGGTGCACACGACAGCGGTCAGCTGCGTGCGCCCTCTGATACCGAGGTCGAGGCGCTGCTGGTTGCCGGCGGTGGCACGATCCGAATGGTGACGCTGGCCCCCGAGCTGCCCGGTGCCATCGCGACCATCCGGCACTTGGTGGATGCGGGAATCGTTGTGGCCGTGGGACATACCGACGCGAGCTACGAACTGACGCAGAAGGCGATCGATGCCGGGGCGAGGGTCGGCACCCACCTGTTTAACGCGATGCGGGCATTGCATCATCGCCAGCCGGGGCCGGTCCCGGCGCTGCTGTCCGACCCCCGGGTGACCGTCGAGCTGATCGCCGACGGCGTGCACCTGCACCCGGGGGCGATCCGCCACGTGGTGGCCACCGCCGGCCCGGGCCGGGTCGCACTGGTCACCGATGCGATGGCCGCCGCCGGAGTCGGCGACGGCGCGTTCCGTCTCGGCGGGCTCGACGTCGACGTCGCCGACGGGGTGGCCCGGCTGCGCGGTACGGCGACGATCGCCGGCAGCACCGCCACCATGGACCGGTTGTTCGCGACCGCGGTACGACTGCTCGGGGCAGACGATGCGGCCCTGGCCGCCGCCGTGCGCATGACCTCGTCCACGCCGGCGCACGTCCTGGGACTGCACCGGGCCGGTGTTCTGGCAGCCGGGCGTGACGCCGACCTGGTTGTGCTGGATCGAGATTGGCGGGTCGCGCGGGTCATGCGGCGCGGCGCCTGGCTCGGATAGGCTGCAAAGATGAGCGAACCGACCGTCACCCACGACAACGGGCAGTACAAGATCACCGTCGACGGCGAACAGGCCGGGTTCGCCGACTACATCGAACGTGGCGATCAGCGGATCTTCCACCACACCGTGATCGACAAGGCGTTCGGCGGGCGCGGCCTGGCCAGCACGCTGATCGGCGCCGCCCTGACCGACACCCGTGCGGCCGGCAAACGCGTCGTACCGACCTGCTCGTTCGTCGAGGCCTACATCACCAAGCACCCGGAGTTCGCCGACCTCGTCGACCCGTCCGGCGACTGATCATGACGCGGATCGCCGTCAACAAGCAGTCCGCCTCGGTCTACCGGGCCTACCTGGACGCCGCAGCAGAGGTGCGGGCACGTGCCGAAGACGCCGGATTGCCGCCAACAGTCCTGGAACTGGTGAACCTGCGGGTTTCCCAGATCAATGGGTGCGCGTTCTGCCTGAACATGCACAGCAAGGCGCTGCTGGCCACCGGCGACACCGTGCAGCGGATCGCGGTGCTGCCGGCCTGGCGAGACACTCAGCTGTTCTCCGACACCGAACGGGCTGCCCTGGAGATCGCCGAGGCGGTCACGTGGATCTCCGAGGCGCACCTGGACGACGACGAGTACACGTTGCTGCGCGAGCACCTCACCGACGATCAGGTCTCGCTGCTGATCTGGTCGGCCATCACGATCAACTCGTTCAACCGGGTATCGATCATGAGCCGCTACCCGGTGCCGGCCGACACATAACTCTCCTAGGGTCGGGGCTCAGTCGACACGCAGGTTGTCCGCCGACGTCGCCGCCCATGCGGTGGCGAACAGAATGAGCCGAGCGGTGACATAGGCGAACACCAGCAGGCCCAGGACTGGTCCGAACACCGCCCCGGCCGGGCCGTTGATCACCGACTGCAGATACACCGAGCCGGCCTGCTTGAAAAGTTCGTAGCCGACGGCGGCGATAGCACCGGCCTCCATCGCGCTGTTGAAGCTCACCGATTCGCGGGGCAACCGGGCAATCATCCAGGTGAACAACAGCCACGACACCCCGGCGGCCATGGTCAATGACGCGACCCGCAGCAGGCCACCCAGCAGGGTGAAGTCAGGAACGCCCAGCCACCGCAGCACGCTTCGCATCAACTTCGGATCAGCCAGGGCGGTCAGCGCGACGGTGACCAGCATGGCACCGAACGCCCACGCCATCGCGAGCAGGTCCGAAAGCTTGGAAGAGACGAAACCCTGCTTGTCCGAACGGGTTTCCCACATCTCCGACAGCGCCTCGCGCAGGTTGGCCATCCAGGTCAACCCCACCCAGGCAGCGGTCGCCAGGCCGATCACACCGACGGAGGCTCGTGAGGAGATTGCGCTGTCCATCAGCGTGACGAGCTCGTTGCCGAACTCGCCGGGGATCGAATGCTTGATCCGGCGCTCGATCTCGTCGAGCACCTCGGGCCGGCGCGACAGCAGGAAGCCGCCGACGGAGAACCCGACCATGGCCAGCGGGAACAGCGCGAAGATGGTGTAGTAGCTCATCCCCGCGGCAAAGAAGTTGCCCTGGCGGTCGTCGTAGCGCTCTTGGGCGCGCACCACGTGATCGAACCAGCCGTAGCGCGACCGCAGCCGGTCGATGACGCCCGGCTTAGACCCGTTGGACTGGTCGGTCACGGCTTTGCTCATGCCTGCGCTGGAAGCAATCCCACCCGGTCGTACACCCGCGCGAGCGTGGCAGCGGCCGCCTCGCGGGCCCGGCTCGCACCGGCGGCCAGCACCGCCTCCAGCTCGGCCGGGTCGGCGAGCAGCTCGTCCACCCGGGCCTTGATCGGGGTGACGAACTCGGCGACGGCCTCGGCGGTCTCCTTCTTCAGATCGCCGTAGCCGCGCCCCGCATAGCCGTTCACCAGGGACTCGACATCCGTACCGGTGACCGCGGCCTGAATGGTCAGCAGATTCGAGATGCCCGGCTTGGTGTCCGGCTCGTAGCGGATCTCGCGCTCGGAGTCGGTGACCGCCGAGCGGATCTTCTTGGCGCTTTTCGCCGGGTCGTCGAGCAGGCTGATCAGGCCGGCGTCGGTGGCCGCCGACTTGCTCATCTTGGCGGTCGGGTCCTGCAGGTCATAGATCTTGGCGGTGGCCTTCGGGATCATCGGCTCGGGGACGACGAAGGTCTCCGGGAAGCGCGCGTTGATGCGCTGCGCGAGGTCGCGCGCCAGCTCCAGGTGCTGGCGCTGGTCTTCCCCGACCGGGACCACCGCGGTGTCGTAGAGCAGCACGTCGGCGGCCATCAGCACCGGATAGGTGAACAGACCGACGGTGGTGGAGTCGGCCCCCTGCTTCTGCGACTTGTCTTTGAACTGCGTCATCCGCGACGCCTGGCCGAAACCGGTGAAACAGCCGAGCAGCCAGGCGAGTTCGGCGTGGGCCGGCACATGGCTCTGCACGAACACCGTGCTGCGGGCCGGGTCGATCCCCAGCGCGAGGTACTGGGCGGCGGTCACCAGCGTGCGGCGGCGCAGCGTCGCCGGGTCCTGCGGCACGGTGATCGCGTGCAGGTCGACGACGCAGAAGAACGCCTCGTGATCGTCCTGCAGGCTGGTCCACTGCGCGACCGCGCCGAGGGCGTTTCCGAGGTGAAGCGAGTCGGAGGTCGGCTGGGCGCCGGAGAATACGACGGGACGGGTTGCGGGAGTGCTCATGATGGTCCGATCCTGTCACGCCAGCGTCCGAGTGACCGCACCTGGTAACAGAGCGCTTGCTCTGTTACGGTGACGGCCATGCCCCGCCCGCGCGTGCACGACCACGAGCAGGTGCTCGACGCCGTCGAGACGCTTGCCGCCCGGTCCGGCCCGGCCGCGGTGACCATTCGCGCGATCGGGGAGGCCACCGGCGCCTCCAACGGAGCGGTCTACCACGGGTTCGGCTCGCGGGCCGGGCTGGTTGCCGCCGCCTGGCTGCGGGCCGCCCGGCGCTTTCTGGCGGTGCAGGGCGACCTGGTGGACGCGGTCACCGACCCAGTCGAGGCCGTGGTTGCCGCCGCCGACGCTCCGGTGGCGTTCGCGCAGCGTCATCCCGACGCCTGCAAGCTACTGTTCGCGATCCAGCGCAACCAGATGCCCGACGACGACCTGTCTCCGGAACTGGCCGAGCAGCTCCGCGGCACCGATGCCGAGCTGGTCGGCCTACTCATTCGGCTTGCGGACGGCCTGTGGCACCGCCGCGACGCCGCCGCCGTCGACACCATCACCACCTGCGTCGTCGATCTACCCACCGCGATCGTGCTCAGCCGGAATCGGTTGGGCAGCGCACGCGCCCACGCCCACCTGCGCGCGGCGGTCCGCGCCGTGCTGTCGGTCGGGCCACCCCTGGCGGTTCAGCGAGGCTCGACGGAGGAGAGCCGAAGCTGGGACCGCCGCATGAATCAGAAAGGATCCACCCCATGAACCTGACCTATGACGACACGATCGCCGTGCTGGACCTCGGCGCGGACGAGAACCGGTTCTCCCCCGACTTTCTCGACGAGATCAACGGGGTGCTCGACGACGTGCTGGCCGCCAACGCCGAGGGCAAGGCGCAGGGCCTGGTGACCACCGCGGGCGGCAAGTTCTACACCAACGGCTTGGACCTGGACTGGCTGATGGCCAACGGCGACCGCACCGACTGGTACGTCGGCCGGGTGCATGCACTGCTCGCGCGGGTGCTGACCTTGCCGATCCCCACCGCGGCGGCCGTCGTCGGCCACGCCTTCGGGGCCGGCGCGATGCTGGCACTGGCCCACGACTTCCGGGTGATGCGCGCCGACCGCGGCTTCTTCTGCCTGCCCGAGGTCGACATCCGGATTCCGTTCACGTCGGGGATGGCGGCGCTGATCCAGGCCAAGCTCACCCCGCAGGCCCAGGTGGCGTCGATGACCACCGGCCGCCGGTTCGGCGGGGTGGACGCCGCGACCTTCGGCATCGTGGACAGCACCGCCGCCGAGGGCGCGGTGACTCCGGCCGCGACCGAGTTTCTGCGGCCGCTGGCCGGCAAGGATTCGGGAACTCTGGGCGCGATCAAGGACACCATGTTCGGCCCGGCGGTGGCGGCGCTGACGACGGGCTGATCCCACGAGTCCCACCCGTCACCGGAGTGCGGCGGCATGTCTATTGCCCGCCTTTGAGCGACAATTCAGTCCGTGCACGCCAAACCCGCAACCGACACGGCTGACTTAACGGGTGTTGTCGCGCAAAGGCGGGCAACACTTCCATGGGCTCCCCCACGTGGCGGGTGTGACCGATGAGGACGAGGGCCGACCGATGCCCAGGCGTGCTACGCCCCTGGGTGGCCGACGACGGACTGCTGGTGCGGCTACGCCTGGTCGGGGGCCGGCTGCCAGCCGCCTCACTGGCCCGGCTGCTGCAGGTCAGCGCCGAGTTCGCCGACGGTTCGGTCTACCTGACCAAGCGGGCCAATCTGCAGCTGCGCGGGTTGGCCGACCACGCCGGTGCGCTGGCCCCCGACGCGGTGGCCGCCGTGGAGTCGACCGGGCTGTTGCCGTCGCCCAGTCACGAGCTGGTCCGCAACATCCTGGTCTCGCCGCAGACCGGCCATGCCGGCGGGCGGGCGGACCTGCGCCCGGTGGCGACTGGGCTGGACGCGCTGCTGTGTGCCGATCCGCGACTCGCCCGGCTGCCCGGTCGCTTCCTGTTCGTGCTCGATGACGGCCGCGGCGACCTGATCGATCGGCAAAGCGACGCGGGCCTGGTGGCGCTCAGTGCCACCGAGGCCCAGCTGCGAGTCGGTGACGACTGGGGTGCGGTGATCGGTCTCGACGACGCCGCCGCCCGGCTCGCCGAGCTGGCGGCGGCATTCCAGGAAGCGCGCGGCGAGCAGCCGGACGCGCCGTGGCATGTCCGCGAACTCGGTCGGCCGCTGCAACCCGCCCTCGCCGCCGACCCGCGCGTCCCGGCCCCGTCGGGTCCGTTACCGTTTGGCAGCGTGCTCGGCGGCACCCACGTGCACGTCCCCGACGGCGTGCTCACGCCGGACCAGGGGCGATCGCTGGCAGAGCACATCGAGCTCGTGGTGACGCCGTGGCAGGGTGTCTTCATCCCCCAAGCCCAGGAGGCGAACCCGTGAGCAGGCCCATGCGCCCGTCTCGGCATTACGACTACATTGCCGACGGTCCGGCCATCTACGTCGAATCGTTCGCGACGATCCGCCGCGAGTCCGACCTGTCCCACATCCCGGCGGCCGCCGAGCGGCTCGCGGTGCGCATGATCCACGGCGCCGGGCAGACCGACGTCGCCAAGGACTTGCTGATCCACCCGGACGCGGTGCCGGCCGGGCGGGCCGCACTCGACGGCGGCGCGCCGATCCTCTGCGATGCCCGGATGGTGGCGGTCGGCGTGACCGCCGGGCGGCTGCCCGCCGGCAACGAGGTGCGCTGTTACCTGCGCGACGAGCGGGTCCCGGATCTGGCGAAGGAATGGGGAACCACCCGTTCGGCGGCGGCCGTCTCGTTGTGGGAACCCGAGCTGGCCGGCGCCGTCGTGGCGATCGGCAACGCGCCGACCGCACTGTTCCACCTGCTGGAGACGATCATCGACGGCGGGCCGCGCCCGGCGGTGATCGTCGGTTGCCCGGTGGGGTTCATCGGCGCCGCGGAGTCCAAGGAGGCGTTGGCCACGCTGCACCGCGACCACGGCATCGACATCCCGTTCGTGACGGTGCGCGGCCGGCGCGGCGGGTCGGCAATCACCTCGTCGGCGTTGAACGCACTCGCCTCGGATGCCGAATGACCGGCAAGTTCTACGGGGTGGGCCTAGGACCCGGTGACCCTGAGCTGATCACCCGCAAAGCGGCCCGGATCATCGCCGATGCCGACGTGGTGGCCTACCACGCCGGGGTCAACAAGTCGTCGTATGCGCGCACCATCGCCGCCGACCTGATCCGGCCCGAAGTCCGCGAGGAAGAGCTGCGCTACCCGGTCACCACCGGCGTTACCGATCACCCCGGCGGCTACGCCGGAGCGCTCGCCGACTTCTACGAAGCGTCGGCATCGAGGCTGGCCGCCCACCTGGATGCCGGTCGCACGGTGGCGCTGCTGACCGAGGGCGATCCGCTGTTCTACGGCTCGTTCATGTACATGCACGACCGGCTGGCGATGCGCTTCGACACCGAGATCATCCCCGGTGTGCCGGCGTTCAGCGCCGCTACCGCCGCGCTCGGGATGCCGCTGGTGCGCCAGACCGACGTGCTGACCGTGCTGCCGGGAACGCTGCCGGAGCACGAACTGGCGATGCGACTGGCCGACACCGACGGCGCCATCATCATGAAGCTGGGCCGCACCTTCCCGGCCGTGCGCCGCGCCCTGGTAGCGGCGGGCCGCCTCGAGCACGCCTACTACGTCGAGCGGGCCAGCCATCCGCAACAGCGCTGGCTGCGGGTCGCCGATGTCGAGGAGGCGAGCGTCCCCTACCTGTCGCTGATCGTGGTGGACGGGGACTCCCGCAACGGGCAGCGCTCACGGACGTCGACGGCCCCGGCGCCGGCGGTCGTTGAGCCGGTGCGCGCCGCAGCCGAGCTGCTGGTGATCGGGCTGGGACCGGGACCCGAGGGCTGGCTCACCCGCGAGGCCACCGAAGCGCTGGCCACCGTCGACCACGTGGTGGGCTACGGCCCCTACGTCGCGCGGGTTCCGCAGCGCGAGGGCTTGCAGCGGCACACCTCCGGCAACACCGTGGAGCTCGACCGGGCTCGGTTCGCGCTGGATCTGGCCGCCCGCGGCGAGAAGGTGGCGGTGGTCTCCGGCGGAGATGCCGGGGTTTTCGGGATGGCATCGGCGGTGTTCGAGGCGGCCTCGGAAACCGGTACGGATGTTCAGTATCAACACGTTTCGGTGCGGGTGCTGCCCGGAGTGTCGGCGGTGCAGGCGGTGGCCGCGGCGGCCGGCGCCCCGATCGGTGCCGACTTCGCGGTGCTGAGCCTGTCGGATCGGCTCAAGCCCTGGGCGGTGATCGAGTCGCGGCTGCGGGCGATCGCCGAAGCCGACCTGGTGCTGGCGATCTACAACCCGGCGTCACGTGCCCGGCCCGACCAGATCGCGATCGCACGCAAAGTGCTACTGGAACACCGGGATGCGCACACGGTGGTGGTCATCGGTCGCGACATCGGCCGGGCGACAGAGGAGCTCAGCGTGACCACCCTGGGCGAGCTGGACACCGACACCATCGATATGAAATGTCTTGTCCTAGTAGGGGCCTCGTCGACGCGGGTGACGGCGGGGCGGGTATGGACGCCGCGATGGGTGCGTTAGCGGTCCAGTTCGTCGGGGCCGGCCCGGGCGCGGCGGATCTGCTGACGGTGCGGGCGGCACGGCTGCTGGCCGACGCCGACGTGGTGCTCTACCCCGGCAGCTATCTGGACCCGCAGGTACTCGCGCACTGCTCGCGGGCGGCCGACCTTGTCGATACCGCCGATCTGGATCTGGATGCGATCACCGACCGACTGGTCACCGCGCATCGGGCGGGTCGCGCGGTGGTACGGCTGGTGTCCGGGGATCCGTCGCTGTACAGCGCGGTCTTCGAGCAGACCCGCCGTCTCGATGCCGCCAGAGTGCCGTGGGAGGTGACGCCCGGAGTGCCGGCGTACGCGGCGGCCGCAGCGGTGCTCGGCAGAGAGCTCACGGTGCCGCTGGTGACGCAGTCGGTGGTGTTGACCCGTACGCAAGTCGCCTCCACCGCCATGCCGCAACGCGAAACGCTCTCCGCCTTCGCCGCCACGCAAGCGACGCTGGTGTTGCATCTGGCGATCACCCGCGTCCGAGCGCTGATGGCCGAACTGGCGCCCGAGTACGGCGGCCAATGCCCCGTCGCAGTGGTCTATCGCGCGACACAGCCCGAGGAACTGGTGCTGCGCGGAACGATCACCGACATCGCCGACGCGGTCGAAGAGGCCGGGTTGCGGTCAGCCGCGGTCATCCTGGTCGGCCGGGCGGTAGCCGACCTGCCCGATCCGTGCGGCGGGGAGAGCCATCTCTATGACCCGGCACGCGACCGCTCAGGGCCGGACTAGCGCCCACTGGGTGATCGCCCGGCCCGGTGTCCAGCCGGTGAAGGAGCCCAGCGGTGCGGCGTGCTCGACCTGGATGCGGGTCAGCTCGCCGCCATGTTCGCGGTAGGCCGCCGCCAGCAGCGCCTCGGCCTGCAGCGTGACCCCGTGGGCGACCACCCGGCCGCCCGGCGCCAGCGCTGCCAGACAGGCCGCCAGCACCCCGTCCCGGCTCAGCCCGCCGCCGATGAACACCGCATCCGGGCCGGGCAGGTCCGCCAGCACCTGCGGTGCCGCGCCTTGGACCACCTGCAACCCGGGCACACCGAGGTTCCGAGCATTATCCGAGATACGTTGCACCCTAACGTCGTTCACCTCGACCGCGATAGCACGACAACTCGGATGCGAACGCATCCATTCGATGCCCACTGAACCGGCACCCGCACCGATGTCCCACAACAGCTGCCCGGGGACCGGGGCCAGTCGCGCCAACGCGGCGGCCCGTAGGTCACGTTTGGTGAGCTGCCCGTCATGGCGGTAGGCATCATCGGGCAGACCGGGCGCCCAGCCGGACATCAATGGACCGACCAGTTCCAGGGCGACGATATTGAGCCGCGGGGACGAACCGGTGAAGGTGGCGGCGGTGGTCTCCAACCTGGTTTCAGCCGCTGCGCCGAGGTCGCCGAGCACCACCATCCGGCTCGCTCCGTAGCCGCGCTCGGTCAGCAAGGCGGCCAGCTGCCCCGGGGTGGTCTCATCGGATGACAGCACCAGCACCCGCCGGCCAGGCGCCAGCTCCCGCAGCACCGCGTGCACGTCACGGCCGACCACGCTGACCACCGCGGTGGACTCCGCGGGCCAGCCCAGCCGGGCCCGGGCCAGCGTGACCGACGAAACCGCCGGCAGCACCCTCACCTGATCGGCACCGAACAGTCCGATCAGCGTGGTGCCGATACCGCTGAACAGCGGATCACCCGACGCCAGCGCCACGGTCCGCAGTCCCGCCAGCTCCTCGAACAGCGCGGGCAGCCCGGCGTGCAGCGGAGACGGCCACCGGTGCCGCTGCTGACCTTCGATCTGCGGTAACAGGTCCAGTTGACGCGGTGCGCCGATCACGGCGTCGGCCGCCAGCACCATGTCTCGGGCCGAGTCACCCAACCCGGTCCAGCCGTCGGCGCCGATGCCCACTACGGCGATGCGTTCGGCAGGGCTGGGCTGAGCTGGCACAGCGGCGATGGTAGCTAGGTCAATCGCTGCGTGAGGAATTCCACCACCCGCTTGCGCGCTTCGTAAGCGGGGTGGCCGTCGACCTCGCGGACCTGGTCGGTGAGCACCGAGTGCGCCATCCGGGACAGACCGTGCGGGTTGCCGGACGAGGAATCGATCTCGATCACCTCGAAAGCGTCCCCGAGCCGTGCTTTGAGCGTCGTGAAGCGGTCACCGGGGGCCATCTTGTCTTCGCTGAACCGCAGGCCCAGAGCGCACAGTCCGTCGTTGGCTGCCCGGTCGGCGACGACGCCCAACTCGACCTCCGAGAGCCCCGGGTCACGCCGCTGCTTCAGCGTCAGTGGAATCGGCACGGACGGTTGGCTGAGCACCGGCGCCAGCACGGCGTCGTCGACGGCCGCTGCCAGCGCGAAGCCTCCGGTGAAGCACTGGCCGATCACCCCGACACCCTTGCCGGGAGTCTTCTCGTTGAGGTCACGGGCCAGCGCCCGCAAGAACTGGGTGACCGGGCGCTGCTTGTCGGTGGCGAACGCGGCGAACTCCCGGGTCACGCAGGCCCGGGCGATCGTGGTCGCGGCGTAGCCGGGCGTGATCGCCTTGCCCGGCTCGCCGAACAGCGACGGAATCGCCACGGTGAAACCGTTGTCCACCAGGTGATTTCCCAGCGCCAGGACCCCGGGGTGAATCCCCGGGATCTCCGGGATCAGCACCACGCCGGGACCCTGCCCCTTGCGGTATACGTCGTGGGTGAAACCGCCGCCGGTAAACGGCTCGGCAACCCATCCGGTCAGGTCTGCTACAGGTGCACTCACTGGTCGTGTGCCCTTTCTCTCGGTCGGCGTCTGCGGCCCCGAGTGTTAGGGTATCGGCGCGAAGCGCCAGGGAAGTCGGTGTGAGTCCGACGCAGGCCCGCTACGGTGTTCCGCGGCGCATTCTCGGTGCGCCACGGTCAGTCCGAATACCGGCTTCGCGTCGCCAACACACAGGTGTTGGCCACACGAGCGGAGCCTCAATGCAACAGCTGTACCCGTTCCCCGCTGTCCTCGGCGGCGACCCGGACGCCCCGGGCGGCCTCGACGACATGGCGTTGGCGCTTGTCCTGAGCGCGATCTCCCCCGGCATCGGCGGCGTGCTCATCCGCGGCGAGAAGGGCACCGCCAAGTCGACGCTGGTTCGCGCGCTTGCCCAGGTGCTGCCGCCCATCGATGTGGTGGCCGGCGACCGGTTCTCTTCCGATCCCGCTGAGGCGAACCCGCTCTCCCCCGACGGTCCGTTCCCGAGCGACGCGACCGTCGAGACCCGACCGGTGCGCCTGGTGGAGCTGCCGGTCGGCGCCACCGAAGACCGGGTGGTGGGCTCCATCCATCTGGAGCGGGCGCTCACCGCCGGCACCGTCGACTTCGAACCCGGGCTGTTGGCACGCGCCAATCGCGGCATCCTCTACGTCGACGAGGTCAACCTGCTGGCCGACCACCTGGTGGATCTGCTGCTCGACGCGGCGGCAATGGGCCGGCTGACCGTGGAACGCGATTCAGTGTCGGTGACCCACGCCGCGCGGTTCGTGATCGTCGGGACGATGAATCCCGAGGAGGGCGAGTTGCGCCCGCAACTGCTGGACCGGTTCGGTCTGACCGTCGAGGTGTCTGCCCCGCGCGAACCGGCGTTGCGAGCCGAGGCGGTACGGCGGCGGCTGGCGTTCGACGCCGACCCGCAGGGTTTCGCCGCGAACTACGCCTCGGCAGAAGAGGGGCTGCGGGCCCGGATCCGTCAAGCCCAGGAACTGCTGCCCAAGGTGGCGCTGACCGACGCTGCGCTGGTCAAGATCGGCGAGATCTGCGCGGCGTTCGACGTCGATGGGCTGCGCGGCGACATCGTCTGTGCCCGCACCGCGGTAGCTCATGCGGCGTGGCAGGGGCGCGACGCGGTCAGTGTCGAGGACCTTCGGGTGGCCGCCCGGTTGGCCCTGCCGCATCGGCGTCGGCGCAAGCCGTTCGATGCCCCGGGCCTTGACGAGACCGAGCTCGACGAACTGCTGCCGCCGGAGGATTCCGGTCCCCAGCCCGACCCGGACGGTCCGGGACCCGACGGGCCCGATCCTGACGGTCCACCGGAAGGTGGTTCACCGCCGCCGGAACAACAATGCGGGCCTACACCGGCCGCGCACTCTGAGCCGGGTTCCACTTCGACGGTGGGCGCCGACTCCCCTTACCGGGCAAGGCTTTTCTCCGTCGACGGCCTGGGCGAAGGACGCGCCGGCCGGCGCAGCAGGGCCCGCACCAGCTCCGGACGCCGGGTAGGCGCCACCACCTCCGGCGACACCGGCGGGCTGCACCTGTTCGAGACGCTGCGTGCCGCTGCACCGCATCAGAGTGCCCGCGGCAGAATCGGCGGCCGGATGATCCTGAAGGTGAGAGATCTTCGCCGCGCCGTCCGGGAGGGCCAGGAAGCCAACCTGGTGCTGTTCGTGGTGGACACCTCCGGATCGATGGCCGCCATCGAACGGATGCGCCAAGTCAAGACCGCGATCTTGTCGTTGCTGCTGGACGCCTACCGTCGCCGGGACCGGGTGGCGGTGGTGACGTTCCGGGACACCACGGCGGAATTGGCGTTGCCCGCGACCGGCTCGGTGGAGATCGCCGCCGTCCGGCTCGACGAATTGCCCGCCGGTGGCCGCACCCCGTTGGCCGAGGGCCTGCTGCAGGCCGCCGAGGTGATCCGCCGGGAACGACTGCGTGAGCCGGCCTGCCGCCCGCTGCTGGTGGTCTTGACCGATGGCCGGGCCACCGCCGGCACGAGCCCGGTCGAGCGCTCCCTGATGGCCGCCGACCAGATTGCCGGGCAGGGATATTCGGCGGTCGTGGTGGATTGCGAGAACGGCCGGATGCGGCTCGGATTGGCCCGGACGCTGGCCGAGCATCTGCGGGCCGAGTACGTTCCGCTGCCGCAGGTGAGTGCCGAAGCACTGGCCGGAGTCGTCCGCGATGCCACCGGAAGGGGAGCCGCCTGATGCCGCAGGGACAACCGTTGACAGTGCCCGACGACAATCTGACCACCCGCCAGCGTCGCAACCGGCCGCTGCTGATGGTGCACACCGGCGACGGCAAGGGGAAGTCCACTGCCGCATTCGGATTGGCGTTGCGCGGCTGGAATCAGGGCTTCGACATCGGGGTCTTCCAGTTCGTGAAATCCGCGAAGTGGCGGGTCGGCGAACAGAGCGTGCTCGAGCGGCTGGGCGCACTGCACGCCGAGACGGGTGAGGGCGGCCCGGTGCAGTGGCACAAGATGGGCTCGGGATGGTCGTGGAGCCGCAAGGCCGGTGGCGTCGAGGATCACGCCGGCGACGCCGCCGAGGGCTGGGCCCAGATCAAGGAACGCCTGGCGGCACAGACCCACGACCTGTACATCCTCGACGAGTTCACCTACCCGATGGGTTGGGGCTGGGTGGATGTCGACGACGTGGTGGAGACCTTGGCCAACCGCCCGGGCCACCAGCACGTGGTCATCACCGGCCGGCGCGCCGATCCGCGGCTGATCGAAGTCGCCGACCTGGTCACCGAAATGACCAACATCAAGCACCCGATGGACGCCGGCCAGAAGGGCCAGCGCGGCATTGAGTGGTGAGGCATGGTGAGCGTGGTAGCCGTCTCCCTGCCCCGGCTGGTCATCGCCGCACCCGCATCCGGGCACGGCAAGACCACGGTGGCGGTCGGCGTGATGGCCGCGCTGTCCGCCCGCGGCCTGGGAGTCAGCGGGCACAAGGTTGGCCCGGACTACATCGATCCCGGCTATCACGCGCTGGCCACCGGCCGGCCGGCCCGCAACCTGGATCCGTATCTGGTCGGCGCCGACCGGATCGTGCCGTTGCTGCTGCACGGCGCCGCAGGCGCGGATGTCGCGGTGATCGAAGGCGTGATGGGGCTTTTCGACGGGCGCCTGGGCACCGACGGTGAGGCCTCCACCGCCCACATCGCGGCGTTGACGGCAACGCCGGTGGTATTGGTCGTCGACGTCTCGCATGCCTCCCGCACGCATGCGGCGGTGGTGGCGGGCCTGGCCGGCTTCGACCCGGCGGTGCGTATCGCCGGGGTGGTGCTCAACAAGGCCGGCAGCGCACGGCACGCGGAGGAAGTCGTTGCCGCATTGCGCCCCAGCGGTATTCCGGTGCTCGGAGTGTTGCCCCGCGACGCGGGTGTGCAGACACCGTCGCGGCATCTCGGACTGGTGCCGGCGGCCGAGCGCACCGAGTCCGCCGCCATGGCCGATCGACTTGCCGAGCTGATGGAGCAGTACGTGGATGTGGAAGCGCTGTTGGCGGTGGCGCGCCAGGCTCCGGAGTTGACCGGCAGCGCTTGGGACCCGGCTGCCGAAGTCAGCGCGGCGTCGGGGCGCCGGCCGGTGGTGGCTGTCGCCGCGGGGCGCGCATTCACGTTCGGCTATACCGAGACGTTCGAGCTGCTGCGCGCCGCCGGTTGCGAGGTGGCGAGCTTCGACCCGCTCACCGACACGTGCCTGCCGGCCGGTACCGCAGGGATCTACCTGGGCGGCGGGTTTCCGGAGGTCTACGCCGGGCAGTTGGGGGCCAACACTGCGCTGCTGGGTGCGCTGCGCTCAGCGATCACCGCAGGAGTGCCGACGGTCGCCGAGTGCGCCGGGCTGGCGTACCTGTGCCGTCGGGTGGGTGAGGACGCGGGCGTCGGCGCGCTGCCGGGCGATGCGGCGATGACTCCGCACCTGACGCTGGGCTACCGGGAAGCCACGGCAGCGGCCGACAATCTGTTGGCACGGGCGGGAGATCGGGTGACCGGGCACGAATTCCACCGCACCCAGGCTGTTTTCGACTACGCCGTCAGCGCGGCCTGGCAGCTTCCCAACGGCCCGGACGGCTTTGCCGCCAGCAGCCTGCATGCGTCCTACCTGCACACCCATTGGGCCGGATATCCCGGGCTGGCGCAGCGGTTCGCCGACGCGGTGCACCGTTTCGGCGGCCCGGATCTGCACCATCACGGCGATGTCGAGGCCGCGCCCGGCCTGCTCGATTTCGCGGTCAACGTCTATGCCGGGCCACGTCCGGACTGGCTCGAGCACGCACTGCATGCCTCCCTCGACGACGCCATGGCTTACCCCGAGACCTCAGCGGCCCGCGCCGCGTTGGCAGCCCGGCACGGTCGCACCCCCGCGGAGGTGCTGCCCACTGCAGGCGCGTCGGAGGCCTTCGACCTGGTGGCGCGCATGCGACCGTGGCGCTTTCCAGTAGTGGTGCATCCGCAGTACACCGGCCCGCATGCCGCGCTGACCGCCGCCGGTCGCACCGTCGGCACGGTGCTGTGCCGGGCAGACGACGGGTTCGCACTGCACCCGGATGCGGTGCCCACCGACGCCGACCTCGTCGTCGTCGGCAACCCGACCAATCCCACCGGGGTGTTGCACCCGGCGCAGACGCTGCGTCAGTTGCTGCGCCCAGGCCGGGTGGTGCTGGTCGATGAGGCATTCCTGGATGCGATCCCCGATGAGCCGGAAACCCTCTCCGGGGAGCGGAATTCGGGACTGCTGGTGAGCCGCAGCCTGACCAAGCACTGGTCGATCCCCGGGATTCGCGCCGGGTATCTGCTCGGCGATCCCGCACTGCTCGCCGAGGCGGCACGACTGCAGATCCCCTGGTCGGTGTCGGCGTCGGCGCTGGCCGCCATGCTGGCCTGCTCGGATGAGCGGGCGATGCGCGAAAGTTCGCGCCGAGCTGCGCAATTAGCTTCCTGGCGGGCGCACTTGGGTGAGGGACTCGCCGAGCGTGAGGTGCCTTTCGTCGCAGGTGTGGCTCCTTTCGTACTGGCCCAGGTCGGTCACGGCGTGCATAAGGCCTTGCGCGAGAACGGTGTTGCCGTGCGACGTGCCGACACCTTTCCAGGCCTGGATGACAGCTGGGTGCGGATCGCGGTCCGTCCCCCCGACCTGACCGATCGGCTGCTGGCCGCACTAGACCGGACGCGGCGGTGATCGCTGCCCGGGCGCTCGGACTGGCGCTCGGCTACGCCGCCGACCGCGCCTGGGGCGATCCGCGGCGGCTGCATCCGGTCGCCGGATTCGGGACGTGCGCGCTGGCGTTGGAGCGTCGGATCTACCGCGACGATCGGGCAAGCGGAGTCGCCCATGTTCTGGCACTGGTCGGAAGCGCGACCGGGTTGGCGTTTCTCGCCGAGCGATGGGCTCGGAATCCGATGGCGCGCATGGCACTGACCGCCCTCGCCACCTGGGCGGTGCTCGGCGGCCGATCCCTGGAACGCGAAGCCGAAGCCGTGCACGCCTTCCTGGCCGCCGGCGACCTGGAGTCAGCCCGGACCCGGGTGCGCAACCTGGTCGGTCGCGACACGACCGCGTTGGGTCCAGACGAGGTCGCGCGGGCCGTAGTCGAGTCGGTGGCGGAGAACACCTCCGACGCCGTGGTGGCGTCGTTCGTGTGGGGTGCGGTGGCAGGCGTTCCGGGACTGGTCGCGCACCGCACCGCCAACACGATGGATGCGATGATCGGGCACCGCAGCGCCCGCTACGAACGGTTCGGCTGGGCGGCAGCCCGTTTGGATGACGTGCTGGGATTGCCGGCCTCCCGATTGAGCGGTGTGCTGGCGAGTGCCCTGGGCCCTGATAGCGCCGGCGCGCTGCGGGCGTGGCACCGCGACGCCCGCCACCACCCCAGCCCCAACGCCGGGGTGGTCGAGGCCACCTTCGCTGGGGCGCTGGGACTGCAGCTCGGCGGGGTCAATACCTACTACGGAAATCGGCGTGAAGATCGCGCGCGGATGGGCTACGGTCGGGCGCCTGTGCCGTCCGACATTTTCCGGACGACGCGGCTGGCCCGGCGAGTGGGCGTGGGCGCGCTGATCACCGCGGTGACGTGGTGTCTGACCCGAGGCGGATGAGGAGGTAGCGGTGGCGGCCCTCGACGGTGTCGAGTTCTCGACCGATCCTGCGCGGGTGGATCGGGATTGGCTCTGGAATGAGCTGGTCGAGCACACCTACTGGGCGAAGTACCGCACCCGCGCCATGTTCGACCGTCAGCTCGACAGCGCATGGCGCATGGTGGGCGCCTACCGGGCCGACGACGGCGCGATGATCGGTTTCTGCCGGGCGGTCTCCGACGGTGCGGCCTTCGCGTACCTGGCGGACGTCTATGTCGCGCGCGATCAACGGGGCGGCGAGATCGGCAAGGGGTTGTTGCGGACGATGATCGACGAGGGCCCCGGTCGGGATTTCCGCTGGACGTTGCACACCGCTGACGCGCATGGCCTCTATGAGCAATTCGGCTTCGCTGCCCCGGACGCGACGTATATGGAGCGCCCCAGCCGGCTGGCGCATATCCGGGACTGATCACGACTTTTCGTCGGCGCCCAACGCTTCATCCACAGTTGGGATTTCACCGGTGCGGCTTATGGGGCTTTCGGTGGAGGCGGGCCAGCGGGAGAATGCCTAGCGTCAGCGCCATGCCTCCGCAATCCTGGGTGGCGTTGATCGTGGGCGGCCTGGCCACCGTCGGGGTCATCGTGACCTGGCAGCAGAGGAACCGCGCCGACCGGCGCAGCGAGTGGTAGCGGCGCACTGCCTGGGCTTTCGACAGGACATTCAGCGAGAACAACAGCCAGGCCGGTCTCGGCTGATCACTCCTGGCCGCCTTGATGCGGTCTGAACTTGTGACCGTCGATGCCGCGTACTCCGCGAGCTCGCCGAGTCCTGATCGCTGCCCTGCACGTCACGGCTCGCCTTTGATCAACTCGACCACCGGGATGACCCGCTGGGTGCGTTCGCGATAGGTGGCGAAACCCGGGTAGCGCTCGGCTTGGATCCCATAGAGCCGGTCGTGTTCGGCGCCGGTGATCTCGGTGGCCGTGACCGCGAAAGTGTCGGTGCCGAGTTCGACGGTCGCCGAAGGGTTCGCCCGCAGGTTATGGTACCAGCTCGGATGGTTGTCCTTGCCCTCGTTGGACGCGAACACGATGATCCGGTCGCCCTCCGGGAGATACATCATCGGGCTGGTGCGCTGCTGCCCGGATTTGGCCCCGGTGGTGGTCAGCAGCAGGACCGGGGCCCCTTCGAACGGTCCGCCCAGTTTTCCGCCGCTGCTGCGAAACTCCGCGATGTTACGGGCGTTGAATTCCAGGGTGCGCGCTGTGTCCACGGACGACCATCTCCTTAGTCGATATCCACGAAGTGCTCGATCACCGGCGGTGACTCGTAGAAACCGTGCAACAACGCACGCCACTGTTCGAATTCCGGCGACTTCCGGAACCCCTCGGTGTGCGCCTCAATGTTCTCCCACTGCACCAGCAACAGGTAGAGGTTCGGCGACTCGACCGACCGGGACATCGAAATCCCGAGGAATCCGGGCTGGGCGGCGATCAACGGCCGCGCCTTGGCGAAGGCCGCTTCGAAATCGGCTTCGCTGCCTGGCCGGATGGGCAGTACTCCATGTTCCACAATCACGCCTGTCAGTCTGCCCGACGGCGGGTGGCGAGGATTACCGCCTAAAGACTCTTGTCTGTTACCGAATGACACAGATACGTTATCTGCGACTGACAGACACAGATACCTGGAGGTGACGGGATGAGCGCTCTCGCGGCGGCAGTCGTCTTTGCCTGGTTGGGCATGGTGCTGGCGATCTCATTTCTGGAAGCGCCCCTGAAGTTCCGCGCGCCGGGGATCACCATCCCACTGGGGTTGGGTATCGGCCGACTGGTGTTCCGGGCCCTCAACGCGGTGGAGGTCGTGCTGGCGATGGTGGTGGTGTTGGTGGTGGCCACCGACGCGCCGGGACCGATTTCGGTGGCCGGGGTGGGGGCTGCGGTGGTGGTGCTGACCGTACAGATCTTGGTGGTCCGGCCCCGGCTGCGCCGCCGCTCGGATGCGGTGCTGGCCGCGCAGAGCGCCCCGCCCGGTGGGATGATCGAGCGCTCCCGCGCCCACTACGCCTACGCCGGGCTGGAAGTGGTCAAGGTCGCCGCACTGCTGACCGCGGGTGCCGCACTGCAACTCGCCTTAGTCGCCGGTTAGCACCCAGGCCAACGCGCCCTCGACGTCGGTCACCGTGGCCACACCCTCCGGTTGCGCCGGTCGGCGCACGACGACCACCGGCAGGCCGAGTTCCTCGGCTGCCCGCATCTTCGGCCAGGTGTATTCGCCCCCAGAGTCTTTCGTGACGACGACGTCGGCGCGGTGATCGCGCAGCAGCGCGAGTTCTCCGGGCAGACCGTAGGGTCCCCGGTCCTTGACCACCGACCAGCTGGGTGGCATGCCGATGGACGGTGCCTCGACCACCCGCGCCAGCACCGCCGCGTCGGCCAGCGCCGGCAGGTACGACGCCAACTGCTGACGTCCGATGGTCAGCACCGGCCGCCGTCCCAGCCGGGCTGCGATCTGGGCGGCCCGCTCGTGCGAATCGGCCCAATGCCAGGACTGCCCGGCGCGCTGCGACCAGCCGGGCCGCTCCAGCCGCAGCAGTGGTCGGCCGGCCGCGGCACACGCGGCGGCCGCGTTGGCCGACATGGTCGTCGCGAAGGGATGGGTGGCGTCCACAACGACGTCGTAGTCGGCCAATGCCGCTCGCAGACCGTCGATCCCGCCGAAACCGCCGATCCGCACCGCCCCGACCGGCAGCCGCGGGTCGGTGACGCGGCCAGCCAGTGACGTCGTGACGTCGACGCCCGCAGCGACCAGCCGATCGGCGAGTGCCCGGGCTTCGGCGGTGCCGCCGAGCAGCAGCACGCGCGTCACGGTGCCCCCGGCGGTAGGAATGGCAGCCCGGACGGTGGTCCGCCGCCTGCCAGATCCAGCAGGGCGTCGATATCCAGGTGCTCTTCGATCAGATCCCCGAGCAGGTCGAGCCGGCGTTCCCGGGCGGCGGGAAACGACACCTGCGTCGGCGGCAGCCCGAGAGTTTCGGCCAGGAATGCCGCACGCAGCGCGTCGACCTCCAAACAGCCGTGGCGCATGGTGCCGAAAACCTGGCCGGTGCGGACGCCGCCGGCAAAAGCAGCCGCGACGTCTCCGCGGCTGATCCGGCCGTGGTGGATCTCGTAGCCGCCGTCGGACAGCCGCAGCACCTTGTCCGCGGCAAAGCATGTTTCGACATCCAGCAGGCCCAGACCGCTTACTTCGCCGGGTGCTCCCTCGATTCCCTCGGGATCGCGGATCATTCTCCCCAGCATCTGGAAGCCCCCGCAGATACCCAGTACCGGCTTGCCTGCGGCGGCGTGCGCGGCGATCGCGGTATCGATTCCGCGCGACCGCAGCCAGGCCAGGTCGCTGATGGTTGCGCGGGTTCCGGGCAGCACCACCAGATCCGCGCCGGACACCCCGCGCGGGTCGGCAGCGAACACCACGTCCAGATCGGGCTCGAGTCCGAGGGCGTCCAGGTCGGTGAAGTTGCTGATCCGCGGAAAGCGGATCACCGCCACGCGTCGCGCGCCGGTGCGTGCCGAGCGCCGGCCGTCGAGGTCGAGCGCGTCCTCGGAGTCCAGCCACAGCGCCGGGTGCCACGGCAGGGTGCCGAACACCCGGCGGCCGGTGAGGCGCTCCAGATCGGCCAGCCCGGGTTCTAGCAAGCGCAGCTGTCCGCGGAACTTGTTCACGATGAACCCCGCCACCAGCGCCTGGTCCGCTTCCGACAGCAGCGCGACGGTGCCGAAGAACGCCGCGAACACCCCGCCACGGTCCACGTCACCGACGACCACTACCGGCATCCCGGCATGCCGCGCCAGGCCCATGTTGACGTAATCGCCGGCGCGCAAGTTGATCTCGGTCGGGCTGCCGGCCCCCTCGGCGACGATCACGTCATAGCGCCCGGCGAGATCGTCGTAGGCACCGTGGGCTGCCTGGGCCAACGCTGCGCGGCCGTGCATCCAGTTCGACGATGACAGGGTCCCCCACGGCCGGCCCATGAGCACTACGTGGCTTTGCTGGTCACTGCCGGGCTTGAGCAGAACCGGGTTCATCGCCGGCTCCGGTGCGACGCGTGCTGCGCAGGCCTGAATCCACTGCGCCCGGCCGATTTCAGTCGCAACCCCGTCGTCGCCGACACACACCATGGAGTTGTTCGACATGTTCTGCGCCTTGTAGGGCGCTACCCGCACGCCGCGGCGAGCCAGCGCCCGGCACACCCCGGTCGCCACCACGGTCTTACCGGCATCGCTGGTGGTTCCGGCGATCAGGATGCCCGCCATCAGGTACGCCGCACCAGCAACAGATCCATCACCCAGCCCGCCTCCGCCCGGGCCGCATCACGGGCGGTCGCGATCTCGTCGACGACGTCACAGACCCGGCCGGTGACCAGCCGCTCCCCCGCCGCGCCGAGGTTGGCGCCCCACCAGATCGTCCAGTCGGCCACCGGAGAGAGATCGAGCCGGTCCGGGTTGAGCATGGCGACGATGTTGTCCTGGCCAGCGGCCACCGCCTCGGCCAGCCGGCGGCCGGTGGTGATGTGTACCGGACGGCCCACTTCGTGCAGCACGATCCGGTGCCGGGCGGCCAGCAGTTGAGGGGCGCTGATCCCCGGCAGCACGGCGTAATCCAGATCGACCCCAAGGCTTTTCACCTGCTCGACGATGCGGATCGTCGAGTCGTACAGCGCCGGGTCACCCCAGACCAGGAAGGCTGCCGTGCCCTCACGCTCACGCAGCACCTCGGCGTAGCGCTGCGCCCGCGCCGCATGCCAGTCGGCCACCGCCCGGGTGTAGCCGGACTCGGTCAGCCCCGCAGCGCGGTCGCGGGCCGGGTCGGCGACCGCGATGACAGGGGTCGAGTCGGCATAGGTGTCGAGGACGGCTCGCCGCAATGCCAGAAGGCTGTCGTCGGAGGACTTCTCGGATGCCACTATGTAATCGGCCGACCGCAGTGCGCTGGCGACCTCGGCGGTGACGTGCGCAGGTCCCATACCGATGCCGAGAATCCAGACCTTCACCGATCCTCCAGGTCGCCTTCTACGTCCAGGTAAGCCTGCCGCAACGCTGCCATGGTCTCGGGGTCGGGGTGCTCCCACAGGCCGCGGTCGGCGGCCTCGGTCAACCGTTCCACGATGCCGTGCAGCGCCCACGGGTTGGACTTGTCGAGGAACTCCCGGGTCTGCGGGTCCAAGACATACTCGGCCGCGAGCTTTTCATACATCCAGTCGTGCACCACACCGGCGGTGGCGTCGAATCCGAACAGGTAGTCGACGGTGGCGGCCAGTTCGAACGCACCTTTGTAGCCGTGTCGCCGCATCGCGGAGATCCAGCGCGGGTTGACCACCCGCGCGCGGAACACCCGGGCGGTCTCTTCGGCCAGCGTGCGAGTGCGGACGGCATCCGGAGAGGTCGAATCCCCCACATAGGCTTTCGGATCGGAGCCGGTCAGCGCACGCACGGTCGCGATCATGCCCCCGTGATAGACGAAGTAGTCATCGGAGTCGGCGATGTCATGCTCGCGGGTGTCGATGTTCTTGGCGGCCACCTTGATCCGGCGGTAATTGGTGCGCATGTCGTCAGCAGCCGGCGCACCACCGAGTCCGCGACCGTAGGCGAACCCACCCCAGGTGGTGTAGACCTCCGCCAGGTCCTTGTCGTCTCGCCAGGTTCCTGATTCGATCACCTGCAGGATTCCGGCTCCGTAGGACCCGGGCGCCGAACCGAAGATCCGGGTGGTGGCGCGACGCAGATCCCCATGTTCGGCCAGGTCGGCGCGAGCGTGCGCCGCCACGAAGTTTGCGTCGTCGGGTTCGTCGAGGGTCGCGACCATTTGCACCGCGTCATCGAGCATCGACACCACGTGCGGGAAAGCGTCCCGGAAGAAGCCCGAGATCCGCACCGTCACATCGATTCTGGGGCGGCCGAGCTCCTCGGGTGAGATCACCGCCAGCCCGGACACCCGCCGCGAAGCCTCGTCCCACTCGGGTCGCACGCCGAGCAGGGCCAGCACTTCGGCAATGTCGTCGCCGGAGGTGCGCATCGCCGAGGTGCCCCACACCGACAGCCCGACCGACTCCGGGTAGCCGCCGGTGTCGTCGAGGTAACGCCGCACCAGCGAGTCGGCCATCGCCTGCCCGGTCTGCCATGCCAGCCGGGACGGCACCGCGCGGGGGTCGACGGTGTAGAAGTTGCGCCCGGTGGGCAACACGTTGACCAATCCGCGCAGCGGCGACCCGCTCGGCCCCGGCCGCACGAACCCGCCGGCCAGGGCGTGCAGCACCGCGTCCAGCTCGGCCGACGTGCCGGCCAGCCGTGGGACCACCTCGGTGGCAGCGAATCTCAGCACCCGGCATACCTCGGGGTCGGGATGCAGCGTGTCGGCCACTCCGATCTCCCAGTCGGCCGCCTCCATGGCTTCAACCAATACGCGGGCGCGGCCCTCGATCTCGTCGACCACAGCCGCGGCGGCGTCTTCCTTGAGTCCCAGCACGGCCCGCAGGCCGGGCACCGCGTGGTCCACCCCGCCCCACACCTGCGGGGCACGCAGGATCGCCAGCACCAGGTTCACCCGCTCCGGCCCAGTCGGAGCGCCGCCGAGCACGTGCAGGCCGTCACGGATCTGGGCGTCCTTGATCTCACAGAGCCAGCCGTCGACATGAAGCAGGAAGTCGTCGAACTCCTCATCCCCGGGCCGCTCATCCAGGCCCAGGTCGCGGTGCATCTCCGCGGCCCGCATCAGATTCCAGATCTCACCGCGGATCGCCGGCAGCTTGGCCGGGTCCATGGACGCGATGTTGCCGTACTCGTCGAGCAGTTGCTCGAGGCGCGCGATGTCGCCGTAGGACTCCGCGCGTGCCATCGGCGGGATCAGGTGGTCAACGATCGTGGCGTGCGCCCGACGCTTGGCCTGGGCGCCCTCGCCGGGGTCGTTGACCAGAAACGGGTAGATCAGCGGCAGGTCGGCGATCATCGCGTCGGTGGCGCAGGCGGAGGACAACGCCGCGGTCTTGCCGGGCAGCCATTCCATCGAGCCGTGCTTGCCCAGATGGATCACCGCGTGCGCCCCAAAACCCTTTGCCAGCCAACGATATGCGGCCAGATAGTGGTGGCTCGGCGGCAACTCCGGATCGTGATAGATCGCCACCGGGTTCTCCCCGAACCCACGAGGCGGCTGGATCATCAGCACGACATTGCCGGATTGCAGTGCGGCCAAAACGATCTCGTCGGCATCGTTGACGAACAGCTTGCCTGGCGCCGGACCCCACGCCGTCGTCATGGCATTGCGCAGGCCGTCGGGCAACTCGGCGGTCCACTGCGCATACTGCTGCGCGCTGACCCGCACCTGCGCGCCGGCCAGCTGCACCGCAGACAGCCAGTCCTCGTCCTGACCGCCGGCCTCGATCAGGGTGTGGATCAGGCGGTCGCCGGCCTCGGTTTCGTCGGCAACATCCAGGACCCCAAAGCCGTCTCCGACGTCGTAGCCCTCCACCGACAGCCGCCGCAGCAGCCGCACCGCCGACACCGGGGTGTCCAGACCGACGGCGTTGCCCACCCGGGAGTGCTTGGTGGGATAGGCCGACAGCACCAGCGCCAGCTTCTTCTGCCCATTCGGAATACGGCGCAGCATCGCGTGATTCACCGCTACGCCGGCCACCCGGGCGCAACGCTCCGGGTCGGCGGCGTAGTGCGGCAGCCCGTCGTCGTCGATCTCCTTGAAGGAGAACGGCACCGTGATGATCCGTCCGTCGAATTCCGGGATGGCGATCTGGGTGGCCGAATCCAACGGGGTCACGCCGTCGTCGTTGGACTCCCAGTCCGCGCGGGAGGACGCCAGGCACAAACCCTGCAACACCGGGATGTCCAGCGCCGCGATCCGTTCGATGTCCCACGCGCCGTCGTCGTCGCCGGCACTGACCCCGGCGGTGGCGTTCATTGCCCCACCGGCCGCCAGCATGCAGACCACCAGCGCGTCGAGCTGCCCCAGCGCAGCGAAGAGCTCGTCGGGGGCGTTGCGCAGCGACGCGGCGAAGATCGGCACCCCGACCGCCCGGCCGGTGGCATCGATCGCATCGGCCAAAGCGTGGGCGAATCCGGCGTTGCCGCTGACCTCGTGGGCGCGGTAGTACAGCACCCCGATCCGTACCGGGTTCGCAGCCTCGACGCCTTCCCGCTGAGCGAACCCCCATTCCGGGATCACCGCCGGCTCCTCGAAGCCTTCCCCGGTGAGCAGCACCGTGTCGCACAGAAATGCATGCAGCTGCGCAAGGTTGGCCGGCCCGCCCTCGGCGAGGTAGGCGTGCGCCTGCGCGGCCAGGCCGATCGGGACCGTGGAGCACTCCATCAGCTCGGCGTTGGGCGAGCGCTCCCCGCCGAGCACCACCAACGGCAGGCCGGTCGCGCGTAGCAGCTTCAGTTCGTCGGCGATCTCGGCCGATGACCCCAGGATGCGCAGCACCACGACATCGGCGCCGTTGACCAGCGGTTCGATGTCGTGGCGTGCGGGGTTCCCGAGCCGGTACGCCGCGCCGCTGGCCCGCGCGGACAGCAGATCGGTGTCAGAGGTGGAGAGCAGGGCGATACGCCGCATAATCGGTTCCTCCCGGGGGTTCGCGCCCCGCATAGTCGGATGCCCCGCGGCCAGTATCTGGCTAACACAGTGGCGGAACCGCGCCGGACTTTCACCGGACTTCCTGACGCCACGAGACGGCGGCCAGCCTAACGCAGCGCGGCATGCAACAATGTCGCCGGTAAGGCGATGACGAATGAGGAAGCCGGTGCGAATCCGGCGCGGTCCCGCCACTGTCATCGGGGAGCGACCCTCATCAGCCACGGCCCGCCACTTGTGGGGTTGGAAGGCGAGGCGAGCAGTGATCCGAGAGCCAGGAGACTCACGTCAACGCGTCCTGCGAACCGGGGCGGTGTACCCCGAGGAAGCTGACTCACGCTCATGTCCCGTGCGTTGCGGGTAGTTGCTGCGCTCCTGGTAGCGCTGGCCACCGCGCTGTCGTTGGCCGGCTGCTCCGGCGAACCCGCTTCCCGCACACTGCAAGCGCGTTCCGGCTGCATCACCGGCTTCGATCCGGCCGCCGACTACTTCCCAGACAAGTCGACGCTGACCGAAGCCACCAACTTCGCCATCACCTACCACGGCAGCTACCAGGTTCTGACGGTCAAGCGGCCCTACCTCGGCGGCAAGCCGATGTCGTGGGTGTTGGTGCGCTGCGGTGCGCCCACGCCGACGCTGACCGGGGAGCTGGCGAACGCCCAACGGATCACCGTCCCGGTGCAGAGCCTCTACTCGGGCTCGACGACGCATCTGGCGATGATCACCGAACTCGGCCAAGCCGGCGTGGTCACCGGAGTGGCGAGCCCGGCAGCCGTCGCCGACCCGCAGATCCGTGCGCGCATCGACACCGGTGAGATCGTCGGCTACGCCCCCGGCGGGCAGATCAATATCGAGCGCGTGATCGGCGCGGGCCCCGACCTGCTGGTCACCGAGGGCATCGACGACCCCGGCTATCCCAAGCTGCGCGAAGCCGGCACCCCGGTGCTGGCCGACGCCGAATGGCTGGAACCGACCCCGCTGGGCCGCGCCGAGTGGATCAAGGTGTTCGCCGCGCTGACCGGGACCGAACGCCAAGCCGCGCAGGCCTACCAGGCCATCCGCGACCGTTACCGTGCCTTGGCGGCTCAAGCCGCCGCAACCAAGCCCGTCGAGGTCTTGGTCGGCACCATGTACTCGGGCAGCTGGTCGATGCCCACTGGCGAGAGCTACTCGGGGCGCCTGGTTGCCGACGCCGGCGGCGCCTACCCCTGGCTGTCGGACACCGGCGCCGAGAACCGGCAACTGAACTTCGAGTCGGTGTACGCCCGTGCCGGCACCGCGCCGGTCTGGCTGATCACCGACGACTGGCACACCCTGGGCGATGCGGTGGCCCGTGACAGCCGCTACGGCGAGCTGACCGCGCTGCGGACCGGCCACGTCTGGTCGGCGACCAAGGCAATGACATCCCTTGGCGGCAACCTCTATTGGGAACGCGGCACGGCCCGACCGGATCTGATGCTCGGCGACTTGGTCGCGATCCTGCATCCCGAGCTCGCCACCGAACACGCGTTCGAGTTCTACCGGCGGGTGCCGCGTTGAAGCCGCGTATCGCCCTGGTGCTGACCGCGCTGAGCGCCGCGGTGGTCCTGCTGGCCGTGCTCGGGCTGGTGCTCGGGCCGGTGCGGGTGCCGGTGCTCGACACCGTGCAGGTGCTGTTCGGCGCCGAACCCTCCGACCCGCGCTGGCAGGTGATCGTGTGGAACATGCGGCTGCCGCGGGTGCTGACCGCGCTGGCCGCCGGGTCCGCGCTGGGCGTCGCCGGCCTGCAGCTGCAAACCCTGTTCCGCAACACCCTCGCCGATCCCTACATTCTGGGCGTGAGCTCCGGGGCGAGCCTGGGTGTTGCGGTGGTCGTGCTACTTGGTGGGGCGGCCGCCGGCGGTTTCACCACCGCGGTGGCCGGTGCCAGCCGCGCCACGGAAGTGATCGCAGCGGCCCTGGGTGCGGCGGCCATGCTCACGCTGGTTCTGGTGCTGTCGCGATGGACCCGCTCGGCTGCGACGCTGCTGCTGATCGGTGTGATGATCGGCGCGGCCAGCACCGCGCTGGTGAGCTTGGCGCTGGTGTACTCCGATCCGCAGCGGGTGCAGCAGTACCTGTTGTGGGGCCTGGGCAGCTTCGCCGGAACCGGTTGGGCCGATTTGGAGTTGCTGCTGCCGCTGGTGGCCGTCGGGCTGTTGACCGCGGCGATGACGATCCGGCCGCTCAACGCCCTGCTGCTCGGCGAGAGTTACGCGGCGACTATGGGCATCAACGTGCACCGGGCCCGGATCGTCACGGTCGTCTCTGCGTCACTGCTGGCCGGTGTGACGACCGCGTTCTGCGGCCCGATCGCGTTCCTCGGCCTGGTGGTGCCGCACGTGGCCCGCATCGTGATGGGCACCTCCGATCACCGGGTGGTGGTCCCGGCGGTGGTCTTGCTGGGCGCAATCGCCGCGCTGGCCTGCGGCATCGTCAGCCAGGTGCCCGGCAGCGACCTGGTCATCCCGATCAACGCGGTCACCGCGCTGGTCGGGGCGCCGGTGGTGATCGCCGTGCTGCTGCGGGCCCGCCGAGGATCGGGGTTGCCGTCATGACGCCACCGGCCGTCGAGCTTGCCGGCCTGGCGATCGGCTACCGCGGCCGGCGCCGGTCGACGACAGTGGCGACCGGGCTGGCAGCCCAGGCTCGCCGCGGCGAACTGACCGTGCTGATCGGGCCGAACGGCGCCGGAAAGTCCACCCTGATTCGCACCCTGGCGGGGTTGCAGCCCGCGCTCGGCGGACGTGTTCTGTTGGACGGCGCCGACCTGACCGCGCTCCCCCGCGACGAACTGGCCCGCCGGGTCGCGGTGGTGCTGACCGAACGCGTCGACCCCGGCTTGTTGTCGGCGCGAGAACTGGTTGGGCTGGGCCGCATCCCACATCTGGGGCTGGGTGCTCGACTTCGCCCGGTCGATGAGGGGATCATCGACTGGGCGTTGGCGGCGACCGGTGCTCAGCATCTGGCATCGCGGCCGGCGGCCGAACTGTCCGACGGTGAATGCCAGCGGGTCCTGACCGCGCGAGCGCTGGCCCAGCAGCCGGGTCTGCTGATCCTTGACGAGCCGACCGCGTTTCTGGATGTGTCTTCACGGGCCGCACTGTTCGGTCTGTTGCGTGAGCTCGCCCGCGACCAGCAGTTGGCGGTAGTGCTGAGCACCCACGATCTGGAATTGGCACTGCGGGTGGCTGATCGGGTGTGGCTGATGGATCCGGCGGGCACCCTGGTGGACACCGTAGGCGAAGAGCTGATGTTGTCCGGGCGCATTGGGGACATGTTCGGCAACGACACCCTGCGTTTCGACCCGGCTAGCGGCATGTTCGAGCTCACTACCCGCGCCGACAGCGATGGCGCGGCACGCATCGCCCGCGTCGACGCTGCAGAGCCGTTGCGCTCCGCCCTGACGCGGGTGCTGTCGCGGGAAGGCTGGGACCTCGGCGAGCCCGCCGAAATCGTTTTCACAGCAACCGATCCCGCTGCCATCACGCTGCGTACCGCCGGCGGCAACCAGGCCATTGCACTGCGCGACCTAACGCAGCGGCTGCGCACTCTGCCCGCAACCTCGCATCGCTGCATCCCCCAGGATCGGACGCTGACGGCACTGGCCGAGTTGTCCACCGTCAGCTCCTATTTCGCGGTCTCGACCGGGGCCGCTGACGACGCCGACTGGCGTCCGGTGACGCAGCTCTACACCGACCCCGACCTGCTGGCCAGCGTGGTTGCCGGCGTGCAGGACCGCATCGGCGCATCGGATGTTCGCGTGGCGGTGTCCACCTTCTACCTCGGATATGCGGCGCGGCTGTGGTCGATCGGGCTGGGCGGGCTCGCCGAGCACGGGCTGCTGGTCGATCTGGATCCCGATCAACTCTGGTACTCCGACTGCGGCGGCAGCATCCGGCTTCACCTGCCGAACCCGATGGCCTGGCAGGGCTCGTCGGGCAATGCGGATCTGGAGCCGATGCTGGCCGAGATGATCCTGGCTGGGCACCTGACGCCATTGGCCGCCGCGGTGCGCCGGCTCGGTCCGATCTCGCAACGACTGCTGGACGGCAATGCCGCCTCCGCAGCCCTGGGTGCCGCCCGCGCCCTGTGCTGGCATCACGGTGGAAATCTGGCGGACGAACCGAGCTGGGAACTCGCACGCAACATGTGCGAGACCGAATACCTTAACGGCACAGTATGTTTCGACGACTCCAGCACGGATTATCGGCGGACCAGCTGTTGCCTGTTCTATCGCACGCCCGGCGGCGGACTTTGCGGTGATTGCGCATTGACCCACAAGCCCCAGGTTCGCCTGAACCCATGAAGGAAGGGATTCCCATGACCGAGAGCACCGGCACCGTCGTCGCCGATCCCCCGATCGTCGACACCGAAGACCGCGGTCGCGAACAACGCTGGCCGCTGCCGACCGATCAGCAGAGCCTGCTGGATCTGCTGCACCTGTGCTTCGACGAGTACTGGAACGAGATCTGGTTCGGCATCATCATGGAAGGCGCGGCCTGGGAAGTGGCCGCACCCAACGCGCCGCGCAAGATCGGCATGCTCGACGGCTACGCCACCATCGACTTCGGCCGCTGGCACTTTCACCTGTGCATCGGCAAGCACCGGGCCAGCGGAAACGAGCTGGGCCGCATTCGGAGATGCACCCGCGCCGAGCTGTACCGGCGCATCGGCAAGGACGGCAACCCCCAGTCGTGGGGCGTGCGCCTGTTCAACGGGCGCGACGAGCAGATGATGACCGTGATGCTGCCGAACCCGTTCCTCACCAACGACCAGCAGATGCGCGACGAGCCCGAGTGGGGTCAGCTGGAGCTGTGGGACAAGCTGCGCGAGAAGTACCTGGGCCTGGGGCCGGACCCGCTGGACCGCGGCGGGAACCGGATCCGCTGCGGCGGTTAGCGAGACTCGACGAAGGAGAGCCGAAGCTGGACCGCCGCAACAAACCCGGCGGTTAGCGAGACCAGGCACCTAGGAGCAGTTGATTTTGCAGCCAGGGCTGTGCGCGGAGGGCGGGCACAGCCCTGGCTGCAATTGCAACGCCGCCGGTCCGGCTAGTCCGGCTCTGCCGGCCAGGTGTTGGGCATCATCGGGCTGATGGCGCCACCGCCGAATCCGTCGTCGGTCAGCGCGGTCAGCCCGCCCGGCCGTGCGCTGCTCACCCGGTGGGTGCCACCCGCGAAGCCCTGCGATCCGGCTCCTCGACTGGAGGCGACCGCCCCGGCGAGTTCCGGCACCGCATCCGGCTCCAAGTCCATATACTCATAGCCGCGGCCGAGCATGCCGACCTTGGCCTTACGCCGACGGCGCTGCGGGGCCTTCTGCTCCGCCGATTCCTCCACGGGCGCCGCCGCACT
Organism: Mycobacterium sp. UM_WGJ; assembly: GCF_000455125.1. Lineage (GTDB taxonomy): Bacteria > Actinomycetota > Actinomycetes > Mycobacteriales > Mycobacteriaceae > Mycobacterium. Next base: position 60,165 of record NZ_AUWR01000027.1, read on the forward strand.
GTCCGGCTTCGGCGCCGCCTTCTTACGCGAGCTGGTGCCTGAGCCTCGACGAGCGCCCATGTCCAAGCCGCCGACCATGTACATGTAGGCGGGCATGGTGACCGACGGCGGTCCCGCCGGAGTCGGCGGCGGCGCTCCGGGCGGCGGAGGGGCAGCTGCTGCCGGTGCCGGCGCAGGGGCGGGCGCGGGAGCCGGAGCAGGAGCCGGAGCGGGAGCCGGTGCCGGCGGCGAAGCCATCGCCAGTCCCGGCGGGGGCGCAGGAGGCGGCGGCACCGCAGCGGCCAACGCATGATGTGCCATCGCCCCGATACCCAGACCGCCGATCACTCCCGCAGATCCGAGCACGGTCGTGCCGGCCATCGTGGCGGCCAGCGCCGGCAGCAACGCCGTCTGGGTGATCAGATAGTTCAGCGCCTGAATGGTGTTGCCGATGGTGGACGTGACGATCTCGACCATCGCCAACGGCACCACCACACCCAGCGCCTGGGGATTGAACAGCGCCGTGTACATCATCGCGATCACGTCGTCGATGATCACGATGCTGGTGAACGCGAAGTAGGAGCCGGGGTCCAGCGGCACCGAGAAGACATAGGCCAAACTGGCGGGGTTGAAGAAGCTGAACGGGTTGCCGGTCCAACCCAGCCAGGAACCGGGAACCGGCCACGGCGGCAACAGCGGCGAGCCGGCCTGCAGGCTGGCAAAGAAGTCTGCGAACGGATCGCCGAGACCGGTGTAGCCGATCTTGGCAAAGAACTCCTGCAACTCGACGTACAGCGGGTACTGGCTGCTGTCGGGATAGGGCGGGCTGGGCACCAGGCTTTCGAGCCATTTGGCGAAGTCCAGGAACCACTGCGGTGGATCCGGCGCGGTGTCCGCCGCGCTGCCGGGCGTCTTGAGCACCATCGGCGCCGGCTCGGTCTGGGCCGCCGCGGCGGTCGCGACCGCCGCGCCGGCTACCGCCTGATAGACGGTCATCACGGCTGCGGCCTGCGCCCACATCCGCGCGTAGTCGGCCTCGTTCAGCGCGATCGGAATCGTGTTGACACCAAAGAAATTCGTGCCCACCAACACCGCGTGGGTCACATGGTTGGCGACCAGCTCAGCCATGGTCGGCATCGCCGCGAGCGCGGCGGTGTAGCCCGCGGCCGCCGTCTCCTGCTGCGCCGCGGTGGCGGCACTGTTGGTGACGGCACGCAGCAGCCAGGCCAGATAGGGGGCGTTGGCGGCCACGAACGCCTCGGCGGACGGCCCCTGCCACGCGCCGGCCTGCACCGCACCCAGCACCGCCGTCAACTCATCGGCGATCGCGGCGTATTCAGTGCTCAACGCGCTCCACGCCGCAGCCGATGACAATAGTGGTCCGGCCCCGGGGCCGGCCGACAGTGACGTTGAATGTACTTCTGGCGGAGAGGCCATCCAGATCGGTGCAGTCATCGCGCACCGCCGGATGCCACCCGAAAAGGGCGCAACATGGGGGTTTGTCAGCTCTCTCGGGGTACACCGCCCCGGGTCGCAGGATGCGACGATGTGAGTGTCCTGACTCTCGGATCAACGCTCGCCTCGCCTTCCAGCTCCATCAGAGCCGTGGCAGTTGAGGGTCGCTCCCCGATCACAGTGGCGGGACCGTGCCGGATTCACACCGGCTTCCTGCACCATCGTTGCCGTACCGGGGCATTATCGCACGCTACGGCGCGCAACGCCCGGAAAGCGCGACTACACGCTGGCCCGGCCTGGGCCGCGCACTGCAGCGGCGACCGCGTCGGCCAGCGCGTCGACGTCGGCGGGGGCCAGCTCGGCGATGGTCACCCGCAGGCCCGCAGTGGCCCGAATCCGGAACCGCGCCCCCGGGGCCGCGGCCCAGCCTGCGGCGAACAACGCCGTCATCGCCACCGCCTCGTCGGGCACCGGGATCCATACGTTGAGCCCGGACCGGCCGTGCGCGATCACGCCCCGGTCGGCCAGCGCCGCGCACAGCCCGAGGCGGGCCGCGCGGTAGGCGGCTTCGGCCTCGGCCACCCGCCGCGTCGCTGCGTCGTCGCGCCACAGCTCGACAGCCAGGTTCTGCAGCAGGTGGCTGACCCAGCCCGGTCCCAGCCGCTGGCGACCCTGCACCCGTTCGACGGTGCGCTGGTCACCGGCCAGCACCGCCAGCCGCAGATCCGGGCCATACGCCTTGGCCGCCGACCGAATGAACGCCCAGTGCCGGCTCACGCCCGCCAGCGGATGCAACGGCACCCCGGCGATCGCCGCCCCGTGGTCGTCTTCGACCAGTAGCACCTCCGAATCTGCCAGCAATGCCCCTAGGGCATCTGCTCGCTCCGCCGAAACGGCTGCGCCGGTCGGATTTTGGGCGCGACTTGTCACCACCACAGCACGCACCCCCCGTTGCAGCGCCCGGGCCAGGTCGGCAGGCAGCGGGCCGTCGTCATCGACTCCGACCGGCTCCGGTGTCAGCCCCAGCGCGCCGAGCAGATCGAGCAGGTTGGGCCACCCCGGATCTTCGACGGCCACCCGGTCACCGGGACGCAGGTGGGCGCTGAGCACCCGCTCGATTCCGTCCAGGGCCCCGGAGGTGACCGCGAGGTGGTCGGCCGGTACACCGTCGGCGGCCAGCTCGGCCGCGGCATGCTCAGCCAGTGCCGACGCGATCGGCGGATGCCCGTAGAGCACCACCGGTCCGGGGCGCGCCGGCACAGCGGCGATAGCGGGCAACAGCGCCGGGTTGGGGTTTCCGGTCGACAGATCCCGCACGCCCGGCGGCACGGCCAGCCCGCGCAGCGAGCGCGGTGTGGTCGCCGGCCGATCACGCACCCGGGTGCCACGCCGACCGGAGCTTTCGACCGCGCCGCGGTCGCGCAACAGCCGGTAGGCGGCGGCGACGGTGTTCGGGTTCACCCCGAGCTGCTGGGCCAGCCCGCGGATCGGCGGCAGTGCGGCCCCGGGCGCCAACGCGCCGCGCGCGATGCCCTCCTCGACGCTCGCCGCGATGGCCTCGGCCCCCCCACCGGCAATGCTATATTGTACTGGCACATCTCCTATATTGCACTAGTACATTAATGGAGGCAACCCCGTGTCCTACGCACCGACACCCCAGACCACCCCCACCCGGTATCGGGAACGGGCCCGCTACGACCGCGACACCGTGCGCCGCATCCTGGACGAGGCGCTGATCTGTCACCTGGGATACGCCCGCGACGGCCATCCGGTGGTGCTGCCGACCACGCACGCGCGGGTCGACGAGACGCTGTATCTGCACGGCTCCACCGGCAGCGGCCCGGTGCTGGCGGCCGGCCCGGGCGGTCTGCCGGTCTGCGTCACCGCCACCCTGGTCGACGGGCTGGTGCTGGCCCGCTCGGCGCTGCACCATTCGATGGCCTACCGCTCGGTGGTCGTCATCGGCGTCGCCCGCCTGGTCGATGACGAGGCCGAGAAGCGGCTCGGGCTCGACGCACTGCTCGATCACGTCGCACCCGGCCGGGCCGCCGACGCCCGGCCGCCCAACCGCCGGGAACTGGCGGCCACTGCGGTGCTGGCGCTCGACCTGGTGAAGGTGTCCGCCTCGGTGCGCGACGGCGGCCCCAACGACGAACCCGAGGACGTCACTCTGCCGTACTGGGCGGGAGTGGTCCCGCTGCGAATGGTCGCCGGACGCCCGGAACCGGCCGCCGACCTCGACCCGGCGATCGCGCTGCCGTCTTACCTGGAGTCTTACCGCAGACCGCGCTGATACTCCGGCATCCAGGTGCCCGGCGTCATCGGAGTGGTGGCACCGCCGCCGAAGGCGTCGGCCGCCAGGGCAGTGAGTCCACTCGGCAGCACGGCATCCGAGGCGTCGTCCAAGTCCATGTATTCGTACCCGCGGCCGAGCATGTCGGCCTTTGCGCGCCGCCGCCGGCGGGCCTTGACCTTCTCCTCGGCGACCACGGCGTCCACCGGCGCCGCGGCGGCCTCGGGCTCCGCGGCCTTGCGTCGGCGAGCACTGGTGCCCGCGGCCCGACGGGCCTGCTGGCTCGCGCCGGCGACCAGATACATCGCGGCCAGACTGTCCCCCGGGGTCAGCGGTGGTGCGGGCGGCGGAGGGAGCGCCGGCGGCGCTGCGGGCGGCGGCGGTGCAAGAGCGGGCGCCGGAGCGGGGGCCGGGGCCGGAGCGGGAACCGGCGGCGTCGGAGCGACCGTCAGGCCGGCGAACGGCGGGGGCATGACCGGAACCACCGGAACCGGAACCGCATGCAGCGCAGCCAGGCCGGACAACCCCGCCAATCCGGCCAAAGGCGCCGCGGCCAGTGGCGCCAATGCGGCGGTCAGCATCGGCAGCACAACCGGAATCAGCACCAGAGCCTGCTCCAGCAGCGTCTTGAGCAGCGCAACCACGTCGGTGATGATCGTGCCGACCGCTTCCACTGCGGTGAACATCAGCGTGAACGCGATGGTGCTGGGGTTACCGGAGGCGAACGCCGCCGCGATGTCGGCGCCGATGAAGGCGAAGGTCTGCGACAGGTAGGCGGCGAATGAGCCGAAGTCCATCGGATAGCCGATCGCGAACGCGAGGTTGTAGGGACTCAGAAAGCTCAGCGGGTTGCCCAGGATCGGCAGCCAGGGATCGAACCCGCCGAATAGCGACTGGAAGAACGGGTTGGCCGCCAGCTCGTCGATCATCGGCTGCAGCACATTGTTGTAGAAGTCGGTGTAGCCGCTGTTCTGCAGCCATTCCATGATCTCGTTCTGTCGATCGGGCGGGAGCTGCGGCTGGCTGGCGTCCGCGGACTGCGCCTTGACGATCTGTGGCGCTGCCGACGTCTGCGGGCTCGACGCCACCGCGGTGCCCGAGGCGGCCTGATAGGTGGTCATCACGGTGGTGGCCTGCAGCCACATCCGGCCGTAGTCGGCCTCATTGAGCGTGATCGGGATGGTGTTGACACCGAAGAAGTTGGTGGCCACCAGCACCGCGTGGGTGGCGTGGTTGGCCGCGAGCTCACCCAGCGTCGGCATCGCGGCCAGTGCGGTGCTGTAGGCGGCGGCCGCGGCCTGCTGGGCGGTGGCGGTCAGGGCGCTGACGACCCCGGCCTGGATCAGCCACGCCAGATACGGCAGATTCGCCGCGACATACGCTTCGGCGCTGGGACCCTGCCACGCCCCGGCCTGCACTGCCCCCAGCAGTGCCGTCAACTCGTCGGCGACCGCACTGTATTCGGCGCTCAGCGTGCTCCATGCGGCAGCCGACGCCAACAGCGGACCAGCCCCGGGGCCCGCCGACAGCAATGTCGAGTGGACTTCGGGTGGAGACGCGATCCAGATCGGCGCGGTCACGGTCGTCAGCTCTCTCGGGTTACCCGCCCCGAATCGGAGGTTGCGACGACGTGAGTGTCTGGCTCTCGGGTGAGGTCACTCCCCCGATGACAGTGGCGGGACCGCTCCGGAATTGAAGCGGCGGTCCCAGCTTCGGCTGAACCGCCGGATTCACACCGGATTCCTACATCGTCATCGCCTTACCAGCGAATTGTCGCACGCCGGACTCCCTGACCACCGCCGACTGCGAAATCCAGCCCCCCAGGCACCGGGTAATCTGCCGACCGTGTCCGATCCGGTGAACACCCCCACGATCTGCCTGAACATGATCGTGCGCGACGAGGCCCACATCATTGCGGAGGTGCTGAGCGCCACCGCGCCCTACATCAGTGCGTGGGTGATCGTCGACACCGGCTCCCAGGACGGAACCCAGCAGGTGATCCGCGACCACATGGCGGCCCTGGGCATTCCGGGCGAGCTCTACGAACGGCCCTGGCGCAACTTCGGGCACAACCGCACCGAGGCACTGACCCTGGCGCAGGGCCGCTGCGACTACATCCTGGTGATCGACGCCGACGACACGATCGTGGGCACACCCGATTTCACCGGCCTGGACGCCGATATCTACGAGCTGCGGATCCGGCAGGAAGCCGTCAGAGGCTGGCGCCCGCAGCTGTTCCGCGACGGGCTGCCGGTGCGCTACGTGGGTGTGGTCCACGAGTACGTCGAATGCGATGAAGACCACGTCATTTCCCGCCTCGACCGCGACTTCGCCATCGAATCGCGGCGGCTGGGCGCCCGCAACCTGGACCCGCAGAAGTACGCCCGCGACCGGGATCTCCTACTGGCCGAGGTCGAACGCAATCCCGAGGACTCGCGGTCGGTCTTTTATCTGGCGCAGAGCTGCTTCGATCTGGAGGATTACGCCGCCGCAGTCCCCTGGTACGAACGGCGGACTCAAATGGGGGGCTACGACGAAGAGGTCTACTTCTCGCTGTACCGCAAAGCCGGCGCCATGGAGGTGCTCGGCGAACCGTGGCCGGAAGTGCAGGCCGCCTACCTACGGGCCTGGGAGTTTCGGCCGACCCGTGCCGAACCGCTGTATTGCCTCGCGTTCGCCTACCGCTCCGCGGGGCGCTACCAGCTCGGTCACCTCTTCGCCAGGCAAGCCGAGCAGATCCCGATGCCCGACGACAACCTTTGGGTCGATGCGGGGGTCTACAACTTCCGCGCGACCGACGAGCGCGCGGTGTGCGCGTCGTGGCTGGGCAACCACGACGAAGCGTTCACGCTGTGCCGGCGCCTGGTGGCGCGCACCGACGTTCCCGACGACGAACGGCAGCGCATCGAATCCAACCGAGACTTTTCGGTTCCGGCCATGCTTGAGGCAGCCTCGAGCTACCCCGAAGCGGTGGTGCACACCCTGGCGGCCGGGCCGCCCGAGGCTGAGGTGACGGTCAGCCTGCGCACCGGGTCCGATCGAGCCCGCACCGAGCAGACCCTGAACTCGTTCCTGAACTGCTGCCTGGACGTGGCGCGCGTCGGACGCTTCCTGGCCATCGACACCGGCCTGACAGCCGAAGATCGGGTGCTGCTGGCGCAGCGGTATCCCTTTCTGGAGTTCACCGATCCGGGTACGGAGATCAGTGCCGGGATCGGTGGCCGCTACTGGTTGCGGCTGGACTCCGGCTGGCGGTTCTTTGCCCCGGAGAACCTCATCACCCGACTGACCGGCGGACTGCACGCCGAACCGCAGGTGTTCCAGATCGGCATCAACTTCACCGACGCGGTAAAGCTGACCGGCACCTGCGCCGCCGAGGACACGGTGCGTCGCTCCCCCGATGCCGGCCGCTACCTGCTGACCGACCGTGCTGCCACCGGCCCGGCGATGGTCGACACCACACGACTGGGCCACGTGGACGGCACCGCCACCCTCGACGAGGTCCTCTGCATCCTGGAGTGAGCCCGCCGGCAGTTCGGCTGCCGAGTCAGTCCTTGGCGTCGATCGCTGCGTTGAGCGTCCGGCTGGGCCGCATGACCGCCGACGTCAGGTCGTGGTCCGGCGCGTAGTAGCCGCCGATGTCCACCGCCTTGCCCTGCACCACGTTCAGCTCATTGAGGATGGCGTCCTCGTTCTTGTCCAGGGTGTCCGACAGGGCGGCGAAATGCTTGGCCAGTTCGGGGTCCTCGGTCTGGGCAGCAAGCTCTTCGGCCCAGTACTTGGCGAGGTAGAACTGGCTGCCGCGGTTGTCGAGCTCGCCGGTCTTGCGCGACGGACTCTTGTTGGCGTCCAGCAGCTTGCCGATAGCGGAGTCGAGAGTCTGTCCCAAGATTTTGGCGTGGACGTTGCCGGTCTTGGCACCCAGGTCGTCGAAGCTGGCGCCCAGCGCCAGGAACTCACCGAGCGAGTCCCAGCGCAGGTGGTTCTCCTCCACCAGCTGCTTGACGTGCTTGGGGGCGGAACCGCCCGCGCCGGTCTCGTACATCCCGCCGCCGGCCATCAACGGCACGATCGACAGCATCTTGGCGCTGGTGCCCAGCTCCAGGATCGGGAACAGATCGGTGAGGTAGTCGCGCAGGATGTTGCCGGTGGCGGCGATGGTGTCCTGACCGCGGATCAGCCGCTCCAGGGTGTACCGCATGGCCCACACCTGCGGCATGATCTGGATCTCCAGGCCCTCGGTGTCGTAGTCCGCCAGGTAGGCCTTGACCTTCTTGCGCAGCTCCGCCTCGTGCGGCCGCTCGGTGTCCAGCCAGAACACCACGGTCATGCCCGACGCCCGTGCCCGCTGGACGGCCAGCTTCACCCAGTCCTGGATGGCCGCGTCGGTGACCGTGCACAGCCGCCAGATGTCGCCGGCCTCCACCTTCTGGGTCAGCAGCACCTCACCGGTGGCCAGGTCCACGATGTCGGCGACGCCGGATTCGGGGACCTCGAACGTCTTGTCGTGGCTGCCGTACTCCTCGGCCTTCTGCGCCATCAACCCGACATTGGGGACGGTGCCCATGGTGGCCGGGTCGAACTGGCCGTGGGTCTTGCAGAAGTTGATCAGCTCCTGGTAGATCCGCGCGAACGTCGACTCGGGGTTGACGGCCTTGGTGTCCTTCTGCCGTCCGTCGGCGCCGTACATCTTGCCGCCGGCCCGGATCATCGCCGGCATCGAGGCGTCGACGATCACATCCGAGGGCGAGTGGAAGTTGGTGATGCCGTTGGCCGAGTCCACCATCGCCAGTTCGGGGCGGTGCTCGTGGCAGGCGTGCATATCCTCGATGACCTCCTCACGCTGGGAGGCCGGCAGGGTCTCGATCTTGTTGTAGAGGTCGACCAGACCGTTGTTGACATTGACGCCCAAGTCGTCGAAGAGCTTCTGGTGCTTGGCGAATGCGTCCTTGTAGAACACCTTGATGGCATGGCCGAACACGATCGGGTGGCTGACCTTCATCATGGTCGCCTTGACGTGCAGGGAGAACATCACACCGGTCTTGCGGGCGTCCTCCATCTGCTCCTCGTAGAACTCGCGCAGCGCGCGCACGCTCATGAACATCGAGTCGATGACCGTGCCGCTGAGCAGCGACACCTTCTCCTTGAGCACCATCGTCTTGCCGCTCTTGGTCGTCAGCTGCATCTTGACGTCGCGGTCGCGGTCCAGCGTCATCGACTTCTCACCGTGATAGAAGTCGCCGTGGCGCATCGTCGCCACATGAGTGCGCGAGGCCTGTGACCACTCGCCCATGCTGTGCGGGTGCTTGCGCGCGTACTCCTTGACCGCCTTGGGCGCGCGACGGTCTGAGTTGCCTTCCCGCAGTACCGGGTTCACCGCACTGCCCAGGCACTTCGCGTAGCGGTCGTGAATGTCGCGCTCAGCGTCGGTCTTGGGGTCCTCGGGGTAGTCGGGCAATTTGTAGCCCTTGCCCTGCAGCTCCTTGATGGCGGAGACCAGCTGCGGCACCGAGGCGCTGATGTTGGGCAGCTTGATGATCGTGGTGTCGGGCAGCTGGGTCAGCCGGCCGAGTTCGGCCAGGTTGTCCGGCACTCGCTGGTCTTCGGTCAGACAGTCCGGGAATGCGGCCAGGATGCGGGCCGCAAGCGAGATGTCACTGGCTTGGACGTCGATACCCGCGGGCCCGGTGAAGGCCTGCACGATCGGCAGAAACGAGTACGTCGCCAACAGCGGCGCCTCGTCGGTCAGCGTGTAGATGATGGTCGGCTGGTCGGCGCACATGGCTGTTCTCCCGGCGTCAGGTCTGAGGTGTTCGATTGTCCCGCGTTGTACACGGCGGCATCAGTATCGCGCACCGCTCCGCGGCGCTCGCCGCCGGTGAGCAGGTGGCGACACCTCCATGGGATGCGATAGGCTGCGTCACGGTCATGAGTGCCAGCGCGAAGCCCCGGCTTGCTGGCCGGCAACCCTCCAACCGCGGTGGGGTGCCCCGGGTGATGACCGGGTTGAGTAGCCACTATCGGCTACGCGGCAAGCGCGGGTCCGCCACAACGGGCCCCCCGAGTAGACAGGGGAACCTGATGCGTGCCTCCTTGCGCCCGCTCACCCGTTGCTGTTGTCGCTGAACCCACGCCTGATCCGCACGTCACCCAGCGACAACACACCGAGGAAACCATTCAGCAATGACCGCCGACAACAACATCGACCCCAGTTCGCACTGGTCGTTCGAGACCAAGCAGGTCCACGCGGGGCAGGTACCCGACGCGGCCACCAACGCCCGAGCGTTGCCGATCTACCAGACCACCTCCTACACGTTCAACAACACCGAGCACGCGGCCAAGCTGTTCGGCCTGGAGGAGCCGGGCAACATCTACACCCGGCTGATGAACCCGACGACCGACGTCGTCGAACAGCGGATCGCCGCACTCGAAGGCGGGGTCGCCGCCCTGCTGGTGTCCTCCGGACAAGCCGCGGCCACCTTCGCGATCCTCAATCTCGCCGGCGCAGGCGACCACATCGTGTCCAGCCCGCGCCTGTACGGCGGCACCTACAACCTGCTGCACTACTCGCTGGCCAAGCTGGGCATCGAGACCACCTTCGTCGAAGACCCCGACGACCTGGAGTCCTGGCGGGCGGCGGCGCGGCCCAACACCAAGGCCTTCTTCGCCGAGACCATCTCCAACCCGAAGATCGACGTGCTGGACATCCCGGGTGTGTCGGGCGTGGCCCACGACAACGGTGTGCCGCTGATCGTCGACAACACCGTGGCCACCCCCTACCTGATCCAGCCACTGGCCCACGGTGCCGACATCGTGGTGCACTCGGCCACCAAGTACCTGGGCGGCCACGGCTCGGCGATCGCGGGCGTGATCGTCGACGGTGGGAACTTCGACTGGACGCAGGGCCGCCACCCGGGGTTCACCACCCCCGACCCGAGCTACCACGGGGTGGTCTTCGCCGACCTGGGCGCGCCGGCGTTCGCGCTGAAGGCCCGCGTGCAGCTGCTGCGCGATCTGGGCTCGGCGGTCTCGCCGTTCAACGCCTTCCTGATCGCCCAGGGTCTGGAGACATTGAGTCTGCGGGTCGAGCGTCACGTCGCCAACGCCCAGCGGGTCGCGGAGTTCCTGGAATCCCGCGATGACGTGCTGAGTGTCAACTACGCGGGCCTGTCGAGCTCGCCGTGGCACGCAAGGGCCCAGCAACTGGCGCCCAAGGGCGTCGGCGGCGTGCTGTCGTTCGAGCTCGCCGGCGGTATCGAGGCGGGCAAGGCATTCGTCAACGCACTGAAGCTGCACAGCCACGTCGCCAACATCGGTGACGTGCGCTCGCTGGTGATTCACCCGGCGTCGACGACGCACGCCCAGCTCAGCGCCGAAGAGCAGCTGGCCAGCGGTGTCACTCCGGGCCTGGTGCGGCTGGCGGTCGGCATCGAGGGCATCGCGGACATCCTGGCCGACCTCGAACTCGGCTTCGCCGCGGCCTCGGCACAGCTCGGCGACTCGTCGGCGCTGGCGGCCCGTTGAGGCGGTCCCCGGTGACGATCTCCGACGTGTCCAGGCAGCTGCTGCCCGCCGAGGGAGAGACCGGCGTGGTCGCCATCGGGTCGCTGACGCTGCAGAGCGGCGCGGTGCTCGATGACGTCCACATCGCCGTTCAGCGCTGGGGCGAGCTGTCGCCCCAGCGCGACAACGTCGTCATGGTGCTGCATGCGCTGACCGGGGATTCGCACGTCACCGGGCCCGCCGGGCCGGGCCATCCCACCCCGGGCTGGTGGGACGGGGTGATCGGCCCCGGCGCTCCGATCGACACCGACCGCTGGTGTGCGGTGGCCACCAATGTGTTGGGCGGCTGCCGCGGGTCGACCGGCCCGGGATCCCTGGCCCGCGACGGGAAACCTTGGGGCTCAAAGTTTCCCGCCATCACAATTCGCGACCAGGTCGAGGCTGACATCGCCGCGCTGTCCGCGCTGGGTATCACCGAGGTGGCCGCCGTGCTGGGCGGTTCGATGGGTGGCGCCCGCGGCCTGGAGTGGATGGTGGGCCACCCGGATCAGGTCGGCGCTGGCTTGCTGCTGGCTGTCGGCGCCCGGGCCACCGCCGACCAGATCGGCACCCAGAGCACCCAGATCGCGGCCATCAAGGCCGACCCGGACTGGCAGGGCGGCGACTACCACGGCACCGGCCGCAGTCCCGACGCCGGCCTGGCCATCGCCCGGCGCATCGCGCACCTGACCTACCGCGGTGAGGCAGAGCTGGACCTGCGATTCGCCAATGCTGCCCAGGACGGGGAGGATCCGGCCGACGGTGGACGCTACGCGGTGCAGAGCTACCTGGAACATCAGGGCGACAAGCTGGTGTCGCGGTTCGACGCGGGCAGCTACGTGGTCCTGAGCGACTCGCTGTCCAGCTACGACGTGGGCGCCGGGCGCGGTGGGGTGGCCGCAGCGTTGCGTGGTTGCCCGGTTCCCGCGGTGGTCGCCGGGATCACCTCGGACCGGCTGTACCCGCTGCGGTTGCAGGCCGAGTTGGCCGAGCTGCTGCCCGGCTGCGACGGACTGCAGGTGCTCGACTCCGACTGCGGACACGACGGCTTCCTGCTGGACACCGCCCGAGTCGGCGAGCTGATCCGCCAGACCTTGGACTTGGCGAGCTCGGCGCGGGAACGCCGACGGTGAGCCCGTCCGAGCAGGGCCGCCGCGACCGCTCATTGTCGTTCGGGTCGCAGGCCGCCGCCTACGAGCGGGGCCGTCCGTCCTACCCGCCGGAGGCGATCGACTGGCTGCTGCCGCCGGGCGCCCGCGACGTCCTGGACCTGGGCGCCGGCACCGGCAAGCTCACCGCCCGGCTGGTCGAGCGCGGCCTGGACGTGGTGGCGGTAGACCCGATCGCCGAAATGCTCGAGGTGCTGGCCAGCGCCCTGCCGGACACCCCGGCGCTGCTCGGGTCCGCTGAGCAGATCCCACTGCCGGACAACAGCGTCGACGCGGTGCTGGTGGCCCAGGCCTGGCATTGGTTCGACCCCGCTCGGGCCATCCCCGAGTTGGTCAGGGTGCTGCGGCCCGGCGGCCGTCTGGGACTGGTCTGGAACACCCGCGACGAACGGCTGGGCTGGGTAAAGGAACTCGGCGCGATCATCGGCCGAGAGGACGCCCGCGACGTGGTCGACGCCGGGGTGAGTCTGCCCGCGCCGTTCGGCGATATCGAAAGCCACCAGGTGGAGTGGACCAACTACCTGACGCCGCAGGCCGTGATCGATCTGGTCGCTTCCCGCAGCTACTGCATCACCTCACCGGACGCGGTCCGCACCAAGACACTGGACCAGGTTCGCAACCTGCTGGCCACCCATCCGTCGTTGGTCGGGTCCACCGGACTGGCACTGCCCTACATCACGGTGTGCGCCCGGGCCACGCGCTCGGATTCCTAGCGCCAGCAAGTGTTTATGCCGGCCGGCAGTGGGTATGCCGCTTCGGTCGGCCGGAACCAGGGGGCCCTACGGTTGGCACCTGACATGGCCCCGGCCGTCCGAAGGGCCAACCGATATGACTCGCCGCCTGACTCCACATTTCGCTGACGTCCAAGCCCATTACGACCTGTCGGATGACTTCTTCCGGCTCTTCCTGGACCCGACCCAGACCTACAGCTGTGCCTACTTCCGGCGCTACGACTTGACGCTGGAGGAAGCCCAACTCGCCAAGATCGATCTTTCACTCGGCAAGCTCGGCCTGCGCCCGGGCATGACCCTGCTCGACGTGGGCTGCGGTTGGGGCGCCACCATGGCGCGGGCGATCGAACGGTACGACGTCAACGTGGTCGGTCTGACACTGAGCAAGCACCAGGCCGTCCACGTGCAATCGATGTTCGCCGCGATGGACTCCCCACGCAGCCGACGAGTGCTGCTGGCCGGTTGGGAGGAGTTCGACGAGCCGGTCGATCGGATCGTGTCGATCGGGGCGTTCGAGCACTTCGGCTACGACCGCTACAACGACTTCTTTGCGATGGCCCACCGGGTGATGCCGAGCGACGGGGTGATGATGCTGCACACCATCTGCGGCTTGTCCCCGCAACAAATGGTCGAGTACGGAATGCCGCTGACGGACGACCTGGCGGCATTTCAGATCTTCCTGATGACCGAGATCTTCCCCGGCGGCGAGCTGCCGTCGGTGGCGCTGGTCAAAGAGCACGCCGTCAAGGCCGGGTTCACGGTGAACCGGATCCAGTCACTGCAGCAGCACTACGCCATGACCCTGGACCACTGGGCGCAGGCGCTGGAAGCGCACGAGTGCGAGGCCATCGCGCTTCAGTCCGCAGAGGTCTACGAGCGCTACATGCGTTACCTGACCGGCTGCGCCAGGGAGTTCCGGGAAGGCCGCTTCGACGTCAACCAGTTCACCTTGGCCAAGTAGCCGCAGCCAAAGCCCTTCGGGCGAAGGCGATTACCGCTAGGCGCTGAACAAGTCGGCAAAGTCGTCGGCGATCGACGGGAACGCGCTCATCACGCTCATCAGTTCGAACCCGATGGCTGTGGGGATCAGTCCGGCGTCGGCTGCGATCGGCATTCCGATGGCGTTCGTCAGGGTGGTCAGCAGGTCGTCGCCGTTGCCGAATGCGTTGAAGAACATGCTGATGTCGTAGGCGGGCATGGTGGTCAGCAAGGCGTTGACGATGTCCGCGGTCGGCAGCAGCACCGAATACAGCGTGGAGGCCGCACTGGAGAACGCGTTGACGACGTCGAGCAGACTGGGCAGCGCGAAATCTAACGGCGATCCGAGTGCGTCGGCCGGATTCCCCAGCGACAGGTGCCCGAGGTCGTAGATGAAGTCGTTGAAGCCATGCTGCGCGCCCTGCCACAGCGAGTTCAGCAGCGTCATGATGTCGATGTCCGGGAACACGCCGTAGGTGGTGAGCACATTCGCAGGGCCCTGGTCCCAGCCGCCATGGGTCAAGACGCCGTCGACGTAGGTGTCGACGTTGCCGTAGCCCAGGTCCACCAGGATCCGGGTGACGGGCTCCAGCAGGTCATACAGCGGCTCGCCCAGTACCGGGATTCCCAGCAGCGGCTGCAGCAGCGGAAGGATCTCCGTCGGAATCATGTAGTAGTCGGTGTTGAGGGCGGCCGAGGCGCCGTCGGGCAGGGTCAGCGGCCCGTCGTAGTTGGTGGATCCCAGCAACAGCTGTGCGCTGTCCATGGAATCCGGCCGGCTGTAGCCGGGGCCATGCACCAGCGCGATCCCCAGCACGGCATTGAGCGTCGACAGAAAGTTCAACGGATAGCGCGGGAAATCGGCGAACCCGTCGTATTCGGCGATATAGATGTCGGTCGCGTAGGGGGTGTCGGGGGTGGCCCCGTAGAAGTCGATCCCCATCGACGGGATGTACAGCGGGACTTCGGGAATGGCGAAGCGCGACAGCAGGCCACCGTTGGGGAACATCTCATTGGCGATCAAGACGAACGACAACTGGTCAGGGTCGGGGGCATTGCCGGAGCTGAGCAGCTGGTTCATCTCCAAAGACGAGATGACGGCGCTCTGCGAGACGCCGTAGACCACCACCTGGTCGCCGGCCGCGATGCGGTCGCGAATCGTCGCGTCGAGCATCCGCACACCCTGATCGATCGAGGTGTCGAGTGGCAGGCTCTTGACCCCGGTGCCCGGGTACAGGCCTTCGGGGGTGAACACGCCCTGCATGGTGTAGCCGTCGTACCCGAGGTGGGAGAGGAATTGATCCGCCCAGTGAAAGTCCCACGTCCCCGGGATGGGGGTTCCGGTGCCACCCATGACCAGGGCGACGTTGTCGAGCAGCGCCACCTCGGCGGTCACCGTGCGCGCCTCGGAGATCGCGGACGCCATGGCCGGCGTCATGACCGGTGCAGCGATCACCGCGGCGGCGCTGGTCGCGGCCACTGCCGCAACTCCCAGAGTGTGAAACGTGGGGCTTACCTTCATGGCGACCTCCGACCGGCGCAGGACGGCTTATTGCCTTGCAGCACCGTAACGCTTACATGATGAAACCCTGAAGTAACCCTGAATAACTCAAACTTTCTACTGTAGAAACTTCCATCGACCAGGTCTTTTCTCCGAGCCGACGACCATAATCCAACTTATGTTGCTAGCCGTCCGGATTTGGAGAGGAAACACCAAGGTTGGACCGGCAGGTCCCGGCCTTGAGCCTCGACTCGGCTCAACGTCCCGAAATGGCGTCATCGGCCGGGACGAGATAGCGCCGTAGGCAAACCGTGACCCGGCCGACTCGCCGGTGTTACCGCTTTGATGCAGGATTTCAACAAGAACGTTCGGACAAATCCCGGCCTCCGCTCGGCGCCGGACCATAACGAGGGGGATGCATGCGAGGCTTCATGAGCAAGACGGGGGCGGGCCTAGTAGGTCTGATCGCCACCGCGGGATTGGCGGCACCGGCGCAGGCAAGCCCGGTAGACACCTCGTTCCTGTCCGATCTGGCCGGGGCCGGCGTCCCGGTCGGTGACCCCGCCGCAACGGCTGCTCTGGGCCAATCCGTGTGCCCGATGCTGACCGAACCCGCCGGCACCGCCGCGTCGGTGGCAGCCCCAGTCGCGGGCCTGGGCGGCGGACCCAGCATGTCGCCCCAGATGGCGCAGATGTTCACCGAGATCGCCGTGCAGATCTACTGCCCCCAGATGCTCTCTCAGCTGGCCAGCGGACAGGTGCCGGATCTGCCGCAGATCCCGGGGATGTCGGTCGGCATTCCCGGCCTGTCCGGTGGAGTCCCGGCCATTCCCGCTATCCCCGGGTTCTAGCCGCGTGACACGGCGCCAGGCTCGAGGCAGCTGACCGGGAGACCTCAAAACGGCTCCCGTTTTAGAACTTTCCGAATGCAAGCGCCACATTGTGGCCGCCGAATCCGAAGGAGTTGCTGATCGCGTACCGGTAGTCGCCGGTCCGTGCATCACCGGCGACGACGTCCAAATCGATCTCCGGGTCGAGCCGGTGCAGGTTCAGCGTCGGCGGGACTACGCCATCCCGCAGCGCGAGCACCGTCAGAATCGCCTCCACCGCGCCAACTGCCCCGACCGAATGCCCGAGAGCGGATTTCGGTGCATACACCGCGGCTCGATGCGCTCCCATGGCGTTGTTGATCGCCTGGGCCTCGGCCAGATCGCCGATCTTGGTTCCGGTGGCGTGTGCGTTGATGTGGTCGATATCCGTCGGTGCCAGGCCCGCGAGATCGATCGCTCGGGCGATCGCGCAACCCGCGCGTTCGCCCCGCGGGTCGGGCGCCACAATGTGGTAGCCGTCGGAGGTGATACCGGCGCCCATCAGCCGGGCGAGAATGGTTGCGCCACGCGCCTTTGCATGCTCAAGAGTCTCGATGACCATCAACGAGCCGGCCTCGCCGAACACGAACCCGCTGCGGTCGGCATCGAATGGCCGGCACGCGCCGGCCGGGTCGTCGTTGTGGGTGGACAACACGATGCGCATTGCGGCGAATCCCGCGATGGGGACCGCTTCGATCTTGGTCTCGACTCCGCCGCAGATCGCGATGTCGGCCTCGTCGTAGACGATGTTCCGCCAGGCCTGCGCGATACCTTCGGCGCCGGAAGCACACGCCGAGATCGGGGTGAAAACCCCCGCTTTGGCGCCACGCTCCAGGCCCACGGCAGCGGCGGCCGCGTTGGGCATGTACTTCTGCACTCCCAGCGGCGAGACCGACTTCATACCCCGTTCCACCATGCCTTGGTAGCCCCAGACCAGTTCTTCCGGCGAGCCGAGACCGGTGCCGATCGACACCAGCAATCGGCGCGGATCCACCTCCGGCAAGCCGGCATTCGCCCAGACCCGGCGACCCAGGACCACCGCCATTTTCTGCAGGTAAGACAGCCGGTGCAGTTCCTTGCGGTTCAACTCGTGGTCGAAGTCCTCGAGCAGATGCCCACCGATACGCACCGGGAGGTCGAACCGCTCGACGAAGGGGTCGTCGAGCTTACGAATGCCGCTCTGCCCGTCCAGCAGTCTCTTCCAGGTGTCCTCGGCGTCCGTTGCCAGCGCAGTCGTCATCGCGACACCGGTGACCACGACCTCGGGAAGGCCACTCCCAGTGCAGAGCCGAGTCATTCGGGCCATGTCCGCGCCTCGCTTCCAGCGACGCTATTTGGTCAGGATGAACTGCCCGACATTGCTGATTCCTCTGCGGAAGAGGTCAGCACAGCCGGTCAGATAGCGCAGGTAGCGCTCGTACACTTCCTCTGACTGGATGGCGATGGCGCGTTCGCGGTTGCGCCGCAGATTGTCCGCCCACATGTCCAGGGTCCGGATGTAGTGCTCCGGCATCAAAAAGGCGTCCTGAATACGGAATCCGGCGCCTTGCGAGTATTCGTAGATGTCGTCGCGCCCCGCCATCTCCCCACCGGGAAAGATCTCCTTGCCGAGGAATCGGACGAAACGCAGATCGCTCATCGTCACCTTGATGCCATGCTCACGCCAGTAGGTCTGCGGGTAGGTGAATATGCTGTGGAACACCATTCGACCGTCGTCGGGCAGCATGTCGTAGGCGCGTTCGAAGAACGCGGCGTAGCGGGCCTTCTTGAACGCGTCGAACGCCTCGATGGTGAAGATCCGATCAACCTTCTCGTCGAACTCTTCCCAACCCTGCAGCCGCGCCTCCGCACGACGCTGGGTACCGATCCTTGCCAACGTGGCCGCGCTGCGCGCGCAGTGGTTGCGACTGAGCGTGATTCCGATGACGTTGACGTCGAACTTCGTCACCGCCCGGACCAGCCCCGCCCCCCACCCACAGCCGACGTCCAACACCGTCATCCCCGGCTCGAGGTTGAGCTTGCGCAATACCAAGTCATACTTGGCGTTCTGCGCCTCCTCCAGCGTCATGTCGTCGCGCTCGAAGTACGCACAGGTGTAGGCCATCGTCGGATCGAGGAACAGCCCGAAGAAGTCGTCGGAGATGTCATATGCCGCTTGAGACTCTTCGTAGTACGGCCTGAGATCAGTCATCGGTGTCACCATGTCCTCCGAATCTCTTATGCCACTGGCTTTTCCATTGTGAACTGGCAGACGTCGGTGTAACCGTCACGGAACAGTTCCCGGCAGCCCGTCAGGTACTTCAGAAACGTTTCGTAGGTCTGCTCGCCTTTGAGCTCGACCGCCTGGTCTTTGTGCGCTTCGAGTGCCTTGGCCCAGGTGTCCAACGTGCGTACATAGTTCGACCCGATCAACTGATGGCGAGTGATCGAAAAGCCGCAGCGGGTGGCGTGCTCGTCGACGATCGAGATCTGCGGCAAGCGGCCCCCGGGATAGATCTCGGTCAGGATGAAATGGATGAAGCGCAGCAGCGACATCGTCTTTTTCAGTCCCCGCCGCTCGCCCTCTTCGGCGGTGGGCACCACAATGGAATGCAGCAGCATCACGCCGTCGTCGGGCAACACACGGTGGCACATGGTGAAGAAATCGTCGTAGCGCTCGTAGGTGCCGACGCCGTCGGCGAAGTGCTCAAAGGCGCCGAGCGACACGATGCGATCCACCGGTTCGTCGAATTCCTCCCAGCCCAGCAACCGCACCTGTTTGCGGCGCGGACTGTCCATCTCAGCTAATTTCTGTTCGCAATGAACCACCTGGTTTTCGCTGAGTGTCAGCCCGATGACGTTGACGTCGTACCTCTCGACGGCTCGCCGCATGGTGGATCCCCAACCGCAACCGATGTCGAGCAGTGTCATCCCGGGCCGCAGTCCCAACTTGCCCAATGCCAGGTCCACCTTGGCCATCTGAGCCTGTTCGAGCGTCATGTCCTCGCGCTCGAAATAGGCGCAGCTGTAGGTCATGGTCGGATCCAGCCAGAGCCGGAAGAACTCGTTGGATCGGTCGTAGTGCGACCGGATGTGATCGATATCCGGAATCAGCTCAACGTCGCTCATCTGTTCCTCCGCTGCACAAAGCGACTTCAGGGGCGCACGTCATATCGACGACGCGGCAACCGACACCGCCGACCCGCACCGGCCGACCGGACACACGTGTTCCCGCAGAGCCGGGCCATCAAACACGGCGGCTGATCCGGCTGGGAGACGGGCGAATACGCGCCGTCGCACCGGGCGGAAATTGTCGGACGGGTCAAAAACGACTAGCTGGTCCCGAGCGGGTCGATCGTGGCCGCGACGTAGAGCATCACCGTCGCCGCGGTCGTCATGGTCGCGAAGTCCAGACCCCGGTCGCGTAGCACCAGCAGCCCGGCCCGGTCCTCGGACAGCACCAGGCGCAGCGCGGCTGCCACCCCGGTGCCGATCCCGATCAGCAACGCGCCACGCCGCCAGAAGTTCGCGCCAGCCAGCACGAATGCCGCTGTGAAGATCAGCCCGACCAGCAGGATCGGCCACTGCGCGGCGATCACCCGACGGACATCGACGAGCTTCACAGCGTGCTCTCGACTCTTTCCACGACGTTGGTCAGCAGGAACGCCCGGGTCAGCGGACCCACCCCGCCGGGATTGGGCGACACGTGGCCCGCCACCTCCCACACGTCGGGATGTACGTCGCCGACCAGCCCGGCGTCGGTACGCGACACCCCTACGTCGACGACGGCCGCCCCCGGCCGCACCATGTCGGCGGTGAGCATGTGCGGCACCCCGACCGCGGCGACGATGATGTCGGCCTGGCGGGTCAGCTCCGCAAGATCGCGGGTCCCGGTGTGGCACAGCGTGACGGTGGCATTCTCCGACCGGCGCGTCAGCAGCAGTCCCAGCGGCCGCCCGACCGTCACCCCACGTCCGATCACCACGACGTGGGCGCCGGCGATCGGCACGTCATAGCGGCGCAGCAGGTGCACGATGCCGCGCGGGGTGCACGGCAGCGCCGCCGGGGTGCCCAGCACCAGCCGACCCAGGTTGGTCGGATGCAGCCCGTCGGCGTCCTTCGCCGGGTCGACGCGCTCGAGTGCGGCGTTCTCGTCCAGCTGCTTGGGCAGCGGCAGCTGCACGATGTAGCCGGTGCACTCGTCGTTGGCGTTCAGCTCGTCGATGGTGTCGTTGAGCTGGGCCGGACTGCAGTCCGCGGGCAGGTCGCGACGGATCGAGGTGATGCCGACCTTTGCGCAGTCGGCGTGCTTGCCGCGCACGTAGGCATGCGACCCGGGGTCGTCCCCGACCAGAATGGTGCCCAGACCGGGCGTGCGGCCGGCGGCGGACAACGCCGCCACCCGTGCCTGAAGGTCGACGAAGATCTCGTCGCGCGTGGCCTTGCCGTCCAACGTAATCGCACCCACGCCGGACATTGTGGCATGTAGTCGCTGAGTTCCGGCCTGTTGGAGGCGACGGCACGGATCTTCCCAGTGCACACGGCGACTATTCGCCGGGCGCCGATTGTAGGCTCCCGCTATGCCCGTTCCCGAGTCCGTCCCCGACGTCTTCAGTCCCGCCAAACTCGGCCCGATCACCTTGCGCAACCGGATCATCAAGGCTGCGACGTTCGAGAACCGCACGCCTGGCGCGCTGGCCTCCGACGATCTCATTGAGTATCACCGGCTGCCGGCCGCCGGCGGCGTGGGCATGACCACCGTGGCCTACTGCGCGGTCTCCCAGGGTGGCCGCACCTCCGACGACGGGCTGTGGATGCGCCCGGAGGCGGTCGCCGGGCTGCGTCGGCTCACTGATGCGGTGCACGCCGAGGGGGCCCTGGTCAGCGCCCAGATCGGTCACGCCGGACCGGTCGCCGACGCGCGCTCCAACAAGGCCCGTGCCCTGGCCCCGGTGCGATTCTTCAACCCGATCGGCATGCGTTTCGCCAAGAAGGCCACCCGCGACGACATCGACCAGGTCATCGCCCAGCACGCCGACGCCGCACGCTACGCCGTGGATGCCGGGTTCGACGCCGTGGAGATCCATCTCGGCCACAACTACCTGGCGAGTTCGTTCCTTTCTCCGCTGATCAACCGCCGCTCCGACGAGTTCGGCGGGTCGCTGGCCAACCGGGCCAAGGTGGCCCGCGGCATCGTGGCGGCCGTGCATAAGGCGGTGGGCGGACAGATCGCGGTGACGGCCAAACTGAACATGGCCGACGGGGTCCGCGGCGGTATCAGCCTCGATGAGTCGCTGACCACCGCGAAGTGGCTGCAGGACGACGGCGGCCTGGACGCGTTGGAACTCACGGCGGGCAGCTCGCTGGTCAACCCGATGTACCTGTTCCGCGGGGACGCCCCGGTGAAGGAATTCGCGAGCGTCTTCCCCCCGCCGTTGAGCTGGGGCATGCGGATGACCGGCAAGAAGTTCCTGCGCGAATACCCCTATACCGACGCCTATCTGCTGGACAGTGCGCGACTTTTCCGCGCGGAACTGTCGCTGCCGCTGATCCTGTTGGGCGGCATCACCAACCGCGCCACGATGGATCAGGCGATGGCCGAGGGATTCGAGTTCGTCGCGATGGCCCGAGCATTGCTCGCCGAGCCGGACCTGGTCAACCGGATCGCGGAGGAGTCGACGACACTGTCGGAGTGCACGCACTGCAACCAGTGCATGCCGACGATCTACCGGCGCACGCACTGCGTCGTTACGGGCGCACCGGACCTAACTCGCTAGAGTTGACGACAATGAGTCACCCAGCCCCGCCGGTGCTGACCGTCCGCCATGACGGGTCACAAGGCACGTTCTCCGCAGGCCACGACGTGGTCATCGGACGCGACCTGCGGGCTGACGTCCGCATCCCGCATCCGCTGGTCTCACGCGCTCACCTACTGCTGCGCTTCGAGCAGGGCAGGTGGTTGGGGATCGACAACGGCTCTTTGAACGGCATTTATGTCAACGGCCAGCGGGTGCCCGTCGTCGAAATCCGCGACGGACAGGCCGTCAACCTCGGCAACCCGGACGGGCCGCGGGTCTCCTTTGAGGTGGGACGCCACCAGGGCCAGGCCGGTCGGCCGCCGCAGACCGTCTCGATCCAGGTACCGCAGCCCGGTATCGCACGCCCGGCCCGGCCGCCTCAGCCCTCGGGTTGGCCGGCGCCGCCCGAACCCGCGCCGTATGCAGATCCGCGGTCGGCCGGGCACCCCGGTGTGCAGCAGCAGTCCTACCGGCCGCCGACCGGTCCAGCACCCTATTCCGCGCCGCCCGCTCCGCACCGGCCGCCGGCATATCAGTCCGCTTCGCCCAGCCCGGCCCCCGAGGCGGCACTGCGTCCCGGGTATCAACCGCCCGCAGCGCCGGTGGCGCCCGCCGAGGTTTTCCCCCCGCGCCAGCCCGCCACCCGGATGGCACCGGTGTCGGCGACGCCGCCCGAAGTCGGCAATATCGCCACCCGCATGATTGACATCCTGAGGCCGTCGTCGGCGTCAGCACCCAACGCGCCGGCCGGAGCACTGACCATCGGCCGCGCCACCGACAACGATGTCGTGATCTCCGACGTGCTGGCCTCCCGTCACCACGCCATGCTGATCCCGACGCCGCTGGGCACCGAGATCCGCGACAGCCGAAGCATCAACGGCACGTTCGTCAACGGTGTCCGCATCGGATCGGCGATCCTGTCCGAGGGCGACATCGTCACTATCGGTAACGTCGACCTGGAGTTTCACGGCGGCACCCTGGTGCGTCGCACCGATGCCACCCCCGGCAGCGGCGGCCTTGAAGTGCGCGATGTCTGCTTCGACGTCGAGGGCGGCAAGCGGCTGCTCAACAACATCTCCCTGAATGCCCGGCCGGGCACCCTCACCGCAATCATCGGTGGCTCGGGTGCGGGCAAGACCACGTTGGCCCGGCTGATCGCCGGCTACACCAGCCCCAGTTCCGGCACCACCCTCTTCGAGGGGCACAACATCCACGCCGACTACGCCTCGCTGCGCAGCAGAATCGGGATGGTCCCCCAGGACGACGTGGTACACCGCCAGCTGACGGTCAACCAGGCGCTCGGCTACGCAGCCGAGCTACGGTTGCCGCCCGACAGCAGCCAAGCCGACCGCGATCAGGCGGTCGCTCGGGTGCTCGAGGAACTGGAGATGACCAAGCACGCCGAGACACGGGTGGACAAGCTCTCCGGCGGTCAGCGCAAACGCGCCTCGGTGGCGTTGGAACTGCTGACCGGGCCCTCGTTGTTGCTGCTCGACGAACCGACATCAGGCCTGGACCCGGCACTGGACCGCCAGGTCATGCTGATGCTGCGCGGCCTGGCCGACGCCGGTCGCGTGGTCATGGTGGTCACCCACTCGGTGGCCTACCTCGATGTCTGCGACCAGATACTGTTGCTCGCCCCCGGCGGCAAGATGGCCTACTGCGGCCCGCCCAAAGAAGTCTTCCCGGCCATGGGCGCCGAAAACTGGGCCGACATCTTCGCCAACGTCGGTGCCGATCCCGACGAAGCCAACCGGCGCTTCCTGGAGCGCGAGGGCGGCCAGCGGTCCTCGGCGTCGGTGGCCGAGACGCCACCCGCCGATCTCGGAAAGCCGGCGGCCACCAGCCTGCTCAAACAGCTCTCGACGATCGCGCGCCGCCAGATCCGGCTGATCGTCTCCGACCGTGGCTACTCGATCTTCCTGGCCCTGCTGCCGTTCATCGTGGGCATTTTGTCGCTGACCGTCGAAGGCAGCCATGGACTGGGCGTACCGGCCCCCGATGCGCCCACCGAACCGCGGTACATCATGGTGCTGCTCAACATCGGCGCTGTTTTCATGGGGACAGCGCTGACCATCCGCGACCTGATCGGCGAACGCCCGATCTTCCGAAGAGAGCAGGCCGTCGGGCTGTCGACGGTGGCCTACCTGCTGGCCAAGATCGCGGTGTTCTGCGTATTCGCCACGATCCAGGCCGCCATCGCCACCACGATCGTGGTGGTGGGCAAGGGCGGCCCCGCGCGTGACGCACTGCTGTTCGGCAGCGTGAACTTCGAGCTGTTCCTCGGGGTGGCCGGCACCTGCGTGGCCTCGGCGATTCTCGGTTTGGCCCTGTCGGCGTTCGCGCAGTCCAACGAACAGATCATGCCGATGCTGGTGGTGTCGATCATGTCGCAGCTGGTGCTGTCCAGCGGAATGATCCCGGTCGGCGGCCGGACCGGGCTCGACCAGTTGTCCTGGCTCACCCCGGCACGCTGGGGGTACGCGGCGGGCGGGTCGACCGTCGACTTCAACACCCTGATGAACGCGCCGCAGATCCCCAAAGACCGGCTCTGGGACCACACCAAGGGCATCTGGCTGCTCGACATGGGCATGCTGGCGCTGCTGTCGGTGTGCTACACCGTGCTGGTGTGGTGGAAGATCCGGCTCAAGCGCTAGCGGGCTTCGTTTGGGTTGGCGTCACTCCGGTGCGTCGCTCAAGCCTGCGGCGCCAGGGTGGACAACGCGTATTCGCTGATCGCGATGAGGGCGTCGCGGGCCGAGCGGGGGTCGCGCGCGTCGACGGCGATCACCGGGATGTGTTCGGCCAGCGCCAGGGCCTTGCGCACCGCGGCGACCGGATAACGCGGCGCGCCGTCGAACTCGTTGACCGCGATCAGGAAAGGCAGATTGCGGTGTTCGAAGAAGTCCACCGCGGCGAAGCTGTCCTGCAGCCGGCGGCAGTCGACCAGGATGATCGCACCGATCGCGCCACGCACCAGGTCATCCCACATGAACCAGAACCGCCGCTGGCCCGGCGTACCGAACAGGTAGAGCACCAAGTCGTCGGCCAGCGTGATGCGACCGAAGTCCATCGCCACCGTGGTGGTCCGCTTGTCCGGGGTGGCCTCCAGGCCGTCGACTCCGGCCGAAGCATCAGTGACCAGCGCTTCGGTCCGTAACGGCATGATCTCCGAGACCGTGCCGACGAACGTGGTCTTGCCGACCCCGAACCCGCCGGCGATGACGATCTTCGTCGAGGCAGCGTCTCGCGGAGCCGGCCTATCCCAGGACCTGTCCGAGGGCCTATCCGAGCGCGCGTAGGCCACGAAGGGTCCTTCCTATCAGGTCTCGGCGTTCGTCCCGGCTGGACGCCTCGGTCAGTGTGGCACGCACCCGAAGGTATCCCGACGTGACCAGATCACCCACCAGCACCCGCGCGACGCCCAAGGGCAGGTTCAGTCGGGCAGAGATCTCGGCGACCGACGGCGCCCCCTGACACAGTTCGACGATCCGGCCCCGCGGATCGCTGACCGGCCATTGGTTGGGCTGGGCCGCTCGCAGGGTCTGCACCGGGGCCTCCAGCGGCAACGGCACGTCGGTGTGGGTTCGACCGGCGGTCAGCGTGTACGGCCGGACCAAATTGGCCTCAGTTTCCGGGTTCTCTAGGGCCTCTGGGCCCTCCGGCGTCTGCGGCCGCGACCAACGCTCGGGGATTTCCATCACCATTCACCGGCACCTCACGAGTGGCCGCCCCGCGACGGCGCCGACCGGCGCGCCGATGAGACCACCGCTCCGACTCGTTCCACCAGAACCGCCATCTCGTAGCCGATCTGGCCGATGTCGCACGACGCGCTCGCCAACGTCGCCAGATGCGAGCCGTCGCCGACTCGCATCAGCAGCAGGTAGCCGTGTTCCATCTCCACCACCGACTGCAATACCCGGCCGCCTTCGAACAACTGCGACGCCCCGGTCGCCAGGCTGGCCAGCCCGGAGGCCACCGCCGCAAGCTGATCGGCCCGCTCAGTGGGCAGGTGCTCACTGGCCGCCACCGTCAGACCGTCGACCGACACCAGCACCGCGTGCGACACCCCGGGCACCTCGCGGGCGAAATTGGAAACCAGCCAGTCCAACGAGCTTTCGGCGGTACGGCGCTGCGCGGTGGGATCGGTTGGGAAAGTCATGACTGGTTCTGTCCCTGGTCAGTGTCGAGGCCATTTTCCCCGCCCTTTTCCGGGCCCGTGTCCAGGCCGGTTTCCCGGGCATGCGACCGCGCGGCGTGCACTCCGCCGAAGTGACGGCTGATCGACGTGCGGATCGCCGCGGGATCCCGTTCCACTGGCTCGTGGACGGGCTGAGGCGGTACGCCGTTGGATGTTACCGGCTGTTCTGCCTCGCCCGGATCGGGTGCGCCGGCATGGGGGCCGTCCTCCGCCTCCGGCGGCCCCTCTGCCGCGGCTGAGCCGGGCACCAGCCGGGCGCCGGGCTCGCGGACCGGAAGGCCGTGTTCGGTGTGGGCGACCACCGGCACGTTTTCCACTTCGGCGGCTACCGACCAGCCGCGGTCCCAGACCGACTGCCAGTCCAGGTCGGCGCGCAGGCCGGGTTCGTTGGGGTCGATGCCCACCGACTCCGAGAGCATCCGCTGATAGATCGAGTCGGTCTCGGTGGCGGGCTCGGGCTCGGGCTCGGGGGCAGGGGTGCCGGCCCGGGCACGCGCGGCGAAATACCCTGACGTATCAGCGGGCGCGAACTTCTCGACCACCGGTGCGGGTGCCCGGTGCGGGTTCGGGGCCGGCGCGTCCGACTGCCCTGCACCCTGATCCTCAGCTTCCCACCACGGTTGCGGCAGCTCGCGGCGTACTCGCTCGGGGGCGGTCGGCGGCTGCGCCGGTTGTTCGGCGGGCACGCCGGTGATACCGCTGGATCCCGGGGTACGTCGCGGCAGCAGCGAGACGACGGGACCGGGCTCGGCAGGCTCGGCTTCCTCGTAGGGCGCATACGACTGCTCGGGCTCGGGCTCGTACTCGTATGGTTCGGCTTCATACCCGTGCGGTGCGGGTTGCGGCTGCTCGGCGGGAGCGAGATAGGGCTGGGCGGGCGGCGCGAGTGCCGGCGACAGCTGCTCGAGGGGCCTGACGGTCAGCAGGTGCGGCGGCAGATACACCTCGGCGGTGATGCCGCGAGATCCCTGCGAGGCCGGGAACAGCCGGACCTCGATATCGTGGCGAGCCGCCAGCCGGGAGATCACGAACAGACCCATGTGGCGGGCGTTCTCCGGGCTGAACTCGCCGCCGGCCGCCAGCCGCATGTTGGCCATCCGCAGGTCGGCGTCGGTCATCCCCAACCCGACGTCGACGACCTCGACCACTACCCCGCCGTCGTTCTCGAGACCAGCGACCACCCGGACCGGCTCGGTCGGCGCCGAATAGCGCAGCGCGTTGTCGATCAGTTCCGCGAGCAGGTGGATGCAGTCCGCGGCGGCAGCGCCGATCACGGTGGTGTCGGGCACCAGCACCGTCTGCACCCGGTCGTAGCCCTCCACCTCCGAGGTGGCCGCGCTGATCAGGGTCGCCAGCGGAACCGGCCGGCCCCGCTCATGCGGCACCCGCGCACCGGCCAGCACCAGCAGGTTCGCGCCGTTGCGCCGCATCCGGGCGGCCAGATGGTCCAGCCGGAACAGGCTTTCGAGTCGGTCCGGGTCGTCCTCATCGCGCTCCAGCCGGTCGATCAGCGCCAACTGCTGATCGACCAGGGACCGGTTGCGCCGCGACATCGTCTCGAACATCTCGTTGACCAGGCGCCGGAGCCGGGCCTCATCACCGGCAAGCAGGAGCGCCTGCGCGTGCAGCTCGTCGACGGCGTGGGCGACCTGCCCCACTTCCTCGGTGGTGTACACCGGCAGCGGGTCGGGGTCGCGATCCGAACCGGGCGCGCCGGCGCGCAACCGGGCGATCTCCTGTTCGAGGTCGACGTGAGCGACCCGCAAGGCGCTGTCGCGCAGGGTCCGCAGTGGGCGCACCAACGAGCGCGCCACCAGCCACACCGCCAGCAGCGTGGTCGCGATCGCGGCCAGCACCAGCACGGCGTCGCGAAGGGCCGCGGCGCGCCGGTCCGCGGCCCGATCTTCCACCGCGGCAGTGACCGCACCGGTGTTCTCGCTGATGATCCGGGCGGCGATCTGGTCGGTGGTACGGATCGAATCGCGCAACACCGGGTTGTTGGGCAGCACCTGTTCGGGGTCGGACATGATCGACATCCGGGTCACCAGCTGCTGTTGCAGCGACTTGGCGTCCGGGGAGTCCACCCCGAGCACCTCGGTCATCCCGAACAAGGTCGACGGCTCGGTACCGGCCAGGGTCATCATCGAGGTGCGCAGCTCCGGATCCGGCAGCTCGCCGCCCCGGTTGACCAGCAGCTCCTGCATCATCATCTGGCCCCGGGCACCGACCGCACGGCTCAGCGCCTCGGTCTGCGCGCGAATCCGCTCGCTGTCCACCCGCACCGACCCGTTGATGGCATCCTCGGCGGTCAGCAGGATCGGCGCGTAGCCGGTCACCTCCTCACGCAGACCGAGACCGGTGGTCGAAACCGAATTCAACAGCGCTTGACCGCGATCGATCAGCGACTCCACCCCGGAACGCACATCGGTCGCCACGTCGGTGTGCGACAGGCGAGACTGCAGCTCGTACTTGCGGTTCTCGAAGTTCTTCCGGGCCCCTTCGGCGTCGCCGTCGGAGGAAGCGGCCACCAGCGCGTCGCCCAACGCCGACATGTAATTGGTGATCGCCGGAATCATCTCGGCGCGGTCGGCGACCAATCGGAGCTGATTGGCCTCGGTGAGTGCATTGGAGATCCGCAGTCCGCCGAACAGCCCGGCCAGCGCCAACGGCAGCAACGCGATCGCCAGCACCTTCCAGCGCACCGGCCAATTGCGCACCGACCATCGCGACGGACGTTTGACCGCCGCGGTTTCCGGCTTGTGGGCGTCCACGGCTGGTTCGGCTGACGCGTCAAAGGCCTGGTCCACCTCTTCCGGGTGGTCAAAGAGCGTCACCGGTCGGCGGCCGATTCGCCGACCGCTCGGCTGAAATTCACCGTCTGCGCCTCATTCATCGGACTCTCCGGGACATCGCACCCGCACAACGGGTTGCGGTGTGTTTCACGGCATAGCAATTCGACGAGTATGCCAGTCGCCCGCAGGACTGACCAGAATTTTTACTGAACAGAACACTTTCCGAGACCTGCGCGTGTCTTGACGAACTTCGGTCGAGCAAACAGGCCGCGGGCGATGGTCGACCCCATGATCGGGGACTCAGGCGCTTGGACATCCCCCTGGAGTACCCCTCCGGCACGCCGGCGTTCACCGCGTTCGGGCCGCGCGTTCCCGCCATGCGTCAGGCGCATCTGGCGCGACGCGGGCGGACTTCACGTCAGCGGGATAGTCGAACAGACTGCGGCGACCGGAGGCCGGTCGCTTCACGGCGTGCCGTCATACAAGGATGCTGTTGTGTTCAAAGTGATGTTCTATTCACCCCGCATCCCGCCCAACACCGGCAACGCGATTCGGATGGTGGCGGCGACCGGCGCGGAGCTTCATCTGGTGGAACCCATGGGTTTCGACCTGTCCGAACCAAAGCTGCGGCGGGCCGGCTTGGACTATCACGACCTGGCCTGGGTGCGCGTGCACTCGTCACTGCCGGCGGCGTGGGAGGCGCTGGGTGTATCGAATGGCGCCCGGGTGTTCGCCTTCACCGCCGGCGCCCACACCCCCTACACCGATGTGAGCTATGAGCCCGGTGACGTGCTGATGTTCGGTCCCGAACCCACCGGCCTGGACGAGGCGACGCTGGCCGACCCGCACATCACCGAGCGGGTGCGTATCCCGATGCTGGCCGGGCGGCGCTCACTGAACCTGTCGAACGCCGCCGCCGTCGCGGTCTACGAGGCGTGGCGCCAGCACGGGTTCGTCGACGGGGTGTGACCCGCTGCGCCCGG
>NZ_AUWR01000028.1 GCF_000455125.1 Mycobacterium sp. UM_WGJ
ATACGGCCCCAACTTGTTATCTCAGCGTTTGCCAGGCGGGCGTGCCCCGCGCTGGATGCCCAGCCCCTTCACCGGCGGCTGTTCCTTGGGCGCCTCCGCTGCGGGAGCGGCCTCGGGAGCAGCCTCGGGAGCTGCCGGCACCGTCTCCGGCTCGGTAGCGACCGGCTCGGAAGCCGGCTCAGCGGCGGCTTGCGCCGGCTCGGCGGCCGGGGTTGCCGGAGCCGCTTTCTTAGCGCCCGGCTTGCGGGCGCCCGCTGCCATGCCCAGGCCCTTGACCGGAGCGGCCGGAGCGGCCGGTGCAGCGGGCTCAGCCGGAGTTGCGGGCTCAGCCGGTGCCGCGGGTGCCGCAGCGCTGGCCTCAGCGGCCGGTGCAGCGGCCGGAGCCGACTTCTTGGCGCCCGGGCGCTTGGCGCCACCGGCCATTCCGAGCCCCTTGACCGGGGCTGCGGGTGCGGCGGGCTCTGCGGGTGCGGCGGCGCTGGCCTCGGCGGCGGGGGCAGCGGCCGGGGCCGCTTTCTTCGCGCCGGGGCGCTTGGCGCCACCGGCCATCCCCAGGCCCGTCACCGGAGCCGCGGCCTTGGCCTCGGCCGCCGGCTTCTCCGCCGTCGCGGTGGCCACCGCAGCCGGTGCCGTCGCCTTCTCCTCGACCTTCTTCGGACCGGCCTTGGCGGCGGCCTCGGCGGCAGTGCCCTTGGCCGGCAACGTCACCGCGTCCATGTCGAGGGACTCCAGCAGCAGCTGGGCGATGTCACGCACGTCCACATCGGAACGCCCGGAGGCCTCGATGCGGTCGTCGATGCCGTCGCTGACCATCACCCGGCAGAACGGGCAGCCGGTGGCGATGGTGGTGGCACCGGTGGCCAGCGCCTCGTCGACGCGGTCGTGGTTGACCCGCTTACCGATGTGCTCTTCCATCCACATCCGGGCGCCGCCGGCGCCGCAACAGAACGAGCGGTCGCGGTTGCG
Organism: Mycobacterium sp. UM_WGJ; assembly: GCF_000455125.1. GTDB lineage: Bacteria > Actinomycetota > Actinomycetes > Mycobacteriales > Mycobacteriaceae > Mycobacterium. The sequence goes on from NZ_AUWR01000028.1 coordinate 967, forward strand.
CGGCATCTCGACCAGGCTGGCACCCGACGCCTCCACCAGTTCACGCGGCGGCTCGTAGACCTTGTTGTGGCGGCCCAGGAAGCACGGGTCGTGGTAGGTGACCTCCCGCGACACCGGGGCGACTGGAATCAGTCGCTTGTCCCGCACCAGCCGGTTGAGCACCTGAGTGTGGTGCAGCACCGTGTATTCGCTACCCAGCTGCGGATATTCGCGAGAGATCGTGTTGAAGCAGTGCGGGCAGCTGGCGATGATCTTGCGGTCCGGCTTGTCCAGACCGTCGAACACCTCGTTGAGCATCTCGACGTTCTGCGCGGCCAACTGCTGGAAAAGGAACTCGTTGCCGGCACGACGGGCGGGGTCACCGGTACAGGTCTCCCCGGTGCCCAGCACCAGGAACTTCACCCCGGCGGCGGCCAGCAGCTCCGCGGTCGCCTTGGTGGTCTTCTTGGCGCGGTCCTCGTAGGCGCCCGCGCAGCCCACCCAGAATAGGTACTCGAAACCGTCGAAGCTGTCGACGTCTTGGCCGTAGACCGGGATGTCGAAGTTGAGTTCGTCGATCCAGGAGGTGCGCTCCTTGGCGTTCTGCCCCCACGGGTTGCCCTTGTTCTCCAGGTTCTTGAACAGCACACCCAACTCGGAGGGGAACTCCGACTCCACCAGCACCTGGTAGCGGCGCATGTCGACGATGTGGTCGATGTGCTCGATGTCCACCGGGCACTGTTCGACACAGGCGCCACAGTTGGTGCACGACCACAGCACGTCGGGGTCGATCACGCCGCCTTCTTCGGCGGTGCCCACCAGCGGGCGGACGGCCTGCTCCGGGCCGGAGCCGCCGATCCGCTCGAAGCCCTTTTCCGGCACATGGTGGCCGGCCAGCGGCTTGGCGTCGGCCAGATCGACCTCGCCGTTCGGCATCGGCTTGTCGCCGAGCAGGTAGGGGGCCTTGGCCATCCAGTGGTCACGCAGGTCCATGACGAGCAACTTGGGGCTCAGCGGCTTGCCGGTGTTCCAGGCGGGACACTGTGACTGGCAGCGGCCACACTCGGTACAGGTGGCGAAGTCGAGCATGCCCTTCCAGCTGAAGTCGTCGATCTTGCCGCGCCCGAACACCGCGTCTTCGGGCGGGTTGTCGAAGTCCAGCGCCTCGCCCTGGTACTCGATCGGCAGCAGCGGGCCCAAGGCGTTCGGCAGTCGCTTGAAGGTGACGTTGATCGGGGCCAAGAAGATGTGCAGGTGCTTGGAGTTCAGCACGATCAGCAGGAAGCCCAGCGCCACCGCGACGTGCAGCAGCAGAGCGGCGGTCTCGATGTTCTCGTTGACCGCGAGTCCCAGCGGCTCCATGAGCTTGCCCATCAGATGCGACAGGTAGGCCCCCTTGCCGTAGGGCAGGGTGCCGGTGTTGACCGCGGCGCCGCGCAACAGCAGGAAGGTCCAGACCACGTTGAGGATCATCACGAGGATCAGCCAGGCACCGCCGTTGTGCGAGCCGTAGAACCGGGACGACCGGCCGTGCTCGGTCGGGTTGCGCAGCACCCGGATGACCATGAACACGAAGATCGACAAGGTGACCGCGGTGATGAAGAAGTCCTGCATGAAGCCCAGGACGTCCCAGCGCCCGACGAGCGGGATGGCGAAGTGTGGGTTGAACATCTGGCCGTAGGCCTCGATGTAGACCGTGATCAGGACGAAGAACGCCCACATGGTGAAGAAATGGGCGATCCCGGGGATGTTCCACTTCAGCAGCTTGGCCTGACCGGCGACCTCACGGATCTGGGTCTCGATCCGGGTCTTGATGTCGTTCGTCCGCTCGGCGCCGACCTTCTGACCAGACATGACCAGTCGGAAGAGCCAGAACACCCGGCGTGCGGCCAGCAGGCCGACAAGCCCTGTCATGGACAGGCCGACCACCAGCCTGATCAGCATCTGGGTATTTTCGGTCACGGAGTGCCTCTCCCATCCACAAGTTACCGGGCAGTAACTTAGCTATGGTTACTGACGGGTAACTTACCGCCAATCTTGCGCAGCACCAGTTCAAGCCCCACTCGGTGCTCGCTCATAGTGCCACTCCGAGGCGGTTCAGCGCGACAAAGGCTGGCCTAACTGTATCGGCGAGCGACCATTCGAACGCGCTTTCACGCTCGCTGAGGCGATGCCGAACTCAGAACCCGGGCAGCGGGATGACGATCTCCGGGGGCCGTCGCGCCGGCGCGGGCGTGGTGGACCCAGCCGTGGTGCTCGGCGCCGTCGTCGTGGGGGCTTCGGTTGTGGTCGGTGGCGTTGTGCTGGTGGGCGGTTCGGTGCTCGTGGTGGTGCTCGGTGCCTCGGTGGTGGACGTGGGCGGCGCGGATTCCGTCGCCGGCGGCGGGTTTTCGTCGGTGGCCGCCTCGGACGGGGCCTGTCGCGGGGCGGGGGCGGCGGGCTCTTCGGCGGGAGCGGTGGACGTCACCGAACTGGGCGCCGGCGCGGTGGGGATCGGTTCCTTGTTCACCAGTCGCACCATGCCCCACACCAACAGGGCGAGCAGGATTGCGGTCAGCACGCCCAGGCCGACCAACGCCACGGGTCGCAGATACCAGGGGGTTGGTGGCGGCGGCGGTTCGGTCCACTCGGGCTGGCGGCCGGCGGGCTCGCGGCGTTCGCTGTAATAGGCCGGCTCGCCGTGGGCACCGTTACCGCCGTAGTCGTAGCCGGCCATCCGGGTCGGCTCGAAGTTGGGGTCGTCCGGCGATCGGTTCACACGCACCGAGGGTAGGTGTCGCGCCTGACGAAAACCCGCGATGACGCTGGCTGAAACCCGTCAGCTGGCCAAACGCCGGCGGGTGACAAGCTCGGTGACAGCTCGCCAACCGAGCAGGAACACGGCGGTGACCGTCGAGGCGACCAGGACGAAGCTGGTGGCCACGCCGGCGGAGGTCGCTTCGCGCAAAAGCATGCCGACGAGCACCGTCGAGATCCAGACCGCCACCCCGGTGGGCCAGAGCGCGGTGGGCCTGCGCCAGCCGCGCGACACCAGCCAGCCCAGCGCGGTGCCACTCAGAAACGGCCAAGCAGTGGTCGCCAGGCCGCTGAGGGTGATGCCCTCGTCGTGGCTGCGCCGGCCGAGAGCGCAGAAGAGCAACACTGCTACCACGTCAATCCCGAGCCAAGCCGGCGTGCGCGGTGATCGCATGCGGCGAGAGTACCGGGGCGGGGATTTAGCGCCGCGGCGGCAGTGTGATCACCGTCGGCAGCTCCGGCACCTTGGGGATGGGCGGGATCGTGATCACCGACGGCAGGTGCGGGAGGCGGCGGCGTGGGGGCTCGCTTGCGGGCGGTGCCTGCTGCGCCGGCGGCTGCTGCGGCGGGGCCTGCCGGGGCGGGGCCGCCGTCGGTGCGGTGGTGCTCGGCGCACTGGAGGAGCTGCTCGTGCTGCTGCTGGTGGTAGTGCTGCTCGTGGAGCTGGTGGTGCTTGACGAGCTGGTTGCCGGGGTCGTGCCACCACCGGGTCCACGGCTGGTCAGCTGGATGATTCCCCAGACCACCAGCGCGAGCATCACTGCGATGAGCCCGAACCAGGCGATCAGCACCGATCGGCGGCGAAACCACGGAGTGTCCGACGCCGCGGCGAAATCGGTGCCCTGCGGGTCGGTCGGCTCGTCGAACGCTTGGTAGGAGGCGTATTGGGTCGGGGCGTTGCCGGGTGGGTGCTCGGGGACGCGCCCCGGGTTGGCGGGCCCGAACGGAGCCGGAGAAGGGCCGGGTGGTTGCGGGCCGCGGTGACCGTAGGGCATGGACCGAGTCTGGTCCTCGCTGGGTTTGCCGGAACCGTCCGAAGATCCGAAGCGCGCCATTTCACCGATCGTATCGGAAAGTGCTGGCCGGCGACTGGGGCGAGAAATCAGCGAGAAGTCAGAAGGTATCGATGTTGTCGATGCTGACCCGCATGCCGTGACCGGTGCGGTCGTTGGTGAACCGCGTGCCGTTGATATCGGCGTTGATGGTCCAGCCTTGCGCCTGGTAGGTCAGGTAATCGATGGTGACGACCGGGATGTCGCCCAGGTTGCCCAGCACCCACTGCACAGTGCCGTCGGCGCTGACACTGACGCCGTTGGCGTGCTGGCCGTCCTTGAGGGGCGTATTGGTGAACTGTGCTTCACAGTCGACCTGGGGTGAGGAGATCTGGCAGCGGGTCCGGCCGGATTTCGTCTCGATGAAGACGTAGCCGTTGTCGTCGGGCGGCAACGGGATGGCGTCGGCCGGCCGGCTCGGGGTGGCGGGCTTGGTCGGACTGGTCGGACTCGATGGACTCGGCGGCGCGGTACTGGTACGCGGTGGCCGGAACGACGGCTCCGGCGGTCCCCCGCCGGGCGCGGCGGTCGGATGGCCGTCGACGGTGCTGCTGCAACCGGTTAGCAGCAGCGCGGCCACCAGCGTCAGCTTTCCGGCCGTCCTGCGCGTCGCCTGGTCTGGTACCTGCACTGATTCCCCCGCTGACGTATATTGCGGCCAGCGTACGCAACCCGTGACATCAGTGGCTGTAGTGACGCGCGGTACTGCCGGTGCGGCGCACGTCGTTCGGGTGAGGAGCCCGCGGTCAGGAAAAGTCACGGAAGGCCAGCACCGCACCCGCCACGGCAGTGACCGCGGCGAGCGCGTAGCCCACCAGCGACCACCAACCGGCGTGCAGGTAGGCGGTGACGGCCACGATCGCGATGGCGCAGAAGACCAGCACCATTCCATACAGCGGGGGCTCGGCTGCGTAACGGTTGCGGGCCATAGGTTTTTCCGGCCTTACTACTCGTCCTGGTCCGGCTGCAGGGCCGCAGCCGGTGTCTGCACGGGAGGTGTCTCGGCGAGCGCGGCCGCGGCCTGCACCCGGCCGCGCACCAGATACCAGCCGACGATCAATGCCGGTGTGCCGATGAGCAGCACTCCCCGGACGAACGGACCGCTGCGCTGATCGAACAACATCAGGACCAGCACGCCGGCCAGGAACACCAAGGTCACATATCCGCTGTAGGGAGCCAGCGGCATCCGGAAGGACGGCCGTTTGAGCACCCCGGCATTGGCCAGCCGGAGCAACCGCAGCTGGCAGGCCACGATCGTGGCCCACGCCGCCATGACTCCGACCGCGGCGATGTTGAGCACGATCTCGAAGGCCTGCCCGGGGCGCAGTGCGTTGAGGACGACGCCTAGCAGGCCGACGCCACTGGTCAGCAGGATGCCACCGTAGGGCACCCCGTTCTTCGAGATCTTGGCGGTGAACGCGGGACCGCTGCCGTTGACCGCCATCGAGCGCAGGATCCGCCCGGTGGAATACAGCCCGGCGTTGAGGCTGGAGAACGCGGCGGTCAGCACCACCAGGTTCATCAGGCTGCCCGCGCCGGTGAAGCCGACCTTGGAGAAGAACGTGACGAACGGGCTCTGGTGCTCCTTGAAAGCGGTGTAGGGCAGCAGCAGCGCCAACAGGACTACCGATCCCACGTAGAAGATCCCGATGCGGGCCACCACCGAGTTGATCGCCCGTGGCATGACCTTCTCGGGGTTGGGGGTTTCGCCGGCGGCGGTGCCGACCAGTTCGACCCCGGCGTAGGAGAACACCACCCCGGAGGTCACCAACACCAGCGGGAGCAGGCCGGTAGGCAGGAATCCGCCGTTCTGGGTCAAGAGATGCAGGCCGGTTTCTTGGCCGTCGACCTGGTAGCGGCCGCCGAGGAAGATGGTTCCCACCACCAGGAACGTCATCAGCGCGAGGACCTTGATCAGCGCTGCCCAGAATTCCAGCTCACCGAAGAGCTTCACCGAGATCAGGTTCATCGACAGCACGGCCAACAGGGCGATCAAGGCCAGCGTCCATTGCGGGATCACCGCGAACAGGTGCCAATAGTGGAAGTAGCTGGCGATCGCGGTGGTGTCGACGATGCCGGTCATCGACCAGTTCAGGAAGTACAACCATCCCGCGACGTAGGCGGTTTTCTCCCCGAAGAACTCACGCGCGTAGGAGACGAACGATCCCGGCGATGGCCGATGCAGCACCAGTTCGCCCAGTGCGCGCAGGATCAGGAAGGCAAAGCCGCCGCACACCGCGTAGACGACGAAAAGGCCCGGCCCGGCCGAGGCGAGCCGGCCGCCGGCGCCGAGGAACAACCCGGTCCCGATGGCACCGCCGAGCGCAATCATCTGCAGCTGCCGCGGGGCCAAGTCCTTGTGGTAGCCCTCGTCCTCACGGGTCAGCGCAGCCCCGGAAATCGGGTGCGGGGCGGGGGAAAGTGACATCGGTGCGAGGGTAACGCACCGGGGTTGCTGGTCAGGACCAATGCCCACGGCGCTCAGGCCCTGCTATTTCGCTATATCGAGGTGAACCAATGGCCGATGTCGTCGGGCGTGTTCTCTCGAAGAAGAACCCGATGATGCCCCGGTCAATGACGCGGCAGCTCACGACGTGAAACCACCGGTCCGTGGGGCACCGTCGAGCGGATCGAACGCCTGCAGTTCGACGGGTGACTACGGTTGCGGTTATGGCTGATCGACCCGCGCCAGTCGCAGATGCGCACGAGGTCGCCGCGGCGATGCCCCACGTCGCCAGAATCAAAGGGCCGCAAGGAAATCCGATCTATGAGGTAGGCGGTGAGTCCCGATGAGCAAGCGGATCGCGGTGGTGGGGGCCGGCATCGCCGGGCTGGCGACCGCGGTGGGACTGCAGCGCCGCGGACACGAGGTCACCGTTGTCGAAAAACGGACCGACACCTCATCGGGTGCGGGGATCAGCATCTGGCCCAATGCGCTGGCCGCCCTGGACCAGCTCGGCCTCGGAGATGCCGTCCGAGCGGCGGGCGGCCGGATCACCGCGGGGGCGGCGCGCTGGCACGACGGATCGTGGCTACGCCACCCGGCGCCAGAGCGGATGGTCCGGGCACTCGGTGAACCGCTCGTGGTGGTGCAGCGCTCGGTGCTTCGCGACATCCTCGCCGAAGCGCTGGCCGCGGGCAGGCTGCACTACGGGCTCGCCGCCACCGACGTGGCTATGGCGGGAGACGTTGTGGCGCTGCAACTCTCGGATGGAACGGCAGATGAATTCGATGCCGTCGTCGGCGCCGACGGCATCCACTCGGTTCTGGCTCGCCACCTCAACGGCCCGCTGCGCCGGCGCTATGTCGGCTACACCGCATGGCGTGGAATCGCCGCCTACGCGCTGGATCCTGACCTGGCGGGCGAGACGATGGGTCCCGGAGTCGAAACCGGGCATGTGCCGATGGGGCCGGACCTGACCTACTGGTTTGCCACCGAGCGGGTCCCCGAGGGACAACGAGCGCCCGAGGGGGAACTGGCCTACCTGCGAGCCAAGTTCGCCCCTTGGTGCGAGCCCATCCCGAGCATTCTCGCCGCGACCTCGCCCGGCGACGTGTTGCGCGACGACCTCTACGATCGCGCGCCCATTCGGCACTGGGCGCGCGGCCCGATCGTGTTGGTCGGTGACGCGGCCCATCCCATGCGTCCGCATCTCGGGCAGGGTGGCTGCCAGGGGCTGGAAGACGCCGCCATCCTGGCCGAGTTCGTCGATCAGGCACCCGATCTGCCCACCGCGTTCGCCCGGTTCGTCGCGTTCCGGCGCCCACGGGTTGCGCCGCTGGTCCGGGAGTCGGCGTGGTTCGGAAAAGTCGTCAACGCACGCCCCGCCGTGCTCAGCGCCGCCGCTAGTCGTGCCACCGGCCTGATTCCAGAAGCACTGCTGATGCGGCACCTGGCAACGGTCGCCGCAGGGTCGGCGTTTGTGTTGCCGACGGCAGGTGCGCCGCGATGAGACCAGGTCTGTGGCTTCGGTGGGCACTGCTGCAGGGGTTTCCGCGGGCGCTTCTTGCGGTGCAGGCGCGGCGCGGCGACCCGATGGCACGCTTGCTCCTCGGGCCACTGCGTGGCGGCGACCCCGAACCGCTGACCGAACAGATCCGTGCCCGTGGCCGACTGACGCGCACGCCGTTCGCTGCGGTGACGGCCGACCACGAGTTGTGCCGGGCAATCCTGCGCGACGACAGGTTCGGAGCGACTAACCCGGTCAATATGAATCTGCCTAAGACGGTGCGCTGGATGATCGACCTGACAGATCCCCGGCTGCCGAATCCGGCGGAGCCCCCCTCGATGCTGGCGGTCGATCCGCCCGACCACACGCGCTACCGGCGTGCGGTGGTGCGCGCGTTCACGCCCCGTGCGATCGACAGGTTGCGGGCCCGGATCGTCGAGATCACCGATGAACTGCTGGATCGGGTGGAATCGGCAGCGCATCCGGATCTGATCGCCGATTTCGCCGGGCCCCTGCCGGCTTTGATCATCGCCGAGATTCTCGGAATCCCCGAGGAGCAGCGGCCGCAGATGCTCGACCGGGGTGATCGTGGTGCACCGTTGCTCGATATCGGGGTGTCCTGGAAAACGTTTCGGGGTGCCATGCAGTCCCTGCGGGAAAACGATCACGAATTCAGCGACCACATCGAACGGTTGCGCACCAACCCCGGTGGCGACATCTACAGCCAGATCATCCGCGACGGGGACCTCGACCGACGCGAACTGGGCGTGACGGCATTGCTGCTCGCCGGGGCCGGTTTCGAGACCACCATCAATCTGATCGGCAACGCGATCGTGCTGTTGCTGCGCCACCGCGAACAGTTGACGAAGTTGCGCGAGGATCCTCCGCTGTGGCCGGGCGCGGTCGAGGAGGTGTTGCGCTTCGACAGCCCGGTGCAGATGACGTCGCGCAACGCCCTCGGCGACCTCGAGCTTGCCGGGTACCACCTCGCTGCCGGCGAAACGGTGGCGCTCCTGCTGGGCGGCGCCAATCGCGACCCCGGCGTTTTCCACGATCCCGGCCGCTTCGATGTCACGCGGGCCAACGCCAAAGAGCATCTGTCGTTCAGCAGCGGGATCCACGCCTGCCTAGGCGCCAACCTGGCCCGTATGGAAGCCACCATCGCGCTGCAGGCGCTGTTCGAGCGGTTCCCCGATCTGCGGCTCGACGGCCCGCCCACGCCGCGCGGGCTGGCCACCCTGCACGGCTTCCGGCGCATTCCGGCGACCCTGTGATCCAGAGCCCGGGTGTCATTCAGGACGTGATGCCTTCGATGTGACCAGCCGTGCACCCAGGTCGCCAGGCTCGACGCGGTGACCTTCGGTGCAGCGGATCTCGACCTGCGCGTCCGCGCCGCAGGCCAGATGCGTCAGGCGTAGCCGGTCACGGTTGGGCAGGTGACGTTGCCCCCACTGGAACATGGCCCAGACCACGGGCATGAAGTCGGTGCCGGCCTCGGTCAGGACGTATTCGTCGCGGCTGCGCTGGCCGGGCTCACGGTAGGGCCGACGGGCCAGCAATCCGAGATCGACGAGTTCCGTGAGCCGTGTTGCGGTGGCGGCCTTGGTGATGCCGACCCGGTGTGCAAAGTCATCGAACCGGGTGGTGCCGTAGTAGGCCTCGCGCATGATCAGCATTGCTGACTTGGTACCCACCGCGGCCATGGTTTTTTCGACCGGGCACTCGCCGATCGCCGACCAGCCATCGCGATCCGCCAGCGGGCCCTGCAGGAAATTCATCTCGATTCACCTCCCGGTCTGGGTTGACCCTACTATACCCAGGGTGTATAGCTGAGTATAGAGAACAATACTCAGCAGGTGGGAGGATTCATGATGGTCGAATATCTAGATCGAGACGCCGTCATCGTCGGAGCCGTCCGCACGCCGACTGGCAAAGGCAAACCTGGTGGTCGCCGTGCCGGGATGACGCTGTCCGACATCGATCTGTTCGAGGTCAACGAGGCGTTTGCGCCCGTGGTGCTGGCCTGGGCGAAGGAAACCGGTGCAGATCTGGCCAAGACGAACATCCACGGCGGTGCTATCGCGATAGGGCATCCGCTCGGCGCCAGCGGCGCGCGGCTGATGACCACCTTGGTCCACGCGCTGCGGCACAGCGGAAAACGGTTCGGTCTGCAGACCATGTGTGAGGGCGGGGGCATGGCCAACGCCACCATCATCGAGCGGCTCGAGGGAGCACGGCAATGAACACGATTCGAGCAGCGGCCGTGCAGATCAGCCCGGTGCTCTACAGCCGGGAAGGAACCGTCGAACGGGTGGTGGCCAGGATCGACCACTTGTCGCGCCGCGGAGTGCAATTCGCGGCCTTTCCGGAGACGGTGATCCCGTACTACCCCTATTTCGCTTTCGTCCAACGGCCGTTCGAGATGCGCGCGGAGCACCTCAAACTGATGGAGCAGGCCGTGACGATCCCTTCGCCGGAGATCGAGGCGATCGGCGCCGCGGCCCGGCAGGCAGAAATGGTGGTGTCCGTCGGTGTCACCGAGCGTGACGGCGGGTCGCTGTACAACACCCAGCTGCTGTTCGACGCCGACGGAAGCCTGCTGCAGCGCCGGCGCAAGATCATGCCCACCTACCACGAGCGGATGCTCTGGGGGCAGGGCGACGGCAGCGGGCTGCGTGCAGTCGACAGTGTGGTCGGGCGGGTCGGCCAGCTGGCCTGCTGGGAGCACTACATCCCGCTGGCCCGCTACGCCTTGATCGCCGACGGCGAGCAGATCCACTCGGGCATGTGGCCGGGATCGTTTGCCGGCGAACTGTTCACCCGCCAGATCGAGACCAGCATGCGTAATCACGCACTCGAATCGGCCGCTTTCGTCGTCAACGCCACCGCCTGGCTGGATGCCGACCAACAGGCCCGGATCATGGCCGACACCGGGTGTCCAATCGGCCCGATCTCGGGCGGGTGCTTCACCACGATCGTCACTCCGCACGGCGAGCTGCTGGGGGAGCCACTGCTGGCCGGTGAGGGCGAGGTCGTCGCCGACCTGGACTTCTCGGTGATCGATGCCCGGAAGTCGCAGATGGATGCCGCCGGTCACTACAGCCGGCCGGATCTGCTGAGCCTGCTGGTGGACCGCACCCCGCAGGCACATGTTCGGGACCGCTTCGAAGGATCCACCGAAGCCGATCTCGAGGGGGTGGACCGTGTCGCAGTCTGATCCGCGCGAGCTCCGCTTCTCCGGAGCCAGGGTGTGCTACCAGAGCACGAAGAGCTACGACGAATTGGCGGCCGCGTTGTTCTCCGAGGTCGGTGTCCGGCCGGTCCCGATCGACGACATCGCGAAGGACTTCGCCGGCTGGGAGTCCTATCGCGATGAGGTCCAAACTCACGTCGGACCTGGGGGATTCATGTTGTTCACGGTCTTCGATCACGGCGGCTGGATCGCCAAGGCCGGCATCGACCGGAAAGCGTTGCGCGTCATCATCGGCAACCCGCTGATCGCGATCACGATGTTGCGCCACGACCTGACCGCGGGGTTGTTTGCACCGGTGGAGTTGCTGCTGATCGGTGAGGAGAACGGCAGCAGTCTGACCTACGTCAAACCGTCTTCGTTGATGGTCGTCGAACCCAACCCTGCCCTGCTTGCAGCCGCAGAAGAACTCGACGTCAAGTTGGCCGCGTTGGCGAGGAAGGTCGCGGGATGACCAAGCGCGTCTTCGTTGCGGGTGCTTCGGGTGTGATCGGCAGCCGACTGGTTCCGCTGCTCGTCGAAGCGGGCCATACCGTCGGCGCCATGACGAGGTCGGCCGAGAAGGCCGACCTGCTGGCCGCAATGGGTGCGCAGCCGATCGTCTGCGACGTATTCGACCGCCCGGCTCTGACCCGGGCCGTCCGACTTTTTGCGCCTGAGGTATTGCTGCACGAGTTGACCGATCTACCCGACAATCTGGCCGACCTGCCCGAGGAGTCGCTGCTCAACGCTCGTATCCGATCCGAGGGCACCCGTAATCTCATCGACGCGTTGGACGGATTGGGCGCGACGAAGATCATCGCCCAAAGCGTCGCGTGGGGGATGCGTCCCGGCGCGGAAGCCGATGCGGTCGCAGTGCTTGAAGAAGCGGTGCTCGCGGCGAGCGGCGTGGTCCTACGCTACGGACTGTTGTACGGGCCCGGTACCTACTACCAGGGCGAGCTGCCTCCGGAACCACGGGTGAACATTGATACCGCCGCCGCGCGGACGTTCGCTGCCCTCGGCGCTCCCACGGGCATCCTGGCGGTTGTCGACGGCTGAGTCGACTGCGTCGCGCCGGGCAACCCCTCGGTGCCCGTTTCGCTGCCGCGGTGCCATTCGGGAACAAATCGCGAACCGGGTCCGTTGACCCATTCGACAAGTTGAGTCACAAGCACTCAAGTCTGGGTTGACAGCCAAGCCGCCGAAGGAGCATCCTTGAGCGCAGTCCGCTCAGACTAGGGATATCGTCTACCAGGGAGGAATCACAATGGCTCGTGCGGTCGGAATCGACCTCGGGACTACCAACTCTTGCGTCTCGGTGCTCGAGGGCGGCGACCCTGTCGTCGTAGCCAACTCGGAGGGCTCGCGCACGACCCCGTCGGTCGTCGCATTCGCCCGTAATGGTGAAGTGCTGGTCGGCCAGCCCGCCAAGAACCAGGCGGTCACCAACGTCGACCGCACCATTCGCTCGGTCAAGCGTCACATCGGCAGCGACTGGAAAGTCGAGATCGACGGCAAGGACTACACCGCGCAGGAGATCAGCGCCCGCGTGCTGATGAAGCTCAAGCGTGACGCGGAGGCCTACCTCGGTGAGGACATCACCGACGCCGTGATCACCGTGCCGGCGTACTTCAACGACGCCCAGCGCCAGGCCACCAAGGAAGCCGGTCAGATCGCCGGGCTGAACGTGCTGCGCATCGTCAACGAGCCGACCGCGGCTGCGCTGGCCTACGGCCTGGACAAGGGCCACAAGGAACAGACCATCCTGGTGTTCGACCTCGGTGGCGGCACCTTCGACGTCTCCCTGCTGGAGATCGGCGAGGGCGTGGTCGAGGTGCGGGCCACCTCCGGTGACAACCACCTCGGTGGTGACGACTGGGACGACCGTGTCGTCGACTGGCTGGTCGACAAGTTCAAGGGCACCTCGGGCATCGACCTGACCAAGGACAAGATGGCCATGCAGCGGCTGCGTGAAGCGGCCGAGAAGGCCAAGATCGAGCTGTCCAGCTCGCAGAGCACCTCGATCAACCTGCCCTACATCACTGTCGACGCCGACAAGAACCCGCTGTTCCTCGACGAGCAGCTGACCCGTTCGGAGTTCCAGAAGATCACCCAGGATCTGCTGGACCGCACCCGCAAGCCGTTCCAGTCGGTGATCAAGGACGCCGGTATCTCGGTGTCGGAGATCGACCACGTGGTGCTGGTGGGTGGTTCCACCCGGATGCCCGCGGTCACCGAGCTGGTCAAGGAGCTGACCGGTGGTCAGGAGCCCAACAAGGGCGTCAACCCCGACGAGGTTGTCGCCGTGGGCGCCGCCCTGCAGGCCGGTGTGCTCAAGGGTGAGGTGAAAGACGTTCTGCTGCTTGACGTCACCCCGCTGTCGCTCGGTATCGAGACCAAGGGCGGCGTGATGACCAAGCTGATCGAGCGCAACACCACCATCCCGACCAAGCGCAGCGAGACCTTCACCACCGCCGACGACAACCAGCCGTCGGTCCAGATCCAGGTCTTCCAGGGTGAGCGCGAGATCGCCTCGCACAACAAGCTGCTGGGCTCTTTCGAGCTCACCGGTATCCCGCCGGCCCCGCGCGGTGTCCCGCAGATCGAGGTCACCTTTGACATCGACGCCAACGGCATCGTGCACGTCACCGCCAAGGACAAGGGCACCGGCAAGGAGAACACGATCAAGATCCAGGAGGGCTCCGGCCTGTCCCAGGAGGAGATCGACCGGATGATCAAGGACGCCGAGGCGCACGCCGAGGAGGACCGCAAGCGTCGCGAAGAGGCCGACGTGCGCAACCAGGCCGAGTCGCTGGTCTACCAGACGGAGAAGTTCGTCAAGGAGCAGCGCGAAGCCGAGGGCGGCTCCAAGGTTCCCGAGGACACCCTCGGCAAGGTGGACGCAGCCATCGGCGAAGCCAAGAAGGCGTTGGAGGGCACCGACATCGGCGCCATCAAGGCGGCGATGGAGAAGCTGGGCGTCGAGTCGCAGGCGCTGGGTCAGGCGATCTACGAGGCCACCCAGGCTGAGCAGGCCGCCGCTGGAGCAGAAGGCGCCGGGTCCGCTAGCGACGACGACGTCGTGGACGCAGAGGTGGTCGACGACGGAGACACCAAGTGAGCGAAGAACACTCACGCGAATCGTCTCCGGAGACCATCACCGTCACCGACAAGCGGCGCATCGACCCGGAAACCGGTGAAGTGCGGGAGAGTTCCTCCGGGCCGGCCCCTAGTGGGCCGGCGCCGGAGGAGCCGGCCGCCAGCGAGGACCAGGCCGATCAGGTCGCCGAGCTGACCGCCGACCTGCAGCGAGTCCAGGCGGACTTCGCCAACTACCGCAAGCGGATGCTGCGCGATCAGCAAGGTATCGCCGACCGGGCCAAGGCCGCAGTGGTGACCGAATTGCTCGGGATCCTCGACGACCTGGACCGCGCCCGAAGCCACGGCGACTTGGAAGCGGGCCCGCTGAAGGCAGTGGCGGACAAGCTGACCGGTGTGCTCACCGGAATGGGACTGACGTCGTTCGGCGCCGAGGGCGACGAATTCGACCCGTTGCTGCATGAGGCGGTCCAGCATGAGGGCGACGGGACGCACTCGGTGATCGGCGCCGTCCTGAGACGGGGCTACAAGCTCGGCGAGCAGGTACTGCGGCACGCGATGGTGGGCGTGGTCGACACCGTCCCGGAAGCCGGTTCCGACGGAGCGGTTGTCGACGGCGACACTGCTGAAGAGAATTGACAGGTAAGGAGGTGACGCGTCATGGCTCAGCGTGAATGGGTCGAAAAGGACTTCTATAAGGAGTTGGGCGTCTCCTCCGACGCCAGCGAGAAGGAGATCAAGAGCGCCTACCGCAAGTTGGCCTCCGAGCTGCATCCGGATCGCAACCCGAACAACCCGGCCGCCGCAGACCGCTTCAAGGCGGTCTCCGAGGCCTACAGCGTGTTGTCCGATGAAGCCAAGCGCAAGGAGTACGACGAGACCCGCCGGCTGTTCGCAGGCGGCGGGTTCGGGCGGCGCTTCAACGGCGGTGGTGGCTTCGGCGGCGGTAACTTCGACCGGTTCTCCACCGGCGGCGACGGCAACGAATTCAACCTCAACGACCTGTTCGGCGCTGCCGGCCAGACCGGTGGGGCCAACATCGGTGATCTCTTCGGCGGCCTGTTCGGGCGCGGTGCGCAGCAACGCCCGAGCCGGCCGCGCCGCGGCAACGACCTGGAGACCGACTCCGAGTTGAGCTTCCTGGAAGCCACCAAGGGCGTCGAGATGCCGCTGCGGCTGACCAGTGCCGCGCCGTGCACCAACTGTCACGGCAGTGGCGCCCGGCCGGGCACCAGCCCCCGAGTCTGCGTCTCCTGCAACGGATCCGGGGTGATCAGCAGCAATCAGGGTGCGTTCGGGTTCTCGGAACCGTGTACCGACTGCCGTGGCAGCGGATCGATCATCGAACACCCGTGTTCGGAGTGCAACGGAACCGGACGGGCAGCCCGGACCCGCACAATCAATGTACGCATTCCCCCCGGTGTCGAGGACGGCCAACGGATTCGGCTGGCGGGCCAGGGTGAGGCCGGGCTGCGCGGCGCGCCCTCGGGTGACCTCTACGTGACGGTGCGGGTGCGTCCGGACAAGGTCTTCGGGCGCGACGGGGACGACTTGACGGTCACCATCCCGGTGAGCTTCTCCGAGCTCGCTTTGGGCACCACGCTCTCGGTCCCGACGCTGGACGGCAAAGTCGGCGTGCGGGTGCCCAAGGGAACCGCCGACGGCCGGATTCTGCGGGTTCGCGGGCGCGGTGTGCCCAAACGCGGCGGCGGCAGCGGGGACCTGCTGGTCACCGTCAAGGTCGCGGTCCCACCGAATCTGGAGGGTCAGGCGCAAGAGGCGCTCGAGGCGTACGCGGCTGCGGAGCAGGCCAGCGGATTCGACCCGCGGGCCGGATGGGCGGGGAACCGGTCATGAGCAAATCCTCGGAGAGTTCGCGCACCTTCCTGATCTCGGTGGCCGCCGAGCTGGCCGGGATGCACGCGCAGACCCTGCGCACCTACGACCGGATCGGGCTGGTGAGTCCGCAGCGCAGCTCGGGTGGCGGACGCCGTTACTCCGAACGCGACGTCGACCTGCTGCGCGAGGTGCAGCGGCTTTCTCATGATGAGGGGGTCAACCTCGCCGGCATCAAGCGAATCATCGAACTGACCAACCAGGTCGAGGCGTTGCAGTCGCGGGTCAAGGAGATGGCGGCGGAGCTGGACAGGTTGCGCGCCAACCAGCGTCGCGAGATCGCGGTGGTGCCCAAGAGCACCGCCGTCGTGGTCTGGCAACCGCGCCGTTAGCGGATACGGATCGAGAACTGGGCCACGCCGGGCTGGCCCAACCGGGCCACCGCGTAGCCGCCGCGGCGCAGTGCGTCGGTAGGTGCGGCCATGGGCTCGAAGCACACCACGTCTTCGGTGGCCGGAGCGTAGATCTGCGCCGCCGGATAGCCTTGGTCGAAGCGCACCTCGATGCGTCGACCGCCGCCGGAGAGTGCGAACAGCGCTCCAGGTGCCACCTCGTCGAACCCGTGGTCGAACACCGTGTCGCCCAACAACTCTGTCGATACCGGGTGAGGCGTGAGCGCACCGGTCGGGAGATTGTGTGCGTCGACGATCCGGGACCGCATCGCCGGTGTCTCGATGAGCCACTGCGTCCTGGGTACGCCGGGAATGTGTAGGTAGGGGTGGAAGCCGAAGCACAGCGGCACCGCTGTCTCGCTGGTTGCGGTGACCGTGGTGCGCACCGTCAAGGTGCGATCCGCCAGGGTGATGGCCAGCTCCAACAGGTGCGGGAACGGGAACGTCGCCAGCAGGTCCGGGCGGGCCCCGAAGTCCAGTTCCGCGGTCAACGCCGACGCCGATCGCGCGCTCACCCGCCAACCGGGATCCCCGGCCAGGGTGCCGTGGATGGGGGCGCCGTATTCGTCGGCGTGCACCCCGCCGACGCCCGGCGTGAGCGCTACCTCCGTGGCACCCACCTGGTAGCTGTTGCCGCTCAAGCGATTCGCCCACGGATATAACAGCGGAAGGCCCATGGTCTTGTGCTCGGCAACGTAGGCGGCCACCCCCCGGCGCTGGCCGAGCAGTTCCACGCCGTCGTCGCACAGCGACGTCCCGATCATGCCCGCGCCCGGAACGAAGGTCGCCGTCAGCGACGATGACGGATCCATCACCACGCAGGACTCGAGATCAGTCACTTCTCACTCCGACAGAGGGTCGTGTTGAATGCGTTCTGGGGGAGCTCCTTTGGCGATGAGCGCCGCCACGGTAGCCCGCGTCATCTCCGGCCCACCGCAGACCAGAATCTGGCGGTCGCCCCAGCTGCCGTAGCGGGTGACCGCCTCCGCCAATCGTCCGGTCTGACGCAGATGCAATCCCCGCGGCGGGGTCACGTCGGGGTAATCGGCGGCCCATTCCGGGTCGCCCGCGTACTCCGACACCGGCGTCACCGACAGCCACGGGTTGTGTGCGGCGATCTGCCACAGAGTGGGCTGGTCGTAGAGCTCGCAGGGATAGCGGCCACCGAAGAACAGGTGCACCCGCGGGTTCACGCCCCATCGGGTCAGGTCCATGATGATTGCGCGCAGCGGCGCCAACCCGGTACTTCCGGCCACCATCAGCACGTCTCCGGCGTCGCGATCGACGTGCAGACCGCCGTGGGGGCTGGACAGTCGCCACCGGTCACCGGGCCGGGTTTCGTTGACGATCGCGGTGCTGACCAGACCGGCGGGCACCGCGCGGACGTGAAACTCGATGGCCCCGGTCTCGTCGGCGGGCATACTCGGGCTCAAGTAGCGCCATGACCGTGGGCACTGCGGCACCTCGACTTTGACGTACTGCCCCGGGTGATAGGGCAGCGGTTGGTCCAACTGGATCCGGACGACGGCGATGTCGCGGGAGACCCGGAGGTGCTCGACGACGGTGCCGTCCCACCACGCCGGGCCCTCTTCGGCATCGGCGGCGCCGCCCATCACCCCGACGATCAGATTCAGCGCCTCGCGGGCGGCGTCGTCGACGGCTGCGGTCCAGTCTTCGGCCAGCTCCGCACGCAGGGTGCTCAGAAGCACTTGGCCTATCACGTTGTAATGACGTTGCGTCACACCGTACTTGCGGTGGTCACGGCCCAGTTGGGCTAGAAGCGCTATGGGTTCTTGTGCCCGTTGGGCGATGAATTCGCTGAGCACCCAGGCCATGGCGTGGGCGAAAGCGGCCCGCTGGGTGGTCAGGTCGGCGGGGAACAGGTCACGCACCGACGGGTCGGTGCCGAACCATCGGGTGAAGAACCGGGCGACGACACCGGAACCGTCGGACGGCACGGCGAATGCGCCGTGCAGCACGCGCAGCGCGTCGCGATCGTCCAAGCCCACGGCCGCGATCTTAATGCTGGCCGGCGCCGACGCCGGCTATAGCGCGTGAATCCCGTTGTAGACCACCATTGCACCGATGAGGACCAAGATGACGGCGACGAGCGCGGCGTGCTGCTGCTCCATCCAGTCCTTGAGCCGGTTCAGCGCTGGATCCAGTCGGTCGCTGGCCGCCAGGTAGCCGAGAATCGGGATCAGGACCGAGGATGCGGCGAGCAGGACGAAGAAGATGGCCGCCGGCCAACTGTCCTCTCGACGCAGTCCGGCGCTGCCGATGGCCAGGCCGGCCGCTGCGCACATGAACAGCACCTCTGGCCGGATCACGGCCAGCGCAGCGGCCGTCAGGCCAGCGCGCGGCGGGGACATCGCGGTGAATGAGCGCATCCAGCGCGGCATCTCGCCGTGTCCGTGCCGGGTCGTCCACCGGTAGACGCCGAACGCGATCAGCAGCGCACCCACGACAATCCGCAACCACGACGCCCAGGCCGGCGGCGTGGTGTGCAAGCCGCCCAGCAGTCCGGATACGGCGATGAAGGCGGCGGTCAGTGCCGCCAGGCCCACCAGCCAACCGAGCAGGAAGGCCAGCCCGGTCTCGCGTGGGCGCGCGGTGTGCAGCACCAGCACGGCAGGGATGACGGTGATCGGCGAGAGCGCCACCACCAGCGCGAGGGGGATCAACGCGGTCCACACCGAAGCCAGGCTGGTCGTCATAGCAGCACCGTAGTCGACGCGATGGCACGGACCCGTCACCCAGCGCGCCGCCCTTGATAGATACCCATACGGGGTATAGGTTCAACGGGAAGTGTCTAGGAAGGGCGGACATGTCACCCACGTCAGAATGTCGCGACCGGCCCCCCGGACGCCGGTTCGGGGCCGCGGGAGTCGTTGCCGCGCTGACCTGCACGCTGGCCTGCTGCCTGCCGGCGGCCCTGGCGGCGCTCGGGGCCGGAGCGTCGGCCGCCGCCGGCATGGGGCACGCCGGGCATGCCACCGGCGAATTCCGGGGGTGGTTCGCGGCACTGCTCGACGTGCTGCACCGGCTCAGTCCGGTGCTGCTGACCGCATCGGTCGTGCTCGTCACGGTGGCGTTCGCGCTGCGGCGTCGTGCCGCAGTGCTACCGGCGCTGCTTGCCGGTGTGGTGCTCTACCTCAGCGTGCACGGGCAGGACGATCCCGCCGTGATGTATGCGGGGATGGCGCTGGGCTACGGCGCCTGGATCGCGTTGTACCTGTGGACGCGCCCGCGTTCCGGCGCCAGCTCGTGCCAGCCGTCAACTCTGTGACGGGCTTGCCAAGTTCAGCTCGGCCCGGACCAGCCCGGCGGCGAACTTCACCAGCTCGGCACGGCTCACGTGAAGACGGCCGTCGGCCCAGTCGAGGACCAGCGTGGTCAGGGCTCCAGACAGTGCGCTGGCACTCATGGCTTGTGTTGCGGTGACCGCAGACGAATCAGCGACACCGGATGGGCCGATCAGTGCGCCCAGCAGTCCGGGCAGAACGTCGGCGCGATGATCGGCCAGCAGGGTGCTGGATTGCGGCTCCCGCAGCAGGATCCGCAGCCGACGGGGATCTTCCTCGAAATAGGCTGTCGCCCGGTCGAGCGCCACGCTGATCGGCGCCGCTTTGCCGGCGACACCGGCCATGGTGGCAAGCAGTTCGGCGTTGCACTTGTCGTACACGGCCAGGATCAGCTCGTCTGTGTCACTGAAGCTTTCGTAGAAGTAGCGAAGGCTGAGCCCGGCGTCGCGGCACGCCGCGCGCATCGTGACGCCGGCTGTGCCCCCGGTGCCCAGCAGCTCCATTCCTGCCTCAATCAGCTGAGCCCGACGTGCCTGGGACCGGGCATCGTGGGTCTGGCCGCGCCACACCCGTGGCGCCCGTTCGCCACTCATGTGCACCTCCGAATCGTGGGGACGCCTGAGGATACGTTCCCGCGCCCGGTCGCATAGAGGAATCGGTTGATTCCAGTTGTCCGAATGCCGCTCCGCAAAAAAGATGACTTGAGCGGAACAGACTCAACCTTGACGGCGTTGGACAACACGACAACCATTTTTGGCGGGCACGTGTAGCCCGCTCTGACCCCGAATGGAGGTGTCGTGGACTCGTTCAACCCGACCACCAAGACCCAGGCAGCGCTGACCGCGGCGTTGCAGACGGCTACTGCCGCCGGCAACCCCGAAATCCGGCCCGCCCATCTGCTGCAGGCCTTGCTGACCCAGAACGACGGGATCGCCGCGCCGCTGCTGGAGGCGGTCGGTGTGAACCCGGCGACTGTCCGCGACGAAGCGCAGCGCCTGATCGAGCTGGCGCCGCAGGTGACCAGCTCCAACGCGCAGCCGCAGCTGTCCCGCGACTCGCTGGCCGCGATCACCGTCGCCCAGCAGTTGGCCACCGAACTCGATGACGAGTACGTCTCCACCGAGCACCTGATGGTCGGCTTGGCCACCGGCGCCTCCGACGTCGCCAAGCTGTTGACCGGCCACGGCGCGTCGCCGCAGGCGCTGCGGGAGGCGTTCGTCAAGGTGCGCGGCAGTGCGCGGGTCACCAGCCCTGACCCGGAGGCCAGCTACCAGGCATTGGAGAAGTACTCCACCGATCTGACCGCGCGTGCCCGCGAGGGCAAGCTGGACCCGGTGATCGGCCGTGACACCGAGATCCGCCGGGTGGTGCAGGTTTTGAGCCGGCGCACCAAGAACAACCCGGTGCTCATCGGTGAGCCCGGTGTCGGCAAGACCGCGATCGTCGAGGGCCTGGCCCAGCGCATCGTCGCCGGCGACGTCCCGGACAGCCTGCGAGACAAGACCGTCGTCAGCTTGGACCTGGGTTCGATGGTCGCGGGTGCCAAGTATCGCGGCGAGTTCGAGGAACGGCTCAAGGCCGTCCTGGACGAGATCAAGAACTCCGCCGGACAGATCATCACGTTCATCGACGAACTGCACACCATCGTCGGCGCCGGCGCGACCGGCGAAGGCGCGATGGACGCCGGCAACATGATCAAGCCGATGCTGGCGCGTGGTGAACTGCGGCTGGTTGGTGCCACCACCCTCGAGGAGTACCGCAAGTACATCGAGAAGGACGCCGCCCTGGAGCGCCGCTTCCAGCAGGTCTACGTCGGGGAGCCGTCGGTGGAGGACACCATCGGCATCCTGCGTGGCCTCAAGGACCGCTATGAAGTGCACCACGGGGTGCGCATCACCGACTCGGCGCTGGTCGCCGCGGCCACCTTGAGTGACCGCTACATCACCGCCCGGTTCCTGCCGGACAAGGCGATCGACCTGGTCGACGAGTCCGCGTCGCGGCTGCGGATGGAGATCGACTCCCGGCCCGTCGAGATCGACGAGGTAGAACGTCTGGTGCGCCGGCTGGAGATCGAGGAGATGGCGCTGGCCAAGGAGGAAGACGACGCCTCCAAGGAACGGCTGGTGAAACTACGCAGCGAGCTGGCCGACTACAAGGAGAAGCTGGCACAGCTGACGACCCGGTGGCAGAACGAGAAGGGCGCTATCGACGTCGTCCGTGAGCTCAAGGAGCAACTGGAAGAGCTGCGCGGTGAGTCCGACCGCGCCGAACGCGACGGCGACCTGGCCAAGGCCGCCGAGCTGCGCTACGGGCGCATCCCGGAGGTGGAGAAGAAGCTCGAGGCCGCGCTGCCGACCGCCCAGGCTCGCGAGGACGTGATGCTCAAGGAGGAGGTCGGACCCGACGACATCGCCGATGTGGTGAGCGCCTGGACCGGCATCCCGGCCGGCCGGCTGCTAGAAGGTGAGACCGCCAAGCTGCTGCGCATGGAAGAGGAGCTCGGCAAGCGTGTCGTCGGGCAACGTAAGCCGGTGCAGGCGGTGTCGGATGCGGTGCGGCGCAGCCGGGCCGGGGTCGCCGACCCCAACCGGCCGACGGGCTCGTTCCTGTTCCTGGGGCCGACCGGCGTCGGCAAGACCGAGCTGGCCAAGGCGCTGGCCGACTTCCTGTTCGACGACGAACGGGCCATGGTCCGCATCGACATGAGCGAGTACGGCGAGAAGCACTCGGTGGCTCGCCTGGTCGGTGCGCCTCCGGGCTACGTCGGCTACGACCAGGGCGGTCAGCTGACCGAGGCGGTGCGCCGCCGGCCCTACACGGTGGTGCTGTTCGACGAGGTCGAAAAGGCGCACCCGGACGTGTTCGACGTGCTGCTGCAGGTGCTCGATGAGGGCCGGCTCACCGACGGCCAGGGCCGCACCGTGGACTTCCGCAACACGATCTTGATCCTGACCTCCAACCTGGGGTCGGGTGGCACCGAGGAGCAGGTGATGGCCGCGGTGCGGGCGGCGTTCAAGCCGGAGTTCATCAACCGGCTTGACGACGTGCTGATCTTCGAGGGCCTCAATCCTGAGGAGCTGGTGCGGATCGTCGACATCCAGCTGCAGCAGTTGGCCAAGCGGCTGGCGCAGCGGCGGCTGACCATCGAGGTGTCGTTGGAGGCCAAGAAGTGGCTGGCTGACCGCGGATTCGACCCGGTCTACGGGGCGCGTCCACTGCGCCGGCTGATTCAACAGGCCATCGGCGACCAGTTGGCCAAGATGCTGCTGGCTGGCGAGGTGCACGACGGTGACATCGTGCCGGTCAACATCAGCGCGGACGGCGAGTCGCTGATCCTGGGCTGAGATTCCCATCACGCCACGGCCCCCCGGAAGCAGGTCCGGGGGCCCGTTGGCATTGGCCCGCGCTCCTTTGCGGATGCGGTGTTGAAGCTGATCGGTTAGCCTGGCCTTTACTGAGAAATTCCGGTGTTTTCCTACATCGTCGTTCATTCGGAGGGGTAACCATGTCAGCTCGTCGCCATCGCCTGGTGGGCGCCGTCGGTGCCGTGGGGGCGGTACTGGCGCTGGGCGCGCCCGCCCCGGCCGCTCAGGCTGACTGGGACGACCTGTTCCAGCCCATCATCGACGCGATCAGCTGGGTCGACCCGGGCATCGCCGCAGACACCGACCCGGGTTCGGCACTGGCCTCGTTGGACACCCTGTTCAACGGCTGGTACCAGGACCTCATTTACAGCCCCCTCAACAGCATCGCGCCGTGGCTGTTCGGGGACAGTCTTCCTGGCAGTGCCGTCGCGTACGGCCCGGACAGTGCCAATCTGCCGGACAGTTTCACCGTCCCGATGGAGGTCAATCTCAACACCCAACCGGTGATCAATGTCTCGGTGGGCGGCGGCGCGCAGACCGAGGTGCTGGTCGACACCGGTGCTGCCGGACTGGTCATCCCGATCTGGAACATCAACCCGTTCGGCATCACCGGTCTGCCGACCGGTTTCAACATCGGTCAGTTCGGCGGCGCGCTGAACTACTTCTATTTAGAGCTGCCCACCACGGTGACCTTCACCGGCGTGGACGGGGACACGCTGACCGCCGACACCACGGTGGATGCGGTGCTGTTCGCCTTCCCGGCGGACCTCAATCCCTTCGGCTCCTGGTCCATCTACGACTACCTGGCCGGTTCCTCCACCGGCATCTTGGGGATCGGACCGAACGCGCTCGGACCCACTCCCGACCACATTCCGACCGCCGACCTGCCGGGCACTCTGGGCAACGGCGTGCTGATCGACCAGCCGGGCGGCAGATTGGTCTTCGGGGACAACCCGCTGGAGGGCGGAACGGTTATCCAGGGGGCGCCGTGGACACTCCCCACCAGTGATCTGAAGGTGAGCATCAACGGCGAGGCGCCCTCGACGGTCAGGGCGGTGATCGACTCCGGCGGCGTGTACGGCACCATGCCGACCTCGGTGCTCAGCGCTGCCGGCGTCAGCCCGACCGCCAACGGACAGCTGCCCAGCGGGACGACCATTGAGGTGTTCACCAAGGACGGAACTCCGCTGTACTCCTACACGGTGGGCACGCAGCCCGGCGAGGTGCGCAGCCCGACCGTGATCGCCAGCGGCGGTATGAACACCGGCAACTGGCTGTTCGCCCAAGAGCCGGTCTACATTTCGTACAGCCCGGATGGCGTCGGGCAGACCATCGTGGGTGGCACCCCCATCATTCAACCGTGATGAGGTAGTGGCCGGGAGCCCGTCTGCCGGCCAAGCGTTTTTTGGCGCTTTCTTGGCTGAAACCCCTGGTGTTCTACGCCCCTGGGTGGTTTAGCTGACCCCGGTTGGTTACGGCTCAGCGGGTGTCCGTGACCTCACGCGGGAGGTTTCGGAGATGGCAGCTCGTCGACGCATGATCGGCGTGACCACGGCGGTCGGGGCGTTTCTCGCGCTGGGAGCTCCCGTGCCGACAGCACACGCCGACATCGATGACCTGCTGCAACCCATCATCGACGCCCTCAGCGGGTTCGACCCCGGCATCGCTGCCGACACCGGTCCGGGCTTCGCGCTGTCCTCGCTGGACACCATGTTCGACAGCTGGTACCAGAGCCTCGTCTACACCCCGATCAACGAGCTTGACCAGTGGATCTTCGGGGGGGCCGCCGATGCGAGCGTGGCCGGCAGCGCTGCCGCGTTCGGCCCGGACGCCACCACCGCGGACACCTTCACGGTCCCGCTGGAGGTCAGCAGCGGCACCGAACCGGTGGTGAACGTCTCGGTGGGTGGCGGACCGGAGTCGTCAGTGCTGGTCGACACCGGCTCGGCTGGTCTGGTCATGCCGATCTGGGACATCAACCCGTTCGGGATCACCGGCCTGCCCACCAGCATCAACATCGGTCAGTTCGGCAATTCGGTGGACTACGTCTACGCGGAACTGCCCACCACGGTCACGTTCACCGACGCCGCCGGCGCCACCGTCACCACCGGTACGACCGATGTCGATGCCGTGTTGTTCGCCTTCCCGGTCAGTATGTCGGCACTGTTCACCGGGTGGAATATCAGCTCCTACCTCGGCGATAACGCCGACGGCGTCTTAGGCATCGGGGCGAACGCAGCCGGGCCGACCCCTGACAGCATCCCGACCACAGCGCTGCCGGGTGCTCTCGGCGACGGTGTACTGATCGACCAGAAGGACGGCACCCTGACCTTCGGCGCCGACCCGCTGACCGGCGGAGTCGACGGCTCGCCGAACTCGACGCTGTACGTGTCCTTCGACGGCGGCAAAACGGCCACCCAGGTCGGATCGGTCATGGATTCCGGTGGGGTGAACGGGACGATCCCGGTAAGCCTGACGAACGGAAGCGCGGGGGAGGTTCTGGCCGCCGGCCAGCAGGTCAGCGTGTACACGGGCGACCCCACCAAGGGCGGTACGCTGCTCTACGACTACACGGTCGATCCGACCTCCGCCAATAGCCCGACGATCGTGTCCGGCACCTCGATGAACACCGGCAACTGGCTGTTCCAGCAGAACCAAGTGTACGTCTCGACGGCCGGCAACGGCTCCATGCACATCGTTGCGAACAAGGTCGTGACGCCCTAACGCCGCGGTGATACCGGGTTGTGACCTGAGGACGTTCGTCAGTCCCGGCCGAGAACAGATACGCTAGGCCCAATGGTCCCGCTCTGGTTCACGCTGTCCGCGCTGTGTTTCGTCGGCGCGGCCGTATTGCTGTACGTGGACATCGACCAGCGGCGCGGCCGTAGCCGGCGCCGTAAGTCCTGGGCCCGTTCGCACGGTTTCGACTTCGAGCCGGAATCCGCCGAGATCCTCCACCGCTGGAAGCGCGGCGTGATGTCGACGGTGGGCGAGGCGCCGGTGCGCAACGTGGTGCTCGGCCAGATCCGCGGCGAGGCCGTCTACATCTTTGACCTGGACGAAGTGGCGACCGTGATCGCCCTGCACCGCAAGGTCAGCACCAACGTCGTCGTCGACGTGCGGCTCAAGGGTCTCAAAGAACCGCGGGAGAACGACATCTGGCTGCTCGGAGCGATCGGCCCACGGATGGTGTACTCCACCAATCTCGACGCGGCGCGCCGAGCCTGCGACCGGCGGATGGTCACGTTCGCCCACACCGCTCCGGACTGTGCCGAGGTTATGTGGAACGAGGCGAACTGGACCCTGGTGAGCATGCCCATCACCAGCACCCGCGCCCAGTGGGATGAGGGCCTGCGCAGCGTTCGCCAATTCAACGACCTGCTGCGGGTGCTGCCGCCGAGCCCACGGCGTCAGTCCGCCGAAGCCGGAGCCGCCGCAACCGGCCGCCGCAACGGGCAACCCAGCCGTCCGCTCGGGTCGTCGGGCGCCGCTGAGGCGTCGGACGAGGGCGAGGCCGAGCAGCTTTCGTCCGCGCCGCGAGCGGCCTCACCCGCACCGGGCAAGGCCTCGTCGGCTGCAGAGCAGCTGCCGCGCCGCCGGACGAGCCGGGAGAGCTCCTCGGACGTGCTGCACGCGCCCGGCGGTCGCAACGGTCGCCAGACCGCGCACTATCAGCGCTGACAGCCTCGTTAGGCTGTCCGTCATGTCTCGCCCCGTTGCTGTGGTGACCGGGCCCACCTCCGGGCTGGGCGCCGGCTATGCCCGCCGCTACGCCGCCGATGGCTATGACCTGGTCCTGGTCTCCCGCGACGTCGAACGCCTGGAAGCGCTGGCAACCGAACTGCGGGGCAGCCACGGCGGTGCCGTCGAGGTGCTACCAGCCGACCTGGCCGACGCTGCCGGCCGCGCCAAAGTTGCCGAGCGGCTGCGCGCCGGGGTGCGGGTACTGGTCAACAACGCCGGGTTCGGCACGTCCGGGGAGTTCTGGACCGCCGACCCGGCCCTGCTGCAGTCGCAACTGGACGTCAATGTCACCGCGGTGATGCAACTGACCCGCGCCGCGCTGCCCGCGATGATCGAGGCGGGTGCCGGCACCGTCATCAATATTGCCAGCGTCGCCGGGCTGCTGTCCGGACGCGGTTCGACCTACTCGGCGTCCAAGGCCTGGGTAGTGTCGTTCACCGAAGGTCTGGCAGGCGGACTGCACGGCACCGGCGTCGGCATCCACGTGGTCTGCCCGGGATACGTCCACACCGAGTTCCACGAGCGCGCCGGAATCGATATGGCCACGCTGCCATCCTTCATGTGGATGGAGGTCGACGATGTGGTCGCGGCCAGTTTGGCCGACATCGCCCGCGGCGAGGTGGTCAGCGTTCCGGGCCTGCAATACAAGGCATTGACAGCCGTCAGTCGGCTGATTCCGCGCGGGCTGTCGCGCACGCTGACCAACACATTCGGGAGGGGCCGTGGCCGCACTTAACAACGACGAACGCGATGAGCTCGCCGCGCTGGTGCGCGAGCTGTCGGTGGTGCACGGCCGTGTGACGCTGTCCTCCGGGGCCGAAGCCGACTACTACGTCGACCTTCGCCGTTCCACCCTGCACCACCGCGCCGGCGCCCTGATCGGGCGATTGGTCCGCGAACTCACCGACGACTGGGACTACGCGGCCGTGGGCGGCCTGACCCTGGGCGCAGACCCGGTGGCGACCGCCGTTATGCACGCTCCGGGTCGCCCGATCGACGCATTCGTGGTGCGCAAGTCAGTGAAAGCGCATGGCATGCAACGCCTTATCGAAGGGTTCGACGTGGCCGGCCAACCGGTTCTGGTGGTGGAGGACACCAGCACCACCGGTGGGTCGGCGCTGACCGCGGTGCGCGCGGTGCGTGAGGCGGGCGGCAAGGTGGTCGGTGTGGCCACCGTGGTAGACCGTGCCACCGGCGCGGCCGAGGCCATCGAGGCCGAAGGCGTGCCGTATCGCAGTGTGCTCGGCCTGGCCGAGCTGGGCCTGGACTGAACTCTCCGAGGACGGTTGTGCGGAGTCTGATCGCGCTGACATCAGCGTTGGCCGTCGCCTGTGCCGCGGCCTGCTCGGGTTCCGGCACGGCCGGCCCCTACGGTGCCCACAGCGCCCCGATCGGTTCGGCTCGCACCATCCTGGGCTGGGAGATGACCCTGTCCAACCTGCGGTGGGAAGTCGACTACGCGCTGGTCGACGTCAAGGCCCGGGTCGCCGATGCCGATGCCCCGCACGCCGCCGCCGGTGAACTGCGGTTCGGGGTGTACGGCACTCCGGCGCACCCGATCGAGGCCACCGGGCTGGGCAGCTGCCGGCTGCTGGGGGAATTGGTGCCGACGCCGCTGTCGGCCAAGGAACCCGACCAGCTCAACGGGACCGTCTGTTTGGGTCCGCTCAAGGAGCGCAGCGCGCTGCGCGGGATGTATGTCTACTCGCCGGCCGACCGGATCAAGGACACCACGGTGGCCTACCCCGCGGCGTTCCCGGTGGGGCTGGCGCCGGTCAATCCGGGCGACACCGGTCTGCAGCTCACCACCCAAGGCGTGGCGGCCTACCGGGCCGACGGCGTGCCGCTGGCGCCGACGGCCCTCGGCGACCCGAAAGCGTTCACCGGCGCCGGCTCCATGGTGCTTAACCTGTCGGTCGACGCGGTCGCCTCGCAGTACCGCGACGACGCCAAAGCCCGTGGCGGACCGCTGATGTTGATCGCCGGACCCGCGACGCCGATACCTGGACTGGGCGCGGACTGCGTCGCGGCGGGATCGTCGGTGTTGATCCTGCCGGAGGCGTCGCTGAACTCGGTGCACGTGCCGACCTCGCTGTGCACGCACGGGGAGATCAACGCCGCGCTGCTGTATCCGACGGTGTCGGTGGCGGGCACGCATGCAGCCGTGTGGACCATCTCGTGACCGAGTCGTCGGACCATCCCGATTCATGCGGCGGTCCCAACTTCGCCTCTCCTCCGTCGAGTCTGACTGAACCGCCGGTTTCAT
>NZ_AUWR01000029.1 GCF_000455125.1 Mycobacterium sp. UM_WGJ
GGACACCGCCGAACACAACATTAAGCCCTGTGCCCCCCAAGAAATTGGGGGGCACAGGCATTTCATGCATATCCCATTGTTTTACGCGCACAGATAGCGCATATGCGACCGTGTCAAGAGGTCGGCGATCCCCGCCGTATCCTTTTCGGTAGCACTGTTACAACCGGAGGGCGCGAGGTGGCCGAACACGGCAAAGGCGGCGACGGGCCGCGGGGCGGCGGCAGGGGCGCCGGCGACGCCGGGCGACGAGGCCGGCCCGGGCAATCCGGGGGCCGACCCGGGCAATCCGGTGGTCGGCCCGGGCAGTCCGGTGGTGGCTCGTTCCGGGGATCCGGCGATCAGCGTCGGACCCCCCGTGGCGCGGGACCGGACCGGGATCGTCGTTCCCAGCCGCCGCGCGACCGCGACGGCAACCCGCGTCCCGCATGGGACCGGGACGGCAGTCCGCGACCGCCCCGGGACCGGGACGGGAGCCCGCGACCGCCGCGCGACCGCGACAGCAGCCCGCGACCGCCCCGGGATCGTGACGGTGGCTCCCGGCCGCCCCGCGACTTCGACCGTTCGTCTCGGCCGCGGCGGGACTTCGACAGCACGTCACGGCCCCCGCGGGCTTCCGGCGAGGAAACGACCCAGCGCTACGACGACCCGCCGCTGCCCGACGGAGTCGAGCCCAAGCAGCTGGCCCCGGAAGTTCGCCGGGAGCTGAGCACGCTCAACCGGGCCACCGCCGACGCCGTGGCCTGCCACCTGGTGGCCGCCGGCATGCTGCTCGACGACGATCCGGAAACCGCACTGCTGCACGCCAAGGCCGCCCGGTCCCGCTCCACGCGGATCACCGCGGTCCGCGAAGCCGTCGGGATCGCCGCCTATCAGTGTGGTGACTGGTCGCAGGCGCTGGGCGAGTTGCGGGCAGCACGACGGATGGGCAGCAAGTCCGCGCTGCTGCCGCTGATCGCCGACTGCGAACGCGGCCTGGGCCGTCCTCAGCGGGCGATCGAGTTGGCGACCGGCCCGGATGCCGAGCAGCTCGAGGGCGACGAGGCCGATGAGATGCGGATCGTCGCCGCCGGTGCTCGCGCCGACCTGGGGCAGCTGGAGCAGGCGCTGACAGTGCTGTCCTCGGCGCCGACCGACCCCGACCGGACCGGCTCGACGGTGGCCCGGCTGCACTACGCGCACGGCGAGACCCTGGTGGCACTCGGTCGCGAAGGCGAGGCGCTGGAGTGGTTCCTGCGGGCCGCGGCCGCCGACACCGAGGGCGTCACCGACGTCGAGGACCGCATCGCCGAGCTCGGCGGCGGAGCGGCGCTGGCCGAGGAATACGACTGCCTGCTGCTGGATCTGGACGGCACGGTGTTCCGCGGTGGCGAACCCACCGCCGGCGCTGTCGAAACCCTGGCCGAACTGCAGAGCCGAAAGCTGTTCATCACCAACAATTCGTCGCGCGGCGCGGAGCAGGTCGCAGCACATCTGAACCAGCTGGGCTTCACCGCCACCGCCGAGGACGTCGCCACCAGCGGGCAGATCGCGGCCGACCTGCTGGCCGGCCAACTGCCCGCCGGGGCACGGGTCCTGGTGCTGGGTGCCGAGTCGCTGGCGGCCGAGATCGGCGCCGTCGGACTGGAAGCGGTGCGGCTGGCTGAGGACGAACCGGCCGCCGTGATCCAGGGCCTGTCCACCGAGCTGGGCTGGGCCGACCTGGCCGAGGCGGCGCTGGCGATCCGTGCCGGGGCACTGTGGATGACCACCAATGTTGACAAGACGCTGCCGTCGGAGCGGGGCCTGCTGCCCGGCAACGGTTCGATGGTGGCCGCCCTGCAGGCTGCCACCGACGCCGAACCGCAGGTGGCCGGCAAGCCGGGCCCGGCGCTGCTGACCGCTGCGCTGACCCGCGGCGAGTTCTACGCCCCGCTGGTGGTCGGCGACCGGCTCGATACCGACATCGCCGCGGCCAACGCCGCCGCGCTGCCCAGCCTGATGGTGCTCACCGGAGTGAACTCCGCCCGCGACGCCGTCGGTGCGGTCGCCGAGCACCGTCCGACCTACCTCGGCCATGACCTGCGGGCGCTGCACATCGGCGCCGGCAAGCTGGCGATCGGGTCACAGCCGGAGTGGGACGTCACGGTGGAGGGCAGCACCGTCACCGTCGCCGCGGGACAACCCGAGGAAGACGGTGACGGGTTGTCGGTCGTCCGCGCGCTCGCCTCAGCGGTGTGGGAGGCCGAGCTCGTGGGCCGCTCGTTCACCGTCGCGGCCGCCGACGACACCGCGGACGCGGCACTGCAGCAGTGGTCCCTGCTCGGCACGTGGCCGTAAGCGGTATCGGCTAGCGTGAGTGGCACCCATGAACAGTGAGATTGAGGACGTCCGAGCACGTGTCGCGGCAGTGCTGGCCGAGTTGCCCGGCGAAGCCGAGCTGGCCGATCTGCCGGCCCACAGCGATCTGAACGCGCTGGCGCAGCGGCTCGAAGAGGCCCACCAGGTATTGGTGCGGGCGCTGGAGTCGGTGGAGAAGGGCTGAGTCAGGCATGTCGCGGCGTGCTCGCGTCGACGCCGAACTGGTCCGGCGCGGATTGGCCCGGTCTCGTCAGCAGGCCGCCGAATTGATCGATGCCGGCAAGGTCACCATCGACGGCATCCCGGCGGTGAAGGCCGCCACCGCCGTGGCGGTGACCGCGGCGCTGGCGGTGGTGGACGACGGCGAACGCAGCTGGGTGTCGCGCGGGGCGCACAAGCTGATCGGTGCCCTGGACACCTTCGGTATCACCGTGACCGGCCGGCAGTGCCTGGACGCCGGCGCCTCGACCGGCGGATTCACCGAAGTGCTGCTGGACCGGGGCGCGGCCCGGGTGGCCGCCGTCGACGTCGGCTACGGGCAGTTGGCGTGGTCACTGCGCACCGACCCGCGGGTGGTGGTCATCGAACGCACCAATGTCCGTGGGCTGACGGTCGACATCATCGGCGGGCCCGCGGAGCTGATCGTGGCGGACCTGTCGTTCATCTCGCTGGCGACGGTGTTGCCCGCGCTGGCTGGCTGCGCGTCACCGCACGCCGATATCGTGCCAATGGTGAAACCGCAGTTCGAGGTCGGACGACAACTGGTCGGTGCCGGCGGTGTGGTGTCGGACCCGGCCCTACGGGCCGATGCGGTCGTGTCGGTGGCGCACCGCGCCGAGGAACTGGGGTGGGGCACCGTCGCCGTCACCGCCAGTCCACTGCCGGGACCGTCCGGCAACGTCGAATACTTTCTGCATCTGCGCGCCGCCGCCGCGCCGCTGACCGGTGACGCGTTGCGCGCCGCCGTGCAGGATGCCGTCGCGAGGGGTCCGCAATGACCAGTGGAGATCATCAACGCACCGTGCTGCTGGTGGTGCACAGCGGTCGGGAAGAGGCCACCGACACCGCCCGCCGCGTCGAGAAGGTGCTCGCCGAACACGGCATCGCGCTGCGCGTGCTGACCGCCGAAGCCGTCGACAAGGGCGCGCTGCACGCCGGTTCTGACGACGCCCGTGAAGTCGGGGTCGCGATCGACCTGGTGGACCCCGACAACGGGGCGGCCGAGGGCTGCGAACTGGTCCTGGTGCTCGGCGGTGATGGAACCTTCCTGCGCGCCGCGGAACTGGCCCGCAGCGCCGACATCCCGGTGCTGGGCGTCAATCTGGGCCGGATCGGGTTTCTGGCCGAAGCGGAAGCCGACACCATCGACCAGGTCCTGGACAAGATCATCGCCCGCGACTACCGGGTGGAAGACCGGATGACGCTGGACGTCGTGGTGCGCGTCGACGGCGAGATCACCGACAGCGGGTGGGCGCTCAACGAGGCCAGCATGGAGAAGGGCCCGCGGTTGGGCGTGCTGGGCGTGGTCGTCGAGGTGGACGGCCGGCCGGTGTCGACGTTCGGCTGTGACGGGGTGCTGGTGTCGACCCCGACCGGATCCACCGCCTACGCGTTCTCCGCCGGCGGGCCGGTGCTGTGGCCCGATCTGGACGCGATCCTGGTGGTGCCCAACAACGCTCACGCGCTGTTCGCCCGGCCCATGGTCACCAGTCCCGCCTCCACGATCGCGATCGAGGTGGAGTCCAGCGACGGCCACCCCGCGCTGGTGTTCTGCGACGGTCGCCGCAGAATGCTGGTGCCCGCCGGTGGTCGCCTCGAGGTGCAGCGCGGCGTCAGCCCGGTGAAGTGGGCTCGGCTGGGCCGCTCGCCGTTCACCGACCGCCTGGTGCGCAAATTCCGGCTGCCGGTCACCGGCTGGCGCGGACAGTAGGGGTGCGCCTGAGGTGCTGACTGAGATCCGTATCGAGTCCCTGGGCGCCATCAGCGCGGCCACCGCTGAATTCGACCGCGGACTGACCGTACTGACCGGCGAGACCGGCACCGGCAAGACGATGGTGGTCACCGGGTTGCACCTGCTCGGTGGTGCGCGCGCCGATGCCAACCGGGTGCGTTCCGGCGCCGCCCGTGCCGTGGTGGAGGGCAGGTTCTGCACCGCGGATCTGGCGCCGGCCGCGGCCGGGCAGATCGACGAACTGCTCGAGGCGGCCGGGGCCGAGCGCGACGAGGACGGCACGGTGATCGCGGCCCGCTCGGTCAGCCGCGACGGCCCCTCGCGGGCCTACCTGGGTGGTCGCGGGGTGCCGGCGAAATCGCTGACCGGTTTCACCGGCAGCCTGTTGACGTTGCACGGCCAGAACGATCAGCTGCGGTTGATGCGCCCGGACGAACAGCGTGCGGCGCTGGATCGCTACGCCGCGGTGGGCGCCCGGCTGGAGCGTTACCGCGGCGCGCGCGAGGCCTGGCAGTCGGCCCGACGCGAGCTGGTCGAACGCCGCGACCGTGCTCGGGAACTGGCTCAGGAAGCCGACCGGCTCACGTTCGCGCTACGCGAGATCGACGCCGTCGACCCCCGGGCCGGTGAAGACGACGCGCTGACCGCCGACATCCGGCGGCTCTCCGAACTTGACGCGCTGCGCGCCGCGGCCGAGGGTGCGCGGGGGGCTCTGGCCGGCTTCGAGGATGCGACCGAGGCACTCGGTATGGCCGACGGGCCGAACTCGGCAACCGATCGGCTGGGGCAGGCGAAGGCGGCGTTGAGCGGCACCGACGACACCGTGCTGCAGGCGCTGGGCGATCAGCTCGGCGAGGCGCTCACCGTGGTGGGCGATGTGGCCCGCGAACTCGGCAGTTATCTCGATGATCTGCCCACCGGCGCCGACGCCCTCGACGCCAAGCTGGCCCGCCAGGCCGAGCTGCGCAGCCTGACCCGCAAATACGCCGCCGACATCGACGGGGTGCTGGCCTGGGCCGCGCAGTCCCGGGAACGGCTGACCCAGCTCGACGTCTCCGAGGAAGCACTCGCCGAGCTGGCCCGCCGTGTCGACGCGCTGGGCGAGCAGGTGGCCAAGGCCGCCACCGACCTCAGTGCGGCGCGCACCAAGGCGGCCGGGGGGCTGGCCAAGGCGGTCAGCGCCGAGCTGTCCGGGTTGGCCATGGCCGACGCCGAGTTCAGCATCGAGGTCAGCACCAGCCCGGCCGCCGCCGAGGATCCGGCCGCGTTGCGGTTGCCGTCGGGGCAGACCGTGCACGCCGGCGCCGACGGTATCGACGATGTCGAGTTCGGACTGGCCCCGCACCGCGGCATGACGGTGCTGCCGCTGGCCAAGAGCGCCTCCGGCGGGGAGCTGTCGCGGGTGATGCTGGCGCTGGAGGTGGTGCTGGCCACCTCATCGCGGCAGTCGGCCGGCACCACGATGGTGTTCGACGAGGTCGACGCCGGAGTGGGCGGGCGGGCCGCGGTGCAGATCGGGCGGCGGCTGGCCCGGTTGGCTCGCACCCATCAGGTCATCGTGGTGACGCACCTGCCGCAGGTGGCGGCCTACGCCGACGTGCACCTGATGGTCGAGCCCACCGGGCGGCAGGGCGCCAGCGGGGTGCGGCGGCTGGAGGGCGAGGACCGGGTCGGCGAGCTGGCCCGGATGCTGGCCGGGCTGGGGGAGACCGACACCGCCCGGGCGCACGCGCGCGAGCTGCTGGATGCCGCGCAAGAGGATCGGGGCGCGGGCGCCGACAGCTGAGCCGCACGGGGTCACCGCCGTGTGACTGATGTGACGCGATGAAACTTCTGGGGCTGGTGTTACGGCGCGCCTCCCGCGATTCTCGCGACGTCCCGGCCAGAATCGCGGCCATGAAGATGTCTGCGCTGCTGTCTCGTAACACCGCCCGGCCTGGCCTTGTCGGTACGGCTCGGGTTGACCACGACATCGACCGACTGCTGCGCAGGGTGGGCCCCGGCGACATCGTGGTCCTCGACATTCTCGACCTGGACCGGATCACCGCCGACGCATTGGTGGAAGCCCAGATCGCCGGCGTCGTCAACGCCTCGGCATCGATCTCCGGGCGCTACCCCAACCTGGGGCCGGAGGTGCTGGTCGCCAACGGCGTTACGCTGATCGACGAAGCCGGCCCCACGGTGTTCAAGAAGATCCGCGACGGCGCCAAGATCCGGCTCCACAACGGCGCCGTCTACTCCGGCGACCGTCGGCTGGCCCGCGGCGTCGAACGCAGCGACGTCGAGATCGCCGACATGATGATCGAGGCCAAGAGCGGGCTGGTGGCCCACCTGGAGTCCTTCGCCGGCAATACCATCGAGTTCATTCGCAGCGAGAGCCCGCTGCTGATCGACGGGATCGGGATTCCCGAGATCGATGTCGACCTGCGGCGCCGCCACGTGGTGCTGGTCGGCGGCGAAGCCAGTGCCGCCGAAGACCTCAAATGCCTCAAACCCTTCATCAAGGAGTACCAGCCGGTGCTGATCGGCGTCGGCGTCGGAGCCGACGTGCTGCGCAAGGCCGGCTACCGCCCGCAGCTGATCGTCGGCGACCCCGACCAGATGAGCGCCGAGGTGCTGCGCTGCGGCTCGCAGGTCGTGCTGCCAGCCGACGCCGACGGCCACGCCCCCGGTCTGGAGCGCATCCAGGACCTGGGTGTCGGGGCCATGACCTTCCCGGCCGCCGGATCCGCGATGGACCTGGCACTGCTGCTGGCCGACCACCACGGTGCGGCGCTGCTGGTGACGGCCGGGCACACCGCCAACATCGAGACGTTCTTCGACCGGACCCGTCAGCTGAGCAACCCGTCGATGTTCATGACCCGGCTCAAGGTCGGCGAGAAGCTGGTGGACGCCCGCGCCGTCGCCACGCTCTACCGCAGCAGGATCTCGGCCGGGGCGATCGCGCTGCTCGTGCTGACCATGCTGGTGGCGATCGTCGTCGCATTGTGGGTCTCGCGGACCGACGCCGTGGTGCTCGAGTGGCTCGGCACCTACTGGCAGCACCTGTCGCAGTGGCTGCGGCACTGGGTGACCTAATAGGGATCGACGCACAAGGATCGGGGTCAGCACCGCCATGATCACCCCTCGCTATCACGCGATGTCGCTGACGGCAGTGCTGCTGGCACTGGTCTTCGGTGTCGTACTGGGTTCTGGACTGCTGTCGGGTCCGCTGCTGGCCGGCATGCAGTCCGACAAACAGGATCTGCGTGAGCAGATCGACGCGCTGCATGACCAGCACACCGCGCTGAGCGAACGACTGCGCAACGCAAACGATTTCGACGCCCAGATGGCGCCCCGGATAGTGCGCGACACGCTGACCGGCAAGTCCACGGTGATCTTCCGGACCCCGGACGCCGCCGACGGCGACGTCGAGGCGGTCTCGCGGATCATCGGGCAGGCCGGCGGAACCGTCACCGGAACGGTGACGCTGACGGCGCAGTTCGTCGACGGCAACGCCGAGGAGAAGCTGCGTGCCGTGCTGGAGTCCGGGATCGTGCCGGCCGGTGCCCAACTGAGCACCAGCCTGGTCGACCAGGACGCCCAGGCCGGTGACCTGCTGGGGATCGCGCTGCTGATCAATCGCAACCCGACGATTACCCCCACCGACGACGCCGCCCGGGCCACCGTGCTGGCCGCGCTGCGCGACACCGGCTTCATCACCTACCAACAAGAGCGCTTTCCGGCCGCCAACGCCGCCATCGTGGTGGCCGGCGGGGGGCTGCCCGAAGACGCCGGAACCAGCGGGCTGAGCGTGGCCCGGTTCGCCGCGGCACTGGCCCCGCACGGCTCGGCGACGGTCCTGGCCGGCCGGGACGGGTCGGCGTCGGGCACCGCGGCGGTGGCGATGGCCCGCACCGACCCCGCGGTGGCCGGCACCATCAGCACCGTCGACGACGTGGACATCGAGTCGGGCCGGATCACCACCGTGATGGCGGTGAGCAGCCTGATCGGCGGCGGCCAGCCGGGCCAGTACGGCATCGGCCACGGCGCCGGATCGGTGACGCTGGCGCAATAGCCGGGACCCGTCACCGGCCGTGTCCGGGCGCGGGTGGGCGTGTCTGGAGCCGAGACGCCGGGTCGATGTTAGGGTGAGATTCCGTGGGTCGGCAGGCCCTCAAGTTCCTGCGCCGTCGTCACGGAGGTTGGTGTTGCCACCACTGCGAAAGCATCCGCAAACCGAGCCGAAGCATCTCTTCGTCACGGGCGGAGTTGCGTCCTCGCTGGGTAAGGGTTTGACCGCAAGTAGCTTGGGCCAGTTGCTGATCGCCCGGGGACTGCAGGTCACCATGCAGAAGCTGGACCCCTATCTCAACGTCGATCCTGGGACCATGAACCCCTTCCAGCATGGTGAGGTGTTCGTCACCGAGGATGGCGCCGAGACCGACCTCGACGTCGGTCACTACGAGCGATTCCTGGACCGCGACCTGTCCGGTTCGGCGAATGTGACCACCGGCCAAGTGTATTCGACGGTCATCGCCAAGGAACGCCGCGGCGAATACCTCGGCGACACGGTGCAGGTGATCCCGCACATCACCGACGAGATCAAGCGGCGCATCCTGGCCATGTCGGAGCCGGACGCCGACGGCATGCGCCCCGATGTGGTGATCACCGAGATCGGCGGCACCGTCGGCGACATCGAGTCGCAGCCCTTCCTGGAAGCCGCCCGTCAGATCCGTCACGACGTGGGCCGCGACAACGTCTTCTTCCTGCACGTGTCGCTGGT
The DNA here is from genome assembly GCF_000455125.1 of Mycobacterium sp. UM_WGJ. Taxonomy (GTDB): domain Bacteria; phylum Actinomycetota; class Actinomycetes; order Mycobacteriales; family Mycobacteriaceae; genus Mycobacterium. The sequence goes on from NZ_AUWR01000029.1 coordinate 9,054, forward strand.
GCCCTACCTGGCCCCGTCCGGTGAGCTCAAGACCAAGCCCACCCAGCACTCGGTGGCCGCGCTGCGCAGTATCGGCATCACCCCCGACGCGCTGATCCTGCGTTGTGACCGCGACGTTCCAGAGGCGCTGAAGAACAAGATCGCGCTGATGTGCGACGTCGACATCGACGGGGTGATCTCCACCCCGGACGCACCCTCGATCTACGACATCCCCAAGGTGCTGCACCGCGAGGAGCTGGACGCCTACGTGGTGCGCCGGCTCAACCTGCCGTTCAAAGACGTCGACTGGACCGAGTGGGACGAGCTGCTGCGCCGTGTCCACGAACCCCACGAGACGGTGCGAATCGCTTTGGTGGGCAAGTACATCGACCTCTCAGATGCGTATCTGTCGGTGACCGAGGCGCTGCGGGCCGGCGGCTTCACCCATTTCGCGAAGGTCGAGATCCACTGGGTGGCCTCCGACGCGTGCGAAACCCCGGCCGGCGCCGCCGCCGCGCTGGGCGAGATGCACGGGGTGCTGATCCCCGGCGGGTTCGGCATCCGCGGCATCGAGGGCAAGATCGGCGCCATCGCCTACGCCCGCACCCACGCACTGCCGGTGCTGGGACTGTGCCTGGGCCTGCAATGCATCGTGATCGACGCGGCCCGCACCGCCGGGGTCACTCAGGCCAGCTCGGCGGAGTTCGACCCGGACACCCCCGACCCCGTCATCGCGACCATGGCCGACCAGCAGGAGGCGGTCGCCGGAACGGCCGACCTCGGCGGCACCATGCGGCTGGGCGCCTATCCGGCCGTGCTGGAAGCGGATTCGATTGTCGCCGAGGCGTATCAGGCCACCGAGGTCTCCGAGCGCCACCGGCACCGTTTCGAGGTCAACAACGCCTACCGCGACCGGATCGCCCAGAGCGGGCTGCGGTTCTCCGGCACCTCCCCGGACGGCAAGCTGGTGGAGTTCGTCGAGTACCCGCGCGAGGTGCACCCGTTCCTGGTGGGCACCCAGGCGCACCCGGAGCTCAAGAGCAGGCCCACCCGGGCGCATCCGCTGTTCGCCGCGTTCGTCGGCGCGGCGATGGACTACAAGGCCGCCGAGCGGCTGCCGGTGGAGATCCCCGAGCACGCCCACGAGCCGCACGCCGCCGATCACGATGACGCCCAGAACGGAGCGCAGGGGCACGGCGGCAGCGCCCAGCCGTTGACCGACCCGGTGCAAGAAGCGCTGCCGGAACACGTCACCCGTGGCTGACCACGTCTTCGAGACCACGTCGTCGCAGCTGCTGCACAGCGGCAAGATCTTTGCGCTGCGCCGGGACGAGGTCTTGATGCCGGGTGGCGCGACGGCCACCCGGGACGTGGTGGAGCACTTCGGGGCGGTGGCGGTGGTCGCCGTCAACACCGAGGGCCAGATCCCGCTGATCTACCAGTACCGCCACGCGCTGGGCCGGCGGCTGTGGGAGCTGCCCGCCGGCCTGCTCGACGTCGGTGGCGAGCCGCCGCATGTCACGGCCGGACGCGAACTGGTCGAGGAGGCCGGTCTGACCGCGACCACCTGGCAGGTGCTGGTGGACCTGGACTCCACGCCGGGCTTCTCCGACGAGTCGGTACGGGTGTACCTGGCCACCGGTCTGACCGAGGTGGGCCGCCCGGAGGCCCACGACGAAGAGGCCGATCTGAAGTGCGAGTGGTATTCGCTCGCCGAGGCGGCACGGATGGTGTTTTCCGGCGAGATCGTCAATGCCATTGCCGTGGCAGGGATCCTGGCCGCACAGGCGCACCGTCAGGGCTTCGCCGAGCTGCGTGACACCGACGCCGAGTGGGTCGACCGACCGAAAGCGTTCGCCGCCAGGCAGAACCGGCCATGACCACCGTGACCCAGCCGGTGTGCCCGCTCAACGGGCAGTTGCAGGGGTATCTGGATCACCTGACCATCGAACGCGGGGTCGCGGCCAACACCTTGAGTTCCTATCGGCGCGACCTGCGCCGCTACCGCGAGCACCTGCTGGCCCGCGGGATCGAGGATCTGGCCGGCGTCGCCGAAGGTGACGTCACCGAGTTTCTGGTGACGCTGCGTCGCGGCGACCCCGACAACGGCGTGCCCGCGCTGTCGGCGGTCTCGGCGGGGCGCGCACTGATCGCGGTGCGCGGGCTGCACCGGTTTGCCGCGGCGGAGGGACTGGTGGCGACCGATGTGGCGCGCTCGGTCAGGCCGCCGACCCCGGGGCGCCGGCTGCCCAAGAGCCTGACCGTCGACGAGGTGGCGGCGCTGTTGGCCGGCGCCGGCGGCGACAGCGAGTCTGACGGGCCGTTGACACTGCGCAACCGCGCCCTGCTGGAGATGTTGTACTCCACCGGATCTCGCATCTCCGAGGCCGTGGGCATGGACATCGACGACATTGATGTGGCCGACCGGTCGGTGCTGTTGCACGGCAAGGGCGGCAAGCAGCGATTGGTGCCGGTCGGGCGGCCGGCGGTCGCGGCGCTGGACGCCTACCTGGTGCGGGGCCGCCCGGATCTGGCCGTCCGCGGCCGCGGCACCGCCGCGGTGTTCCTCAACGCCCGGGGTGGGCGGCTGTCGCGGCAGAGCGCCTGGCAGGTGCTGCAGGACGCCGCCGAACGGGCCGGAATCACCGCGAAGGTGTCACCACACACGCTGCGGCACTCCTTCGCCACCCATCTGCTCGACGGCGGTGCCGACGTGCGGGTGGTGCAAGAGCTGCTCGGCCACGCCTCGGTGACCACCACCCAGATCTACACCCTGGTCACCGTCAACGCCCTGCGTGAGGTCTGGGCCGGCGCCCACCCCCGCGCGCGCTGATTCTTTACGGCTCGAGCGTGCGTGTCTGCCCGCCGACACGCCGTAAAAACTGTCCTTCTGCGCACGCTCGCGCCAGGTACTAGCCGCCCAGGTAGGTCGACTCGAGCACCAGGTCGTGCAGCAGGCTCTGGTACTCCACGTGCGTTTTGTGTTCGACGGTGTCCCACCGCGAGCCCTGCTGGGCCTGCATGTACTCGCGGTAGCGCGGTGCGCCGGGCAGCTTGACGTTGTCGGCCACCACCGCCGCCCCCGGACGCAGCCAGCCCCGATCGAGGATGGCCTGCAAGTCGGGCAGGTAGGCGTCCTTGTCGTGGTCGATGAACAAGAAGTCCAGCCCGCCGGCGGCAAAACCGTGCTTGGCGGTCAAGGCGTCCAGGGTGCGACCGCCGTCGCCGATGGTGCCCACCACGCACGTCACCCGGTCGGCCACCCCGGCGTGCGCCCAGATCCGCCGGGCGTTGGCGGCGTTGGCCTCGGCCAGCTCGATCGAGTAGATCCGCGCCGACGGTGCCGCGCGCGCGATCCGCAGCGCGCTGTAGCCGCAGTAGGTGCCCAGCTCCAATGCCAGCGCCGGATTGACCCGCTGTACCGCGGCGTCCAGCAGCAGGCCCTTCTCATCGCCGATATTGATCAGCAAAGACTTCTCGTAGGCGAACTCGTCGATGCGGGCGAGCACGTCGTCGATGTCGCCGGCCCGGGCCTTGGCCAGCACGAAGTCGACCGCTGCCGCCTCGCGGCCGTCGCCGATCTGACCCGTGGTGACGATGTTGCGCGCGCCGGTGGCCATCCGCAGGAACGACCACCGCAGGAAGGGCAGACGTCGTTTGAGGCTCATGGCTGCGATCCTATGACCGTCGGCACCGCATTCACTGGTCATGTGGCTAATACAGACGCCGGACACCTATTAGACTTCTGCGGATGTCCGCCACCACAGCGCCGGTTCGGCCATGAGCGACGACGACACTCCCGACGTCGGCTTGACCGGGCGTCCGCCGCGGAATATCCCCGAGCCGCAGCCCCGTTCGACGCACGGGCCGGCCAAGGTCATCGCGATGTGCAACCAGAAGGGCGGCGTCGGCAAGACGACTTCCACCATCAACCTCGGTGCCGCGCTGGCCGAATACGGCCGCCGGGTGTTGCTGGTCGACCTGGACCCGCAGGGTGCGCTGTCGGCGGGCCTGGGGGTGCCGCACTACGACCTGGCGCACACCGTGCACAACCTGCTGGTCGAACCGCGGGTCGGTATCGACGACGTGCTGGTGCAGACCTCGGTGGAGAACCTGGACCTGGTGCCCTCCAACATCGACCTGTCCGCGGCCGAGATCCAGCTGGTCAACGAGGTGGGGCGCGAGCATTCCCTGGCGCGGGCGCTGACGCCGGTGCTGGACCGCTACGACTACCTGTTGATCGACTGCCAGCCGTCCCTGGGGCTGCTCACCGTCAACGGTCTGGCCTGCGCCGACGGCGTGGTGATCCCGACCGAATGCGAGTACTTCTCGCTGCGCGGCCTGGCGCTGCTGACCGACACGGTCGACAAGGTCCGCGACCGGCTCAACCCGAAGCTGGAGATCAGCGGCATCCTGCTGACCCGTTACGACCCGCGCACGGTCAACTCCCGCGAGGTGATGTCGCGGGTGGTGGAGCGCTTCGGCGACCTGGTGTTCGACACCGTCATCACCCGCACCGTGCGTTTTCCCGAGACCACCGTGGCCGGCGAGCCCATCACCACCTGGGCCCCGAAGTCCGGCGGCGCGCAGGCCTATCGTGCGTTGGCCCGCGAAGTCATCGACCGATTCGGCGCGTGAACGTAGACACACCGACGGCCGACGCCCCCGCCGAACCGCCGGGTCCAAGCGGCGGTCCCAGCCTCACCTCTCCTCCGTCGAGCCTCGCTGAACCGCCGGGCTTCCAGGTCCGGCTGACCAACTTCGAGGGTCCCTTCGATCTGCTGCTGCAGCTGATCTTCGCGCACCGCCTCGACGTCACCGAGGTGGCGCTGCACCAGGTCACCGATGACTTCATCGCCTACACCCGCGACGTCGGCGCGCAGCTGGAGCTCGAGGAGACCACCGCCTTTCTGGTGATCGCCGCGACACTGCTCGACCTCAAGGCGGCCCGGCTGCTGCCGGCCGGTCAGGTCGACGACGAAGAAGACCTGGCGTTGCTCGAAGTTCGCGACCTGCTGTTCGCGCGTCTGCTGCAGTACCGGGCGTTCAAGCACGTCGCGCAGATGTTCGCCGAACTGGAAGCCGCCGCACTGCGCAGCTACCCGCGCGCGGTGTCGCTGGAAGACAACTTCGCCAACCTGCTTCCCGAAGTAATGCTCGGTGTCGACGCCGAGTCGTTCGCTCAGATCGCGGCGGCCGCGTTCACCCCGCGCCCGGTCCCGGTGGTGGGCCTGGAACACCTGCACCAGGTGATGGTGTCGGTACCCGAGCAGGCCGGTGTGGTGTTGCGGCTGTTGGAGGCCCGCGGCACGGGGCAGTGGGCGTCGTTCTCCGAACTGGTCGCCGACTGCTCGATGCCGATCGAGATCGTCGGGCGCTTCCTGGCTCTGCTCGAACTGTATCGGGCCCGGGCGGTAGCATTTGAGCAGTCAGAACCACTTGGTGTGCTCCAGGTGTCGTGGACGGGGGAACGTCCCACCAATGAAGACCTGGTGAAAGCAGAATCGGCCGAGTAGTGCGAGACGAATTGATGACTGACCACCTGCCCGACTCCGAAGTGCCGGAGGATATCGAGGCACCCGAGGTTGGCGACGCTGTGGAACAGCCCGAAGATCACGGCGACGAAGGCTCCGCCGGCCCGTCGGACTCCAATCTGGGGATCGACGTCGCACTGGCACCCGAACTCGAGGACGCCGAGCTGGGATCGGTGCTCGAGGCGCTGCTGCTGGTCGTGGACACGCCGGTGACGGTGGAGGCATTGGCGGCCGCCACCGATCAGCCGGTCTATCGGATCACCGCCAAGCTGCGGAACATGGCCGACGAGTTCACCGAACGCGACAGCGGCATCGACTTGCGCGAAGCCGGTGGCGGCTGGCGGCTGTACACCCGTGCCCGGTTCGCGCCGTACGTGGAGCGGTTACTGCTCGACGGCGCCCGCTCCAAGCTGACCCGCGCCGCGCTGGAGACGCTGGCCGTGGTGGCCTACCGCCAGCCCGTGACGCGGGCCCGGGTCAGCGCGGTGCGCGGGGTGAATGTGGACGCGGTGATCCGCACCCTGGTGGCGCGCGGCCTGATCACCGAGGCGGGCACCGATCCCGACACCGGTGCGGTGACGTTCGCGACCACGGAGTTGTTCCTGGAGCGGTTGGGCCTGTCGTCGCTGACCGACCTGCCCGACATCGCCCCACTGCTACCCGACGTCGACGTGATCGACGACTTGAGTGAAAGCCTGGACAGTGAACCGCGTTTCATGAAACTCGGCGGTGCGCCGGCGAACGATCAGCCGCTGGCCTTCGATGTGGACCACCTCTGATGGCGTGGCCGGACGAAGAACAAGCCGGCGTGCGCCTGCAGAAGGTGCTGTCGCAGGCCGGGGTCGCCTCGCGGCGGGTCGCTGAGCGGATGATTCGCGACGGCCGGGTTGAGGTGGACGGCCGGGTGGTGACCGAACTGGGCACCCGCGTGGACCCCGCCTCCGCGGTGATCCGGGTCGACGGCGCCCGGGTGACCGTCGATGACACCCGGGTCTACCTGGCGCTGAACAAGCCGCGCGGAGTGCATTCGACCATGTCGGACGACCGCGGACGGCCCTGCATCGGCGACTACGTCGAGCACCGAGTTCGCGGCGACGCCAAGCTGTTTCACGTCGGCCGCCTCGATGCCGACACCGAGGGCCTGATGTTGCTGACCAACGACGGCGAACTCGCGCACCGGCTGATGCACCCGTCGTATCAGGTGCCCAAGACCTATATCGCCACCGTGGTGGGCGCCATCCCGCGCGGACTGGGCAAGAAGCTGCGCGAGGGTGTCGAACTCGACGACGGCCCGGCGAACGTCGACGACTTCGCGGTGGTCGACACCGTGCCCGGCAAGTCGCTGGTGCGGGTCACCCTGCACGAAGGACGCAAGCGGATCGTGCGGCGGATGCTGGCGGCGGTCGGATTCCCGGTCCAGGAGTTGGTGCGCACCGACATCGGTTCGGTGGCGCTGGGGGAGCAGCGTCCCGGCAGCATCCGGGCGTTGACCCGCAAGGAAGTCGGCGAACTGTACGCGGCGGTGGGCCTGTGAGCGCGGGCAGTGCGGCCGTGGTCGCCATCGACGGGCCGGCCGGAACGGGAAAGTCCACGGTCGCAAAGGGACTGGCGGCAGCGCTGGGATCCCGGTATCTGGACACCGGCGCGATGTACCGGGTCATCACGCTGGCGGTGCTGCGCTCCGGTGTGGCACTTGATGACACCGACGGCATCGGCGCGGTGGCTCAGGACGTCGCGGTCTCGGTGGAATCCCAGCCCGAGGGCGACCGCGCTTTCCTTGGCGACGAAGACGTTTCGCAAGAGATCCGCGGCGACGAGGTGACCCGCGCGGTGTCGGCGGTGGCCGCGGTGCCCGCGGTGCGCACCCGGCTGGTCGCGCTGCAGCAGCAGTTGGCCGCGCAAGGCGGTGGTGTGGTGGTCGAAGGCCGCGATATCGGCACCGTGGTGCTGCCCGATGCCGACGTGAAGATCTTTCTGACCGCCTCGGCCGAGACCCGGGCCCAGCGGCGCAATGACCAGAACATCGTGGCGGGGCTGCGCGACGACTACGCCGGCGTGCTGGCCGACGTGCTGCGCCGCGACGAGTTGGATTCCACGAGGGCGGTGTCGCCACTGCGGCCCGCCGACGACGCGGTGATCGTGGACACCGGAGACATGACCCAGGAGCAGGTGGTCGACCATCTGCGCGGCCTGGTTGAGCAGCATTGCGGGGCGATCCGATGAGTGACGGAACCTGGGTCGACGAAAGCGACTGGGAGATCGGCGAAGAGGGCGGCTTCGACGATCTGGTCGAGGACTCCGGTCCGCCGCCGGTGGTGGCCGTGGTGGGCCGGCCCAACGTCGGCAAGTCGACGCTGGTCAACCGGATCCTGGGCCGGCGTGAAGCGGTGGTGCAGGACCTGCCCGGCGTGACCCGTGACCGGGTGTCCTACGACGCGCTGTGGACCGGCCGGCGCTTCGTGGTCCAGGACACCGGCGGCTGGGAGCCCGACGCCAAGGGCCTGCAGCAGCTGGTGGCCGAGCAGGCTGCGGTGGCGATGCGTACCGCCGACGCGGTGATTCTGGTGGTGGACACGGTGGTCGGCGCCACCGCCGGCGACGAGGCCGCCGCGCGGATTCTGCGCCGGTCCGGTAAGCCGGTGTTCTTGGCCGCCAACAAGGTTGACAGTGATCGGGCCGAGGCCGACGCGGCGGCGCTGTGGTCTTTGGGGCTGGGCGAGCCGTTCACCGTCAGTGCGTTGCACGGCCGCGGAGTGGCCGACCTGCTGGATGAGGTGATCGCCAAGCTGCCCGAGGTGGCCGAAACCGCCGGTGGCGGAGGTGGCCCACGACGGGTGGCGTTGGTGGGCAAGCCCAACGTGGGCAAGAGCTCGCTGCTGAACCGGCTGGCCGGCGACGAGCGGTCGGTGGTGCACGACGTGGCCGGCACGACCGTCGACCCGGTCGACTCGCTGATCGAAATGGACGGCAAGATCTGGCGTTTCGTCGACACCGCAGGGCTGCGCCGCAAGGTGGGGCAGGCCAGCGGACACGAGTTCTACGCGTCGGTGCGCACCCACGGGGCTATCGACGCCGCCGAAGTGGTGATCGTGCTGGTCGATTCGTCGTTGCCGCTGACCGAGCAGGATCAGCGGGTGATCTCGATGGTGGTCGAAGCGGGCCGGGCGGTGGTGCTGGCCTACAACAAGTGGGACCTGGTTGATGAGGACCGGCGTTACGTGCTGGACAAGGAGATCGACCGGGACATGGCCCGGCTGGCGTGGGCGCCGCGGGTGAACATCTCGGCGAAAACCGGTCGCGCCGTGCAGAAGTTGGTGCCGGCGCTGGAGACCTCGCTGGCCTCCTGGGACAAGCGGATCTCCACCGGCCAGCTCAACACCTGGCTCAAAGAGGTAGTTGCCGCGACCCCGCCGCCGGCGCGCGGGGGCCGCGCACCGCGCATCCTGTTCGCCACCCAGGCGACGTCGCGTCCCCCCACATTCGTGTTGTTCAGCTCGGGATTTTTGGAGGCGGGCTACCGCCGGTTCCTGGAGCGGCGATTGCGGGAGACGTTCGGATTCGAGGGCAGCCCGATCCGCATCAATGTGCGAGTGCGAGAAAAGCGCGGTCCCAAGCGTTCTCGGTGAGCCGTCAGTTTTACCCGGTCTTGCTCAGCTGGAAGTCCCACTGCCCGACGACCCCGCCGGCCGGGCCTCGGCCGCACGGTTCCAGGGTGGCGGTGGTCCATTGGCCGGCCAGCGTCACGGCGTCGAAGCTGACCGTCTTCGACACCGGCAGCGGGGTGTGATCCACCGGGCAGTCCATGCTGCCCCGCCCGCTGTACTCCCAGCGGCCACCGTTGAGATGAAACTCCGCGTTCTGCAGCCAGCGTTCCGCGTCGACGGTGGTGCATGTCGCGCCGCACGGGGTGAACGTCCACGTCGCCGTCCGCTGCGACGGGCCATGCTGGGCGGTGAAGGCGTACGGGCCTGACGGCACCTCCGGCGCGGCCTGGGCCGCCGGCGGCGCTCCAAGCGCGAACAGCAGCCCGCAGACAGCACCGAGCGCCCGCATTCCGGTAATGCCGATCATCGCCTCACCTCTCCGCCGGGCTGCCTTAGCCCTGCGCACGATCAGCGTAGGGTGCTGCAAATGCCGGTATCGCAGATGGTGTTGATCCTGCTGGCGGGGGTGGGCGCCGGGGCGATCAACGCCCTGGTCGGCTCGGGCACACTCATCACCTTCCCGACCCTGGTGACGCTGGGTTTTGCCCCGCTGACCGCGACCATCTCCAACGCGATCGGCCTGGTGGCCGGCGGGATCTCCAGCACCTGGGCCTACCGACGCGAACTGCGCGGCCAGTGGGACCGGCTGCGCTGGCAGATACCGGGATCGCTGCTGGGAGCGGTGCTCGGCGCCTATCTGCTGCTGCACCTGCCCGAGAGCGTGTTCAACCGCATCGTGCCGGCACTGTTGGTCGGCGCCCTGGCACTGGTGGTGATCGGGCCGAAGATCCAGGCGGTGGCGCAGCGCCGCGCGGCGGCCGAGGGCCGCTCCACCGACCAGCTCAGCGCCGGCCGGCTGACGGCATTGGTGATCGGCACCTTCGTCGTCGGGGTGTACGGCGGCTATTTCGCTGCGGCCCAAGGAATTCTGCTGGTCGGCGTGATGGGGGTGCTGCTGCCCGAGTCGATGCAACGGATGAACGCCGCGAAGAACCTGCTGGTGCTGATCGTCAACGTGGTCGCCGCCGTGGCCTACATCGTGACGGCATTCGACCGGATCAGCTGGCCGGCAGCGGGATTGATCGCCGTCGGCTCTCTGATCGGGGGATACCTGGGCGGTCACTACGGGCGCCGGCTGTCCCCGAACGCGCTGCGTGCGGTGATCCTGGTGGTCGGCCTGATCGGGCTCTACCGACTGCTGACGGTCTAGCCGGCTCAGGCGGGGCTCTGCCTGCGCCACCGCTCCCAGCGGCTGCGCGGTGCCCGGGTCGAGGCCATCACCTCGTTCATCGGCGCGGCGTGCGGGTGATCCGGTTGCGCGGGTGCCTTCGGCGTCACCACCGCGGGCTCGGTGCCTTCCCACCAGACCGGCTGCAGCAGTGCCGAAACCACCGGAATGGCGTGCCCGACACTCTTGCGTCCCCACTGGCAGGCCCGGTCGATGGTGGCCGCCGACGGTGCCAGGTTGACCGGTGACAGGGTGGGGGAGAACCGGACCAGATGGTCGGCATAGGGCGCGTTGCGCACCATCTGCAACTGGATCGCCTGGGTGATCGGCACCAGCCACAGGTGCTTGGGGTCCCACTGCGGGTGGAAGCAGTCGAAGGCGAGGTAGCAGGCGTTGCGGGTGCCCAACCGGCCGGCCCGCACCCGCTTCCAGGCCAGCTCCAGCGGCACATTGCTGGCGGCACCGCCGTCGACCAGGGCGCCCACGTCGTTGTCGGCCAGCAGCGCGTCGAACAGCGGCATCATGGCCGGGTCCTTGGGCTCGTGGTGCAGCACCCCGGGGATTGCCGACGAGAACGACGCCGCGTCAACGACGTTGACGTCCCGGTCCGGGTTGTCGCCGCCGATCACGATCGGTGTCACCACCCGCGGGTCGATGAAGGCGGCCGTCTGCCACATCCGCGTCGCCACCTGCGGGCCCAGGCCGATCGACAGATACGGGAAGGACCGCAACTGCAGTCCAGCCAGGCTCTGATTGCGGTAGCGCCCCGGCAGCGCCGCAAACGGCTGGCGGCGTACCCCGGCAACCACCGCATCGAACGGAATCTCCAGATCCGACATCTTCATCGGTGCGCCGTCTTCGCGGCGGAACATCGCGTCGGCGAACACGTCGAAGTTCAAGGCGAACACACCGGTCAGGCCGTGGCGGCGGCGCAGCCGCTCGGGACCCAGGATGGCGCGGAACGACACCGTCTTGGCCCACTCGATGTATTCGTCGATGGGCACCGGCAGGGTGCGGCTGACCACCGAGCTCAAGATGGAGCCGAACGAGGACCCGATCAGATAGTCGGGCACCGCCCCGGACTCCAGCAGGGCCGCCATGCCGCCGATGTAGACGAAGCCGGCGCCGCCACCGCCACCGAGGACGGTGACCAGCTTCTTGTGGCCCACCTCGGCATCCAGTTCGGCCAGTGAGAAGTCGTTGCCGTGGCGTTCGGCAAGCAGGCGGCGCTGCTCGTCCTGCTCGGGGGCCAGCGCGCCCAGGGTGTCGCGGGCGGCGACCAACGCCATCACCGGGTCGCGTTCCTCGCGCAGTGGGCCGCGCAGCGCGTCGGCCACCTTGGCCCGCCACCCGGCCAGTTCCGCACCGACCGAGACGTCACCGCGGCCGCGGGCGCCGCCCGGGCCGGCGGCCCCGGGCTCGAAGTCGTCGAGCCGGGCGAAGTTGAGCAGATACCGCAACCGGCGCAGCTGCTCGGCGCTCAACACGTCGGGCCGGCGCAGCGTGTGCCGGATCAGCCGGTTTTCCATCTTCTGCAGCAGCAACATGGTGTCGCCGCTGTCGACGACGTCGACCACTTCTTCGGTGACGGCGGGGTCGCCGCTGATCTCGGGAATGTCTATGGGGTCTGGGGGGTCGGGCATCGCCGACCACTGCTGCGAGGGGGGAAGCTGCATATGTGGTGGTTCCTGAGGGTTAGTCGCGCTGCCGGGGGAGGCAGTCCCGCGTGGCCGAGCCTACGCGGTGAAGGTGTCCTCACGCGGATTCGGGACACCCGCGGGCGTGCGGTAGCATTTCGACCTGCTGCCGGAGAAGTTCGGCGGTGGCGGGCTGTGGCGCAGTTTGGTAGCGCACTTGACTGGGGGTCAAGTGGTCGCAGGTTCAAATCCTGTCAGCCCGACAACGAGAACCACTTGGTAACAGGTGGTTTTTCTCATTTCTGGCGTCTCTGATTCAGGTACTGCCGAACGAGCTGACGACCATTCTGACGACCATTGTGGTGGTGCCAAGCGGTCTCTTCTGGTGCCATCCGGTGCCGTTTCGGGTGGGGTGATCGCCGGCGAACTGGTGAAGTTGGGAGCGCAGCGCGCTCGTGATCGGACCCGATCGCGGGTGTCACGGTTGCAACATATAGTCGCATAAGCGACCATATAATCATGGTCGATGAGATGCCCCTGTCCGAGGCGGCGCAGATCCTCGGGGTGACCCCGAGGCAGGCGCAGCGCCTGGCCGCCAGCGGCGAGCTCGGGCACACCCGCCGGGTGGGGCGCACCGTCGTGGTGACACCCGCCGCGGTCTACCGCGCTCACAACAACGGCACCACGAGCAGGGGCCGGCCAGCGCTCCCCGCAACGGCGTGGACCGCACTCGATCTGCTCTCCGGCCGGGAGGCACAGGGGCAGTTCGAGAGAAGGCTCGCCGATCGGCTGTCCACCATGAGCCCGATCGAGCTGGCGCGCTTCGCCCGCCGCCGCGCGACGATCACCCAGCTGCGGGTCATCTCCCGGAGCGCGCAGCGCGACTTGCCCGAGAACCTCATCGCCGCGGGCCTGAAACCGACCGGGATGATGTCGCCACTCATCACCGACTGGGGTCTGGCCGGCGGCCGTACCGAGGACGTGATCGACGGCTACCTCTACGTCGGCCCTGATCGCACGCTGCGCGAGCTCGGACTGCGGGAAGAGTCCGGCGGCCGGATCGCGCTGCGCATCCTCGACGCGCCCGTCGAACCGCTGCCTCCGGCGGTGGTGGCCCTCGACCTGATGGAGTCCATGGACTCGCGAGCGCGCTCCGTGGGCCACGATCGCCTGACCGAGATGATCGACGGTCTGCGGTGACCGACCGGGAGCACTGGGAAATCGACGCACCGCCCGACGGGTGGGCGCGCCCGTGGCCGCTTATGGTCGAGGTGGCCCGAGCCTTGCCCGAGTTCAGCTGGACGCTCGTTGGTGGGTTGATGGTGCAAGTCCGCTGATCGAAGATCGGGAGCTGCGCGAGGACGGGCACCACGCGCTCTCGGATCTGGTCGAGCTACTACTCGGCGTCGAGGAGTAACAGCAGTAGCGGCCGGCCGTTGGCTTCGCAGCGTGTCAGAGCCCCGCGAGTCCAGCGCCGACGCCGACGCAGCCCCGCCAACCCTCGTCCTCAGGACGGGAGGCGGCGGTCGGTTCGGACGTGATCGATCCCCAGATCGTGGTGCAGGATCCCCGGCGCGCTGGCACGCACCGGGGCGATGGCAGCCAGGATGCCCCAGCACGTGAGGTGGACAGCGGGATGCACGGCGTCGGGCGTATCGCCGGCGTAGAACGTGAACCGCGTGTTGCCGCGGGCGTCGTCGGACGCGGTTCGCAGGCGCCACCGCAGGGGAGCGTCAGTGTCGGGGCTGTCGGTGCCAAGCACAGCGCGCGCGTCGGGGCCTCCGGTCCGGAAGACGGCGTCGCCCAGGAGAGCCCCAGCCAGCTGCAGTGACGGCTCGTCGACCGGATGCTCGGTGACCGCCTGGGACAGCGTCACCGACTGCGTGCCGCGACTGATCCCGGAGAGGGCCCGCATGACATAGCCAGGCAGGGCAGTGGCGTGTCCTCCCGTGGCGTGGAACGTGGAACCGCCGGTGCGACAGGCGGCGAGCACGGCCTCGGCATCGGCAACCGGGGAGACGGTGATGACGTCGGTGCCGGAGGCGAGTGCCTCGAGCACCGCCTGGGAGTCCGGTGGCCCGTCGGTGGCGAACACGACCAGATCCGCCGAAGCACCGTCAGTGACGAGTCCGAAGTTGTCCGCGCGCTCGGTGATTCGGTGGGTCAGGTGTTCGGCGACAGCGCCGTCGCCCACCACGGCGACGGTGACGGGGGGCGTGGTGGCGCTCATGCGGGCTCCAGTCGGTAGCGAGGTGCGAGATCGGGGATGACGACGCCGGGCGGGGCCGCGATGACCGCGGGCGCCGCGGCCAGCATGGCGTTGACCGAGATGTCGGTGACGGCGGACCAGTCGGCGTTGAACGCTTCGTCGTCGGGCTCGCTGCGCATTTCGACCCGGCCGGGCTTGCCCTCCAGGGTGATGAGGTGGCCGCCGGCGAGGCTGTTCGGATGATCGGGCCCCAGGTGCGCGTTGCCGCCGCCTACGTGCCAGCACTCCTCGTTGGTCATGAAGAGCCGGTCACCGATGTAGCCGCGGTAGGTCATGTGGATCGCGCCGACCGTGCCGGGTCGGATCACCGTGCCCCCGGCAGCCACCTCCACCCGCGCGGGGACGGGGTAGACGTGCCGTTCGACCCGCACCTGTTCCGGGGGCACCCCCCACAGCTCCCACGCGACGTTGCCGAGCACCGCGTCGAAGTAGAAGTGCTGCATCCAGGCGATCGCGTGGTCGTTGTCGACTGCGCTGAGCGGCTCGCCGAAGCCCAGGCTGGCGAGGCCGCCCCACATGCCGTCGGGGGCCGCGGAGAGGTCTCCGACTTCGAGGAACCGCACCTCCTCGACCTCCTCCATCAGAAGGGCGAGCCGGAGCAGCACTTGCTCGACCATCAGGCCGGGATGCAGGCCCGTTCCGTGCAGCGAGACGCCACCCGTCAGGCAGGCCTTCTGCAGGCGGACGCCGTCGGCGCGTTGGTGGATCGCGCGGCCGACGACGCCGCGCGCGAGCAGTTCGGCTCCGGGCCGCAGCGCGAAGCCCACGGGGGAGTCGACGGCCCGCATGGTGGCGGCCAATCCCTTGAGCGCTCGCTTCTCGGCTGGACCGAAGACGTCACCGGTGACCTTGAGGCGAGCCAGCGAGCGGAGTATCGACAGCGGCGAATGCGACTCCGAGAGCCAGGTCGGCTGGGCCGGATTGTGGAAGGCGGCGGCCGAGACGACGTTCTTGCCGGACTCCAGCAGTTCGATCACGTCCTCGTCCGCACCCTGCAGGAGTGCGGGTGTGGTGGGAGTGTGGATCACGAGGTCGGCGTCCAGCGCGAGGATCGCCTCCTTCGACGTCGTGGCGCGTATACCCACCGGGTCGCGGCCGGCGAGGACGCCGATGTCCACGCCGTTCTTGTGCGGGCTGAACACCTTCACGCCCACCACGTCGTAGTCGGGAGAATCCAAGGTGGTTTGAAGGGCTCGTCCGCCCATATCGCCGGGACCCCAGATCACGACCCGGATCGGTTGCTGCGCTGCCATGCACGAAATGTAGACGAAAGCCGCCTCTCGGACGCTTTCGGTGCCGGGCTGCGGACGTTTGCTCACTAAGCCGACGTCGCGCGTAGCGGGGAATCGGTAGCCGGGCACACGGATTCAGCAGAGATACCGGTGCCCCGCAGCAGCATGAAGCCCTTGAAGGTCCAGGTTTGACGCTGATCGCGGCCAGCCGGATTTACTGCAACGCATAACAGCTTCCATGAAGAACCTGTAAAGGCTGCTGGATCATCGCGCGCCTGGGCGGTTCTTGCGGGTTACGTTGTCGTCCATGACGAGCGAGGAACAACTCCGGCAGATAGCCAGGGACGTATTCCCGGACTGGTCGCGGCCGCCCAGGATCGTGGTGGAGCAGATCGGCGAGCTGGTCAGGCGATGGCCGGTTGAGGGCTTCGCCCGCGAGAAGCTGCCCGATCAGGAGTGCCGTCTGGTCTGGATCGACAGGCACGTGATTGGACAGCTGGACTACTTCGCGGACGCTGCGGAGGAGCAGAATCTGGCTGTGGTGATCCGGCCGCTGAGCCAGGTAATCGGGCTCGATGTCAACGCCTATGGTGCGGCGGACGGCGGTTTCGGGGAGCGGACGTACCGGCGTGCGATGCGGGTGCGCTTCGCATCGGGGGATCCGATCGAGGTCGACACGACTCGATACACGAATGACGGCCTCCGTGGTCACGCCGACAGGTTCATCGATCGGGTACTCGACGCACTGGCGGGTACACCCGCTGGGGAATAGGGGAGATGCGAGAATCAAGACCAGGAATCCGACGCAGCATTCAACGAAAGCCATCATGCCCGAAGACCAGAACACAGACGTGCCACCGAATCACCTCTCCATCGACCCGCGCAGCGAGTTCTACGACGAAGAGGTGCTCCGCCGCGACGTGGGCATTCGCTTCAATGGCGTCGAGCGAACCAACGTTTGCGAATACGACGTGGCTGAGGGCTGGGTGCGTGTCGAAGTCCCTACCGCGAAGGACCGTCGCGGAAATCCTATGGTCGTCAAGCTCAGCGGCACGGTTGAGCCTTACTTCCGCCCAGCAAAGTAGCGGACGCCCCGCAGCTCAGCTATTTCGATCGCCGCCGTTCCATGCGCGGGCCATGCCGCGCAGACGGGCGCGTACCGCTGATCGGCGATCCTCCGGCCGGTTGTGCGAGTGGCACATCCAGCAGCTGCACACATTCACTCCGGTGAAGTGGAGCCGCCAGTGGCAGCGGCTGACATGGCCAGTGCTGCGGTCGGGCAAATCGCAATCGCGGCCGCCGCAGTAGTGGACCGCGACGACGGTGATCTCGCGGCGGGCGACGCGTACGTGAAACGGAGCATGAGCATCGGTGCGGGACATGCGGATCCTCGGAACGGGTAGCCCCACCGAGTCCGCGATCGCCGCGGGGATGGGGCTACGGCGTGTTCCGCAGACCGCCGGCCGAAGTCACTGATGCCATGCCGAGGAGCTTACCCGGCTGAGTTCGTCATACCTCTCTGCTTCTCGGGGTCTTCGCGCCGAAAGGCTGGATTCGCGCCGCGGCCATCGTCGGTGCGATTAGATGACACGGTCACGTATGGAGCGGGAGGGGTTTCCGTGCCGTCTAAACGAATGCTGCTGTTCATCACCGGGATCGCTGTCGCTGCCACGGCGAGCTGCGGGGCTACGAGTACGACAGGTGCGCCGCCTCCGACCGCCACTTTCGCCGCCGCCACGACCGGTGCTGCCCCCGTCGATAGCCGCCCGCGGGGCTACGTATCCGAGGAGACCTGGACCGATGGCCCGTGGCCGCTGACCGTTTCCGAAGCAACCCTGATGTGTGCGCGCCAAGGTGTCGATGGAGGGGAGCAGTCGGTGACTCTCGCTGCGAATCGGAGGATGTACGCCGTGAACGGCGCCGCTCAGTCGACCGGGCAATACGAAGACGTCGACGTGATCTGGGCCGACGATGCCACATACCCAGGACTGAAAGTGGACATCGGCCCACTGCTCGCCAAAGGATTGTCGCTCTGCGACTGAAGCGGCCCGTCAAAAAACTGCACCCACTGATCCTTCTGAACAGGAGCGCCGTGCAGTTCACGCGTTGGCGGCTCACCCTCACTCTCGCAGTGCTTTTCGGCGCAACGTTGCCCGCCGCCCCGACCGCGGCTGCGATGGTGATCCTGGGCGGTGGGGCTGCCATCGTCGTCGACGGCAACAGCTACTGCACGCTGACCACGATCGGACATGATCGGGCCGGTGACGTGGTGGGCTTCACCGGAGCGGTGTGCGGTGGGCCGGGGGCATCGGTCGCAGTCGTGGGAACGGACACGACTGTGGGCACCATCGTGGCCGTCAACGGCGACCTGCGCTATGCGGTGATCAAGTTCGATGTGCCTGACCTGATCCCGGTGTCGGACTACGCCGGTGTGGTGATCAACGGCATCGGCGCGGACCCGGTGTTCGATTCGCTCGTGTGCAAGTACGGGCCCACCACCCCTGGCATCTGCGATCGCATCAGTTTCGACGGCTGGCCGCGTATGACGATGTTTGGGCAATTCGAGGCGGGCGATGTGGGAGCGCCGGCAACCATGGACGGCCGGCTGGTCGGCCTGGTTTATGGCGGTGCCGCGACTATGGGCGGCAAATACCGGCCCGCGAAACCACTTACATACTTTACGAGATTCAGCGCGATCCTCGCCGACGTCAACGCCGGCGACGGGCCGGGCAGCGGATTCGTGCCGATCGGAAGCTGAAACCGGCCGATCCGACCTAGACCGCGATGCGCGCCATTCGTGCCAGTAGCGCCGAAATGAACGAGTCTGCGTTGTAGTGCCCGGCGCCGACCTCCACCTCGATCTCGTCTTCGCTGAAGGTCAGCACGATGGACGGCGAAGCGACCGTGTTGAATCCGACGGAACCGAACACCGCGCCCAGCTCGATAAAGCCCAAGGTCTCGATTCTACGAATAGCGCCGGTGATCAGCGAGTCATCGGCATAGCCGTCGGTCGCCAGCACTCCCACCACGCCACCTGCTATCCAGAGCGCCTCATAGCGTTCGCGTCCCGTCTCGGGCGTTGCCGACGTGAAGACTTCAGCCCCAGCCGAATACCGCCGCAGCAACTGTAAGTACTGCGTCGACGGACGGCTCCGCTCACTGAGGCCGAACACCGTCTCAAAAAACTCGTTGGGGGAAGGATCCTCAGACATAGCTAGGACAGTACGCGGGCCGTCGGCCAGCTCTCCCGGCCCCCGAAACCGTTACCGCTGCACCGCTGCCGTGGTGGCGGCCACCGAAACCCAGGTGTTGTTCACCGCGGCAGTCCCGGTGAAGGTGTCCACCCGCTCCGGATCGTGCAGGTCGTTCACGTTGGCCCCGGGCAGCAAGTCCGCGTGGCGCCAGCCGGTGTTGCGGTGTCCCCAGCCATGGGGCACCGAGACTGTGCCGGGCCGCATGTCATCGCTGATATGCAGCGGAACTTCGATCTTTCCGATGTCGGAGGTGACCTGCACCGTGTCACCCTCGGCAAGTCCGCGGTTCTTGGCGTCGTCGGGGTGCATGTGCAGCGTGCATTGGTTGGAGCCGCTGGTCATCGATGGCACATTGTGCAGCCAGGAGTTGTTGCTGCGCAGCTGACGTCGTCCGATGAGCTGCAAATCGTAGGCGCTTTGCGGGCCGGCGGGCCCGTCGAGCAACGTGGCGGCGGCCGCGATGAACTCCTCCGGCGCGAGCTGGACCTTGCGATCGCGGGTGGCGATGACCTCGCGCAACCGTGGACGCAGCGGCCCGAGATCCAGCCCGCCGGCACTGTCGCGCAGTTGCCGCATGGTAATGCCCTTGCGGCCCTTGCGGATCCAACCGTATGGTCCAGTCGCCAGGGAGATGCCGGCCATGCGCAGCGGACTGATCGCGGCGAGCAGTGGCTTACGCACCGGTGCGACCAGCTGCCGCAGAGGCGCCGGAAGCAGCTCGAGCATGAGCAGGCTCAGGATCTCCCAGTCGTCTTTGGTGCCGGCCGGTGGCTCGAAGGTTCGATGCTGGTACCGGACGTTGTTGCGCACGCTGAAGACCGGCAGTAGCAGCCCGACATCCTCGCGCTCCAGCGGTGAGGCCGGCGGCAGAATGTAGTCCGCGTGCCGACTGGTATCGGTGATGTACATGTCGATCGCCACATACAGATCCAGCGAGGCCATGGCCTGGTCCAGTCGGCCCCGCTGCGGGATCGAGGACACCGGGTTCCCGGCGCAGGTGATCATCGCCTTGATCTGGCCCTCGCCTGCGGTCAGGATCTCGTCGGCCATCACGACCGCGGGAAGTTCACCGCGGAACGACTTGTGCCGTCCCGACCGGTCCGTCCACGCGCCGTGGCCGGCCGGAATGTATTTCCCGAGCCGCGGCACATCCATGACCGGCGTGGAGAACATCGTGCCGCCCGCGCGGTCCAGGTTCCCGGTGACGGCGTTGATGACCATCACCAGCCAACTCACCAATGTCCCGGTCTCCTGCTGGCAGATACCGATACGGCAGTACAGCGCCGCCGATTCCGCCGCGGCATGGTCGCGGGCCAGGGCGTAGATCGTGTCGGCATCGACACCGGCGCGTTCGGCGACCGCCTCAGGGCTGGCGTCGGCTACCAGTCGGCGCAGCTGCGGCAGGCCCACCGATTGGCGGGCGATCGCCGCTGTGTCACAGAGATTTTCGTTGATGAGCACATGCAGCATGCCCAGCAGGAGATACAGGTCGCCACCGGGGCGCACGGCGATGTGCGCGTCGGCGAGCTTTGCGGTTTCGGTGCGGCGCGGATCGATCACGACGACGGTGCCGCCGCGGTCGCGCAGCGCTTTGATGCGCCGTTTGGCGCCGGGCATGACCGACAGCGATCCGTTGGACACGGCGGGATTGGCGCCAAGGATCACCAGCCGCTGGGTCCGATCGATGTCGGTGATCGGGACGAGCACGTTGGAACCGAACACCTTCCACGCGGCGTACTCGTGCGGCATCTGATCGATGCTCGAGGCGGAGAAGAAGTTCGGCGTCATCAGGGCTGCGCGCAGCAGGAGGCCGTAGACCGCCGCGGAACTGTGCGCGGCAGGGTTGCCGAGGTACATCCCCACGGCCTGGTTGCCGTGCTCTTTGCGGACCCGACGCAAGCGGGTGCCGATGTCGGCGAGGGCTGCCGCCCAGCTCACGGATTCGAAGGTGTCGCCAACCCGCCGCATCGGGGTTCGCAGGCGGTCGGGATCCTCGTGCAGACCGGCCATCGCGGTCGCCTTCGGGCAGATGTATCCGTGCGAGAAGACGTCGTCGGTGTTGCCCTGGACGCGGCTGACCTTGGCGTCGGTCACCGTGATCTGAATGCCGCAGTGCGCCTCGCACAGCGTGCACTGACTGGTATGCGTGGTGCTAGCGCCCCTGGAATCAGACAGGGGCAGGTCGACGGTCGTCATTGGGGTCTCCATCCGCGGCGGTCATCGCGCCATGGCGTGAATCACGATCCCCCGATTCGCGCTGTTGCCGTGTGCGCACCGATAAGAATTCTGGCATCCCGGCCACCCGCGGCGCCACGGATTCCGGCCGACAACCCCAGGTAGGCCCGCGGGACCCGGGCGTGAACCCGAATTCCCTCATTGACCCGAGCCCGGAGTCCCCCTAGACTCCCAATACTGATAACGCATGTTGTCAGAAGTGGTCAACGATGACTGGGAGTGCGCACTCGTGACGCAAGACATGTCGGAAACCTGCCCCGCAGCCAGCGAAGCGCCGGTCGCTGCCGGCTGTCCCGTGAGCAACAACGGCTACGACGCGCCCCCGATCCCGCTGGGCCCCGACTCGCTGACCTGGAAGTACTTCGGCCAATGGACCGGTCTGTTCCAGGGGACCTGGGCCGGCTCGATGCAGAACATGCACCCTCAGCTCGGTGCCGCGGTCAAAGACCACTCCATCTTCTTCATGGAACGCATCCCGCGCCTGATGCGGTCGATCTACCCGATCGGCGGCGTGGTGTTCGACGGTTACCGCGCCCCGCAGACCGGCGCCGAGGTCCGTGACTACCACATCGGCATCAAGGGTGTGGACGAGCAGGGACGCCGCTACAGCGCGCTGAACCCCGACGTCTTCTATTGGGCCCACGCAACCTTCTTCAAGTCGACCCTGCTGGCGGCCGAGAAGTTCGCCGGCGGACTGACCGAGGCCGACAAGCGGCAGCTGTTCGACGAGCACGTGCAGTGGTACCGGATGTACGGCATGAGCATGCGCCCGGTTCCCAAGACCTGGGAAGAGTTCCAAGAGTACTGGGACCACATGTGCAACAACGTCCTGGAGAACAACTGGGCGGCCCGTGAGGTCATGGACCTGTCGACCATGCCCAAACATCCGTCACTGGAATGGATTCCGGATTGGCTGTGGGCGCTGAACCTCAAGGTCATGCAGCGCTTCCTGACGTTCATGACCGTGGCGCTCTATGACCCGCCGGTGCGCGAACTCATGGGCTACACCTGGTCCCCGCGCCAGGAGCGGGTGCACGGGTATCTGTGCAAGGCGATCACCTTGGTGTCCAAGTACGGCCCCAAACGCGCCCTGATGCATCCGCGCAAGCGCTCCGCGCTCGACCGCGCCTCGGGTCGGCTTCCGGTGGATGCGCCCCTGGTGCAGACTCCGGCACGCAACCTGCCGCCGGTCGAGTACCGCAACGACCCGCACTTCTACTGCCCGAAGGTCGACTGACCCGAGTCGAACCGGTAGCGCGTGTCAGCTGTTCAGTGACCACACCGAGTAATTGAGCGCGGTGGCGAACAGGATCCACCCGAAGTACGGCAGCAGCAGCAACGCCGCGGTGCGATGGGCCTTCCAGAACGCCGCGATGGTGATCACCACGGCGACATCGAGCAGCAGGATGTCAACCAGGGCAAGGCCGCGCCAGCCCAAACCGAAGAACAGCGGCGACCACAACAGGTTCAACACCAGCTGGACGCCATAGGCGATGATCGCCGGATTCGTCCACCGTGGGTCGGTCCGCCAGACCAGCCAGGCCGCGACCGCCATCAGCAGATACAGGGCACTCCACACCGGGCCGAACAGATAACTCGGTGGCGCCCAGCTCGGCTGCGCGAGCTGCCCGTAGTCAGCCGCGGCGTCGGCCGAGGCCAGCCCGCCGAGAACCGCGACGACGATGACGAGCACAAGCGAGACCAGGAACGCCGCGAGGTGCTGGGATCTCGGCTGTTGCGTTTTCGACGAGATCGCTGCCATCTGGTCACGATAGCCCGAATCACGCCAGTAGGGTGGCTTCAGTGGTGGCCGCCAGCAACACCGTCGTGCTGACCGAGGAGTTCCGTGCCGCATTGGGGCTGCTGGCAGCGGGCCGCAACCTGTTTCTGACCGGCAAGGCCGGCACGGGCAAATCGACGCTCATCCGCCACTTCATGGCCGCCACCGATCGCAAGGTCGTGGTGGTCGCCCCGACCGGGATCGCCGCCCTCAACGTCGACGGCCACACCATCCACCGGCTGTTCGGATTCCGGCCCACCACAACGCTGTCCGATGTCGCCGGCGGCGACTACCGGCCCGGGCGCTTCACCAAGACGCTGGCCAAACTGCAGACGCTGATCATCGACGAGGCGTCGATGGTGCGTGCCGACGTGTTCGACATGATCGCCGCAGCGCTGCAGCGCTTCGGGCCGGAGCCGGGAACTGCGTTCGGCGGGGTTCAGGTGGTGTTGGTGGGCGACCTCTACCAGCTGCCGCCGGTGGTCACCGAGGGCGAGCAACACTACTTCTCGACGACCTATGACACCCCGTATTTCTTCTCGGCGAGCACGTTTCGCCGGGCGGAGTTCCCGAGCGTCTCACTGACGACGGTGTTCCGCCAGCTCGGCGATGACCGGATGACCGCGATCCTCAACGAGATTCGGGAAGGCGTGCTGCTCGGCCATGCGAGGGCGCACTTGGACGCCCGGGTGGATCCCGGCTTCGTGCCGCCCGACCACGAACTGTGGCTGACGTTGGCGCCCACCAACCGGCTGGTCACCGCGCGTAATCGCCAGCAGCTGGAGCGGTTGCCGGGTGAGGAAATGGTGCACCGCGCCACCGAATCCGGCGACCTGTCGCTGTTCGACAAGCCGCTGGATGAGGAGTTGCGCTTCAAGATCGGCGCCCAGGTGATGATGCTCAACAACGATCAGGCCGAACGCTGGGTCAACGGTTCGATCGGCCGCGTGGTGGGAGTGGGCTACGACCGCCACGGCGCCGTGGTCGAAATCGAGTTCCCCCACGGCGACATCGCCGACGTCACCCCGTTCACCTGGGGGGCGACCCGCCCGGTGATCGAGGGCGGCGCCTTGCGCCGCGACGTTGTCGGCACCTTCACCCAGTTGCCGTTCAAACTGGCCTGGGCGATCACCATTCACAAGAGCCAAGGCCAGACCCTGGAACGACTGGTGGTGGACCTGTCCGGCGGCATGTTCTCCACCGGCCAGCTCTACGTGGCGTTGAGCCGGTGCACCTCGCTGGCCGGGCTCGTGCTCAAACGCCCTGTGTTGCCGAAAGATCTGAAAGTAGATCGCCGGATCGCCCGATTCCTGCGCGCCTCGGCCGAGCGCGACCGGGCGCGCCGCTACTGCGCGATCGGTCTGCTCACGGTGGGCGACGAGGGACGGATGTCGCGACCTCGCCCGGTGGAGTTGGCGGTGGCGTTCGACGATGGGACGGCGATATCGACGCTGATCAATCCGCAGCGGGATCTGGCCGACGCGCGCCAGGCCTATCGGATCGGGGTGGCCGACGTGCTGCTGGCGCCCACGTTGCGGGAGGCCTGGGCGGTGATCGCGCCGATGCTGGCCGGATGCACGCCGGTGGGCGTCAACGTCGATGAGACGCTGGGGCTGATCGACTTCGAGCTCAAGCGACTGGGACAGGTGACCCCGATGCCGCTGGGTATCGACCTGCGGGGCACCAGCATCGCCGGCGACACGGCACTGCAGCGCGCCAGGGCCACGCTGGACAGACTCGACGCCGTCGACGTCGATTCCGGCTCATCGCCGTTCGACGAACCCGACGAAACCGACGCCCTCTCGGGAATCCTGCTCAGCCGCGATCCGGACGTCACCACCCCGACGGCCGAACACCTTCCGGCGCTGTCGGCGCTGCTGCGGATCAGCCGAACCCTCGGAGCGATCCTGCTGGGCGTCAAGCCTGTCGATCAGGCGTCGGTGGCGGGGGAGACCAACTGGGAACAGGCGGCACGCCAGGCCGCCGCCGATCAACTGCTGCTCGCGGCCACCCGCACCCGACTCCCGGAGGAGGTGTCGGCGCGGCTGGGCGACGCACTGCGCGCGCTGGGCGCCGACGACTCAGCGGCGGGGCTGACCCGCCCGCCGTCGCCAGCCGATGACATCGACGCGGTCCTGGCTCCCGGCGCCCGCGTCTGCTTCACCGGAACCGCGGTCGACGGCCACGGCCGGGTGCTGGAACGCGACGAGATAGAGCGGCTGGCTGCCTCAGCCGGGCTGGCGCCGGTGCGTTCGGTGACCAAGACGCGATGTGAGGTGTTGGTCATCGCCGAAGCGGGCACGCAGTCGGGAAAGGCCCGCAAAGCCCAGGACTACGGGAAACCGGTGTTCACCGTCGACGAGTTCCTGGGTTGGCTGGCACGCCGGTGAACGAAGGCTTCAGTCCAAGTCTGCCAAGGCTTTCCGCGCGGCTTCGAGCTCGGCTTCCAGAGCGGCCACCCGCGCGGCGTGCTGCGAGCGGGCCTCGTCCATCAGCGCCTCGATCGGTGCGAACAGATCGGCGTGCAGTTCCTTGGCGGCCCGCGACACCGCGGCCGCCGCGACGGCGAGGTTGCGCACCAGATAGCTGCTGCCCTGCTTGATCTCGGCGTGCCACTCGCCGTCGGCGGTACCGGTCACGGTCAGGGTCAGCTCGAGCGTCTTGGCTTTCTTGCCAGCCGACTTCTTGACCGGCTCCTTGATTTCGGGAGCCTCGATGACGGCGGCGACGGGCTCGGGGGCGGGCGTCGCAGCGGCGAACGAACCCATCCCGACGCTGTCGCCGGTGAGGGCCGGGGCTTCGGGGGCGAACGTGGGTGCAGTCATATCGGTGGCGACCTCCGTGTTCAATCGATGCCCGCGGCGGCGGGCAAGCTCACCACGTATTAGAACACATGTTCGACACGTCGGCGGACGCGACGGCTCAATCCGTCGGCGCTGGCGTCATCGAGGAGATGTAGTAGGTCTCCTGCCCGGCGGGGTAGCCGCCACCGTTGGTGGCGATGTGCACATGGTCGTAGTGGTTGGCGGTTTCGTTGCCGTAATCCGACGTCCAGTTGCCACCGCCGACGCCCGGGTAGATCTTCTGGCGCCAGATCACGTGGTTGACCCCCCACCGCTGGGCGTTGGCCAGCGCGTAGCCGGCGATCTGGTCGCCGAGCAGAATCCCGGCCTCGCTGTGGTAATCCGGAATCATCACGTCGATGGCCAGCCCGTCGGGATGCCACCTCAACGGGTCCTGGCGATACCCGTAGATGGTCTTGATCTCCTGAAACAGCACGCCGATTGTGCGGGCCGCCCAAATGGTCTTGACCTGGAGCCCGTTCTCCGGCGCCACCCCGGGGGGCAGTGGGAAGGTGAATTGCTGGCCTTCGGTGGGCATCGGCACGCTCGCCGCCAGCGCCGCGGCCTCGGCGGGATTGGCGATGCGCATCCCGCCGGCGGTCGGAGGGGGCGGTGTCGACGAAGCCGACGGCGCCGCCACGGCAGTCTCGGTGGGCTTGGGCGCCGCATCGTGGCTGCTCTGGGCGTAGATGAGGGCGGCCGAGACGGCCAGCGACGTCAGAATGGCCAGGCTGCGACCGCAGACCCTGGCAATCTTTCGTCCGTCCACCCAGAGCACTGTAGCTACTTGACCTTGGAAGTCGCAGGACCGGCGCTCTGCGGTGCAGGTGCGAATTGGTGCCAACCGCGGCGGATCGGGCGCTACTTTCCTGCTCGGTCGATTCGTCTGATCATCCGAGCGGTGGCGGCTTCGGTCGCGAGTCGGCGCGCTGCGTCCTTGCGACGGCCCCGGGCCCGGTCCAGCGCCGAGCGGATGGTGATGCCCTGTTCATAGGCCTGCACGACGCGCGGATCCACGTAGGAGCTGCGGGCGACTGCCGGGGTATTGCCGAGTTCCTCGGCGACGTAGCGCATCACGGCGGCGACTTCGCGACGGCGAACGGTTTTCGAGGTCGGCTCGCACGCGGCGGCGAAGCTCTCGGCCGCCAGCACGGTGCCATGCCAGGTCCGCAGGTCCTTGACGCTGAACTGTTCATCGGTCAGCTCCCGGAACCGCTCGTTGAGGTCGTCGGCGCGCACTTCGCACCAGCCGTCGGAGGTGCGGTAAACCAGCAGCCGGGGCAGGTCGGTCGGCGCGCGCAACAGTGCGCGAACCGCACGCACCACCAGCGGATCGTCGACCGAAACCGTCC
Organism: Mycobacterium sp. UM_WGJ; assembly: GCF_000455125.1. GTDB lineage: Bacteria > Actinomycetota > Actinomycetes > Mycobacteriales > Mycobacteriaceae > Mycobacterium. The sequence goes on from NZ_AUWR01000029.1 coordinate 36,101, forward strand.
GCCGTACACCGCTTTTGGCCGGATAGTCGAAGTCCACGCAGCCGGTGCGCAGCGTGACGTGATCGCGCAGCAAGGTGGCCAGCCCGAAGCTGCCGTTCTCCTGGGCGTACTCCTCGCCACCGGCCCGGAAGTAACCCCGGTCGATGAGTTGCTGGGCGACGGCGAGCACCCGATCGCGTTTCAGGCCGCGACCGCGCAGGTCGGCGAGCACCTCGGCGCGCCAGTCCGGCAGCAGCTTGGCCAGGGTCAGCGCCCGGTCGAATTTCTCTTCGGAACGTTCGGCCTGCCACTGCGGGTGGTACAGATACTGGCGACGTCCTGCGGCGTCTACTCCGACGGCCTGGATGTGCCCGTTGGGATAGGGGCAGATCCAGACCTTGCGCCACGCCGGGGGGATGGCCAGTGCCTTGATCCGGGCGAGGACCTCCGGATCGTCGACCGGGTGGTGACCGTCGGCGTAGGAAAAGCCTCGGCCTCGACCGATACGGCGCAACCCGGGACCGGAGGTAGTGCTTCTACGAAGCCTCACGGCACCGAATTACCCGCATCGGGACCGGTCGACACCCAGCGTTGGCAGCGCTAGGCGCCCGGGCACAACTCCTGGCGCGCCGCGTCGGCTATCAGCGGGAACTGCGGCCACGCCGGGTAGTGCGGCATTTGCATTTCGACGGTTCGCCCTACCCGCAGGTTCTCGCAGATCATGTGCCCGAGGGCTCGCACGCTGGACTCCGAGATCGGCTCGTCATTCCCGTAGCGCGCGGTGTAGCCGTGGGTGTTGAGATAATGCATGAAGCTGGCTTCGTCGGCGTGCGCCGGCGCTGCGGCGACCAACGTTCCCATCGCCACACCGGTGATCGCCAACGGTGCGGTGAACCGGGCTGCCCAACTCATATCGGCAATGCTACGGCGGCGGCGGATGAGGCGGTTCCGCCGGTGCCGGCCAGACCCGGCAAGTCCCCGCGAGCGGCTTCGGGTTGCTGCTAGCGTCAGCGGCGAGGAGAAAGGCGCTGGACGTGAAATCAACCGCACTCGCGGCGGCCCTGGCCGCAGGTGTGCTGGCCGGGCTGATCGGTGCTGCGTCATCCGCTCAGGCCGATCCGCTCAATCCGCGTGATCCCGACTACTGCGGCAACAGCCCCGACATCCTGCTGTGCACCCAGCAGCAGTCGACCTACCCCAGTCCGGCTGAGATGGCCTATCTCAACGCCATCCGCGCAAAGTTCCCGCCCGGCACCGAGGCCCGCCGGCTGGCTGCCGGACGGACCGCATGCCTGGAGTTCCCGAAGCATCCGACCAGCCTCATCGTCGAACAGGTCTCGGTGTATCTGCAGATCCCCAAGCCCACCGCCGGCGAGGTGGTCGAGTCGGCGCGCACCAACATCTGCCCGACGGTCAAAACCCAGGCCTGAACCCCGCTCAGCGGCGGTAGGCGCGCAGCCCGTCGCGGATCGCCGCCTGCGCGGCGACGTCGCACTCGTTGTAGCTCAGACACCACTGCCGGGCGGCGTCGGCCTGCGGGCCGCTGCCCCGGGCGGTTTCGATCGCCCCCAGCGAGGCCAGACCCCCGGGATCGTCGACCTCCCAACGGAAGCCGAAGAAGCCGGCGACCTGTTTGATCGACGACGAGGTGCGGGCGAAGAACGTTGCGTCGAACCATTTCCGCAGGTCATAGGTGAGACCGTCGAGCGCCTGCTGCACCTCGGCGAACCTGCGCGTACTGCTGACCTCGGGGTGGTGCCAATGGAAGACCTGAAGCGACTTGCCCTCGCGGGCGGCGTGACCGCGCAACTGCTGCATTCGAGAGGCGAACTCGGCGGCCAGTGCGGCTTCGGCGGCCTCGTCGAGCGGATCGAAGGAGACCACGGGTTGATAGCGGGCGGTGGAGTCGTCCTGGCCGTCGCGGATGCGTAAGCCCCACTGATAGATCCGGCCCTGGTCATCCCACTCGATGTCAAAGTCGACCTCGACGTCGGCGGAAGGAACAGTCGCCGGCCCCGGTTCGTGTGACTCGAAATCAGTTCCGGAGCAACTCATCCGGGCTCGCCGGACGGCGTTGGCCAGCCGGTCTCGCGGCATTTTGGTGCCCACGGACTGGACGCGGAACGCTTCGAGGTGCGCATCCACATCGACAGCCGCCAACTGCGCAACGCTCAACTTCGCGCCATCGCCGCAGTGTTGATACAGGTACTGCCACTCTCGGATCGTGAGGTGGCCGGTCTCTATCGCGAACGACGCGTCACCGTCGCCGACCGCCTCGGCGCAGCAGTCGAACCAGACGCACGTCCCGCAGTCGGCGATGCGGTAGGGCCGCACCAGTTCTCGTCCGGCCGCTGCGGCCCGCGCGACCTCGACACGGAAGCCGAACTCGTGGTCATAGCGCTGCAGCGCCGAGCGTGACCGGCGATGCGACGGATCGCTGGCCGAATACGTGACGATGTTCTCGGCATCCAGGTCATACCAGGTGATGCCGAGACTCTCGCCGTGCAGTGCGGTGAGGTCGGAGCTGCCGATGATACCGCCGCGGCTCACCCCGCAGTGAAAACCCAACTCCTGCAACATCCGGGTGTAGTGCGCCAGCTGCATGACATCGTCACGCCAGCGCGCACCGTGGTCGGTGTGGCCGGAATAGGTCAGTCGCCGATCAGGTTGCGACAGTGTCGAGATCTCCACCTCCGCGCGTTTTGCGGGGGCCAGCGTGCGGTGGTTCTTGATGTCGACGGGCAGGTAGCCGTCCTGGTGCCGGACCAAGACGTCGGGAAGGCCCCTGCGGCCGTTGACATCCGGCAGGGCCCCGCCGGCAATCACCTCGACACCGGCGGTCATCGCGGCCACGGTGCGTCGCTGGCGTTCGGTAGCGCCGATCTCGGCGTCCAACAGCAGCAGTCGGTCAGAACCCGCGTAGCGTGACCGGAGTTCCTCGAGGACAGCTTCCTCGAATTCGATTCCGGCACTGCGCAGCGCCTCCAAGTCCGGGCTCGGCGGCGCAGGCTCGGCGATGCCGGGAGCGAACTCGTTGTGGGTGACGCGAGCGCACCGTTTTGCCGGGTAGCCGCCGAGGGTGACCGGTGCCATCGCGTCCCGTCCCGTGTCGCCTATTGCGCCGGCGGCTTGAGGCCGGCGGCGATCTCACCGATCAGCGCGGCGACCACCCCGAATGCGAAGTACAGCGGCACCAGCCACGGCGCGACCCCGAACAACCCGTCCGAGCCGGGGACGTAGCGGAACTGGCCGAGCGCGGCGATACCGATCTCGACCACCGGGCCGACGGCCGCGATCAGGACGCCACAGACAATCGCCGGACGATCTCCCAGGGCGCAGTAAGTGATCGCAGCGAACGCGCAGATCAACGTCGTGAGGGGAACCACCGGCGAGGCATGCAACATCGCGGTGACGACGTAGCTGCCCAGCACGGCGGCCAGACCAGCCACCCCTTGGCGCACCGTGACGGCGGTCCGCGGTGACGGGAGATGCAGTCTCAACTCTGCCAGGAAAGCGGTGGCGGACCCGACCAGGATCGGGAAGTAAAGCGGACTGCTCCAGATGAACGGGACGGCCTGCGACGGGGACAGGTATTCGGTGGTCCCGGTGACCACATGGGAGTGGTCGCCGATCAGACCGGCCGCTCCACCCAAGACGAACAGCAACAACGCGATCGAGGGGCGTAATCTCACCCCCGCAGTATTGTCCATCGCATGAGCGCCGAGGACCGCACCCGCTGGGATGCGAAGTACGCCGGCCGCGGCGTGCCGGGGTCGGACACGATCGGGCCCGCTGCGGTGTTTGCGCCCTTCGTGGACGCTTTTCCGACGGCCGGCCGCGCGCTCGACATCGCCTGCGGCCAGGGCGCAGCGGCGGTCTGGCTGGCCCAGCGTGGCCTGCAGGTGGCCGGATGCGACATCTCGCCCGTCGCCGTCGATCGGGCGCGGGCGTTCGCCGTGCACAGCGGCGTTGAAGACCGGTGCCGATTCGACGTCGTCGATCTCGATGACGGCCTTCCGGACGGACCACCGGCCGACGTCATTTACTGCGCCCGGTTCCGCGACAGTCGCCTCGACGCGCCGATGGTGCAGCGCCTGGCTCCGGGGGGACTGCTGGCGATCACCGCGTTGAGTCAGGTCGGCAGCACCGCTGGGCGGTATCGGGCTGCGCCCGGGGAGCTGCGCACGGCGTTCTCCGGCCTGGAGTTGATCGGCGAGGGCGAAGCGGACGGTGTGGCGTGGCTGTTGGCGCGACGCCCGGCGGCGCCGTCAGCGCACCCGAACGGACGAGACTAGGCCGGAGCCGGCGCCTCGCGGTCACCGGGCTCCGGGCCGGGCTCGGCCGGGGCGTCGTCGAGTGGCAGGGCATCCATCGGCGGCGCCTCGCCGGGCGGCATGTCGATCGGCGCCTCGGCCGGGGGAGCCTCGAACGGCGGCGGTGCCTCGAACGGCGGCGGTGCGTCGAACGGCGGCGCTGCGGCCAGTTCCACGCCCATCGGCTCTGCCGCGGGCTCGGGGCCCGGCTCCACCATGGCGGCGAACTCCACCGGCGCTTCGGGGGCCGGTGCCTCGTCCATGGGCAGGTACATGTGGTGGGTGAACTGCGGCTGGTAGGCGCCGCCGCCACCGATCTTCACTCCGCCGGGCTCACCGCTGGCCACCGGCGTGCCGTCAGGCAGGGTCACCGCGGTGTGGTGGCTGTTCCAGCCCACCACCAGAGCGTTGGGCGCGGTGCCGTACCTGAAGCCGCGGGCCAGCAGCGCCGACTCCTCGTTGGCAGTGTGGAACCGGCCGCTGAAGGCCGGCCGGCCGCTGGCGACGTTGGACACCCACGAGGCCAAACCCGAGCAATCCGTACCTGCGGGAGTGTTGCCGCCGACGATGTACGGGGTGCCCGAAACCTGCTGGATGAGCGCCATCAGAGCTTCTAGACCAAACATGACCGAGCACATTAACCATGGATAACTGCACTTACCAAAATCTGTGGCACCCATCACGTTTAACATTCATGTTGTCAAAGATAACGTCGCAACGGAGAAACGCCAGGTAGATCGGGGAAAATCCGGCAAGCATGACCGTTAATTTCCGTAAGTGCTGGTAGAGGGCTCGTAGGTATTTGTTGAGCCTGGCTCCAAAGGTCACAAATTCGCATTATCAGGATGAAATTGCCTGATCAATGGGTGCGTCGCGGGTATCGATTCACGCCGGAATCGGCGGAAATAGCGGTGCCGGCGGCACGTCGTTTCCGGGGCAGAAAGTGATGCTGCTTACAGTGACCGCTTCGCGTTCTTGATCAGGTTCGACCCGATGATCAGCCGCTGGATCTCACTGGTGCCCTCGTAGAGCCGCAGCAGCCGGACATCGCGGTAGATGCGCTCCACCGGCACGCCACGGATGTATCCACTGCCGCCGTGGATCTGCACCGCCAGGTCGGCGACCTTGCCGGCCATCTCGGTGCAGAAGACCTTCGCCACCGACGGAGCGATTCGCCGATCTTCGTTGCTGACCCATTTGCGGGCGGCATCGCGGACCAGCGCCTGGCCGGCCAGCACTCCGGTCTGCTGATCGGCGAGCATCGCCTGCACCAGCTGGAAGTCGCCGATGATGCCGCCGCCCTGCGTTGCGGTGGCGGCATAGTTCACCGACTCATCCAGTGCGCGCTGCGCGGCTCCCACCGCCAGCGCGGCAATATGAATGCGGCCGCGGGCCAGCGAGGTCATCGCCGCCCGGTAACCGATGTCCTCATTCCCCCCGACCAGGGCGGCGGCGGGCAGTCGCACGCCGGAGAAACTGACATCGGCCGTCCAGGCGCCCTCCTGGCCCATCTTGGCGTCCTTGGCGCCGACTTCCACCCCGGCGGTATCGGCCGGCACCAGGAAGACCGCGATGCCGGCGCCGCGCTCGTCGGCGGGCCGGGTGCGGGCGAACACCACGAACAGATCCGCCAGCGGGGCGTTGGTGATGAACCGCTTCTGGCCGTCGAGCACCCACCCGTCGCCGTCACGGACGGCTTTGGTGCGCAGGCCCGCGGGATTGGAGCCCGCTCCGGGCTCGGTGAGGGCGAAGGATGCGACCGCCCCGGAGGCGATGGCCGCCAGCCAGCGCTCCTTCTGTTCATCGGTGCCGAACCCCACCAGCACCTGGCCGGCGATGCCGTTGTTGGTGCCGAACATCGACCGGACCGCCGGGCAGGTGTAGCCCAGTTCCATGGCCAGTTCGACGTCCTGGGCCAGATTCAGGCCCAACCCGCCCCATTCCTGGGGGATCGCGTAGCCGAACAGGCCCAGGTCCTTGGCGGCTTGCCGCAGGTCGTCCGGCACCTGATCGGTCTCGAGGATCTCCTGTTCGCGCGGGACGACCATGGTCCGGACGAACCGGCGGGTCTGGGACAGGATTTCGGCGAAGACGTCGTCTTCGACGGACGCGACGGATGCGGTCGGCATAGTTCGGCCCCTTTCGGCACTGGCCGATAAATCATATATGAAATATGATGTTGCGGACCATGGGTGGGCACGACATGTAGAGGACGGTTTCGGCGTGGCATTACTCAACGGGCAGACGGCGGTGATCACCGGTGGAGCGCAGGGGCTGGGCTTCGCCATCGCGCAACGCTTCGTCGCCGAGGGCGCCCGGGTGGTGCTCGGCGATCTGAACCTGGACGCGACCGAGGCCGCGGCGCAGCGGCTGGGCGCCGACGTGGCGGTGGCGGCACGCACCGACGTCACGGACTCCGCCGACGTCGAGGCGCTGGTAGCCGTCGCCGTCGAGCGGTTCGGCGGTCTGGACATCATGGTCAACAACGCCGGCATCACCCGCGACGCCACCATGCGCAAGATGACCGAAGACGATTTCGATCAGGTGATCGCAGTCCACCTCAAGGGCACCTGGAACGGGCTGCGCGCGGCTGCGGCGATCATGCGGGAACGCAAACGCGGCGCGATCGTCAACATGTCCTCTATATCGGGCAAGGTCGGCATGGTCGGGCAGACCAACTATTCGGCCGCCAAGGCCGGCATCGTCGGCATGACCAAGGCCGCCAGCAAGGAGCTGGCCTACCTCGGTGTCCGCGTCAACGCGATCCAGCCGGGGCTGATCCGCTCGGCGATGACCGAGGCCATGCCGCAGCGGATCTGGGATTCGAAGGTCGCCGAGGTGCCGATGGGCCGGGCCGGCGAGCCCGACGAGGTCGCGACCGTCGCACTGTTTCTGGCATCCGACCTGTCCTCTTATATGACGGGCACCGTGCTCGAGGTGACCGGCGGTCGACACCTATGAGCCTGCGCGAGACGGTGATCTGCGAACCGGTTCGCACTCCCATCGGCCGCTACGGCGGGATGTTCAAATCGCTGACCGCCGTCGAGCTCGGCGTCGCCGCGCTGTCCGGACTGCTGGAGCGCACCGGCCTGCCCGTCGACGCCATCGACGACGTGGTGCTGGGGCACTGCTATCCCAGTAGTGAGGCGCCCGCGATCGGGCGGGTGGTCGCCCTGGATTCCGGCCTGCCGGTGACGGTTCCGGGTATGCAGGTCGATCGGCGGTGCGGATCCGGCCTGCAGGCGGTGATCCAGGCCTGCCTGCAGGTCGGCAGTGGCGCGCATGAGGTGGTGATCGCCGGCGGTGCGGAGAGCATGAGCAACGTGGCCTTCTACTCCACCGACATGCGCTGGGGCGGGGCCCGCGACGGCGTACGGGTGCACGACGGCCTGGCACGCGGCCGGACCACCGCGGGCGGGCAGTACCACCCGGTGCCCGGTGGCATGTTGGAGACCGCGGAGAACCTGCGTCGTCAGTACCAGATCTCCCGCACCGAGCAGGACGAGCTCGCGGTCACCTCACATCAGCGCGCGGTGGCGGCCCAGCGCAGCGGTGTGCTCGCCGACGAGATCATCGGGGTCACGGTGCGCTCCCGCGCCGGCGAGCAGCGGATCGACACCGACGAGCATCCCCGCGCCGACACCTCGGTCGAGTCACTGGCCAAGCTCAAACCGGTTCTGGGCAAAAGCGATCCGGATGCCACCGTCACCGCCGGCAATTCCAGCGGTCAGAACGACGCGGCCTCGATGTGTGTGGTGACCACCCCGGCCAAGGCCGAGCAGCTGGGCCTGACCCCGCTGGTGCGACTGGTCTCCTGGGGGCTGGCCGGGGTCGCGCCCAACGTGATGGGCATCGGCCCGGTGCCGGCCACCGAGGTCGCCCTGGCCAAGGCGGGTCTCACCCTCGCCGACATCGACCTGATCGAGCTCAATGAGGCGTTCGCCGCTCAGGCGCTGGCGGTCATGGCGGCGTGGCGGTTCGGTGCGGCCGACCGCGACCGGACCAACGTGCACGGTTCGGGGATTTCGCTGGGGCATCCGGTGGGCGCGACCGGCGGCCGGATGCTGGCAACGCTGGCGCGTGAGCTGCACCGCCGCCAGCAGCGCTATGGGTTGGAAACCATGTGCATCGGAGGTGGCCAGGGCTTGGCCGCCGTGTTCGAGAGAGTGGCGTAGATGACCAGACTGTGCCAGACGTTGGGGCTGACCGAGAGCCAGACCGAGATCGTCGCAGCGGTGCGGGCGTTCGTCGACAAAGAGGTCATTCCGCACGCTGCCGACTTGGAACGCGCCGACGCCTATCCGCAACAGATCGTCGACGGGATGCGACAGCTGGGCCTGTTCGGGCTGATGATTCCGGAGGCCTACGGGGGGCTGGGCGAATCCCTGCTGACCTACGCACTGTGCGTCGAGGAGCTCGCGCGCGGCTGGATGAGCATCTCCGGGGTGATCAACACCCATTTCATCGTGGCCTACATGCTGCGCCAGCACGGCACCGACGAGCAGAAACAGCGCTACCTGCCGGCGATGGCGACCGGTGATGTGCGCGGCGCGTTTTCGATGTCCGAACCCGAGCTCGGTTCCGACGTCGCGGCCATCCGCACCCGGGCCACACCCACCGGCGACGGTGACTACCTCATCACCGGCCAGAAGATGTGGCTGACCAACGGCGCCACGTCGAGCCTGGTGGCGGTGCTGGTCCACACCGACGAAGGGGCCGACACCCCGCACCGCAACATGACCGCGTTCCTAGTCGAAAAGCCCACCGGATTCGGTGAAGTCGTCCCGGGGCTGACCATCCCCGGCAAGCTCGAGAAGCTCGGCTACAAGGGCATCGACACCACCGAGATGATCTTCGACGACTATCGCGCCGGTTCAGCCGACATTCTGGGCGGAAAGACCGGCCGCGGCTTCTACCAGATGATGGACGGCATCGAGGTCGGCCGGGTCAATGTCGCCGCACGTGCCTGCGGGGTGGGCATCCGCGCGTTCGAGCTCGCGGCCCGATACGCCCAGCAGCGCAACACCTTCGGCAAGCCGATCGCCGAGCATCAGGCCGTCGCGTTCGGGCTGGCCGAGATGGCGACCAAGGTCGAGGCCGCACACCTGATGATGGTCAACGCGGCCCGGCTCAAGGATTCCGGCGAACGCAACGACGTCGCCGCGGGCATGGCGAAATACCTGGCCAGCGAGTACTGCAATGAGGTCACCCAGCAGAGCTTCCGGATCCACGGCGGCTACGGCTACTCCAAGGAGTACGAGATCGAGCGCCTGATGCGCGACGCGCCGTTCCTGCTGATCGGCGAGGGCACCAGCGAGATCCAGAAGCAGATCATCAGCAAACGTCTGCTGGCCGACTACCGCATCTGACGCCATGTCTGCTCCCGACTTCAGCACCCGGCCGCAGTTGTCGCAAGCCGTCGCTCGCTTCGTGCGCCAGCGGATCTTCGACGGCGGCTACGCCGCGGGGTCCTACGTCCGATTGGACCAGCTCGCAACGGAATTGGGCATCAGTGTCACTCCGGTGCGGGAGGCGCTGTTCGAGCTGCGCGCTGAAGGCCTGCTCGACCAGCTGCCGCATCGCGGGTTCGTCGTGTTGCCGGTGACCGAGCGTGATCTGGCCGATGTCGCCGAGGTCCAGGCGTTCGTGGGCGGTGAGCTGGCGGCGCGGGCCGCGGCCGGGATCACCGAGGAGCAGTTGAGCGAGCTCAATGAGATCCAGTCCCGGCTGGAGCAGGCCTACGCCGGCGACGACGAAGAGCGCACCGTGCGGCTCAACCACGATTTTCACCGGGCGATCAATGTCGCCGCCGCCTCACCCAAGCTGGCCCAAATGATGTCGCAGATAACCCGGTATGCGCCCGAGGCCGTTTTCCCGGGGATCGCAGGGTGGCCGGAGCGGTCGATGGCCGATCATCGGCGGGTGCTCGCCGCGCTGGCGGCACACGATCAGACGCTGGCGCGTACCGCGATGGCCGAGCACTTGGCGGCCGGCGTACTGCCGCTCGTCGAGCATTTGACCGATCGTGGTGTGGTGGAACGCGAAGACGGCGACGCGCAGGCCGATCAGCGCCCGTCGGCGACGGGGACGTGAGACCGTATCAACCTATGCAGAACCACACTTTCCTGACTTACGAAGAGTTCGGGCGCAAGTTCTTCGAGGTCGCGGTCACCGAAGAACGAGTGGCAGCTGCGTTCGCCGTCATCGCCGGTGACGAGTTCGAGATGCCCACCATGCGGCAGGGTCCGGGCGGCATCGCCAAGGTCAGCGCCAAGGTGCGCGTTCAGGAGCCGCGGGTGGCACGCGGTCTGGGGGATCTGCTGACGTTCGCGATCCACATTCCGCTGGAGATCGACCTGCTCATCGACCTTCGTCTGGACAAGCAACGATTCACCGTGGCCGGCGACATCGCCCTGCACGCCACCGCCCGCGCCGCCGAACCGTTGCTGCTGATCATCGACGTACCCAAGCCACGGTCCTCGGACATCACCGTCGAGGTGTCGTCGACGTCCATCCGCGGCGAGCTGCTGCGGATCTTCGCCGGCGTCGACGGGGAGATCCGGCGCTTCATCGCGCACTACGTGGCAGACGAGATCGACAGCCCGCAGTCCCAGCAGGCGCAGATCATCGACGTGGCCGAGCAGCTGGACTCGGCCTGGACCGGGATCTGATCGCTCGGGGCTGCGACCGCTACGGGTAGGGGATCGCCGGAATCGCCGGAATCGCCGGGATGGCGGGAATCGCCGGGATCGCCGGAATCGCGGGAATGGCCGGGACTGCGGGCGCAGACGGAGCCCGCGGTACCGCTGAGGCGGCCGGAGCCTGTTTCGCGGTGGGCTCGACAACCGGAGCGGCACTGGTGAGCGGGGCGTCCGGGAGCGCGGTCGGACCGGGTTCGGGCTCGCCGGCCTCGCTGTCGGCGGGCGGCACCGGCGCCATCGGGGCGGCGGGAGCCTGGGTGACCTCACCGTAGGTGTCTTCCTCGGAATCACTGTCGCAGGCGCCACAGGCGGTCGCCACCGCACCCACGGCGAGCCCCACCGCTACCACCGACAGGACTGACTTTCCGATACCGCGTCCGCGCATGGATTCTCCCCGTTGTTCAGTTGCCTCATGTCACCCTACGACGCGGCGGTGGATCAGGCGGGCCGGCCATCGACAAGATCAGACCGCGGCTGCGCAGTGTCCTGATCCCGCAGATGCGGCGCGGCCTGACAGGTGTTCCTGTCAGGCCGCGGCAGCCCTCATCTCCCGGGGATCGGCTCAGATCGTCTGATGGCGGCCGAAGAACTTGTGGTCTTCGCTGTAGCCGCCGTGGCCGCTGCCGATCTCCTTATAACTCTCGACGAACTCGATGCCCTTGATCCATTTCACCAGCTTGTAGCCGTGCTGCAGCTCGTTGCGCAGCCGCAGCGGCCGACCGTGCATGTAGGGCAGCGGCTGGTCATTCATGTTGTAGGCCAGCATCGACATGTGGTGCCACATCTGGTCGACCGGGTGTGCGTTGTAGAAGATGCCGCCGGTGGCGCCCAGGCCCATCGAGTAGAAGATCGCCCACTTGGCCTGCGGAAGCGGTTTGACGATCTCCATGATCGTCGACATCTGCACGCCGCCCCATTTGGCCACGCCGGACCAGGCCTGCACGCACATGTGCTGGGTGATCTGGTCGTGATACGGCAGGGCCTTGAGGTCCTCCAGCGAGAACTCCATCGGGTTCTCGACCAGGCCGTAGACCTTGAGTCGCCAGTCCTTGAAGTCTCCCGCCTCGTATTCCTTGTACTCGACGGTCTCCGGCAGCCGGCCGTTGCGCCAGTGGAACGGCGAGATGTCGTCCTCGGTGAAGGTCCCGGGCTCGGGGTTCAGATGTTCCAGGGCCCGCTGGAACGGCCCGATGAGGGCATAGCCGATCTTCTGGACGACCCGCGGGTAGCGCAGGGTGAGCGGCGTGGCCGCGATCCAGCCGATGGTGCACACCACCGCCGCCACGCAGAAGACGTAGAAGCCCGTCGCGCTATGGCATTCCGGGCCCGCGCCTTCCGCACATCCCCGGGCGGCGAACATGTGGTTGAGATTGTCGAAGGCGTCGGTAGCGAACACCATGGTGACGTGCACGAGGATGAACAGCAGGAAATAGACCAGCACTACGAAGTGCAGGGAGCGGGCGATCTGCAGGTTGAGTCGCATGTGCTTGCTGATCAGCCCCAGCCGCTGTGATAGCGCCGGGGACATGCCCAGCGCGGTGATCAGCGCGGCGGGAGCAGCCACGAACACCGTGACGAAGTAGGAGATCAGCTGCAGCGCGTTGTAGTTGGTCCAGGTGTGGTCGTCCGGCCAGTCCAGCGATGCGTACTGGATCATCACCGAGGCAGCGTGCGGAATGATGTCCCAGCTGGTCGGAACGATACGGCGCCACTGACCGGTGGTGAACAGCAGGACATAGAAGACCGCACCGTTGAGCAGCCACAACACCCCCAGGCCCATGTGCCACCAGCGGGCCAGCCCGATCGAATGCCGGAAGCCCGGTAGCCCGAACTGCGCCGGCAGCGCGACGGTGTCGGCATTGGCCGTCCAGTAAGGGTCGTCCGGGACCGGCGGCCCCACCCGCAGCCATTCGTCCTTGCCGGGGGTGGAGTTGCGGCTGAAGTACAGCCGCGGGTGGTCACAGAGAATCTGGATGCCGGCGCGGATGATGAAGATCATCATGAACAGGTTGAAGAAGTGGGTCCACCCGGCCCAGGCCGGCAGGCCCCCGGCGACTTCGGTGGACGGGCTGCTGCCGGGATACCTGGTGATGAAGTCCTCGATGCCCGGCATGTGCCGAATGCCCTTGCCGATCGCGACCATCGCCACCATTCCGACGAAACCGATCGGAATCAGCCACAGCAGGTTGAACCACTTGTCGCGGCCGATACGCAGGTGCGGGGCGACCGCGCGGCGGCTGAGGTCGAAACCGCCGCCGTAGGTCTCGACGTCGACGGTCTCGTTGTGGTTTTTGTGGATCTCTGCCCGGTAGCCCTGTTCCAGCTCCAACTCGACGTCCACGACGTCCGTGGAGTAGTCGACTTGCCGGGTGGTTTCTTTCGTTGCTGGTGAGGTCGCGGGACCCCGCGGGTCGAGTTGCCCTCCAGCACCCTGTCCATCAATCGCGGTCACCTATCGACGGTAGCGCGAAAAACCTCGTGACCCGATACTCTGACATCAGATACGCAGGCTTCTGACAGGAAACTCAGGTACCGCAAGTGCGGATTACGGCGGTCGCCGACGGCCGCTGCGCCCCGGCCTGCGCCATCCTGGCTCGCCGACCGGGCCGATCGGGCGTTCGCTGCGATTATTTCGGTGGACAAACCACCGTTTTCCATTGGGCGCGACGCAGGTGAGCTCACCCGGCTCTGGCGCTTAACAGACCGTTCATCTAACGCGGTCATAATTCGTGCAAGAACAGGCGAAGTGCGTTTCGTCATCGCCATCAGATTGCAATCTGCGCCGCGGGCAGTCGTAGCGCGACACGGCTAGCATGCGCAGTGAAGAAACTTGTGACCAGGCAGGGGTAGATGACGACCTATACGGGACCGGCACCGCGCCGTAATCCGGCAGTGCTGCGGGCTGGGGTTGGGGCGCGCCGTGGCTGACGAACAGCGGGGACCCGGTTACGGCCTTGGGCTGTCGACACGGACCCAGATGACGGGGTACCAGTTCCTGGCGCGACGGACTGCGATGGCGTTGACGCGCTGGCAGGTTCGGATGGAAGTAGAGCCCGGCCGGCGCCAGTCGCTGGCCGTGGTGGCTTCCGTGTCGGCCGCGGCGGTCGTCTGCCTCGGTGCACTGCTGTGGTCGTTCTTGAGTCCCTCGGGCCAGATGAACGAATCGCCGATCATCGCCGACCGTGATTCCGGCGCCCTGTATGTGCGGGTCGGCGACACCATATATCCGGCACTGAATTTGGCCTCGGCGCGGCTGATCGCGGGCCGGGCCGACAACCCGCACAAGGTGCGCTCCACTCAAATAGCCGAGCAGCCGCACGGCCCGCTGGTCGGAATTCCCGGCGCGCCGTCGGACATCCTGCCCACGGCGCCCTCGACATCGTCGTGGCTGATCTGCGACACCGTCGCCAACGTCCAGGGCGTCGGTGCGCCGTCGCCGGTGACCGTGACGGTGATCGACGGCGCCCCGGAACTCAACTCCCGCCGCCGGGTGCTGGACGGACCCGACGCGGTGGTGCTGCGCTACGGCAATGACTCCTGGGTGGTTCGCCAAGGCCGCCGCTCGCGCATCGACGCCGCCGACCGGGCGGTGCTGCTGCCGCTGGGGCTGACCCCCGAGCAGGTCGACCACGCCCGCCCGATGAGCCAGGCGTTGTTCGACGCGTTGCCGGTGGGCCCGGAACTGGCGGTGCCCTTCGTGCCCGAGGCGGGTCAGCCGCCGGCCTTCCCGAATGCTCCCGGCCCGGTGGGCATGGTGTTCACCACGCCGCAGCTGGCTGGGCCGCAACAGTATTCGGTGGTGCTCATGAACGGCGTACAGACCGTCTCGCCGGTGGTGGCCCGCATTCTGCAGAACGCCGGCGCCACCGGAGGCGGTGCGCCCGCAGTGGTGACGCCGCAGGACCTGGCGAAGATGCCGGTGGTCACCGGACTGGACCTCTCGGCATACCCCGAGGGGCCGCTTCAGGTCGTCGACATCAAGGAGAACCCCTCCACGTGCTGGTGGTGGGAGCGTTCCGCCGGTGACAGCCGGGCCCGGGTGCAGGTGGTGTCCGGCCCGACGATTCCGGTGTCGCAGAAGCAAATGAAGCGGGTGGTGTCGCTGGTGAAGACCAACGACACCAACGTGCCGCAGGCCGACCGGGTCTACTTCGGTTCCGGCTACGGCAACTTCGTCGCGATCACCGGCAACGACCCGGACGCCTCGACGCGGGAATCGTTGTGGTGGATATCCGCCTCCGGCGTGCGATTCGGAATCCCCGGCGATGACGAGCGCAAGGCGCTGGGCCTGGTCGGAGAACCGGCACTGGCGCCGTCGGTGGCGTTGCGCCTGCTGGCACACGGACCGACCCTGTCCCGACAGGATGCGCTGGTACGTCACGACACCCTGCCAACCGATATGAGCCCAGCAGAATTGGCGGTGCCCAAGTGAAACGTGGATACGCCCGGCCGACGCCGGAACGCGCCCCGGTGGTCAAGCCGGAAAACATCGTATTGCCGACGCCGCTGAGCGTCCCGCCGCCAGAAGGCAAGCCGTGGTGGTTGGTGGTGGTCGGCGTGCTGGTGGTCGGCCTGCTCGTCGGCATGGTCGCCATGACCGTGGCCAGCGGCTCCCGGATGTTCCTGGGTGCCGGCTCGATCTTCCCGATCTTCATGATCGGTGGTGTCGCGATGATGATGTTCGGCGGCCGTTTCGGCGGTGGCGCCCAGCAACTCAGCCGGCCGAAGCTCGACGCGATGCGCGCCCAGTTCATGCTCATGCTGGACCGGCTGCGTGAGTCGGCGGCCGAGTCCGCGGACAGCATGGACGCCAACTACCGGTGGTACCACCCGGCGCCGTCCACCCTGGCCGCCGCGGTGGGGTCGTCACGGATGTGGGAGCGCCAGCCCAACGGCAAGGACCTCAACTTCGGGCTGGCCCGCGTCGGGGTGGGGATGACGCGCCCCGAGGTCACCTGGGGCGAGCCGCAGAACATGCCGACCGACATCGAGCTGGAACCGGTGACCGGTAAGGCGCTGCAGGAGTTCGGTCGCTACCAGAGCGTGGTCTACAACCTGCCCAAGATGATCTCCCTGCTGGTCGAGCCGTGGTACTCGCTGGTCGGCGACCGCGAGCAGGTGCTGGGGTTGATGCGCGCGATCATCTGCCAGCTGGCCTTCTCACACGGGCCCGACCATCTGCGCATGGTCGTGGTGACGTCGGATGTGGCGCAGTGGGACTGGGTGAAGTGGATGCCGCACTTCGGCGACCCGCGCCGTCAGGACGCCGCCGGCAACGCCCGCATGGTGTACGGCTCGGTGCAGGACTTCGCCACCGAACATGCCGAACTGTTCTCCGGGCGTGGATCGTTCATGCCGCGCCACGCGAGCTCGTCGGCGGAGACCCCGACCCCGCACCACCTGATCATCGTCGATGGCCTGGACCCGCAGTGGGAGTACGTCAACACCACCGAGGGCATCGACGGGGTGACGTTCTTCGACCTGACCGGCGCTCCGGAGTGGCGTGTCGTCTCACAGCGGGTGCTGCGTCTCGACGACAAGGGCATCATCAACGCCCTGCCACGTGACCGCGACACCTGGATGGTGATCGACGACAACGAGTGGTTCTTCGCGCTCGCCGACCAGGTCAGCCCCACCGACGCCGAACAGTTCGCGCAGCGGTTGGCGCACTGGCGGCTGGCGGCGGCCTACGAGGAGATCGGTCAGAAGGTGACGCACCACATCGGTGCGCGCGACATCATGGCCTACTACGGCATCGAGGACGCCGGGCGGATCAACTTCGAAGAGCTGTGGGCAAGCCGGCGTGACGGTGGCAGCCGGGGCCGCCTGCGGATTCCGTTCGGAAACCGTTCCGACAACGGCGAACTGCTGTTCTTGGACATGAAATCCCTCGACGAGGGCGGTGACGGGCCGCACGGCGTCATGTCCGGCACCACCGGTTCCGGTAAGTCGACCCTGGTGCGCACGGTGATCGAGTCGCTGCTGCTGGCTCACCCGCCGGACGAGCTGCAGTTCGTGCTGGCCGACCTCAAGGGCGGATCGGCGGTCAAGCCGTTCGCCGGCGTGCCGCACGTGTCGCGGATCATCACCGACCTGGAAGACGACCAGGCCCTCATGGAGCGCTTCCTGGAGGCCATGTGGGGTGAGATCGCCCGACGAAAGACCATGTGCGACAACGCCGGTGTCGACGGCGCCAAGGAGTACAACGAAATCCGGTCCCGGATGCGGGCGCGCGGCGACGACAGCCTGCCGCCGCTGCCGATGCTGGTCGTGGTGATCGATGAGTTCTACGAGTGGTTTCGCATCATGCCGACCGCCGTGGAGGTGCTGGACTCGATCGGCCGCCAGGGCCGCGCCTACTGGGTGCACCTGATGATGGCCTCGCAGACCATCGAGAGCCGCGCCGAGAAGCTCATGGAGAACATGGGCTATCGGCTGGTGCTCAAGGCGCAGACCGCCGGAGCCGCGCAGGCGGCCGGTGTCCCCAACGCGGTGAACCTGCCGGGTAAGGCGGGTCTGGGCTACTTCCGCAAGAGCGGCGAAGAGGTCATCCGGTTCCAGGCCGAGTTCCTGTGGCGCGACTACCACCGGGGCGGAATCCTCGACGACGAGCAGATGCCGTTGACGCACGCCGTCGACTACATCCGGCCGCAACTGTTCACCACCGAGTTCACTCCGCTCGAGGTCAGCGTCAGCACGCCCGAGATCGAGGCGGCCGAGGAGATGGCAGCGCTCGACACCAAGCCGGCAGCCGCGCCCGGCGAGCCGGCCGAGGAAGAGGACTTCATCCGGACTCCCAAGGTCGGCACGGTCATCATCGACCAACTGCGTCAGATCGACTTCGAGCCGTACCGGTTGTGGCAGCCGCCGCTGGATGTGCCGGTGACGGTCGAGAGCCTGGTGAACCGCTACTTGGGTCACCCGTGGCAGCAGGACTACGGCACCCGGCGCGACCTGGTGTTCCCGATCGGTGTCATCGACCGGCCCTTCAAGCACGACCAGCCGCCGTGGACGGTGGACACCTCCGGCCCCGGCGCCAACGTGCTGATCCTGGGCGCCGGTGGGTCGGGCAAGACGACCGCACTGCAGACCTTGATCTGCGCGGCCGCGTTGACGCACACCCCCGAACAGGTTCAGTTCTACTGCCTGGCCTACAGCGGGACCTCGCTGACCACGGTCGCCGGCCTGCCGCACGTGGGCAGTGTCTGTGGTCCGACCGATCCCGACGGGGTGCGCCGCACGGTGGCCGAACTGCTGGCGTTGGTGCGGACCCGCAAGCGCAGCTTCCTGGAGAACGATGTCGCGTCGATGGACGTCTTCCGCCGGCGGAAGTTCGAAGGTGCTCCGGGGGCGGTGCCCAACGACGGTTTCGGCGATGTCTATCTGGTGGTCGACAACTACCGGGCACTCTCGGAGGACAACGAGGTGCTCGTCGAGCAGGTCAACCAGATCATCAACCAGGGGCCGTCGTTCGGTGTGCACGTGATCGTGACCGCCGACCGCGAATCGGAGCTGCGCCCGCCGGTGCGAAGCGGTTTCGGATCCCGGGTCGAGCTGCGGCTGGCCGCGGTCGAGGATGCCAAGCTGGTGCGTTCCCGGTTCGCCAAGGATGTTCCGGTGAAGCCCGGACGCGGCATGGTCGCGGTCAACTACGTGCGCCTCGACAGCGACCCCCAGTCCGGTCTGCACACCCTGATCGCCCGGCCCGCGATGGAGGACACCGGCGACAAGGTGTTCGAGTCCGACAGCGTGGCGGCCGCGGTCAGCCAGGTGGCGGTCGGCCGGGTGCGCCCGGTGCGGCGTCTGCCGGCGCGGTTCGGCCTGGAAGAGGTGCGCGCGGTCGCGGCCAACGACCGTCGCGAAGGAGTGGGAGCGGGCGGTATCGCCTGGGCGATCTCCGAACTCGACCTGCAGCCGGTCTACCTGAACTTCGCCGAGAACGGCCACCTGATGGTGACCGGCCGTCGTGAATGCGGCCGCACCACCACGCTGGCCACCATCATGAGCGAGATCGAACGGCTCTATGCGCCGGGTTCCAGCAGTGCGCCGGCGCCCAGCCCGGACGGTCGGCCGTCGGCCCAGGTGTGGCTGATCGACCCGCGCCGGCAGTTGCTGACCACGTTGGGGTCGGACTACGTGGAGAAGTTCGCCTACAACCTGGACGGCGCCGTTGCGCTGGTCAACGAGTTGGCCGCCACGCTGGCCAACCGGGAGCCTCCGCCGGGGCTGTCGGCCGAGGAGCTGCTGTCGCGGACCTGGTGGAGCGGGCCGGAGATCTTCTTGATCATCGACGACATCCAGCAGTTCCCGCCCGGCTTCGACTCGCCGTTCCAGAAGGCTGCGCCCTGGGTCACCCGCTCGGCCGACGTCGGCCTGCACGTGATCGCCACCCGCACGTTCGGTGGTTGGTCGTCCGCTGGTGCCGACCCGCTGCTGCGGGCTCTGCACCAGGCCAACGCACCACTGTTGGTGATGGACGCCGACCCGGACGAAGGCTTCATCCGCGGCAAGATGAAGGGCGGCCCGCTGCCTCGCGGCCGTGGCCTGCTGATGGCGGAGGACACCGGGGTGTTCGTTCAGGTCGCCGCCACCGAGCTGCGGCGGGCGCCGGCGCAGGAGCGCGCGGCCACCCCGGCCGGCTGACCGGCCCGACCAGCAACCACTGTGACGCGAGCAACAGCGACACAGTGGTTGCTGGCGCTTTCACGGCCCCGACGCGGCCGGTGAATTAAGTGCGCCGGGATTTAAACCCGGCCCTGTTGCCCGCTGGTTTCGGAGGGCAGGGCGGCTGCCGGTCGCACCGGAAATGGCAGCCCTGTGTTTTTCCAGTTCGAAGCCTTTTCGGCGGCCGAACAACCGGCTCGCGGCCACCGGCTTGTTACCCCAGATGAACACTTGTTATCGGCAGGTGAACACTCGGCGATGTGGCTACTCCCGGGCACTTTGAGCCCTTACGATCGTCAGCAGAGAGATTGCTGACCGCGATCCCGGAGGAGGACTCGAATGTCGTTTGTGAACGCGCAGCCGGAAGCGCTGTCCGCTGCCGCTGCGAACTTGAGCGGTATCGGTTCGGCGTTGAACGCGCAGAACGCCGCCGCCGCCGCCCCGACCACCGGC
This sequence comes from Mycobacterium sp. UM_WGJ, assembly GCF_000455125.1. GTDB lineage: Bacteria > Actinomycetota > Actinomycetes > Mycobacteriales > Mycobacteriaceae > Mycobacterium. The sequence goes on from NZ_AUWR01000029.1 coordinate 56,211, forward strand.
GTGGTCCCGGCAGCCGCCGACGAGGTCTCGGCACTGACCGCGGCGCAGTTCGCCGCGCACGCGACGATGTACCAACAGGTCAGCGCGCAGGCCGCCGCGATCCACGAGATGTTCGTCGCAACGCTCAACCAAAGTGCGACCTCCTACGCCGCCACCGAGGCGGCCAACGCTGCTGCGGCGGGCTGATCAGGAGCCAACCGCATACCGGCTACGGGCTGATGGGAGGGGAACCAATCATTCGTTCAAAGCCGGTCGTCGGTTACCGACGTAACCGGTGGCAATAACCGTCAACTACGAGAATCAATAAGAAACAACGAACTTCAGAAAAGGAGACAACAGTGGCAACACGTTTTATG
>NZ_AUWR01000030.1 GCF_000455125.1 Mycobacterium sp. UM_WGJ
GGGCGAAGCGGGCCACCGGCGAGGGAGGCAGATCCGCCCGACCGTGCCAGCTACTATCGCATGGGTGTCGGCCGACGGCGGAGAAGCCAATTCGGGACGGCGCCGCAGGCGGCGTCGTGGTCGACGCACGTCTGGTCCGAAAATCAACCACGCCGAATCACCGGCCACCGAAGCCAGCCCCAGCCCGAGCGCGACGCCGAGTCGTGCCGCCCAGCGCCGGCCCCGCACCGCGCGGCACGGGCCGGACCGGTTGCGCACCGTGCACGAGACCTCCGCCGGCGGGCTGGTCGTCGATGGCATCGACGGCCCGCGCGAAGAGCAGGTCGCGGCTCTGATCGGCCGGGTCGACCGGCGGGGCCGGATGCTGTGGTCACTGCCCAAAGGACATATCGAAGTCGGCGAGACCGCCGAGCAGACCGCGATCCGCGAGGTCGCCGAAGAAACCGGCGTGCAGGGCAGCGTGCTGGCTGCGCTGGGCAGCATCGACTACTGGTTCGTGACCGACGGTCGCCGGGTGCACAAGACCGTGCACCACTATCTGATGCGGTTCTCCAGTGGAGAGCTGTGCGACGACGACGTCGAGGTCGCCGAGGTGGCGTGGGTGCCGATCCGGGAACTGCCGTCCCGCCTGGCGTACGCGGACGAGCGCCGGTTGGCGCAGGTCGCCGACGAGTTGATCGACCGGTTGCAGGCCGACGGCCCGGCCGCCCTGCCGCCCCTGCCGGTGACCGCACCCTGGCGACGCGAGCAGACGCATTCTCGCGCCCGCCGTACTCGCGCGGGCGAGGACTCGCCGGACCCGAAGAACGGTCGCAGGCTGGACCCGTGACCCGCACGCGACGAAGCGGTGGGGGCCCCTCGCCGAGGCGGTTGGCGGCCCTACCGGCGGTGGTGACCGCCCTCCTGATCACTCTCGGCACGGCACTGGGCGGCGCCGCCCCGCATGTCCCCGCCGGGGAGCCCGATGTGGCGCCGTTCGTACAGATCCGCATCGACCGCGTCACCCCGGAAGTCGTCACCACCTCCAGCGTCCCGCTCGTCACCGTCGCCGGCACGGTGAGCAATGTGGGCGACCGCCCGGTGCGCGATGTGATGGTGCGCCTCGAGCAGGCCGGCGCGGTCGCCTCCTCTGCCGGGCTGCGCACCAACCTCAGCGGCGCCAATGACCAGTACCGCGCGGTCGGCGCGTTCGCCACGGTGGCCGCCGAACTGCAACGCGGGCAGGAAGCCCGCTTCACGCTGGCGGCACCACTGCGCTCAGCGAGCCAACCGGCCTTGAACATTGAGCACCCCGGCATCTATCCGGTGCTGGTCAACGTCAATGGCACGCCCGACTACGGCGAGCCGACCCGGCTGGACGACGCCCGGTTCCTGCTGCCGGTGACCGGCCTGCCCAAACCCGATCCGGACGCCGACCTGTCGACCGGCACCGTCGCACCCGACATCTCCCAACCGGTGCGACTCACCATGTTCTGGCCGCTGGCCGATCGGCCCCGGCTGACACCCGGCGCACCCGGCGGCACCCTGCCGGTTCGGCTCACCGATGACGACCTGGCGACATCGCTGGCCCCGGGCGGGCGCCTCGATGCGCTGCTGTCGGCCGCCGAGTTCGCCACCAGCCCCGCAGTCGACGCCGACGGGGTGGTCAACCAGGCGCTGTGCCTGGCCGTCGACCCCGACCTGGTGGTCACCGTCAACGCGATGACCAACGGTTACGTCGTCGCCGACTCCCCCGAGAGTGCTACCTCGCACCCGGGCACCGGCCGTGACGCAGCCCGGACCTGGCTGGAGCGGCTGCGGCGGCTGGCTCACCACACCTGCGTCACCGCGACCCCCTACGCGCAGGCCGACCTGGATGCGCTCGCGCGGGTGGGCGACGGGAGGCTCGACGAGATCGCGGTACGCAAGCCCGCCGACATCGTCGACCGCATCCTCGAGGTGAGTTCGACCCGTGGTGCGGTCCTGCTCGGCGATGGCCGGCTCACGGCCGGCGCCGCGGACCTGATCAGTGCCCAAAGCTCAGAGGGCCCAACGGTCGTGATCACCGCCGGTGACTGTGCGGCGCAGGACTCGGCGTCCGGCGCCTCGGCCACCGCCGACGTCACCCCACGGCGGGTGTCCCCACAGTTGGTGTCGGTGCCGTACGACCCCGCCGTCGGCGCCGCGCTGGCGGCGATGGGCACCGATCCGGTCGCACCCAGCTACCAGGACACCTCGCTGGCGGTCCGGCTTCGCCACGACTCCGCGCTGGCCCGTCGCCAGGACGCCCTGGGCTCGATGCTGTGGCGCGGACTGGAATTCCCGGAGAGCCCCCGCGCGCCACGCGACGAGATCCTGATGCCGCCGGCGTACTGGAAGCCCCGCGCCGACGACGCGCAGGCCGTGTTGACCACCTTGGCCACCGCGCTGCGCTCCGGGCTGGCCGTGCCCCGGCCGCTGACCGCGGTGATCGCCGAAGCGCGCGACGTGACAGTCCCGCCCGAGCATCCGCTGCCGACCCAACAACCGGCGGGCGGCTTCAGCCCGGACGTCATCGGCGCGGTGGCCAACGACATCGGCAGGCTGACGGGCCTGACCGCGGCGTTGACCACCGACGTCCGCACCGGCCTGACCGGTGACCAGTACACCGCGCCGCTCGCCGAGGGCATGCTGCGCGCACTGACCCAGTCCGAGCCGGTCGATGTCCGCAACGGCCTGGCGACGCAGCGCCTGGCGATCATCGGCGACACCGTCAACGACCTGATTGGCGCGGTCACCATCGTCAACCCCGCCGACTCCTACACGCTGGCCACCGAGCACAGCCCGCTGCCGCTGGCGCTGCGCAACGACCTGGCGGTCCCGATCCGGGTGCGGCTACACGTCGACGCCCCACCGGGGATGACGGTGACCGATGTCGGGGAATTGGAGCTGCCGCCGGGGTTCCTACCGCTGCGAGTCCCGGTCGAGGTGCGGGTCAACCAGCACTTCGTCGTCGACGCCGCGCTGCAGACGCCGGACGGTCTGCCGCTGGGTGAGTCCGTCCGCTTGTCGGTGCACTCCAACGCCTACGGCATGGTGCTGTTCTTGATCACCATGACCGCGGCGGCGGCACTGACGGTGCTGACCGGGCGCCGGCTCTGGCACCGCTTCCGCGGCCAGCCCGACCGCGCCGACCTGCCCGCTCCCCCATCCGGTCCGGGCGGAGAGCGGTGAGCACGCCGGCCCGGCAACCCGCACGCCCCGAGCTGACCGACGCCGCAGTGGTGTCGCGCTCCTGGGGGATGGCGTTGGCGACCCTGGTAAGCCGCATCACCGGGTTCATCCGGGTGGTGCTCTTGGCGGCGATCCTGGGGGCCGCCCTGTCGAGCGCCTTCTCGGTGGCCAACCAGCTGCCGAACCAGATCGCCGCCCTGGTGCTGGAGGCGACGTTCACCGCGATCTTCGTGCCGGTGCTGGCCCGCGCCGAACGCGACGACGCCGACGGCGGTGCCGCGTTCGTACGTCGGCTGGTCACGCTGGCCACCGCCCTGCTGCTGGCCACCACCGTCATCTCGGTGGCGGCGGCACCGATGCTGGTGCGGTTGATGTTGGGCGGCGACCCGCAGGTCAACGAACCGCTGACCATCGCGTTCGCCTATCTGCTGCTGCCCCAGGTGATCTGCTACGGGCTGTCCTCGGTGTTCATGGCAATCCTGAACACCCGCAACATCTTCGGGGCCCCGGCCTGGGCGCCTGTGGTCAACAACGTCGTCGCGATCGCCACCCTGGTGGCCTACCTGCTGGTGCCGGGGGAACTGTCGGTTGACCCGGTGCGGATGGGCAACGCCAAGCTGCTGGTACTGGGCCTGGGCACCACGGCCGGCGTGGTCGCCCAGACCGCCGTCCTGCTGGTGGCGATTCGTCGGGAACGGATCAGCCTGCGCCCGCTGTGGGGAATCGACGACCGGCTCAAGCGATTCGGCACGATGGCCTCGGCGATGGTGCTCTACGTCTTGATCAGCCAGGTGGGCCTGGTGGTGACCAATCAGATCGCCAGCACCGCTGCCGCGTCCGGCCCGGCGATCTACTACTACACCTGGCTGTTGCTGCAGCTGCCGTTCGGCATGATCGGCGTAACGGTGCTGACCGTGGTGATGCCCCGGCTGAGCCGCAACGCCGCCGCCGGCGACGACCCCGCGGTGCTGGCCGATCTGTCCCTGGCCACCCGGCTGATGATGATCACCCTCATTCCGATCGTCGCACTGATGACCCTCGGCGGCCCGGCGATCGGCAGCGCGCTGTTCGCCTACGGCAACTTCGGCAACGTCGACGCGGGATTCCTCGGCGCTGCGGTCGCGATGTCGGCTTTCACGTTGATTCCCTACGCCCTGGTGCTGCTGCAGCTGCGGGTGTTCTACGCCCGGGAACAACCTTGGACGCCCATCGCCATCATCGTGGTGATCACGGCGGTCAAGATCGTCGCGTCGCTGGCAGCCCCGCACCTGACCGACAACCCCGATCTGGTGGCGGCCTACCTCGGTCTGGCCAACGGCTTGGGCTTTCTCGCTGGCGCGATCGTCGGGCACGTGCTGCTGCGGCGCTCACTGCGCCCGGTAGGCGGGCTGGTGGGGCCGGACGTGATCCGCACCGTGCTGGTGACGTTGACGGCGTCGCTGCTGGCCGGGCTGGTCGCCGAGGTGCTGGATCGAGTGCTGGGCCTGGGCACGCTGACCGACCGCGGTGCGGCGGGATCGATGCTGCGCCTGCTAGTGATGACGCTGGTGATGCTGCCGATCATCGGGGCGGTCATGGTGCGCGCCGAGGTGCCCGAGGCGGTTGCCGCGCTGGCCGCGGTGCGTCGAAGAATCGGTGCCGGAGAAGCCCCGATCGGCGTGGCGAACCCGCCTTCTCCCGATACGAGCGTCCCGTACGCTGAGCACAACCGTTTGCCCACAGACGGCGGGGACGTCCCGAACGATCCCGCCGCGCACACGCCGCCGGAGCACATCACCGGTGGCTGGACACCGAAAGGCGCGGAGGTGGCCAACATTCCTTCCGAAGGCACCGGGCCTCGCGCCGCGTCGCGGACCGTTGCTCCGCAGCCGTCTCCGCGGGCGACCGACGCCCCCAAGTCGGCCGGCAACGAGAGCTTGCTGACGCCCGGCCTGAGCATCGCCGGCGGCCGCTACCGGCTGCTGGTACGCCACGGCGGCACCCCGGTGCTGCAGTTCTGGCAGGCGCTGGACACCGCACTGGACCGCCAAGTCGCGTTGACGTTCGTCGATCCGAACCAGACCCTGGCCGATGACCAGCTCACCGGCGTGCTGTCGCGCACCCAGCGGCTCAGCCAGATCAGCCTGCCCGGAATCGCCCGGGTGCTCGACGTGGTGCGTGTCGGTGCGGGCGGCCTGGTGGTCTCTGAATGGGTGCGTGGCGCCTCGCTGCAGGAGGTGGCCGGCACCGCGCCCTCGCCGATCGGTGCCGCCCGCGCGATCCGGTCGTTGGCCACCGCGGCCGAGTCCGCCCACCAAAGTGGCGTGGCGCTATCGATCGACCATCCGGCCCGGGTCCGGGTCAGCATCGACGGCGACGTCACCCTGGCCTTCCCCGCCACGCTGCCGGATACCAAGCCCGAGGACGACATCCGCGGGATCGGCGCCACCTTGTATGCGCTGCTGGTCAACCGGTGGCCGTTGGCCGATGCCGGGGCCGACGTGGGGCTGGAGCCCGCGGACCGCGACGAGGCCGGCAACCCGGTCAAACCCGACGCGATCAACCCGGACATCCCGTTCCAGATCGCCGCGGCGGCCAGCCACGCGATCCAGCCAGACGGCGGGATCCGCGGCGCGTCGACGCTGTCGAACCTGCTGCAGCAGGCCACGGCCCTGCACGAGCAGACCGAGCTGTTGGGGACGGTCGGCGCCGAGGCGCCCGCGCCCCGTCCGGCCCCGGCACCACCGGACGACGAGACGCGGGCCGAGCGGCGCCGCCGGGTGCTGATCGGCCTGGGCATCGGCGGGGCCGTCATCTTGGTCGCGCTGCTGGTGCTGGCTTCGGTGCTGAACCGGATCTTCGGGGACGTCAACGGGCTCGACAAGACCGAGCTGGGGTTGAGCAGTCCTTCGGCGTCGTCGCAGCCGGGCACCACCGGACCCAGCGGCATCGTGAAGCCGGTCCAGGCGACGGTCTTCTCGCCCGGGGGCGAGGCGGACCGGCCGCAGGACGCCGGCCTGGCTATCGACGGCAATCCGGCCACCGCCTGGTCGACGGACACCTACTCCGATCCGGTGCCGTTCCCGAACTTCAAGAACGGCGTCGGGCTGATGCTGCAACTGCCCAAGCCCACGGTGATCGGCACCGTCACCCTCAACGTGTCCAGCACCGGCACCCGGGTGGAGCTGCGCTCTTCTTCGACGCCGAAGCCGTCGCGGCTCGAAGACACCACCTTGCTGGCCCCGGCGAAGTCGCTTCAGCCCGGTTCGAACAAGATCAGCGCCGACTCGGCGGCTCCGACTTCGAACCTGCTGGTGTGGATCTCCACGATGGGCAACACCGCGGGCGAGAGCCGCACCCAGATCTCCGAGATCACCGTGCAGGCGGCTTCCTAGGCGGGTCGCCGTGCCGGCGCAGCGGGCCTGTGCACAGCTCGGTCGGGTGAAGTGCCCACGGGGCCGCCGCTGGTTACTGTCCGCCCATGGGGCACCGGGACCGCAGCGACGCCGAGCTGTTGGCCGCGCACGTCGCCGGTGACCGCTTCGCCTTCGGCGAGCTCTACGGCCGCCACCACCGCCGGCTACACCGGTTGGCCCGGCTCACCACCGGGTGTCCGGAAGACGCCGAGGACGCGCTGCAGGAGGCGATGTTGTCGGCGCATCGGGCGGCGGGATCGTTTCGTTACAACGCCGCGGTCGGCAGCTGGCTGCACCGGATCGTACTCAATGCCTGCTTGGATCGCCTGCGCCGCAACAAGATCTCCTACACCGAACTGCACGTCACGCACGCCGTTGTCGATGATCACACCGCCGCGGTAGAGACGGCGCTGGAAGTGCGCGCCGCGTTGTCCCGGTTGCCCGCCGACCAACGGGCTGCGGTGGTCGCCGTCGACATGCAGGGCTATTCGGTCGCTGATGCCGCCCACGCCTTCGGCGTGGCACCGGGCACCGTCAAGAGTCGCTGCGCCCGCGGTCGCGCTCGGCTGGCCGTCCTGCTCAGACCAGCCGACCACCGGACGCCCGGCGCCGCGGGTGCGCCGGCCGGCGGCCGGATAGCCTTGGCGCCGAAGGGCGGGTTTCCAGGTCGGATCGACGACTGCGCGTGACGACACCAGAGCGAGCGGAAGCGGCAGCATGCCAAGCGATGAAGGCGGCGCACAGTCCCGGGCCCGCACCAGGCCACCGGCGCACTCGAGCCGTCCCCTGCCCCCGTTGCGCCGGATCGCCGCCTGGGCCGGAGGCGCCGCCGCGTTGATCGCTATCGGGGTCGGTACCGCCGCGCTGATCCGGTTCCCCGGCGACACCCCCAGCGGCCCGCGCTCCCTGGACGCCATAACGGTGGCTTCCGCTCCCACCGCGGTGCTGCCGCTGACCGAGCCGGAGATCCTCGAGCTCTTGGACCGTCGCCCCGATTACGGCCCGCTGACCGATCCGGCCCGCCGGACCGGCTGCCTGGCCGGACTGGGCTACCCCGCCTCGACACAGGTGCTCGGCGCCCGCGAGGTCACCATCAACGGTCACCGCGGCGTGGTGCTGCTGCTGCCGGGCACGCCAGAGGGCACGATCATCGCGTTGGCGGTGGCTCCGCACTGCAGTTCCGCCGACACCGGGCTGCTGGCCGACACCACTGTGCGGCGCCCCTAGCCGCCGGCCGGACCCGGCAGTAGCGAACCGGGGAACATCGCCGCCTACGCTGACGTTGCTAGCCCAGTAACCAGATCTCCCGCGCGGAAAGGCCCTCGATGTCTGAGACACCATCCACCCACGATGTGATCATCATCGGTTCCGGCCCGGCCGGGTACACCGCCGCGATCTACGCCGCCCGGGCACAACTGGCCCCGCTGGTCTTCGAGGGGACCGCCTTCGGCGGCGCGCTGATGACCACCACCGAGGTGGAGAACTTCCCCGGCTTCCGCAACGGCATCATGGGCCCTGAGCTGATGGACGAGATGCGCGAGCAGGCGCTGCGCTTCGGCGCTGACCTGCGCATGGAGGACATCGAATCGGTGGAGCTGGACGGGCCGGTCAAGACCGTCGTCACCGCCGACGGCGAGACGCACCGGGCCCGTGCGGTCATCTTGGCCATGGGTGCTGCCGCCCGCTACCTGAACATCCCCGGTGAGCAGGAACTGCTCGGCCGCGGGGTGAGCTCGTGTGCCACCTGCGACGGATTCTTCTTCCGCGACCAGGACATCGCGGTGATCGGCGGCGGCGACTCCGCGATGGAGGAGGCCACCTTCTTGACCCGCTTCGCCCGCAGCGTGACCCTGGTACACCGCCGCGAAGAGTTCCGCGCCTCGAAGATCATGCTCAACCGGGCCCGCGAGAACGACAAGATCCGGTTCCTCACCAACAGCGTGCCGGTGGCCGTGGAGGGTGAGACGACCGTGACCGGGCTGCGGGTGCGCGACACCGAGACCGGCACGGAAACCACCCTGCCGGTGACCGGCGTGTTCGTCGCGATCGGCCACGACCCCCGCTCGGCGCTGGTGCGTGGCGCCGTCGACCTGGACCCGGACGGCTACGTGCTGGTCCAGCAACCGGGGTCACGCACTTCCTTGGAGGGGGTGTTCGCCGCCGGCGACCTGGTGGACCGCACCTACCGGCAGGCGATCACCGCGGCCGGAACCGGCTGCGCGGCCGCCATCGACGCCGAACGCTGGCTGGCAGAATCCGAAGAAGCGGCCGATACCGCCGAAGCCCACGACACCGGTACCCAAACCCTGATGGGAGCACCCCGATGACCGAGCACGCCACCGTGAACGTCTCCGACGCCACCTTCGCCGCCGACGTATTGGCCAGCAGCAAGCCCGTGCTGGTGGACTTCTGGGCGACCTGGTGCGGCCCCTGCAAGATGGTGGCCCCGGTCCTCGAGGAGATCGCCGCCGAGCAGGCTGACCAGCTCACCGTCGCCAAGCTCGACGTGGATGCCAACCCGGACACCGCCCGGGACTTCAACGTGGTGTCGATCCCCACCTTGATCCTGTTCAAGGACGGCCAGCCGGTGAAGCGGATCGTCGGCGCCAAGGGCAAAGCGGCGCTGTTGCGGGAGCTCGCAGACGCGACCTAGCGATTCCGGGCACTGTCCGACGCGCTTGTGAGCCTCGGCTCTCAGGTGCCTTTTATTGCCTCGCCGTTTTCGAAAATTGGCCGGGGATCTGAGACAATTCTGGCTAATCTGCTGGCAACCACCAGCACGGTTCCACTGCCAACAGCGACAACCGGAGGGGCTCAGTAATGTCGGGTCGGCATCGCGGCACCGAGCAGGGCCTGCGTCGTGGCGACCGCAGTGGTGCCGTGGTGGAGATCCGGGCAGCGCTGGCTGCGCTGGGGCTGGTGGACAGCCCAGACGCGGATCTGAGCACTGGCAAACACGTCGCCCTGGACGTCTTCGACGAGGACTTGGACCAGGCGGTGCGGGCCTTTCAGCAGCAGCGGGGCCTACTCGTCGACGGCGTGATCGGCGAGGCCACCTACCGTGCGCTCAAGGAGGCCTCCTACCGACTGGGCGCCCGTATTCTCAACCACCAGTTCGGGGCGCCGATGTACGGCGACGACGTCGCCACCCTGCAGGCGCGCCTGCAGGATCTGGGTTTCTACACCGGTCTGGTCGACGGCTACTTCGGCATCCAGACGCACAACGCGTTGGCGTCCTATCAGCGTGAGTACGGTTTGTACGCCGATGGTATCTGCGGGCCGGAAACGTTGCGCTCCTTGAACTTCCTGGCCTCACGGGTGACCGGCGGTTCGCCGCACGCGATCCGCGAGGAGGAACTGGTACGGCGCTCGGGACCCCGCCTCTCCGGCAAGCGGATCGTCATCGACCCGGGCCGCGGGGGCCGCGACCACGGCCTGATCCTCCAGACTCCGTCGGGACCGATCAGCGAAGCAGACATCTTGTGGGACTTGGCAAGTCGTTTGGAAGGCCGGATGACGGCCATCGGGATGGACACTTTCCTGTCCCGTCCCAGCGGTCGCAGCCCGTCGGACGCCGAGCGCGCCGCGACCGCAAACGCCGTGGGCGCCGACCTGATGATCAGTCTGCGCTGTGCCACCCACGTCAGCCCGGCAGCCAACGGCGTGGCGTCCTTCCACTTCGGCAACTCGCATGGCTCGGTGTCCACCATCGGCCGCAACCTTGCCGACTTTATTCAGCGAGAGATAGTGGCGCGCACCGGATTACAGGACTGTCGGGCGCACGGCCGAACCTGGGATCTGCTGCGGCTGACCCGCATGCCCACCGTCGAGGTCGACGTCGGCTACATCACCAGCCCGCGTGATCGCGGGATGCTGGCCTCTCCCGCCAATCGCGACGCCATCGCCGAAGGAATGCTCGCCGCGGTCAAACGGCTCTATCTGCTCGGCAAGAACGACCGGCCCACCGGGACCTTCACGTTCGCCGAACTGCTGGCCCACGAGCTTTCGGTCGAGCGAACCGGCCATCTCGGCGGCTCCTGACCGCCGGCGGTTCAGCAAGACTCGACGCAGGAGAGACGCCGCTGGGACCGCCGCAAAGACCCGGCGGTTCAGCAAGACTCGACGCAGGAGAGACGCCGCTGGGACGCAATCGCAGAGCCGGACACCGCGGGGGCGCCCACCCCTATCGGTTGCTCCAACCGCGAGCTCTCCAGCAGGCGCTCTAGTGCGGCCTCCACCTCTGCCTTCCACCCCAGGCCCTTGTCGAGTTCCAGGCGCAGCCGCGGGAAATACTGGTGCGGCGCCACCACGGTGAACCCGACGTCGGTCAGGAAATCTGCGGCGATGATGCAATGCTCGACCGAGCAGTCGCCGACCGCCTCCAACACCGGTGCGACGTCAGGCGGGACGGTGCCGAGATCGAGTAGTTCGGAGACCGCAGTCGTGCGGCCGAAGGCCTCGAGCGCGCGTACGCCGCGCCGCATCAGTTCTTCGACTACCCGCGAGATCAGTTCCCGTGGCAGACCGTCGGCCATCGGAGCCGGATCGACCCCGATCGAAGTCAGCAGCACAGCGTCGGCCGAGACCGGCCCGGTGGGAAACCGGTGGGCCCGCGGCACGGCTCGCGGGGGTGCGTAGAGCACATAGCCGAGGCACTGTGGATCCCCGACTCCTCGCGCGGCGGCCGACGGGGTGGCGACCTGGCCGCAGGTCCCCCACTCCAGCATCACCATCGACAGCCAAGCTTCCTTTTCGAACTCCGGGTCCGAGAGGTGATCGTCGCCGCCGAGGGTGGCTGGATCGACCTCCCAGAAGACACAGCGGCGCGCGTGCTTGGGAAGCTGCTCGAAGCCCTCGAGCTTCAGGGGTGCGATTCGGACAGACACTGGACTCCCGGTCTCAACCCGTGCTGCCGCCGACGACGGCCCCTTAAGAATAGGAGGGTCGAGGCGCCGGATGCCACCCTCGGTGCCATTCGGTGGGTCGGTTCCTCCGAAAAATGAAAGCTGCTGTTAATCAACATGTTTCAGCACTCCCGCCGGGGCCGGGTCACCGTACCGTCACAGTGACGTAACGGCCGTGTGGCCCTGGACCTGGGCGAACAACGCCTCAGGAGGTTGTCGAGTCCATCATCGCGACGATGCGCTGCAAATCGTCGACAGAGCCGAACTCGACCACGATCTTGCCTTTGCGCTTGCCGAGACTGACCGTCACGCGGGTGTCGAAGGTGGTCGACAACCGCTCTGCGACGTCCTGCAGACCGGGCATCTGGATCGGCTTACGCCGCGGCGCGACCGGTGTCGGGGTGCCCCCTCGGTTGGCCAGGGTGACCGCTTCCTCGGTGGCTCGCACCGACAGTCCCTCGGCCACGATCCGCGCCGCCAGCTCCTCCTGGGCCTCCGATCCGGCCTCCAGCGACAGCAGGGCACGGGCATGGCCGGCCGATAACACGCCGGCGGCGACCCTGCGCTGCACGGCAATCGGCAGGCGCAGCAACCGGATCATGTTGGTCACCAATGGACGAGAGCGACCGATGCGGGTGGCCAGTTCGTCGTGGGTCACCCCGAACTCGTCCAGCAGTTGCTGGTAGGCGGCCGCCTCTTCCAACGGGTTCAGCTGTACCCGGTGGATGTTCTCCAGCAGCGCATCGCGCAACAGGTTGTCGTCCTCGGTCTCCCGCACGATCGCCGGGATGGTCTCCAGGCCGGCCTGCTGGGAAGCCCGCCAACGCCGCTCCCCCATGACCAACTGGTATCGCGACGAACCGGGTACGGCACGCACCACGATGGGCTGCATGAGCCCGAACTCCCGGATCGAGTGCACCAGCTCGGCCAGCGCCTCGTCGTCGAAAACCTGCCGGGGCTGGCGCGGGTTGGGATCGATGTCGGCCGGCCTGATCTCCCGGTACACCGCGCCCACGTCGGCGGTGGGCGCAGGGGCGGCCGCGCTGCTACCGCCACCGAGAACGACATCCGCAGCGGCATCCCCCATGCGCGGGCCCAAGCCGGCACGACGGTCACCCGGGCCCTCGTTCCCCTCGCCGGGTCCCGTCGGGATCAGCGAGGCCAGGCCGCGGCCCAAGCCGCCCTTCTTACGCGACGGTCCGGTCATCTGGGGCGCTCCTGTTCTTCTCCGGGTCGTCGTACATCGGCGGTCACTGCTGTCCCCCACCGTCGGCCAGGTCTCGCTCGACGAGCTCCCGGCTGGCATCGAGGTAGCTCATCGCCCCGCGCGAACCTGGGTCGTAGTCGATGATCGTCATGCTGTAGCCAGGCGCCTCCGACACCTTGACGCTGCGCGGGATCACCGTCCGCAGTACCCGGTCACCGAAGTAGCGCCGGACCTCGTCGGCGACTTGATCGGCCAGCTTGGTGCGCCCGTCATACATCGTCAGCAGCACCGTGGTGACCTCCAGCCGCGGGTTGAGGTGCGCCTTGACCATCTCGATGTTGCGCATCAACTGGGACACGCCCTCCAGGGCGTAGTACTCGCACTGGATCGGAATCAGCACCTCCGGTGCGGCAACCAACGCGTTGACCGTCAGCAGTCCGAGTGAGGGCGGGCAGTCGATGAAGACGTAGTCGAAGTCGAAGTCGTCCAAGTCTGCCAGCGCATTACGCAGCCGGTTCTCCCGCGCCACCATGCTCACCAATTCGATCTCGGCGCCGGCCAGATCGATGGTGGCGGGAATGCAGTACAGCCGTTCGTTGTGCGGGCTCTGCTGTAGCGCTTCGGTCACCGGGATCGCCCCGATCAACACTTCGTACGACGACGGGGTGCCCGATTTGCGGTCGGCGATACCTAAGGCGGTGCTCGCGTTGCCCTGCGGATCGAGATCGATCACCAGGGTCTTGATGCCCTGCACCGCGAGGGCGGCGGCGAGGTTGACCGCGGTGGTGGTCTTGCCGACGCCGCCCTTCTGATTGGCCACGGTGAAGACGCGGCGGCGGGTGGGGCGGGGCAACCGGTTGTTGGTGTGCAGCACTTGCATTGCGCGCTCGGCCGCCGCTCCGATCGGGGTGTCGACAAAGTCCGACGATGTTTCACGTGAAACCGAGCCCGACGATGTTTCACGTGAAACAGCCGCAGCGGACGCTGCGGACTTCGCGGCCGACGACCGTGGCGTAACGCCCGGGGGGACTGCTCTACTCATGCCTGCCTCCTGCTCGACCGTCGTGCCGTGCTGCTCGCCGCCCGAGCGCGTGCGCGCTTCACCGCGGGGTCTCCCCGCAGCGCCAGCACCACGGTCGCGGGCGGGGTCAAATAGTCCACGCCACATCTCACCACCCTTACCTCGTTGGCGCCTAGTCTGGCCATCACAGCGCGATGCTCATCAACCTCGGCCTGCGCCCGCTCCCCCTTCATCGCCAGCATCCGGCCGCCCGTTCGTAGCAGCGGCAGGCTCCACCGGCCGATCTTGTCCAGGCTTGCCACGGCACGCGACGTGACGGCATCGCAGCCGCCGGCCGTGTCCCGCACGACAGCATCTTCGGCACGGCCACGCAACACCTCCACCCCCGCGAGGCCCAGTTCCGCGACCGCCTCATGCAGGAACTCGCTGCGGCGCAGCAGTGGCTCCACGAGGATCATCGATACATCCGGGCGGACGATCGCCAGGGGTATTCCCGGCAGGCCGGCCCCACTACCGATGTCCGCCACCCGCTCGCCGGGCTCCAGCAGTTCGGCGACTGCAGCACAGTTGAGCAGGTGCCGCTCCCAGAGCCGTTCGACTTCTCGGGGGCCGATCAGGCCACGCTCTACACCGGGTCCGGCCAACAAGGCCGCGTAGCAGCGAGCCATGGGAAGGCGGTCGCCGAATACTTCCGTCGCCTCCGGGGGTGGCTCGGGTGCCGGTGCTCCCTCGACATGTTTCACGTGAAACATTCCTCCGGCTTCCCGGGAACGGACCGTGGCGGGGAATCACACTGTTGTGATTCCCCCCGCTGAGTCTTGGTCAGTCCCGCCGTACCACTACGCGGCGTGACGGCTCGACGCCCTGGCTCTCACTGTGCACACCGGCGACGGCGGCCACCGCATCGTGGACGATCTTACGTTCGAACGGGCTCATCGGGGCCAGTTCCTCGTCGGCACCGCTTTCCAGCACCCGCCGGGCCACCTCGTCGCCCAGCGCGGTCAAGTCGTCGCGCCGCCGACGGCGCCACCCGGCGATGTCGAGCATCAACCGGCTGCGTTCGCCCGTCTTCTGGTGCACCGCCAAACGGGTCAGCTCCTGCAGCGCATCGAGCACCTCGCCCTTGCGGCCGACCAGCTTGGTCAGGTCCGTGCCGCCGTCGATGCTCACCACCGCGCGGCGGCCCTCGACATCGAGGTCGATGTCGCCGTCGAAGTCCAGCAGGTCGAGCAACTCCTCCAAGTAGTCGCCGGCGATCTCGCCCTCGGCAACCAGTCGGTCTTCCAGGTCCACCGCGGGGGCGGCTTGGTTCTCCTGGGCCTCGCCCTCGGAGGCCACGGGCTCGCGCTCCGTGGTCCCGGCGTCGTTCATGTCAGTCGTGTCGGTCATGTCGTCTCCCTCCGTGCCCGGCGGCTCGCGCGCCGGCTGGCTTGTCGCGGTTACGTCACCGCTTACGTTTCTTCGGCTTCGCCCCGGCGCCCGGCCGGCCGCCGCGGGCAGCGGGCCGATTCGGGTTCCGCTTGGTGGCCTCAGGGTTCCCGGCCTCACCGGCCTCCGCCTCGATCGCGCCCGCCTCCTCGGCGGCAGCATCGGTATCCCCGGCTGCATCGGTTGCGACCGCTCGGCTACCCCGCTTGGGCTTAACCCCGGGGGCCGGCGCGTTGGCCGCGCGGCGCCGCAGCGCCTCTTCCTTCTTGTCCTCTTCCTCCTTGGCGATCAGCCCGAACACGTAGTGCTGCTGGCCGAAGGTCCAGATGTTGTTGGAGAACCAGTACAGGATGATCGCCAGCGGCAGGAACGGCCCACCGACCACCACGCCCAGCGGGAAGACGTAGAGCGCCAGCTTGTTCATCATCGCGGTCTGCGGGTTGGCGGCGGCCTCAGGACTCTGCCGCGCTACCGACGCCCGGCTGTTGAAGTACGTCGCGATACCGGCCGCGATCATGATCGGCACCCCGACCACGATCACCGACAGCCGGTTGAACTCGGTGAAGGCGTCCAGCCCGGTGCGTTGGATCATGGTCGCGCCCAGCGGGGCACCGAACAGATTCGCGTCCAGGAAGTTTCCGACGTCGGCCGCGCTGAAGAAGTAGTTGCCCAGCTGCCGGTTCAGATCGGGCGACAGGCCAAGCTGACCGATCCCGGTACTGGTCCGGTTGAACGACCGCAGCACGTGGAACAGCCCCAGGAAGACGGGAACCTGCGCGAGCATCGGCAAACACCCCAGGATCGGGTTGAAGCCGTGTTCCCGCTGGAGCTTCTGCATCTCCAGCGCCATCTTCTGGCGGTCCTTGCCGTACTTCTTCTGCAACGCCTTGATCTGCGGCTGCAGCTCCTGCATCTGCCGGGTGGTCCGGATCTGCTTAACGAACGGCTTGTACAGCAGCGCCCGCAGAGTGAACACCAGGAACACCACCGACAGCGCCCAGGTGAAGAAGCTCGCGGGTCCCAGGAGGAGGCCAAAAGCCTTGTACCACAACCACATAATGCCCGACACCGGGTAGTACACGTAGTCCAGGCTGCCCGGATCAAAGGACACGGTATTCACCCTCCGCTCGATTGCCCGAGTTGTTCTCGGACGGGCAGCCGCAGTCAGCAGCCCCCTGGGACCGTTCGGGAATCGGGTCCCATCCGCCTTGATGCCACGGTCCGCACTTGGCCAGCCGTAGCGCCGCCAACCAGCTGCCCCGGATCAACCCGTACTCGGTCAATGCCTCGACCGCGTACTGGCTACAGGTCGGCATGAAGCGGCAGCTGGGCAGACGCAGTGGCGAGATCATGTTCCGATAGAGCTCGATGACGAAGATCAACCCGCGTACCGGTGCTACCGCGACCGCGTGCATCAGCGCACCGCCCCCGCACCCCGGCGGATCGACCGCAGTCCTGTCCGCAACTGAGCGCTGAGCTTGTCCGAGCTCGCGCCGTTGCTGCCGGGCAGCGCCCGAATCACGAGTTGCTCTCGCGGTTCCAGGTCGGCCAACACGCCGCGGGCCACATGGCGCAGTCGCCGAGCCACCCGATGTCGGTCGACAGCAGTACCGACCGACTTGGCAATGATCAGACCTACCCGCGGCGGAGTTCTCGTCGCGCCGTCGGACGCCGACTCTTCGGACGAGTCCGTCCGTTGGTCGACTGCGACCCGGCTGTACACGATGACGTCCGGCTGCACCGCCCTTCGGCCATGCTTGACCGTTGCACCGAAGTCGGCCGATCGTCTCATCCGGTATTGAGCCGGGAGCACCGCCGAGCTGCCTGTGCTCAGGCGGTCAGCGAGCGTCGGCCCTTGCTGCGCCGGGCGGTGACGATGGCACGGCCGGCACGGGTACGCATCCGCAGCCGGAACCCGTGCACGCGGGCCCGACGACGGTTGTTGGGCTGGAAGGTCCGCTTGCCCTTGGCCACGGCACACTCTCCTTATTGCATCTTGCGTCGCATAAGCCCGACACACCGGAAGCCCGTTGTGCCTGTCGCACGCGACGCACTCGGTAAGCTCGGTGAACTTCTGCGTCTTGCTGTCTTGCTCGTAACCGGCGCGGGCTCCGGCCTTTAGGCCGGTCGCAGCCGTATCGCCAACGTTCGGGCGACTGTTCGAGGGTACTGATGCACGTTCGCCGGGTCAAACCCCGGTGTAGTTGCCGCACTGCACGCTACCCATCGGCCTACGAAATCGACCCACTATTCACACTGTTCACACCCGTATCGGTCCCGCTAACGACCTTCGTTTTCATTCGCTTCATCTCGCTGAAATGAGTAGTCGTCTAGGCAGAAACCTGTTAGCTTCCTTGCCAGCGCCGTTTCGGAACCGGAGCGGTTTCTCGACCACGAACCGAAGATCACGAAGCGGCTGGCGCTTCAGATATGGCGTCTTTTGTCTGGAGTATCCGTTGCTGAGCACCCGGCCCGGAGGGCCTCATCGCGGAATGCGCACCTCATCCACATCTGTGGATAAGTGTGTGGATAGCATGTCCCCTGACGGCACGCGTGCGCTGCGGTGCCAGGCCGGACGGCGTCGAACCAGGGGGATGGGGCTGTGAATGAGGACCCCGGCACTGCGTTCCTCGGTCTCTGGGACGAGGTAGTCGCCGAACTCAACGGCGAATCCGCGGGAGCCAACGGCGACGCGCCAGCCCTGACTCCCCAGCAGAAGGCCTGGCTCAAGCTAGTCCACCCGCTGGCCATCGTCGAGGGCTTCGCGCTGTTGGCGGTCCCGAGCAGTTTCGTCCAGAACGAGATCGAACGGCATCTGCGGACCCAGATCACCGATGCGCTCAGCCGGCGCCTCGGCCACGCCATCGAACTCGGCGTTCGGATCTCACCGCAGGTCGCTGAAGACCCGCCCGCCACTTCCAGCGCCGACACCGGTGTAGAGGTGCGCGTCGAGGACGAAGACGACGAGACCACCGACGTCGAATACGACTGGCCCAACTACTTCACCGAGCGGCCCAGTGAGGACTCGCCGACCGCCGACGGTGCAAGCCTCAACCGGCGCTACACCTTTGACACCTTCGTCATCGGCACCTCCAACCGGTTCGCCCACGCCGCCGCACTGGCCATCGCCGAAGCACCGGCTCGCGCTTACAACCCGCTCTTTATATGGGGTGAGTCCGGTCTGGGTAAGACCCACCTGCTGCATGCGGCCGGCAACTACACCCAGCGGCTCTTCCCCGGGATGCGCGTCAAGTACGTCTCCACTGAAGAGTTCACCAACGACTTCATCAACTCTCTTCGCGACGACCGCAAGGTGGCGTTCAAGCGGAGCTATCGCGACATCGATGTGCTACTGGTCGATGACATCCAGTTCATCGAGGGTAAGGAAGGTATCCAGGAAGAGTTCTTCCATACCTTCAACACGCTGCACAACGCCAACAAGCAGATCGTGATCACTTCCGATCGGTCGCCGAAACAGCTTGCCACCCTTGAGGATCGGCTTCGAACTCGTTTCGAGTGGGGCTTGATCACCGATGTTCAGCCGCCGGATCTAGAGACCAGGATCGCCATTCTGCGCAAGAAGGCGCAGATGGAACGCCTCGATGTGCCGGCCGATGTGCTGGAGCTCATCGCCACCAGCATCGAACGCAACATCCGCGAACTCGAGGGCGCGCTCATCCGCGTAACCGCATTCGCCTCACTCAACAAGACCCCGATCGACCGGGCGTTGGCCGAGATCGTGCTGCGTGACCTGATCGCCGACGCCAGCACTATGCAGATCAGCGCCGCGATCATCATGGCGGTCATCGCCGAATACTTCGACACCTCCGTCGAGGAACTACGCGGGCCCGGCAAGACACGGCCGCTGGCGCAGTCCCGCCAGATCGCCATGTATCTGTGCCGGGAGCTGACCGACCTGTCGCTGCCCAAGATCGGCCAGGCATTCGGTCGCGACCACACCACGGTGATGTATGCCGAGCGCAAGATCCGCGGCGAGATGGCCGAACGTCGCGAGGTCTTCGATCAAGTCAAAGAGCTCACCACCCGGATCCGGCAGCGCGCCAAGCGCTGATTCCCGGCTCGGAAGTCCGTCCTTCTTGCAAAAAACTTTGGACCCACTCGTACCACCCGTCACGGCTGGACCCTGTGGATACCGCTGCGGACAACCTGTCCACGATCCGGTGGCGAATCGTCAGTCGATCCACACCACCTGCTTCATACACAGCCGCGCCGGCCGGTCCGGGCGTGTCATGCACTGTTCTTCCCCAGCCCCGTGCCCCCGCTCAGCAGCGACGATGCCACGTTGTGCCCAGCATCCACAGGACTTACTACTAATACTGGGAGTTATCCCTCGATTCTTTTTAAAAGCAGGTCGTTGGGGATTCGGGTCAACCGAGCCTGTTCACAACCCGCCTGCCTGGTCCCCGTCCAAGGCCATGTGGGGCCGCTCGGTGTTGAGGTTTAACTTTCAAGAAGGCCGTCCAGGCTCTACGGTTGGTGACCGACCGCTCCTACACTTCGGCGTGGGGCGTTACACGGCCGCGGGTGGGGAGGTTCACCAGTCGCCGCAGGGTAGAGCTCGATATCGGGGTGACGAGAGGACGTTATGGACGCGGCGACCACGAACGCGGGTCTGACCGACTTGAAGTTCCGCCTGGACCGGGACGACTTCGCTGACGCGGTGGCGTGGGTGGCCAAGTCGCTGCCGGCCCGGCCCACGGTGCCCCTGTTGGCCGGAGTGCTGCTGACGGGTTCCGACAACGGTCTGACCGTGTCCGGATTCGATTACGAAGTCTCCGCCGAGGTTCAGCTTGCTGCTGAGATCGCTTCTCCGGGAAGCGTTTTGGTATCCGGTCGACTGCTCTCGGATATTACCCGGGCATTGCCGGCCAAGCCGGTCGAAGTCCAGGTCGAATCCACTCGGGTCTCGTTGACCTGTGGGAATTCACGATTCTCGCTGCCGACCATGACGGTCGAGGATTACCCCACTCTGCCGACTCTGCCCGACGAAACTGGCGTGCTGTCCTCGGATGTGTTCGCCGAGGCCATCAGCCAGGTGGCGGTGGCCGCCGGCCGTGACGACACGCTGCCCATGTTGACCGGCATACGTGTCGAAATCTCGGGTAACACAGTGGTTTTGGCTGCCACAGATCGTTTCCGCCTGGCTGTCCGAGAGCTGAGTTGGTCTGCCGCACCAGGTACCGAAGCTGCGGTATTGGTCCCGGCGAAGACCCTCGCTGAAGCGGCCAAGGCCAGCAGCGACGGCAACGAGGTGCATCTGGCTCTGGGCGCTGGGGCTTCAGTCGGCAATGAGGGCCTGCTGGGCATCACCAGCGCTGGAAAGCGCAGCACCACTCGACTGTTGGATGCCGAATTCCCGAAATTCCGGCAACTGCTGCCCAGCGAGCATCTTGCCGTCGCCACGATCGGTGTCGCTGAGCTCACCGAGGCGATCAAACGTGTGGCATTGGTGGCCGACCGGGGCGCCCAGGTGCGCATGGAGTTGTCCGAGGGCACTCTGCGACTGTCGGCCGGTGCCGAAGACGTCGGTCGTGCCGAGGAGGATCTGCCGATCGACTTCGTCGGGGAGCCGTTGACCATCGCGTTCAACCCGACCTACCTCACGGATGGGTTGGGATCGCTGCACAGCGAGAAGGTGTCGATGGGTTTCACCGATCCGAAGAAGCCGGCGGTGCTGCGCCCCGCCAGCGCAGAAGACCCGGCGCTGATCGGTGATGGTCCGTTCCCGGCGGTGCCGTCGGATTACGTCTACCTGTTGATGCCGGTTCGCCTGCCCGGCTAAATCGGCGCAGCAGCGACGACGGGAGGGGTTGGTTTCTCGGTGTATGTCCGCCACGTGGGCCTGCGGGATTTCCGGTCCTGGGCGCACGTCGATCTGGAACTGGAGCCCGGCGCGACGGTGCTGGTCGGACCGAACGGCTTCGGTAAAACCAATCTTGTTGAGGCACTGTGGTATTCGTCCACTTTGGGATCACACCGGGTGGCCACGGACGCGCCACTTATTCGCTCGGGTGCCACCCGCGCCGTGGTTTCGACAATCGTGGTCAATGAGGGCCGCGAACTCGCCGTCGATCTGGAGATCGCCGCAGGCCGGGCCAACAAGGTGCGCCTGAACCGCGCACCGGTGCGGCACGCCCGCGAAGTCGTAGGGGTACTGCGTGCGGTGTTGTTCGCCCCCGAAGACCTGGCGCTGGTGCGCGGTGATCCCGGCGAGCGCCGCCGTTACCTCGACGAATTGGCCAGTGTGCGCCGTCCGCGGATCGCGGGCGTGCGCGCCGACTACGCTCACGTGCTGCGACAGCGCACAGCGCTGCTCAAAAGTGCCCCGGGCGCACTGCACCGCGGTGACCGTTCGGTGCTCGACACCCTCGATGTGTGGGATTCCCAATTGGCGTTGCACGGCGCCGAGCTGATGGCCGCCCGTATCGACCTGGTCAATCAGTTGGCGCCGGAAGTCGAGAAGGCTTATCAACTGCTGGCGCCGGGCACCAGAACCGCCGCCGTGGCCTATCGACCGAAACTCGAGATCCCCGCCGGTATCGAGAACCAGGGCGCGGCCGAACTTCAAGAAGCCCTGATTGCGGAGTTGACCCGCCGCCGCGGTGCGGAATTGGACCGCGGGATATGCCTGGTCGGCCCGCACCGCGACGAGTTGGAGTTGCAGCTCGGCGACCGGCCGGTGAAAGGGTTTGCCAGCCACGGCGAGTCATGGTCGATGGCGCTGGCGCTGCGACTGGCTTCCTATGAACTGCTCCGCAGCGAAGGCGCCGAGCCTGTGCTGTTGCTCGACGACGTCTTCGCTGAACTGGACGCCGCCCGGCGCCGGGCGCTGGCCGGCGTCGCGGCGTCCGCCGAGCAGGTCTTGATCACCGCCGCCGTGCCCGACGACATCCCCGCCGACTGGCAGGCCCGCCACATTCGTATCGCGGTCACCGAAGGTGACGAGGGCAGGGTGTCGGAATTGATGGACGATGCCTCGTGACCGACTTCGAGGACTCGCACGACGAACCGGTGCTGCAGCCACCGGCGCACCTGGCCGGCCTGGCCGGCATGGACCTCGTCCGCCGCACCCTGGCCGAAGCGCGCGAAGCCGCTCGCAGCCAGGGCAAGGACGTCGGGCAAGGCCGCCGGGCGCCGTTGCGCCGCCGTACCCCGGGCACCGGCGGCGGTCGCCGCAGCTGGTCGGGGCCGGGACCGGATCGTCGCGATCCCCAGAGCCTGGGCGCGGCAACCCGCGACCTGGCGCAGTCTCGGGGCTGGTCTGCCCAGGTGGCCGAGGGCACGGTGCTGGGTCAATGGCGCTCGGTGGTCGGTGACGACATCGCCTCGCACGCAACACCGACCCGGCTCTCCGACGGGGTGCTCAGCGTGGCGGCTGAATCGACCGCCTGGGCCACCCAGTTACGCCTGGTCCAAGCCCAATTGCTGGCCAAGATCGCCGCCGCCGTCGGTGACGGCGTGGTCAAGACGCTGAAGATCACCGGCCCGACGGCCCCGTCCTGGCGCAAAGGGCCGTTACACGTCTCCGGTCGGGGCCCGCGCGATACCTACGGTTGAGTCGCCGCCGGAATCCGGCGCCTGTGTGGCGCTACGAGCAGGAAAATCGTTCCGGCCAGCGGCCGGACACGAGGCAAACCGCGATATCGACGCCACGGCGCAATCAGGTAGGCAGAAACACCACAAGAAAATGCTCGCCGTCGGGGCCTCAAGGTAGACTGGCTCAGTATCCCGCGCATGCACCCGAGTGCTGCGTCGAATGCTGACTTGCGAACCTGAGGAGAGCTCCCCGACCGTGGCTGCCCAAAACAAATATGGTGCCGATTCGATCAAGGTTCTCGAAGGCCTCGAAGCAGTCCGTAAAAGACCCGGTATGTACATCGGCTCCACCGGTGAACGCGGTCTCCACCACCTGATCTGGGAGGTTGTCGACAACGCGGTCGACGAGGCCATGGCCGGGTTCGCCTCGCAGGTGACCGTGCGCATCCTCGAAGACGGTGGCGTCGAGGTGACCGACGACGGTCGAGGTATCCCGGTCGCCATGCACGCCACCGGCATCCCGACCGTCGATGTGGTCATGACCGTGCTGCACGCCGGCGGAAAGTTCGAAGAGGGCGCCTACAGCGTCTCCGGCGGTCTGCACGGCGTCGGCGTCTCGGTGGTCAACGCGCTGTCCACCCGACTGGAGGCCGACATCTGCGTCGACGGCTACCAGTGGTTCCAGTCCTACGACAAATCCGTTCCCGGGACCCTGCGCAAGGGCGAGAAGACCAAGAAGACCGGCACCACCATCCGGTTCTGGGCCGACCCGGACATCTTCGAAACCACCACCTATGACTTCGAGACTGTGGCGCGGCGCCTGCAGGAGATGGCATTCCTCAACAAGGGCCTGACCATCGACCTCACCGATGAGCGGGTGCGCGTCGAAGAGGTCGTCGACGAGGTTGTCAGCGACACCGCCGAAGCACCCAAGACCGCGGAGGAACAGGCCGCCGAGGCCGTAGCTCCACACAAGGTCAAGCACCGCGTCTTCTGCTACCCCGGCGGTCTGCGCGATTTCGTCGCGCACATCAACCGCAGCAAGACCGCGATCCACCCGACCATCGTCGACTTCGACGGCAAGGGAACCGGACATGAAGTCGAGATTGCCATGCAGTGGAACGGCGGATACTCCGAGTCGGTGCACACCTTCGCCAACACCATCAACACCGCCGAGGGCGGCACTCACGAAGAGGGTTTCCGGTCGGCATTGACCAGCGTGGTCAACAAATACGCCAAGGACAAGAAGCTGCTCAAGGACAAGGACCCAAACCTCACCGGTGACGACATCCGCGAGGGCTTGGCCGCTGTCATCTCCGTGAAGGTGTCCCAGCCGCAGTTCGAGGGCCAGACCAAGACCAAGCTGGGCAACACCGAGGTCAAGTCGTTCGTGCAGAAAGTCTGCAATGAGCAGCTGGGCCACTGGTTCGAGGCCAACCCCGCCGAAGCCAAGACCATCATCAACAAGGCGGTCTCTTCGGCGCAGGCCCGCATGGCCGCCCGCAAAGCCCGAGAATTGGTGCGGCGCAAGAGCGCAACGGATCTGGGCGGCCTGCCCGGAAAGCTGGCCGACTGCCGCTCGAATGACCCGAGTAAGTCCGAACTGTATGTGGTGGAGGGTGATTCGGCCGGCGGCTCGGCGAAGAGCGGCCGCGACTCGATGTTCCAGGCGATCCTGCCGCTGCGCGGCAAGATCATCAACGTCGAGAAGGCGCGCATCGATCGCGTCCTGAAGAACAACGAGGTCCAGGCCATCATCACCGCACTGGGCACCGGTATTCACGACGAATTCGACATCTCCAAACTGCGCTACCACAAGATCGTGCTGATGGCCGACGCCGACGTCGACGGCCAGCACATCTCAACGCTGCTGCTCACCCTGTTGTTCCGTTTCATGCGGCCGCTGGTGGAGCACGGGCACGTGTTCTTGGCGCAGCCACCGCTGTACAAGCTCAAGTGGCAGCGCGGTAACGACGCCGAATTCGCCTACTCCGACCGCGAACGTGATGGCCTGCTGGAAGCCGGCAAGGCCGCCGGCAAGAAGATCAACATGGATGACGGCATTCAGCGGTACAAGGGCCTCGGTGAGATGGATGCCAAGGAGCTGTGGGAGACCACGATGGATCCCAGTGTGCGGGTGCTGCGCCAGATCACGCTCGACGACGCGGCCGCCGCGGACGAGTTGTTCTCGATCCTGATGGGCGAGGACGTTGAGGCCCGCCGCAGCTTCATCACGCGCAACGCGAAAGACGTTCGCTTCTTGGACGTTTAGAGATGTATTGCGACGTCGAACCGACCTTGACGTGACATCGCGACATCTGACCGGACGGACTTCTTCACAGAACGAGGAATAGATGACAGACACCACGCTGCCACCCGGGGACGACTCGGTGGACCGGATCGAACCGGTCGATATCCAGCAGGAGATGCAGCGCAGCTACATCGACTACGCCATGAGCGTGATCGTGGGCCGTGCACTGCCCGAGGTGCGTGACGGTCTCAAGCCGGTGCACCGCCGCGTGCTCTACGCGATGTATGACTCCGGGTTCCGTCCGGACCGCAGCCACGCGAAGTCCGCACGGTCGGTCGCCGAGACGATGGGCAACTACCACCCGCACGGCGACGCCTCGATCTACGACACCCTGGTCCGGATGGCTCAGCCGTGGTCGTTGCGCTACCCGCTGGTCGACGGCCAGGGCAACTTCGGTTCGCCGGGCAACGACCCCGCGGCCGCCATGCGTTACACCGAGGCCCGGCTGACTCCGCTGGCCATGGAGATGCTGCGCGAAATCGACGAGGAAACAGTCGATTTCGTCCCGAACTACGACGGCCGGGTACAAGAGCCGACGGTGCTGCCGAGCCGGTTCCCGAACCTGCTGGCCAACGGTTCCGGCGGTATCGCGGTCGGTATGGCGACCAACATCCCGCCGCACAACCTGCGCGAACTCGCCGAAGCGGTGTTCTGGTGCCTGGATAACCACGAGGCCGACGAAGAAACCACCCTGGAAGCGGTCATGGAGCGGGTCAAGGGCCCGGACTTCCCCACCTCCGGCCTGATCGTCGGTTCGCAGGGCATCAACGACGCCTACCGAACCGGGCGCGGCTCCATCCGGATGCGCGGCGTTGTCGAGATCGAGGAGGACTCGCGCGGGCGGGCCCTGCTGGTCATCACCGAGCTGCCCTATCAGGTCAACCACGACAACTTCATCACGTCGATCGCCGAGCAGGTGCGCGACGGGAAGTTGGTGGGAATCGCCAACATTGAAGACCAGAGCAGTGACCGGGTGGGACTGCGCATCGTCGTCGAGATCAAGCGCGACGCGGTTGCCAAGGTGGTGCTGAACAACCTTTACAAGCACACCCAGCTGCAGACCAGCTTCGGCGCCAACATGCTCTCGATCGTCGACGGAGTGCCGCGCACCCTCCGGCTGGATCAGATGATCCGCTACTACGTGGCTCATCAGCTGGACGTCATCGTTCGGCGCACCCGCTACCGGCTACGCAAAGCCGAAGAGCGGGCCCACATCCTGCGTGGTCTGGTCAAAGCACTCGATGCCCTCGATGAGGTGATCGCCCTGATCCGGGCATCGCAGACCGTCGACATCGCCCGCCAGGGCCTGATCGAGCTGCTCGACATCGATGACATTCAGGCGCAAGCGATTTTGGACATGCAGCTGCGCCGGCTGGCCGCGCTGGAACGCCAGAAGATCATCGATGAATTGGCCAAGATCGAAGCCGAGATCGCAGACCTCAAGGACATTCTGGAAAAGCCGGAACGGCAGCGTGCGATCGTGCATGACGAACTGGCTGAGCTCATCGAGAAGTACGGCGACGACCGCCGCACCCGGATCATCCCCGCCGACGGCGACGTCGCCGACGAGGATCTGATCGCCCGCGAGGACGTCGTCGTCACCATCACCGAGACCGGCTACGCCAAGCGCACCAAGACCGACCTGTACCGCAGCCAGAAGCGGGGCGGTAAGGGCGTACAGGGCGCCGGTCTCAAGCAGGACGACATCGTCGCGCACTTCTTCGTGTGCTCGACTCATGACTGGATCCTGTTCTTCACCACCCAGGGCCGGGTGTACCGAGCCAAGGCCTACGACCTGCCGGAGGCGTTGCGCACCGCACGCGGTCAGCACGTCGCCAACCTGCTGGCCTTCCAGCCCGAGGAGCGCATCGCTCAGGTCATCCAGATCAAGAGTTACGAAGACGCGCCGTATCTGGTGTTAGCCACCCGCAACGGTCTGGTCAAGAAGTCCAAGCTGACCGACTTCGACTCGAACCGATCCGGCGGCATCGTCGCGATCAACCTGCGCGACGGGGACGAACTGGTGGGCGCGGTGCTGTGCTCGGCCGAGGAAGACCTGCTGCTGGTGTCGGCGAACGGTCAGTCCATCCGGTTCTCGGCCACCGACGAAGCGCTACGGCCGATGGGCCGCGCCACCTCCGGTGTGCAGGGCATGCGATTCAACGCCGACGACCGGCTGCTCTCGCTCAATGTGGTCCGCGAGGACACCTATCTGCTGGTGGCCACCGCCGGCGGGTACGCCAAACGCACGGCGATCGAGGAGTACACCGCGCAGGGTCGCGGCGGCAAGGGAATCTTGACCATTCAGTACGATTCGCGGCGAGGCCGGCTGGTCGGGGCACTGATCGTCGACGATGACAGTGAGCTCTACGCGATCACCTCCGGTGGCGGTGTGATTCGCACCGCGGCACGGCAGGTTCGTAAGGCCGGACGTCAGACCAAGGGCGTTCGCTTGATGAACTTGGGCGAGGGCGACACACTGATAGCGATTGCGCGGAACGCCGATGAAGAGGCGGTCGACGAGGACTCGGGTAGCTGAACCCGACGCCAGACCCGGCCGCGGCGCGGTGGGGACACGCAGGTAAGGAGTCGTGGGTGAGCGCACCGAACGAGCCGGGGCACCCGGGCAACGGGGGCAAGGCGGACTCGGCCGGCAACGGTCCGGGCGAGCCGGGTCAGCGGCCCGCGGGCCGTCCCGGCCGGATCACCGAGACCGGGGAAGCCCCGCCGTGGCAGCGCGGCGGTCAGGCCCGCCCGGCCGCACCGGCCCGGCCCGCAGACGGCGGGGCGCACTCCCCCGGCGTTGACGAGCGGATACGCCGTTTCGTGTCCGGGACGGCTGCCCCGACAGCGCCTCCCGCGCCCGGCGCGCCGCAGCAGGCCCCGGCCAAGCCCCCGGCGGCGACCAAGCCGCCCGCTCAGCCTGCCAAGCCGCCGGGTCAACCGGCCAAGCCGGCCGCCAAGCCCGCGCCGCCGGTGAAGCCCGCCCAACCCGACGACGCCTACGTCAGCGAGTTGCCGGATCTGTCCGAACCGGCGCAGCGGCGGTCTCCGGCCCGCCGCCCGCAGGTGTCGGCGGGCCCGCGCGGGCCGCTGCGGGCAAGCATGCAGATTCGCCGGATCGACCCCTGGAGCGCGCTCAAGGTGTCCTTGCTGCTGTCGACGGCGCTGTTCTTCGTCTGGATGATCGCGGTGGCAGTGCTGTACGTCGCTTTGGGCGCAATGGGCGTCTGGAACAAGCTGAACAGCAACGTGGGCGACCTGTTGACCAACAACAGTGCCGCCGAACTGGTTTCCGCCGGTTCGATTTTCGGCGGCGCTGCGCTGATCGGGCTGGTGAATATCGTGGTGCTGACCGCGATGGCCACCCTTGGCGTGGTGATCTACAACCTCAGCACCGACGTCGTCGGCGGCGTAGAGGTAACCCTGGCTGACCGGGACTGACGGGCCGGGCGCTCACGGCATTTTGGTGAGCGGGCACCCAGTGCGGTAATCTCGCTCGGTCGCAGACGACTACGGGCCTATAGCTCAGGCGGTTAGAGCGCTTCGCTGATAACGAAGAGGTCGGAGGTTCGAGTCCTCCTAGGCCCACGAGTCCCACCAGGGGCCTTAGCTCAGTTGGTAGAGCGCTGCCTTTGCAAGGCAGATGTCAGGAGTTCGAATCTCCTAGGCTCCACAATGCGAACGCGCAGGCGTCGCCCCGGTGCGCTAAATCTTGTGCTGTGCGTCCACGCTCGGTGGGCGCGGCGACGACTCCTGCGGCCGGTTCGAGCGGCGGATCAACACCGCCACCACCCCGCCCGCCAGCAGTGCCGCACCGGCGGCCGCCGCGAGCACCCAGGACCGGCGAACATGACGGCGAGGGGCACGACCTTCCAACAGCTCCGGGAAGCCGGCGACGGCCTCTTGGGCGGCGGCCAGTTCCCGGGCCGCGGCTTCGGCGGCCTCGGAGACGCGGTCGGACAGTTGGCTGTCCCGATAGCGCCGGCGTAATTCGACCGCCCCGCGGCGCACAGCGGCGCCGCTGAGACCCGCGGCGCCAAGCGCCACGTCCACCGGCCCGGCAGCGGTGTGGGCGAGACCGCGAGTCAGGCGCTCTCGGTGGGTCAGCGGGGTCTCGGTCGCCAGGCGCATGGGCACAACGCTACCCGTGACGCAGCCCACCACGGCGCGAATGGCAGACTGTGATCCCATGACCTCCAGCTCCATTGCCACCGCAACTGCCACGCTGCACACCAACCGCGGCGACATCAAGATCGCGCTGTTCGGCAACCACGCTCCTAAGACCGTGGCCAACTTCGTCGGCCTGGCCCAGGGCACCAAGGAGTACTCGACCACCAACGCCTCCGGCGGCTCCTCGGGGCCGTTCTACGACGGCGCGGTGTTCCACCGGGTGATCGGCGGATTCATGATCCAGGGCGGCGACCCGACCGGTACCGGTCGCGGCGGCCCCGGCTACAAGTTCGAGGACGAGTTCCACCCGGAGCTGGTGTTCGACAAGCCCTACCTGCTGGCGATGGCCAACGCCGGACCGGGCACCAACGGCTCGCAGTTCTTCATCACCGTGGGCCAGACCCCGCACCTGAACCGCAGGCACACCATCTTCGGTGAGGTCGTGGACGCGGACTCGCAGGCGGTTGTGGACGCCATCGCCACCACCGCGACCGACCGTGCCGACCGGCCCACCGAGCCGGTCGTCATCGAGTCCATCACGGTCGCCTAGCGGCGACGCGTGGCCGTGGTCAGCGGCCGGTGTAGCCGGCCGTTGACAGTACTTCGAACACCTCGCGCGGGTCGGTTCCCAAATCCCACCGCGACAGGATCAGTAACTCGTCATCGACGGTTTCGATCTCCAGTAGCCGATGCTTGCGCCCGATGCGCTGGTACTCGGTGACACGAAGCCGGGTGAGGCTGTCCGGGGTGAGCACTTTGGTGCGCCACCAACCCCGCACCGCGAGGCCGTCGAATGTCAGCGCGAGCTTGGGCCGGGCCCGCCAGGACAACCCGGAGAACACCAGCAATCCCACTCCGGCAATGCTGCCCAGCACCCGCCCGGGGGTATCGGTGGCGATCGTCGTAGCGCTGATGGCCAACGCGGCCCCGACGAGCGCGCACGCAACGATTCCGCCGGCCGGTGGCGACCACTCCGTCTGCGCATGCCCGGGCTGACTCACGTCGACCTGCACGTTTCGAGGTTATCTACAGGAGTTGTCCACAGTGGGGATAAATCACATCGATGTGATTGACCCAGGACACGGTTGCTGAGCCGGCATCGGCGGCGGTCCGACATAACCGAAATACCGCGTCCGTGCAGCTCAGTGCCAGCGCATGGTGAGTAATAGCCCGGTGATCATGAAGGCAAACGCGATGGCATAGTTCCACGGGCCCAGTTCGGCCATCCAGTTGAGCGCGGCGGGGGCATCCAGCCCGGTGGCCCCCAGCTGATACACCATCAGCCACACCAGTCCGAGGAGCATCAGCCCCAGGAACAGTGCGACGAACCATGTGCTCGATGGGCCGCCTTTGACCTTGACCGGGGTACGGCTCACCGACGAAGGGGTGAAGCTGGTGGTCTTCTTGCGAACCTTGGACTTGGGCATCGGTACCTCGGGAAAGTGCGGCGTGAAGCTGCGAGTATGGGTCGGTACGAGATTAGCCCAGCAGGATAGTCCAGCCGAGAACGGGAGAGCCGATGCCGCAGATGGGACTGTCGTCCTCCGGCCGCCGTTCCCCGTGGCGGATCGGAGTTCCGCTGGTCTGCCTGCTGGCGGGCCTGCTGCTGGCGGCCACTCACGGGGTCTCCGGCGGTAAGGAGATCCGGCGTGGCGACGCCCCCCGACTGGTCGATCTGGTCCGCGCGACCCAGGCCACGGTGGAAGAACTCACCGCGCAGCGTGACACGCTGGCAGCCGGGGTGGGTTCAGTACACGGCCGAAGCTCCGGCATCGCCCTGTCGGCGATGCGCAAACGCAGCGAGCAACTCGCATCGACCGGCGGGCTGGAGGCGATGTACGGGCCGGGCCTGGTCGTGACGCTCGCCGACGCCCAGCGTGATGCCAACGGCCGGTTCCCACGCGACGCCTCCCCCGACGACCTGGTGGTGCACCAACAGGACATCTCCGCCGTGCTCAACGCTTTGTGGAGCGCCGGCGCCGAAGCTGTGCAGATGCAGGACCAGCGGATCACCGCGGCGTCGGCGCCGCGGTGCGTGGGTAACACTCTGCTGCTGGACGGCCGGACCTACAGCCCGCCGTACGTGGTGACCGCGATCGGTGACCCGGCCGCGATGCAGGCCGCGCTGGCCGACGATCCCCTGATCACTCTCTACAAGCAGTACGTGATCCGGTTCGGCCTGGGTTACAGCGAGCAGGTCAGTGCGGACCTGGAGGTCGTCGAGACACCGGCCGTCGCCCGGATGCGCTACGCCGTGCCGGTCGGCCCGGTCGACTACTGATTGGGCGCAGCGGGCCGTCGCCGTCAACGCGGCGGTAGCCTGTTGGTCGTGCGGATCCTCGTCGTCGACAATTACGACAGCTTTGTGTTCAACCTGGTCCAGTATCTGGGCCAGTTGGGTGTGCAGGCTGCCGTCTGGCGTAACGACGACGCGCGCCTGAGCGACCCGGCCGCTGCGGTGGCCGACTTCGACGGGGTGTTGCTGAGCCCCGGACCGGGCACGCCCGAACGCGCCGGCGCCTCGATCGCCCTGGTCGGGGCGTGCGCGGCTGCCGGAATCCCGGTGCTGGGGGTCTGCCTGGGGCACCAGGCGATCGGCGTCGCCTTCGGCGGCACCGTGGGCCGGGCGCCGGAGTTGCTGCACGGCAAGACCAGCACGGTCTTTCACTCCGGTGCGGGGGTGCTCAAGGGTTTGCCGGATCCGTTCACGGCCACCCGCTACCACTCGTTGACGATCCTGCCCGAGACGCTGCCGCCCGTTCTGGAGGCGACGGCGCGCACCCGCGGCGGAGTGATCATGGCGGTGCGGCACACGGAGCTGCCCATCCACGGGGTGCAGTTTCACCCGGAGTCCATCCTCACCGAGGGCGGTCACCGGATGCTGGCCAACTGGCTGGGCTATTGCGGCTACAGCTGCGACCCGGATGACCTCGAAGCCTTGGTGCGCCGGCTGGAGGAGGAGATCGCCGCGACGGTCCAGACCGCCCGGCCGCCCGCCCCTGTTCCGTAGCCGTTCGCCAGCGCCGCGTTACTGACCGAAGCGCAGCGTGATGTTGCCATCGGTGTTCACACCCTGTCCGGCCGCCGGGCTCTGGTAGAGCACCCGGTTGTGCCCGGATCCGCCGGCATCGACGTCGGCGCCCTTGACCAGCATCCCGGTCCAGCCCAGGGCCCGCAGCTGCGGTTCGGCGTCGGTCCAGAACATGCCGGCCAGATCCGGCATCACAAACTGGTTGCCCCGCGACACCCGCAGCTCGATCACCGCGTCGACGGGCACCGTCTCACCGCTGGGCGGGCTGGTGGCGATCACCTCGCCGGCGGGTCGCGGACTGTCCACCGCCACCTCGGTGATCTTGGTGAAGCCGTAGACGGTCAGGTTCTTCTGCGCCAGATCCACGGTCTGGCCGGTGACGTCAGGAACGGGCTTGGTGGCCGGGCCGCTGCCGATCACGATGATGATCTCGTTGGTGACAGCCGTGGTCTGATTCGCCGGCGGGTTGGTGCCGACCACCTTGTCCTTGAGTTCCGGGGTGGACGGCGAGTTGACCTGCTTGAACTTGCCGAACCCGGCGGCGGTCAGCTTCTTGACCGCGTCGGCGTAGCTCAGGGTCGCGACATCGGGAAGCTGACGCTGCTCCGGCCCGTAGGACACGTCAACGGTGATCTTGTCGCCCTTGTTCGCCGGGGAGCCGGCGGGCGGGTCGGTGCCGATCACATGGTCGGGCGGGACGTGGGAATCGGAGCGCTGCTCGGTGCGGGTCTTGAAGCCCTTGTTCTGCAGTTCGGCGATCGCGTCGACCGACGCACGGCCGCTGACGTCGGGCACCTGGATCTGGTGGGTGCGGCCGCCGAACGTGTTGATCGACACCGTGACGATGACGGTCAGCACGGCGAGCACGATCGCGGCGATCAGCCAGCGGCCCACCGAGCCCGGCCGCTCGTGGCCGAAGTCGAGTTCCTGGCGGGGCAGCGGGTCGGTCTGTGCACCGGTGTGGTCACCGGCCCGCGGCGTCATGATCGAGGCACGATCGGCCGCGGTGAGCACCCGGGGGGCTTCGGGCGTCTCCCCGTTGTGGACCCGCACCAGATCGGCACGCATCTCGGCGGCG
Source organism: Mycobacterium sp. UM_WGJ (assembly GCF_000455125.1). Classification (GTDB taxonomy): domain Bacteria; phylum Actinomycetota; class Actinomycetes; order Mycobacteriales; family Mycobacteriaceae; genus Mycobacterium. The sequence continues at coordinate 33,298 of NZ_AUWR01000030.1, forward strand.
GTCTGGTAGCGGTTGTCCGGATTCTTCGCCAGCGCCTTGAGCACCACGGCGTCCAGATCGGCGGGCAGGCTCGGGAGCCGCTGCGACGGGGGCACCGGATCCTCGCGGACGTGCTGGTAGGCCACCGCAACCGGGGAGTCGCCGACGAAAGGTGGGTCGCCGGTGAGGATTTCGTAAAGCACACAGCCCAGCGAGTACACGTCCGAGCGGGCGTCGACGGTGTCGCCGCGAGCCTGCTCGGGTGACAGGTACTGGGCGGTGCCGATCACGGCGGCGGTCTGGGTGACGCTGTTGCCGGCGTCGGCGACGGCACGGGCGATGCCAAAGTCCATGACCTTCACCGCGTTGTGCATGTCGATCATGATGTTGGCCGGCTTGACGTCGCGGTGGATGATGCCGTGCTGGTGGCTGAAGTTCAGCGCTTGGCAGGCGTCCGCGATCACCTCGATGGCGCGGATCGGCGGCATCGGGCCGTCGTTGTGCACGATGTCGCGCAGCGTGACGCCCTCGACGAGCTCCATCACGATGTAGGGCAGCGGACCGGCCGGGGTCTCGGCTTCACCGGTGTCGTAGACCGCGACGATCGCCGGGTGGTTCAGGGCAGCGGCGTTCTGTGCCTCGCGCCGGAAGCGCAGGTAGAAGCTGGGGTCGCGGGCCAGGTCGGCACGCAGCACCTTCACCGCGACCTCGCGGTGCAAGCGGGTGTCGACAGCGCGGTGCACCTCCGACATGCCGCCGAAGCCGAGGATCTCGCCGAGCTCGTAGCGATCGGAGAGCCGTTGCGGCGTGGTCATTGCGACGTCCTGTGCCAGGTCCAACCCGATGATTGCGCGGCCGGAGACGTCGCCGACGACTCAGCGTTCGACGAGCTGGTCAGCGGAGCCCCGGTGTCGGTGACGGTGGCCGGCGCCAGGGAGCCGCCCGGGCTCTTGGCGTTGACCACGATCAGCACCGCGATGATGATCGCCAGCGTGCCGAGCACCCCGGCCGCCCACAGCAGCGCGCGCTGCCCGGCGGTGAAGGTGCGCCGCGGCGGGGGCGTGCGATGGTTGCCGGCGCTGGGCCGGGCCCGGCGCGCCGCGGTGGCCCGCGCGGACACGGGCGGAGCGGCCCGGGTCACGACACCCGACGGGATGGCCGACGGGGCGGCGCGCCCGGCCGGCAGCGCCTGACTGGGTCGCGTGGGACGCCGCCCGGAGCGCACCGCGGCCACGGCATCGGCGAACGGGCCGCCACTGCGGTAGCGCATGGCCGGGTTCTTGGCCAGCGTGATCTCGATCAGTTCGCGCACGTTGGGCGGCAACTCGGCGGGCAGCGGCGGCGGGGGCTCTTTGATGTGCTTCATCGCGACGGTCAGCGCGCCGTCGCCGGTGAACGGCCGCCGCCCGGAGAGCACCTCGTAGCCGACCACCCCCAGCGAGTACACGTCACTGGCAGCGGTGGCGTCCTGGCCCAGCGCCTGCTCCGGGGCGATGTACTGGGCGGTGCCCATCACCATCCCGGTCTGGGTGACCGGGGCGGCGTCGACGGCCTTGGCGATACCGAAGTCGGTGATCTTCACCTGGCCGGTGGGCGTGATCATGATGTTGCCGGGCTTGACGTCACGGTGGACCAGTCCGGTGCTGTGCGCCACCTGCAGGGCGCGCCCGGTCTGCTCCAGCATGTCCAGGGCATGCCGCAGGGACAGCCGCCCGGTCCGCTTGAGCACCGAGTTCAGCGGCTCACCGTTGACCAGTTCCATGACCAGGAACGCGGTGCGGCCCTCCCCGTCCAGGTCGGTCTCGCCGTAGTCGTGCACGCTGGCGATGCCCGGATGGTTGAGCATCGCGGTGTTGCGGGCCTCGGCGCGGAACCGCTCGATGAACTCCGGATCCGAGGAGAACTCCGGCTTGAGCACCTTGACCGCGACGCGGCGCCCCAGCCGGTTGTCGACGGCCTCCCACACCTGGCCCATGCCGCCGGTGGCGATGAGCCGCTGCAACCGATAACGCCCGGCCAGTGCCGCGCCGACCTGTGGACTCATGAGCCCCCCTGCAGGGCGGCTTGGATCACGGCGCGTCCGATCGGTGCGGCCAGGGCACCGCCGGTGGCGGCCAAGCGGTCGCCGCCGTCTTCGACCAGGACGGCAACGGCCACTTTCGGGGCGCTGGCCGGGGCAAAGGCGATGTACCACGCGTGCGGCGGGGTGTTCCGCGGATCGGCACCGTGTTCGGCGGTGCCGGTCTTCGACGCGATCTGTACGCCCGGGATGGCCCCCTCCTGCTGGGTCATTCTTTCGGCGTCGATCATTAGTTCAGTTAGCTTAGCCGCGACCTGCGAGGACACTGCACGCCGCTGCTCGCGCGGTTGGGTGGTGGCGATGCCCGCCAGGTCCGGACCCTCCAGGCCGTCGACCAGATACGGCTGCATGGTCAGCCCGCCGTTGGCGATGGTCGCCGCGATGACCGCGTTCTTCAGCGGAGTGACCGCGACATCTTTCTGGCCGATGCTGGTCATCCCGAGCGCGGCCGCGTCGCGGATGCGGCCGACGGTGGACTCCGCTACCTGCAGCGGTATCGGCTCGGGGGTGATATCCAGCCCGAAGCCCTGGGCCGTGCTGCGCAGAGCGTCCACACCGGTACGCATACCCAACTGGACGAAGGCGGTGTTGCAGGAACGCGCGAACGCCACCCGCAGCGGCACGGTCGGCTCGTTGCCGCCATCGCAGGTGCTGCCGCCGTAGTTCTCCAGCGTGACCGTGCTGTCGGGCAGGGCGATGCGCGCCGCGTTGGTCAGGGGCTCGTTCTCACTGACGCCGGCCTGCAGCGCCGCCGCCGTCGTGATCACCTTGAACGTCGAGCCCGGCGGGTAGGTCTCGCTGGTGGCGCGGTTGGTCAGTGGTGAGGCCGGGTCGTCGCGCAGCTGTTGCCAGGCCTGGCCCTGTTGGGCCGAATCGTGCGAGGACAGCAGGTTGGGGTCATACGACGGCGCCGACACCATCGCCAAGACCTTGCCGGTGGACGGTTCCAGGGCCACCACCGCACCGCGGCAGCCGCCGGTGCAACCGTTGCGCATCGCCTCCCAGCCCGCTTGCTGCACCCGGGGCCGGATGGTGGCTTCCACGGTGCCGCCGCGCGGGTTGCGGCCGGTGAAGAAGTCGGCCAGCCGCAGCCCGAACAACCGCGGGTCCGACCCGTTGAGCACGGTGTCCTCGGCACGCTCGAGGCCGCTGCTGGAGTACCGCAGCGAGTAGAACCCGGTGACCGGGGCATACACCGCCGGGTCGGGGTAGATGCGCTGGTATTTGATGCGGTCGTCGGTGGCGACCGAGTACGCCAGCAGCTGGCCGGCGGCGGTGATCTGACCGCGTTGCCGGGAGTATTCGTCGAGCAGCACCCGCTGGTTGCGCGGGTCGGCGCGCAGCCCGTCGGCGGCGAAGACCTGGGTCAGGGTGGCGTTGCCCAACAGCAGCACGATCAGCGCCATCAGGGTCATCGTGACGCGGCGCAGGGAGGTGTTCATACGCGCTCGATCACCGCCGTGCCGGTGTCGCCGATCGGAGTCGGGCGCACGGGATGGGTGCTCAGCGGCCGGCGGGCGGCGTGCGAGACCCGCAGCACGATCGCCAGCAGCACATAGTTGGCCAGCAATGACGATCCGCCGTAGGACAGCCACGGGGTGGTGAGCCCGGTCAGCGGAATCAGCTTCGTCACCCCGCCGACCACGATGAACAGCTGAATGCCCAGGGTGGCGGCCAAGCCTGCGGCCAACAGCTTGCCGAAGCTGTCCCGCACCGCTATCGCTGTCCGCATCCCACGCACGATCACGATGGTGTAGAGGATGAGCACGCCGGCCAGCCCGACCAGACCCAGTTCCTCCCCGAATGCGGCGATGATGAAGTCCGTCGACGCCGCGGGCACATATCCGGGCTGTCCGTTGCCCAGTCCGGTGCCGAAGATGCCGCCGGTGGCGAAGCTGAACAGCGACTGCACCATCTGATAGCCGGCGCCCTCCGGGTCGGCGAAGGGGTCCAGCCAGGTTTGTACCCGCACCCGGACGTGGCTGAACAGGAAGTAGGCGGCCACGCTGCCGGCGGCGAACAGCAGCATGCCGATCACCATCCAGCTGAACCGGCGGGTGGCCAGGTACACCACCACCAGGAACGATGCGTACAGCAGCAACGACGTGCCGAGGTCCTTCTCGAACGCCATGACTCCCACCGAGATCACCCAGGCGGCCAGCAGCGGCGCCAGGTCGCGCGGTCGGGGCAGGTTCATGCCCAGGACGTGCTTGCCGGCGCTGGTGAACAACCGGCGTTTGGACACCAGCACCGCGGCAAAGAAAATCAGCAACAAGATCTTGGAGAACTCGGCAGGCTGAATTGTGAAGCCCGGCAATCGAATCCAAATCTTGGCACCCTGACGCTCGGACAACGAGGCCGGCAGCAGGGCGGGGATCACCAGCAGCACCAAGCCGGCCAGGCCGCAGACGTAGCCGCTGCCGGACAGCTGACGGTGGTCTTTGAGGGCCACCAGCACCAGGGCGAAGACGCCGACGCCGACCAGTGTCCACAGCATCTGCGCGCTGGCGCCGGGACGCGCGCCGGCGCCGTCGATCGCGACGCCGAGATCGATGCGGTGGATCATCACCAACCCAAGGCCGTTGAGCAGCGCCACCACCGGCAGCAGCAGCGGGTCGGCGTACCGTGCCGACCGCCGGATGACCAGGTGCGCGAAGCCGAACAGCACCAGAAACGCCACCCCGTAACCGACCAGGTCCCAGCGCAGGCCCTGCTCGTGACCGGCCTCGACGATCAGCATCGCCACCGCGATGATCATGGTGGCGAAGCACAGCAGCAGCAGTTCGGCGTTACGCCGATCCGGCAGCGCCGGTGTCAGCGTCACCGGCGGCTGCGGCGCGGTGCTCACGTCGCTGTGGTCTCCCCCGCCCGCGGGAGGTGCGCCCCGCTCATCGCCCGCCACCGCGTCGTCGCCGGCGCGGATCATGAGGCTGCCCGGCAGTCGGTCCCCGGTTCTGGAGGGGCCGGCGGCAGGTTGGTCAGGGTGGGCAGACGTGACTTTCCGGACGGGGGCGGCGGGCCGGGCCGCGGACCGGTCGGGACCATCCCGGGAGCGGGGCTGCGCGACGGCGTGGAACTGGAGCCGGTGGTGGTGCCGTGCGGGCACGGCGGCAGCAGTGAGTCGCGGGCCAGATTGCGCAGTTGGGTGATCGCGTCGTCGAGGGTGCCGGCAGGCAGGCCGTTGCTGACCTGTTGGCGGGCCGGCGGACGGAGATCCTGCAGCGTCATCAGCCGGCAGCTCAGCTTGTCGCCGGACTGCTTGAAGCTGATCTGCACCAGCTGGCCCTTGCTGTCCAGACAGCCCAGCAGGTAGGGCTCCTGCAGCGGCACACCCAGGAGGGAGCCCTGCACACCGCGCATGATCGCCACCGTGCCGCCGTAGGCGGTGACGTAGTAGTTGGTGCGCACGACTGCGCGTCCGACCAACAGCCCGGCGCCCACCAGCGTCAACAGCAGCGCCGCGGCGATGAACTTGCGTCGCCGGGAGCGGGGCTGCCGGTCCGGCGTTTCGATACGCGGCAGCGCGCGCTTGGCGACCGTCTTGCGCGGGGAGATCGCCGATGCCCGCCCGGCGGCGGTGTTGAGGGCGATCACATGGTCGTCGTCGCTGTCGGAGACCGCCCCGGCCAGGATCGGCTGGGTCTGGCCGTAGTCGACGTCGACGACGTCGGCCACCACCACCGTGACGTTGTCGGGGCCGCCCCCGCGCAACGCCAGCTCGATGAGCCGCAGCGCGCAGTCGTTGACGTCCGGGATCTCCAGCGCCTCGTGGATGGTCTCGGTGCTCACCGGGTCCGACAGTCCGTCGGAGCACAGCAGATAGCGATCACCGGCCTGCGCCTCGCGCATGATCAGCGTCGGCTCCACCTCATGGCCGGTCAGCGCGCGCATGATCAGCGAGCGCTGCGGGTGGCTGTGTGCCTCCTCCAAGGTGATGCGGCCTTCGTCGACCAGGGTCTGTACGAAGGTGTCGTCCTTGGTGATCTGAGTGAGCTCGCCGTCGCGCAGCAGGTAGCCGCGCGAGTCGCCGATGTGGGCCAGCCCCAGCCGGGGGCCGGCGAACAGGATGGCGGTCAGGGTGGTGCCCATGCCCTCAAGCTCGGGGTGCTCTTCGACGTAGGCCGCGATCGCCGAGTTGCCCTCTTGCACGGCGCTTTCCAGCTTCCCCAGCAGGTCACCGCCGGGCTCGTCGTCGTCGAGATGCGCCAGCGCGGCAATCACAAGCTGCGACGCGACTTCACCGGCCGCGTGCCCGCCCATGCCGTCGGCCAACGCCAGCAGCCGGGCTCCGGCGTAGACGGAGTCCTCGTTGTTGGAGCGCACCAGACCGCGGTCGCTGCGGGCGGCGTACCGCAGAACCAGGCTCACCGGCGGAGCTCGATCGCGGTCTTGCCGATTCGTATCGGCGTGCCGACCGGAACCCGTACCGCAGTGGTCACCTTCACCCTGTCAAGGTAGGTCCCGTTGGTCGAACCCAGATCTTCGACATACCATTCCGTCCCCCGCTGAGATAGCCGAGCGTGCCGGGTGGAGGCGTAATCGTCGGTGAGCACCAGCGTGGAGTCGTCGGCGCGGCCCACCAGAACCGGCTGATCGCTGAGCGCGATGCGGGCCCCGGTCAGCGGTCCTTCGGTCACCACCAGATGCCGCGCGGTGGTCCGTTGCTGGCGCGGCGGAAGCAGCACGCCCCGGATCGACAGTCCGCGGCGGACCATCACCGCGCCGGTCGGTGCGTAGATGTCGGTCCGCAAAATCCGCAGCACGGACCAGATGAACAGCCACAACAACGTCAAAAAACCGGCTCGCGTCAGCTGCAGTACCAGTCCCTGCATCCGGCGTCCTCTCCGTTGTCGCGCAGCCCATGGCGTGCTCCCGGCGGCGGAGCACTTCGGCAAAGTCACGATACTTGGGCGCGGGGGGCCGTAGGGCAAAGCGGCAGCGCTTTGCTGGTTGGGTTTGTCGGTCGGGTGGACGCTGCCGCGGTGCCTAGTGGACCCGGACGATGATCTCGGAGTGCCCCAGCCGGATGACATCGCCGTCGGCGAGCTGCCACTCTTGGACCGGAGCGTTGTTCACCGTGGTGCCGTTGGTGGAGTTCAGGTCCGACAGCAGGGCAACCCGGCCGTCCCAGCGGATTTCGAGGTGACGGCGCGACACCCCGGTGTCGGGCAACCGGAACTGGGCGTCCTGACCGCGGCCCACCACGTTGGCGCCTTCGTGCAGCTGGTAGGTACGGCCGCTGCCGTCGTCGAGCTGCAGCGTGACCGAGGCGGGCGCGGAGTAGGCGCGCTGGCCGTAGCCTCCGCCCGGTGCCTCCCCGTATCCGCCCTGAGCCTGCTGGCCGTAGTCGTAGCCGCCCTGAGTGCCTTGACCCTCGCCGTAGCCGCCGGGCGCGGACTGGCCGTAGTCGTAGCCGGCGGGAGCCGGGGGGGCCTCGCCGTAGCCGTAGCCGGGCTGGCCGTAGTCCTGGCGGCCGTAGGACTGGCCGCCCTGGTCATACCCACCCTGGTCGTAGGCGGGGCGCTGCTCGTACTGGCCCTCGGGGTAGGCGTAGTCGTCCTGGCGGGCCGGGGGTGCCTCGCCGTAGCCGTAGCCGGGCTGGCCGCCGCCGGGGTAGGCCGGTGCCGCGGGCTGGTGCTGGGGGTAGCCCTGCTCGTAGCCGGCGGGAGCGCCGTAGCCGCTGGGCGGACGCTGCTCGTACGGCTGGGCCTGCTGGCCGTAGCCACCGCCCTGGCCGTAGCCGCCCTGACCGGGGTAGCCACCCTGCTCGGGGTAGCCACCCTGCTCGGGCCGACGGGGCGGAGCGTAGCCGCCGCCCTGGCCCTGATCGGGATAGCCGCCGCGCTGCTCTTGCTGGTAGTGGTCGCCGTCGGGGCCGTAGCCACGGGCGTCCTGACCGCCGCGAGCATCGTCGGCGGGCCGCCCGTAGCGGGGGTCGTAATACTCGTCGCCGGGACGATCCTGCCCGTGGGCGCCGCGGTAGCTCGGGTTATCGGTCATCGGTGGCACTCCTGATTCTGCGGTAAACGCATGAACTGATTGTGGCGGGCGGGATTCGTTGAGCGTCTCGTGGGGGCGGGCGTCAGGGTTGACGCCGCCCCGTGCGCGGACCTGGCCGGTTCGCAGGCTCGGCGACTGCTGGAACCGGACAACCACATCACCATACGTTTGCCACCCCTGTTCGCCGATGTGCCCAGCCAGATGCCGGGCGAAGGCCTTCGACGTCAGATCCTGGTCGGCGCCCACCTTGTCGTAGTCGTCCATACCGAGGGTAATGACGTATTCGTTGGGCGCCAAAAGTTGATCTCCGGCCAGGGAGCGCACCCCGGCGGCGGCTTCACGGCGTAGCGCAGCCTCGATCTCCTCGGGGAGGACTTCCCCTCCGAAGACCCGGGCCATCGCATCCTCCACAGCGGATTCGAGTTTGCGCTCGATGCGATGAACCAGCCCGCGCTGGCTGTCCAAGCTGCTACCCGCCTTACTCTCCGCCGTCACTAGCCCTATCGGGGACGCTGCTGCGGCGTGTCGCTCAGCTGCATCCGCCCTGGACATGGTATCGACCCGGGGTGCCAGGGCGGCACCCTTCTACGGCGGAGAATCGGATAAGACCAGGTCACGAAGGGGTCACGGCGCCTTGTTCCGGGCCGGGCGATGCGCATTGCGGGGGCCGGAGCCGATTTTTCGGGGAGCAGGGGGCCCGTGATACGCTCCCCCGGTTGCTCGGGCGAGTGGCGGAATGGCAGACGCGCTGGCTTCAGGTGCCAGTGTCCTTCGGGACGTGGGGGTTCAAGTCCCCCTTCGCCCACAGTGTGATCTCTCGGGAGATCCCGGACAGGCCGAACCCTCAGGGTTCGGCCTGTTTTTGGTTGTGGTGCCAGTGTGCGTGGCGGTCTTTGCCTGCTGGTTGGTAGTCGCGGGTTGGGGTCGATGGTGAGTTCTCGGAGTAGTTCGTCAGTGGCGGCGACGACGATGCGGACGTGGACGTTGTGGACGAGCTGGCAGACGGGGAATTGGGTTTAGGCGTTGACGCGCAGGTGGCGCCCTTCCAAGACCCTGACGGATCACAACTTCTGCGGTGGGCCGAGTAGTGCACGGGCGTCTTTGATCAGCAGCAGGTGCAGCGGGTCGGTCGGCGAGGGCTCGAAATCGAAATGTGCGTAGAACGTCCGCGCCTGTTCATGCAACGCGTGCACCAGCAGCGCCCGCACCCCGATGATCTCCGCGGCCGCCACCGCGCGGGTGATTGCGTCCCGTAATAGTGCGGCGCCCAAGCCCTGGCCCTGTTCTTTGCGGTCGATCGCCAGCCGGGACAACAGGATCACCGGCACCGGATCGGGCATGTTGCGCCGCACCCGCCCGGGTGTGCCGGTGCGCTCCACCGCCGCCGAGGCCAGCGCGTAGAACCCGACGACGCGGCCGTCCCGGCACGTCACGAAACACCGGGACGCACCCTCGACGTGGTTGGCCAAGGCGCGTCCCCGCAGGTATTCGTCCAGGCTGGGCTCGCCGCTGTCGAACTCGGCGACCACATCGTGCTCACCGATCGGCCGGGGCGCGCTGTAGCCGCTCACTCGTCGAAGATCGACGGCTCCGCGAACAACTTCTCCAGCCGCGGCTTGTGCGCCACCGGCCGGTCCAGCACCGACACGAACTCCGACCAGGCCGAGGCATCGAGCATGAACAGCCGGCGATCGGCGAGCACGTCACGGGCACGAGCCAGCGTCGCGGTCACCGTGAAGTTGGTCAGGTCGGTCCCCTCCACCTCGGCGGCCCGACGAATCAGCGCGTCCTGCTCGGCAGTAAGACGCACCGCGAACCGCTCTGTCTTCGTGGCCATGCCACCCATTGTGTGCCTATCAGGCAGACAATGCAACGGGGTTTTGATCACGCCTCTGAACAGCGGCGATGCACTTCCTACCTGTAAAACACACGCTGACTCACGGCAAGAAGTACCGGGGCCGGTCGGGTCGCGGTGGGACGGCCACGGTCGTCTCGTCGCTTTCAACCCCTGTGAGGGGGACTGAGGCCGAAAGCGGCCGCCCGTGGCGATGCTGCTGAGCCACTTTCGTCGCTGCTGGCGGAGCGCCCCCCGATCACCAGAGCGGATCACGGCCGTTCCAGGCGATGAGCCGGTCGATGGCGGGGGCGTCGTCGGGGAGGGCGACGGCCTCGGCGAACGGCATGGCCACCTCGTCCAGGCCCATCGCGGCCGAGATCTCGGCATACAGCGCGCGACGGTTCGCCGGCGGCAGGATCCGGTGTGCGGACTGCAGCGCCGCGGCGATCACCGCGTCGTCCCAGTCGGGCTGCTGGCCGGTCGCCACAGCCAGGTCCCAGGTGTGCACGCTGACCTCGGAGAGGTAGGACGCCAGCACGTCGGCACCGCTGCCCTGGATCCACGGCAGCGCCATCGGTTGCTCAAGCACGCCGTCGTCACTCCAGGCCTGCGCAGCTCGTCGGGCTGATTCCTGCCAAGCATCGACCCAGCGACCGTCGGAGATCTGTGGGGCGGCGACGGTGAAGGGATCACCGCCGCTACCCAGGGCGGTGATGCGGTCCAGCACGGCGATGAGGTGGGTCAGCAAGGTCTGCACGTTCATCTCGGTGCAGGGCGTTGGGGCGGTGAGCTGCTCGGGTCGAATGCCGGCGATCACGCTCCCGCCGGTGGCAACGGCACGATCGAGAAGGGGCCGCGGGTCGGTCAGCGGGGCTGCGGGAGAACTCGTAGGTGTAGTCATGGCGCCATTGTGGTGACCATAACCGGTCACCTATTGGCCAGTTTGTGTGGAATTCTGCTGAGGTGCGAGCTGACCGGCTGGTGGCCACCCTTCTGCTGCTGCAGCAGCGCAAGCAGGTGACCGCCGTCGAGGTGGCCCGCGAGCTGGAGGTGTCCGAGCGCACCGCCCGCCGCGACCTTGAAGCCCTCAGTGTCGCCGGGATACCGGTGTACTCGGTGCAGGGCCGCGGGGGCGGGTGGCGCCTGGTGGGCGGCGCGCGCACCGACCTTTCGGGGCTGACCGCGAGCGAGGCTCGGGCGCTGTTTCTGGTGGCCGGACCCGCCTCGACGGCCACCCCGGACGTCAAGGCAGCCCTGCGCAAGCTCGTCCGGGCGTTGCCCGAGCCTTTCCGGGCGCAGGCCGAGGCCGCCGCCACGTCCGTGGTCGTCGATCCACGGCTTTGGGGGGCCAGTGCGGCCGCGCCGCCTCCACCGCGGTTCCTCGATGCGCTGCAGGAGGCGGTGATCAGGGGTGTGCAGGTGCGGCTCGGCTATGTCGACAGCAAAGGCGCCGTGACCGAGCGGACGGTCCACCCGCTGGGCATCGTCGCCAAGGGCCCGACGTGGTACCTGGTGTCGGAAACGGAGGTGGGCCGGCGGACCTTCCGTATCGATCGGGTGTCGTCGGTCGCGTTGACCGACGAGCCCGTGCGGCGGCCCCGGGGATTCGACCTTGCGCAGAGCTGGAGGGAGATCGCCGATGAGGTCGACCGCAAGCGCACCCCGCTGGAGGTCCAGGCGGTGTGCGCGCCCGACGGCCTCGGTCTGCTGCGGGCGATGCTCGGCGGCCGCCTGGAGGTGGGCGGCGCCACGCCCGACGGCCGGATCGGGGTGGTGATCCGGGGCCACAATGAATACGCCCTCGCCGGCCAACTCGCCGGGCTCGTCGAATGGCTCGAGGTCACCGGTCCGCAGGGCGTGCGCGATCACTTGGCCGCCATCGGGACCGCGCTGGCGGCGCGGTACCGATGAGCGCTGGCCCTCAGTACGCCGTCGCCACGTTCTCCTGGGCCCACCGTTTCTCGGCGTCCGATCCCCCCGGGGGCGGAACCAGGCCGTTGATCATCCACAGTTCTTCGCTGGTCTCGTCGACGTGGAACTCCCAGTGCAGGCCGGGGTGCTGATCCAGCGTCGGAGTAAGGATCTGGCTGATCCATTCGGTGATCCGCCGGCGGTTCTGGCTGTCGGCGGCATGCCGGGCGATGTGATCGATCACCACGCGCACCCCGACCCCGGTCGGCTCGCCACCGACGTAGAAGTCCTCCGGCGCGGTCTCCTGAAACAGGGTGACCACGTAGAAGCGCGGCAGCCCCGCCTTCTGGTAGTGGTCGGTGATGCGGGACGCCAGCGCGCGCTTGTCCGGTGCGCTGAAGAGCCCGGGGGAGTGATGAATGGTCCACAGGGGCATGGCGGTTCGGTGCTCCTTGATCCGGCTCAGTGCGACAAGGCGCCGGACAGGTCCTCGACCGGACCGGACAGCGCGGCTTTCACATGCCCGCTGATGTCGTCGGCCAGCACCTCGACGGCACCGGACTCCACGCCGTCGAGGATGCGCCGCGCCACCTCGCCCGGCGTCACCTTGGGGGCGTCCAGCTCGGCGACCATGTCGGTGTCGATCAAGCCGGCGTGGATGCCGACCACCTGTGTGTGCTGCGCCGCCAACTCGATGCGCAGCGAGTTGGTCGCCGACCAGGCGGCGGCTTTGGACGCACCGTAGGCACCGTAGCCGGCCATCCAGGACAGCACCGAGTGCATGTTGACCAGCGCCCCTCCCCCGTTGGCCGCCAGGATCGGCGCGAACGCCCGTGCCAGGCGCAGCGGTCCGAAGACGTTGACGTCGAAGGTTTCGGTGATGCGCTCGAAGGAGCCGGTCAGCAGGGCGTCGGGCAGCAGCACGCCCGCGTTGTTGAACACCAGCTCGGCATCGCCGGCCGCTTCGGCCAGGGCCGCCACCGACTCGTCCGACCCGACTTCCAGCGCCAGCGGCACCACCTGCGGGCGCTCATCGGTGAATGTGGTGCGTGCGGTCGAGTAGACCTTGCGGGCTCCGCGCGCCAAAAGCTCGTCGACCAGGGCTGCGCCCAGTCCGCGCCGTCCGCCGGTGACCACCGCGACCTTTCCCTGTACTGCAACCATCTCCGGATCCTCTCTCGCTGACTAACGACTACGTTAGTAAGAGCAAAGCACGCCATGCTAGATAACGCAAGGGTTAGTCACGTAAGCTGGACCACATGCAGTTCGAACCCCGGTTGCGCGACCGATCGCGCTGGTCCACCGGCGATGCGTGTTCGGTGGTCCGGCTGCTCGATGTGCTGAGCACCAAGACGGCGTTCCTGGTGGTGCGGGAATGCTTCTACGGCACCAGCCGCTTCGAGGACTTCATGGCACGCATCGGCGCCTCGGCGCCGGCGGTGTCGCGGGCACTCAAGCAGCTCGAGTCCGCCGGAATCATCACCCGGGTCCCCTACCAGGAGGCCGGGCAGCGGGTCCGAGACGAGTATCGGCTGACACCCGCCGGCGAGGACCTGCTGCCCGTGATGCTGGCGTTGACCCAGTGGGGTGACAAGTACCTCCAGGACGGAAAACCGCCGCTGTCCTTCGTCGACGCCACCACCCAGCGCCGAATCGGGGTACGGGTCACTGACGAGTTGGATGCCCCGGCGCCCGACCCCGACAACATCGAGATCCGCTTGAACGCACCGCGCCGATCACGCTGAACAGCCGCCGAGTGCCGGCTCAGCGGCCCCGGATCACGGTCTCGGCGAACTCGGCAATCGACTCCGGCGGCGCGAAATCAGCGAACCACACGTAGAACCGTTGCGCCCCCTGGCTTTCGAGCCGACCGAAATGCTTGACCAGCGCTGCGGCATCACCGCACACCAGGCCCGATCCCAGCCGGCCGAATCGCCGCTGAGCCGTCTCTGACACCGCCGCCACGTCCTGGTCGAGTCGGGCGAAACCGACCATCTGCTGCACGGACGCGCGCGCAGAACCGATCGACGGCAGCAGCTCGGGCAACTTGTGCACATGCGTCGCCGGCAGGTTCCACCAATCGGCATAGCGGCGTACCAGCTGAAGCATGCGGGGGCCCACCCCGCCGAGCACCAGCGGGATCGGCATGCTCGGAGCGGGAGTCTGAGCCCGCTCCCCCTCGGCGCTCCAGTATTCGCCGAGCGACACCAGCGTCTCCCTCAGCGCGTCGACGCGTTGTCGCGGACCGGCGGTGGTGATTCCGTACTTGACCAGCTCGTCGGGCATCGAGCCGGAACCCAGCCCCAGTTCGAAGCGGCCGCCAGAGGCTTCGGCCAAGGTCGTCGCCTGCTTGGCCAGCACGGCGGGATGGCGGAATCCGTCGCACAACACCACGTGGCCGACCTTGATCCGTTCGGTGTGGGCGGCGACCCAGGTGGCCACGGTCATCGCCTCCCACAGCGGCGCGGTGGGGGCCATCGGGGTGTCCAGGTGGTCGAGGAATGCGACACCGTCGAAACCCGACGCCTCGGCCACCCGGGCGCGCGTCACCAGGTCACCCAGGCCGATTCTGGTCTGCGGCAGGTACAAGAACCACTCGGTCATCGTTTCCCCTTCGGGGCCGCAGTAGTCGGCGCTTGACGCAACCCCGGCAGCACGTAGCGGCGCACATGCTGTCGCACGGCTACGGGATCGTCGGGGTCCATGTGGTGTCCCGGGACGCTGCCGAAACTGATCAACACCCGAGCGACCCATTCACTGGCCTCGGGAATGTCGTTGTCCGGGTCGATGTCTCCGCTCTCGACGGCGGCTTCGACAAAGGGCTGCCAGAATGTCGCGAGATCGGGCACCAGGCCGCGGACGCCCGTGCCGGCGCAGGCGGTGAACTCGTCCGGCTCGGCGGTGCGCAACCGCATCAGCAGCGTGCCGGGATCGTCGTAGGCGCGGCGGCCGATCTGGACGCCGGCCACCAGCTGGTCCTCGAAGTCGGTGAGCGTCGACAGCTCGGCGCGGGTCTGCGCCCAGCTGGTTTCGATCAGCCGAATGATCGCCGCACCGACCAGCGTCGGCTTATCCGGGAAATTGCGGTACAGCCAGGCCCGGGAAACCCCCGCGGCCTGGGCGACGTCGATCATCGTCATTGCCCGAATCCCCTTGTCGGCCAATAGTTTCTCGGTCGCGTCGAGAAGCCGATCGGTCGTCGACGGGGACACGGGTGACGCTGACGCTTCGTTCACGGCCACCTCCTGGGCGGTAAGCCTAACAAGGAGTAGACACATCGGTAGATCTGTGTACTATAGCGACGCGTCTCGTAGACACTTCTGCAAACCTGTCTACCCCGGATCTCGGAGGTTCCCCATGCCCGTACCCCGCACCGCAATCGTCGGTGCCGGTATCAGTGGCCTGACCGCCGGAAAGATGCTGAGCGACTATGCGATCGACTACAGCTGCTTCGAATCCTCCGACCGGATCGGCGGCAACTGGGCCTTCGGCAACCCGAACGGCCATTCCAGTGCCTACCGGTCGCTGCATATCGACACCTCCAAGCACCAGCTGTCGTTTCGCGACTTCCCCATGCCGGAGCACTACCCCGACTTCCTGCACCACACGCTGGTCAAGGAGTACCTGGAGTCCTATGCGGCGGCGTTTGAGCTCAAGCGCAACATCGAGTTCGACACCGAAGTCACCCATGCGCACCGGTTGCCCGGTGGTGGCTGGGAGCTGGAACTGGCCGGCGGGCAGCGTCGCCGGTTCGACCTGCTGGTCGTCGCCAACGGCCACCACTGGGATCCACGCCTGCCGGACTTCCCGGGCGAATTCAGCGGCGACACATTGCATGCGCACCACTACATCGACCCCAAGACACCGCTGGACTTCAGCGGAAAGCGGATCCTCGTGGTCGGCCTGGGTAACAGTGCCGCCGATATCGCCGTCGAACTGTCGTCGAAGGCGCTGGACAACGAGCTGACGTTGTCCACCCGGTCGGGCGCGTGGATCGTGCCGAAGTATCTGGCCGGAAAGCCCGCCGACAAGTACTTCCGGACCAGCCCGTATCTGCCGTTCTCCTGGCAGCGCAAGGTCGCTCAATGGGCACAGCCGATCATCGCCGGACGCCCCGAGGACCTCGGGCTGCCCACCCCCAACCACAAGTTCTTCGAAGCGCACCCCACCCAATCGGTGGAACTGCCGCTGCGCCTGGGGTCCGGCGACGTCATCCCCAAACCCAACATCAGCCGGCTCGACGGCGACACCGTGCACTTCATCGATGGCACCAACGGCCAATTCGACGTCATCATCTACGCCACCGGCTACAACATCACCTTCCCGTTCTTCGACCCGGAGTTCATCAGCGCACCGGGCAATCGAATCGACCTGTACAAGCGGATGTTCTATCCCGGCATCGACGACTTGGTGTTCGCCGGATTCGCCCAAGCCACCCCGACCCTGTTCCCGTTCGTCGAAGCCCAGGCCCGCCTCATCGGCGCCTACGCTGCCGGTCGCTACCGGCTGCCGTCGGTCGCCGAAATGCGCCGGGTGATCGAGGCCGACCGGCGCAAATACACCGGCCACATGCTCGACACCCCGCGCCACACCCAGCAACTGGACTACTTCCTTTACGAACACGACATGCGCACCGCGGAGATCCCGCGCGGCACCCGGCGCGCCGCTGAACTCGGTGTGCCCGGATGGGCCGGGGTGTGCGAGATGGAGGCATCCGCATGAGCGCGACCATCCGATTCGGCAGCGGCGGAGCCACGTGCGTCGGGCAGTTCTTTCCGGCGGCGCAATATGACGGCGACGGAGCCCCGGTCGTGGTGCTCGGACATGGCCTGGGCGGCACCGTCGACTCCGGCCTGATCCCGTTCGCCGAACGACTCAGCGAAGCCGGGTTCGCCGCCTTCGCCTTCGACTACCGGTACTTCGGCGCTTCAGAAGCACACCCGCGCCAACGGATTTCCATGCAAGAGCAGGTCGACGACTTTCGCTCGGCATGCTCGGCCGCGGCCGAGCAGACCGGTGTGGATGCTCGCCGGATCGTGGTGTGGGGGGTCTCGCTGGGCGGCGGGCATGTCTTCGAGGTGGCCGCCACCACGCCCGGTGTCGCCGCCGCCATCGCGCTGACACCCCTGGTCAGCGGACCGGCCGCTGCGATCGCGGCACTGCCACACCATCGCCCGGCAACAATGCTGCGTTCAACGGCCACGGGGTGGCGCAGTGCGCTGGCCCAACGCTTCGGCGGGTCGCCCGCGACCATCGCCCTGGTGGGCCGCCCCGGTGAGCTGGCCACCCTGACCGCCGACGGCTACCACGCGGCCTACACCGCGATGGCCGGCCCGACCTGGCGCAACGAGATCGACGCCCAGGTCGGTGTACAGCTCGGCGGCTACCGCCCGGCGGCCAAGCACGCCGAGGCCATCGCCTGCCCGATCCTGGTGCAGATAGCCGACTTCGACCGCGGCGCTCCCCCACAGGCAGCCGCCAAGGCGGCTTTCGCCGCCCGCGCCGAAGTGCGGCACTACCCCTGCGATCACTTCGACGTCTTCGCCGGTGGCGACTGGTTCGATCACGTTGTCGAGCACCAGATCTCGTTTTTGACCCGGCACCTGGCCGGCACGACCGCTACGGTCACGGGTTAGGAGGCCTGATGGCAGAGACCATGCAGCAGCTGCTCGCCGAACGCATCGGCGACACCAGCCTGGCGGTGCTCTACAACGACGTCGACGGCGGGCAGATCCGCTGGTCGTGGCGGGAGTACCTCGTCCGGGCGGCCCGCCACGGCGCCGCGGTGCTCGCGCGGGCCGACACCAGGCGGCCGATGCACGTCGGCGCCCTGCTGGGCAATAACCCCGCGATGCTCACCGCGCTCGCCGCCGCCGGGCTGGGGGGTTACGTCCTGTGCGGGGTCAACGACACCCGCCGCGGCTCGGCGCTGGCCGCGGATCTGCGCACCGCCGATGTGCAGATCCTGCTGGTCGACGCCGAACACCGCGCGCTGCTGCGGGGATTGGAGCTGCCCGGCGTCACCATCATCGACGTCGACGACCCGGCCTGGGCCAGCGAGTGCGCCGAAGCCGGGGTACTTCAGCCGCATCGGCATGTCGGGCCGCTGGACCCGTTCATGCTGATCTTCACCTCGGGCACCAGTGGCGACCCGAAAGCCGTTCTGGTCAGCCACTTCATGGTGCTGGTCGCCGGCCAGAGCCTGACCGAGCGATTCGAGCTGGGCGCCAACGACGTCGTCTACCTGTCCATGCCGCTGTTTCATTCCAATGCGATCGCAGCCGGCTTCGGACCCGCGGTGGCCGCCGGTGCGGCGATGGCGCCGGCGAAGTTCTCGGCTTCGCGGTTCCTGGCCGACATCCGCGCCTACGGTGGGACGTATATGAACTACGTCGGTAAACCGTTCGCCTACCTACTGGCGCATCCCGAGCAGCCCGATGACGCCGACAATCCGCTGCGGGTCGCGTTCGGCAACGAGGCCTCGGAGCGCGACATCGGTGAATTCGCCCGCCGGTTCGGTGTGCACGTGGTCGACGCCTTCGGTTCGACCGAGAACGCGGTGACCATCACCCGTGATGAAGGCACCCCGCCCGGTTCGGTGGGGCGTGGGTTCCCCGGCGTCGCCATCTACAACAGCGACACCAATGCCGAGTGCCCGCCGGCGGTCTTCGACGAGCACGGCGCACTGCTCAACGCCGACGAGGCGATCGGGGAACTGGTCAACACCGCCGGGTCCGGGTTCTTCTCGGGCTATTACAACAACGAGCAGGCGACCGCGGACCGGATGCGCGACGGCATGTACTGGTCAGGCGACCTTGCCTACGCTGATGCCGACGGCTGGATCTACCTGGCCGGGCGCACCGCCGACTGGATGCGGGTCGATGGTGAGAACCTGGCGGCGGCGCCGATCGAGCGGATTCTGATGCGCCACCCCGACATCAACCAGGCCGCGGTGTACGCCGTGCCGGACGGTAACGTCGGCGATCAGGTGATGGCCGCAGTGGTCTTGCGCGACGATGCCCGGCTGACCGAGGGCGCATTGGCTGATTTCCTTGCCGCTCAAGAGGATCTGTCCCCCAAGGCCTGGCCGCGCTATGTCCGGGTGACCGCAGAGCTGCCCGCGACGGCAACCAACAAAGTCCTCAAACGGGTGTTGGCCGCCGACGGTACCGATGTCGGTGATGACACGCTGTGGGAGCGGCCCGGACGAGAGTGCACCTACCGCACCACCACCATGACGGGAGTGGGGCGATGACGGCTCAAAAACCCGTGGCCCTGATAGTCGGCGGCGCTTCGGGAATCGGGTTGGCCACCGCGCACACTCTGGCCGCGCGGGGTGACCATGTGGTGATCGCCGACATCAACGGAGACGCCGCGCACGCCCGCGCAGCCGAAATCGCCGGTTCAGCGAGGCTCGACGGAGGAGCGGCGAAGCTGGGACCGGCGCATGGACCCGGCGGCACGGCCACCGCCGTCGTCGCAGACGTGACCGACGAGGCCAGTGTCGCAGCGGCATTCGTGGCCGCCCGCGAACTCGGGCCGGTCCGCACGGTGGTCAGCTGCGCCGGCCTGTCGATTATCAGTCCGATCGCGGACATCGAGCTGTCCGGCTGGCAGACCACCATCGACGTCTGCCTCACCGGGACCATGCTGGTGATCAAACATGCGGCCCGCACCCTCGAAGACGGCGGCAGCGTGGTCGCCATCTCCTCGCTCAACGGGCGCCAGCCCGGCAGCTCCATGGCCGCATACTGCAGCGCCAAGGCCGGCGTGTTGATGCTGATCCAGGTGGCCGCACTGGAGCTGGGCGCCCGCGGCATCCGGGTCAACGCGGTCTCCCCCGGCCTGGTGGACACTCCCCTGGTCGCCGGCCTGGCGATGGTGCCGGGGCTCACCGACGAGTACATCGAGAACACCCCGCTCGGGCGCTCCGGCATTCCCGACGACATCGCGCAGGCCGTAGAGTTCTTGACCTCCGAACGTGCCGGCTGGATCACCGGATCCGCCTTCGACGTCAACGGTGGGGCGCATCTGAAGCGCTACCCCGACGTGCTCGGCAAAGTACAAGCGCTAGCTGAAGGATCGTGACATGCGCAGTGTCGTCATCGATGGGCCCGGGTCGATCCGAGTCGACACCCGCCCCGACCCCGAGTTGCCGGGAGCCGACGGCGCCGTCGTCGAAGTGACCGCGACCGCGATCTGCGGTTCCGATCTGCACTTCTACGAAGGCGACTACCCGATCGCCGACCCGGTTCCGCTGGGGCACGAGGCGATCGGCACCGTCGTCGAGGTCGGGTCGCAGGTGCACTCCGTGCGGGTCGGTGACCGGGTCATGGTGTCCTCGGTCGCGGGCTGCGGGCGGTGCGCCGGGTGCGGCACCCTCGATCCCATCCGGTGCCATTCGGGCCCGCAGATCTTCGGATCAGGTCTGTTGGGGGGTGCGCAGTCGGAGCTGCTTGCGGTGCCGGGCGCCGACTTTCAGCTTGCCCGTATCCCCGAGGGGATCCTTGACGCCGAAGCGCTGCTGCTCACCGACAACCTCGCCACCGGATGGGCGGCGGCGCTGCGGGCCGACACCCCGGTCGGCGGCACGGTAGCGGTCATCGGGTTGGGCGCGGTCGGTCTGTGTGCGGCACGCAGCGCGCTGTTCCTCGGCGCAGCAACGGTTCTCGGGATCGATCCGGTGCGTCAGCGCCGGGAGCGGGCTGCCCTGATGGGTGTGACCCCGGCAGAGCCGCCGACCACGGCCGCGGCCATGGAGCTCAGCGACGGGCGCGGTGTGGATGCGGTGATCGACGCCGTCGGCTCGGACACCACGATGTCCGACGCGCTGACCGCGGTGCGGCCCGGCGGCACCGTATCGGTGGTCGGAGTGCACGACCTGCAGCCCTTCCCCTTCCCGGCGCTGCCGGCACTACTGCGCAGTGTCACCCTGCGGATGACCACCGCACCCGTGCAACAGACGTGGCCGCAGCTGGTGCCGCTGTTGCAGTCCGGGCGACTGTCGGTGGACGGGATCTTCACCACCGAGATGGCCTTGGACGACGCGGCCGACGCCTACCGTGCCGTGGCGGCCCGGTCCGGCGACGTGGTGAAAGTACTGCTCACGCCGTAGCCTGACGCGACGGCGGGGGACGAGATCGCCAAAGTTCCGCTGAGAGCGCTGCCGCCTACCCGGTGCGCGGACGACGCGGCCGTAACCGCAGCGGTGGCATCATTGGGGCGGGCAGCCGTTGCAGGCGGCCTTGATAGCCGCTGACCTGTCCGAACTGGTCGTCCCCGTCTTGCCAGCGGCGCCGGAACTCGACGATCTCCTCGTGGGTGCGACCGATGAAGTTCCACCACAGCACCAGTTCCTCGCTGAACGGCACCCCGCCCAGCACCAGGATCCGGGCGGGGGAGTCACCGGTGTTGCGCAGCAGCAGTACCGAACGGCCGGGGCCTTGATAGCCGAGCGCCCCGATGTCCAGACCCGTGCCGCCCAGCCTGACTGCGCCCTGGTCGCACAGCACGCCGTGTTCGAATGCGGGATCAACGTCGAGCGCCAGTTCGGTGCGCGGATCCAGGTCGAGCTGAGCGCCCAGCAGGGGAGTGAACGACGGGACGGGGGAGCGGTACCCGGCCAGCTCACCGAGGAACACCAGCGCCGATGCGCCGGCCAGTGAAACGGGTTCGGGGGCAAAGTGGTTGAAGTCGCGGGCGCTATGGCGGGCCGTATCGGGCAGGGCCACCCACAGCTGCACGCCGCGCAGCAGGGGAGCCGACTGCGGCTCAACCGTGACCTCGGAGTGGCAGATTCCGGCGCCGGCGGTCATCAGATTCAACTCGCCGGGGTGCACCACCGCGTGCACGCCGGCGCTGTCGCGGTGCTCGACCCGCCCACTGAACAGCCAGCTCGCCGTCTGCAGACCGGTGTGCGGGTGCGGGGGCACGTCCATCCCGCCGTCGGCGGCGACGTCCTGCGGTCCGTAGTGGTCGACGAAGCACCAGGCGCCGATCAGGGAGCGGTCTCGTTGCGGCAGGGTGCGACGTACCCCGATGGCGCGCGCTCCGCCCAGCGGGACCTCGCGCGGGTGCAGCACCTCGATGTGGTCTTCGGGAGTTGCCGCACAGGCGAATTCAGCCGAGGTGGTCTCCAGGTTGCTCAACGGTTCACCTCCGGGCCGGCTGCCGTGCCACTGGCGCGATCCTACCGACTCGTGCCGTGGACGGGCCTGCTCAGGCCGCCGACCGCGGACCGAGTTGCCCGGCGGGCAGATGAAAAACCGTTGCTGTCACCGGCAGCTGGTCGCGCTCGTGGTGGGTCAGCAGCGTCTGGTTGTCGGGCAGCTCGCGGGCGTTGATCTCGCCGGCGGCGATCGCGCGCAGCAGCGCGTGGGCCCGGGCGAGCTCGGCCCGCTTGCGGTACTGGCCGCCGGGGAGCTTCACGCCGGCCCACACGCCGTACTCCTCGCCGCGTTCCACAGCGAGCGCCGCGCATTGGCGTTGCTGCGCGAGTGGGCAGCGCCGCAGGCATTGCAGCCGCGCCTCGGTGGAGGACTGTTCATAGGCCCGCGCCTTGGCGGCCCCGTCAGCGCCGTCGGCGTCGGGGTAGCCGAACCACAGCTCGGGGTTTGCGGAGCAGGGGGGTGCCATCGGAAGGACCTCCTCGTGGGCAGACCGGATAACGTAGAGAGAAACGTATACGATCGAATACGAAGGACGCAACAGATGGTGATAAAAACATATATGTAAGTAGTGCAGGGCCAGGCTGTGTACTATCCGTCCATGGCCGGGGCGCAACAATGAGCCGCGAAGCGGCGGGCGCGGCCATCCGGGCTCTGCGAGAGGCGCGCGACTGGTCGCTGGCCGACCTCGCCGCGGCCACCGGCGTGAGCATCATGGGGCTGAGCTACCTTGAGCGCGGCGCCCGGAAGCCCCACAAAGGCACAGTTCAGAAGGTTGAGAATGGGCTCGGTCTGCCGCCGGGCACCTATTCGCGGCTCCTGGTCGCCGACGACGCCGAGGCGGAGCTGGCTCAATTGATCGCCGCGACCGGATCGCAGGCGGCGGCCGCCCGTCCCGCCGGAGCCATCGTCGTCGACCGGCACAGCGACACCGAAGTGCTGGAGGGCTACGCGGAGGCGCAGCTGGATGCCCTGCGTTCGGTGATCGCGAGACTGCCGTCGGAAGCATCAGACGAATACGAGACGTATATTCTTTCCGTGATCACGCAGTGCGTGAAGGCGGAGATGCTCGCGGCCAGCTCCTGGCGGGTGGCGGTCAACGCGGGCGCCGATCACGCCGCCCGACTGATGGTGCACCTCCAGGCGCTGGAGGCCATTCGCGCTGACCTGCTGCAACGGATGCCCGGCAGCCTGACCGCTCGCTTCGACCGGGCGTGCGCACAGTCGTCACTGCCCGAACCGGTGATTGCGGCGTTGATCGGCGTCGGCCCCGAAGAGATGTGGGACATCCGCAACAGGGGAGTGATCCCGCCCGGCGCGCTGGCGCGAGTCCGCGCCTTCGCCGACGGGTCCATGGACGCGACAGCTGGTGGCGACGAAGGGGGATAACGGTGAGCAACGGTGAATTGGAGCTACTGACGCGCGCCAATGATCTGTTCGCGGGCAATCCACGGCCCGCGGCACTGGAGTCCGGGCTGGAACGCTACGCCGAGTTGTTGGAGCGCAACGCCAACACCGATACCGGCGCTGGGCATGACCGCTACCGGATGGCAGTGCTTGCGCAACGGGACCTGTTGCTGGCCAACGCACGTACCGATGCGCTGGCCACGACGGTGCTGGCCGCCGTGGTCGCCGACCACGCTCACGCGCGCCGGCAGACCGACGGTGTCGTTTCCGCCGCCCGAGCCGATTCGGTGGTCTCCCCGGATACGCCTATGGCGCACCGGGAGGCGTTGCGTCGCCGCGAGGCCCGGCTGCGCGCTCAACACGCCCACGTCGTGTCGGCGCAGCATCGCGCGCTGGTCCACCGTGCGCGGTTGCGGCGGCTGCGATACCGGGGGCTGCGGCGCAGGCCAGTGGGGCTGGATCGGTTGCCGTTGCCCAACACTCGTGCCGGACTGGCGGTCCGGGCCGCACTGTCGCGGCTCGGCAGGCCCTACGTCTGGGGTGCGACCGGCCCCGACCGGTTCGACTGCTCGGGGCTGACGCAGTGGGCGTATCAGCAGGCCGGCGTCCCGCTGTCACGTACCACCTATACACAGATCCACGAAGGAATCCCGGTGCCGCGCTCCCAGATTCGCCCGGGCGACCTGGTCTTCCCCAGCACCGGGCATGTGCAGCTGGCGATCGGGGGAAACCGGGTGATCGAAGCCCCGCACGCCGGGGCAACCGTGCAGATCAGCCCCCTGGGCGCGGATGTGGCGATCCGCCGTCCGCTGCCGTGATCGGGCTGTCCCCCGCGGGTGCCCGGGTGAATTGTCGGCATCGGTGGCCCTCAGTACAGTCACCTGCCATGGAGCGCTCGGGCTATCCGGCGTCCGGCGAGCAACAGCAGGGCCGGGCGGCGCAAGCCATGAGGCAGGCTGAAGCCGCTCTGGCGCAGCAACTGTCGACTGCCGCGGACTTCGACAGGCAGATCATCGAAGCGCTGCGCCACGCGCACAAGACCACGCTGGAAGGCCGGCGCCGCCTCGACGACATCGAGGCCGAAATCGCCGGCGCGGCAGGGGCCTGGGACCTGAGCACCGCCGCCGGCGCGCGCGAGTTCCAGAGATTCCTGATCGACAGGCTCGGGCAGATCATCAGGGTGGTTGAAGAGGCCAACGACGATGACGCCTCCAAGCAAGCGCTCGCCGCCGCGCTGACACGGCTGTACCCCGCGGCGCAATCGGATTGCCAGGAGTCGGCGCCCGGCGGGGACGACCAGTCGCTTTCGGTGGATCCCGATACCGACGCGTACCCGGACCTCCTGGCCGATGACGAGCCGATGGCCGATCACCTGGCGGCGTCCCAACGGCTGCCGCCGGAGTTGGCGACGCCGATGTTTCCGGGCATGGGCGCCGACGGTCCGGGATTCGGTGCGATGCCGGCTGCGATGCCCTCCGGATTTCCGCTGACCGGTCCGGCGTCTGGTCTCGGCCTTGATGGCCTGCCCGCCGATGACGATTACCCGTCCGAGGAAGCGGCTACCGCCGAGGCGTCCGATGGCGCCGACGCCGACGGGGCGGACGGCGATACCCCGGCGCAGGACCCGGGGGAGGCGGGACCGGTCGCCGTACGACTGCCCGACGGCGAGACCACGACCGTGGCCAATCCGCAACTGGCTGCGGCGATGCAGGCCGTCGCCGACGGACAGCCAGTCGTGGAGGCGTTCCGCAGTCAGGGCATCCACATCCCGCCGCCTGGAACACCGGTGGTGGCAGCGGTCGATGTGGTCAGCCTGCGGCCCGGCGACATCGGTGTGTTCACCGACCGCCATGCCCTCGCCGTCGGCGCCGGCAAGGCACTTCTCGACGGGCAGATCCACCTGGTCGAGAACCTGCGCGGTCCCGGATTTCTGGGTTGGCAGCACCCGCCGGCCCTGGTCCAGGAGCCGGCGCCGCCCGCTGAGCCGGTTGCGACCAGGCCGGCGAGCGCGCTCGGGGGCATTGCGAGCTTGAAAAGGGCGGCTCGAACCGTCATCGTCGATTAGCCAGGAAGGTGAAATATGCCCGAGAAGATCCACGTCAACCAGGACGTTCTGACCAAGGCGGCTGGAAACCATCAAGAGGCGTCGGACTATCTGGCCACGGTCGCGGCCTCGCACGCGGGAATCCAGGCGACGCTGAACTCGCTCGGGCCGATCTACGGCGACTTTCGCCAGGCGGCCGCTGCACTGCTGGACGCACGCAAGGACTGCTACGACGACCAGTCCAGCGAGCATTCGATGGTCTCCGACAATCTGCACCGCGCGGTGGCGACGTGGAACAAGAATGAAGACGATGCCGCCACCGCCTTCGGGCGCCTAACCGATGGGCACCGATGACTGAGCCGAATCCGGCTTTCGACACGATCCACCCCAGTGGCGAAGTGCTGTTCCGGTCTTGCCGCGGCGGCTATCTGCACAGTGTGGTGCTCACTGAATCGGTCATGGACACCGATGCGCACCGGCTGGCAGAGGCCATCGTCCTCACCGCGGACGTCTCGTTTCTCAAGGCGGTGTTAGAGATCCGGGGCGAGATCGTCACGACCGGCCAGGTGCCCTCGGCCGCGGTACCCACCAATGATGATCTGCGGGTCGCAACCGATCGGCTGCTGGCCCACCACCTGCACCCGGGCACGAATCCAGGGGACTAGAGTACCCATCTTCCGGCAGCGTCCGCGTTGGGGGCGATGTCTGCCGGGGGATCAATCACCGTGTCGCCGAACAGTTTTCGGGCCCGCTCCAGCAAGGCGAGTACCTCGCTCAACTGCGCTGCACACCCCGTGCCCGGGGACCCGACATCAGCCACGATTTGCACGCTACCCACCGGGCCGGGGGCTGACAATTCACCGCGCGCAGTGGCTGTGGAGGGCCGCCTGAATGCCGTCGACGACGCGACGCGATGCGGACGAATTCGGACAAGAGCGCCGGGACGGCAACGGTAGGCTTGCGCGGTGGCACTCTTCGGTCGACGGTCGGCGCGCCAGCGCCTCCGGAACGCGGCCCGGGAATCGCTGACGATCCCGGCCTTCAGCGCTCCGGTCGACTGTAGTTCCTGGGTGCTCGGCGGCCTGTGGCCCGCCGAGCTGGCGACGATCACCCCGGAGACGGCACCGCTTGCCGACTATCTCAAGGCCGATCTGCAGCGCATCGCGCATTCGGCTAACGAGAAGCTGCACGTCATCAGTCGATCAGATCTGACCGGCCCGGCTCGCCAGGCCGCGGAGACGCGGGTTATCAACGTCGCCAGAGCTTTCGCCGTGCTCCGGGTGGAGTCGACGGTGCGCCAGCTCCACAAGGAAGCCCTGGACTTCGGCGGGGAGTACATCAGCCTCAATGCGGCGCCGGCCCCGGCTCCCGCTTCGGCCCCGGTGTCGGCGGCCGCCGGGGTTCCGGCCGAACCCGTCGCGCCGCCTCGCTCGCCCGAACCGCCCCTGCCGCCTGCGGAGGCACCTGCCCCACGGGCGCGTCATCGGCTGCCCGAATCCGCCGCCGCCGCGACTGAGGCGGTACCACTGGACCCGCCCCCGCCGGTACCGGAGGTCATCGAGGCTGCCGCGGCGCCGCAGGCAGTGGAACCAGAGCCCGCCGAGCCGGTCGTAGTGCCGCCGGTCGAGCCGGTTTTCGTCGCACCGGTGGTCGAGCCGGTCTTCGTACCGCCGGTTGAACCGGCTCCCGTGGCTCCGGAACCATTCGCGGCGGTCCAGCCCGACCCGGCCCCGCCGCCACCCCTCGCCCCGCCGGTCGCCGAATCCGACGAGCAGCGGCTGCAACGTTTGCTGGCTTTCGTCGCCCGTCAGGAGCCCGGACTGCGCTGGGCGATCGGTATCTTCGCCGACGGCACCACCCGACTGGCCACCGATATCGCCAACGGATGGATTCCGTCTGGAATCGAGCTGCCAGACGGGGTGCAACTGCTGGAACCCGACCGCCGCAATGGCACCGCCGCCGAGATGCTGGGCAGCCCGATTGAGTCGGCCAGCTACAGTCCCGGCGATCGTCTGGGCTGGGCGAGTGATTTCGCGGAGACTCACACCTCGGTACAGCCGCGCATGCTGGCGCCCATCGAGGACCTCGGCTGGCGGCTCAGCGAGGCCACCCACTGGCGTGAAGGACTGCCGCGAATGGCCAACACCCTGGTGAAGGCGGGAGCGGCCGGCACCGGCGTGGTCGACGCCGAAATCGACTTATTGCGTGTGCATCTGGACACCACGCGCTACCAGCTGCTGGCACAGTATCCCGACTCCGACCTCGCCGTGGCGCTGAACTGCATGCTGTTGGCCGCCACCGAAGGCATCGCCACCGGAGACACCGTTTCGGCCAACTACCACTACAGCTGGTTTCGCAAGCTCAGCGCCCCTGCCGCCAGCCAGTGGGATTCACAGCTTTAACGAGCGTCGATGAATTGACGCTGTTCACACCGGCTGGACATACTTAGCCAATGTCGGGGGCGGAGAGCCACGCGGAACTCAGCGACAAGGACCTCGTGGAGTCGGTGTTGCGGGATCTGCGCGAGGCCGCCGAGAAATGGGAAGCGCTGGTCGCGGAGGCCGAGAACACAACCTACAGCGTCGATCTCGGTGATATCCGTGCCGTGGCCAACGCCGACGGCCGGCTTCTGGAGTTGACGCTGCACCCGTGTGTGGTCAGCGACTACACCCACAGCGAGTTGGCGGATCGGCTCAACCTCGTCTTCACCGCGCTGCGTGAGGAAGCCCAGTCCGACTTCGAGACGCGGTACGGCACCAGCCCGGTCTGACAGTGACGTCCTACCAGTTCAGGGCGGCCATCTCGCGTTTGGTGTCGCACACGGCGCGCACGGCGGAGTCGATGTCAGCGGCAGTGATGGTCTTGAGGTCGTCGATCGTTACCGGTTGCCCGGACCGCTTCTGGGCGGCCACCCGGGTATCGCGGGCGAGTTCGGCCTCCTCTATCACGTTTCTGGCGAACCGGCCGTTGTGCATAACGTTGATGCCGTGCTCTCCGCGCGGGCTGACGTAGCCACGGATAGTGGTCACCATCGCCAGGAACCGCTGGCGTGCTGCGGGATTCAGTACGGTTGCCCGGCTGGATCCGTAGCGCTCACCGATCTCGACAATCTCCTCGGGGCTGTAGGACTCGAACCGGATTTTACGGTTGAACCGGCTGGCCAGGCCGGGGTTGACGGTCAGGAATTCGTCGACCTGGTCTTCGTAGCCGGCGGCGAGGAAGCAGAAGTCGAAGCGGTGTTTCTCCAGCGCGATCAGCAGCTGGTTGACGGCCTCCATACCGATCATGTCCGGAGTCCCGTCCTGGTGACGCTCCACCAGCGAATAAAACTCGTCCATGAAAAGTATTCCACCCAAAGCCTTTTCGATCAGCTCATTGGTCTTGGGGCCGGATGACCCGATGTGCTCGCCGCAGAAGTCCGAACGACGCACCTCGGTGATCTCCGGGTTGCGCACAATGCCCATGCCGGCGTAGATCTTGCCCAGCGCCTCGGCTGTGGTGGTCTTGCCGGTACCGGGCGGGCCCACCAGCAGCATGTGGTTGGTCTGGCCTTCCACAGGCAGGCCGTGTTCGAGTCGCATGGCCCGGATCTCGAGCTGGTCCTCCAACGCCTTGACCGCACGCTTGACCTCGGCCAGGCCGACCTGCTTCTCCAGCTCGGCGCGACCCTGCTCCAAGAGCTCCGCCCGGCGGTCCAGCGCGTTGTGCTCGTCGAGTTCCGCGCGGCTCATCGCCGAAGCAGCATCCCAACGGTCGGTGCGACTGTCGATGATCTGTTCCTCGGTGACCACCAGGCGCAGATTCGGTTCGGCCAGCGCAGCCTTGGCCGGTTCGGTCAACACACCGTTGATGGCGGCTTTGGACAGCCAGACCTGCGCCTTGTCCTCCTCACCGAGCTGGCGGTGCACCATGCCCCGCAAATAGGCGAGATCCGCGGCCAGCAAAGGGATCTCGCTGGGGTTGATCGACGCGGTGAGCACCCCTGCCGGAAAGCGCTCCGAGGACCGCGTCTGTCCGGTGATGTCGACGCGATCCAGCCAGTCCAGTGCCACCCGTCCCTGGCCCAAGTGGGCGGCCGCATAGCCGGCCAGGGCGCACACCGATGCGGTGACGGCGGGCATGACGATCGCGCGGTCGGGGAGCTCTTCGGCGGCGACGGTCAGCAGATCCGGCCAGCGCTGGGTGACGAACATCAGGTACGCGCGCCCGAGCTGGTGCCACTGGTGGTTGATCCAACTGTCCAGCAAGCCCCGGTCGGCCAGCAGGGCGTCGGCACGCTCGTACTCACCGGCAACGGTCAGTGCGGATGCCAGGGCCAAACCCACATGCGAGGCATCGGTCACCGTGATCGACAGATACGGTCCCAACGGGATCTGGGCGGCCAGGTGCCGGCCCAGTCGGGTGGTCTCCTTGTGCAGCCAGTCGCTGTTGGCGTACAGACGCTTGAGGGTGTCCAGCTCGGTGTCGCCGCAGGCGATACGGCCCAGCCAGGCGTCGGCCATGGACGGATCAGCCTCGGTTGCGGCGACGAAGTCGGCTAACGCGTCGGGGGAGCCGTAGCGGCCGTCCATGCTCACCATGGCCCGGTCGAAGTGTCGACGGGCCGCCAGCAAGTCACTCAATGTCTGTCGTCCTCTGTCGCGCGTCCAGGTTCTCTTCGCTGACAACCGATGCGGTGCGGTGTCATCGCGACGACATCGGGGTCAGCGCCTCCGGGCTGCAGTACCGGTTTTCCGCCCGGAACAACTCCACCGTAGCCAGCCAAGATTTTCCGCCGGCCGCAACCCGTACCGCGTTCCGGTCGATCTGCTCGATACTCACCTCGACCGCGTCCGCTGGTGGGGGCGGTGTCCCGGGCGGCGCCACGGTGATCACGGTGGCCGGCCGCGGTGACGGCGCGATCGGCCCGTCCACCACGCTGACGGTGGTGCGCGGGGTGGGCCGGGATTCGCCGACCACGGCCACCTCGGGCATTCGGACGCTGGCCCAGCGGGCCTTGTCCCGGGTGTGCACGCAGACCCGTTCGCCGGCACCGGCCGCCCGGATGACGATGCGCTTGGCGATCAGGTCCTCGGCGGCGATGAACACCCGGCTCAACTCACCGGAGTCGGTCAGCGGCACCATCAGCCGATCGCCGTTGGCCAGCTTGCCGATCAGCACGCCCGACGGACCGATCTCGAGGGGCAGGCTGGCCGGTAACCGGCCGGGCCGCAGGCCGCGCAGCTGGGGGCGAGGCGCGCACATGTTGGCCTCCAGGGCGGCGGCCTGCTCCCCGTTGAGCCGGTGCAGCACCACCGACGGGGGAGTCGGCGCTGGCTGCGGAGTCTGCAGGGTCACGGTGGCCGTACACCTCCCGTCCGGAAACACCGTGACGTTCTGGATCACCTCATCGACCGGCAGAGTCCACGCCTGCGCCAGCAGCTGGGCACTGATCTGGCGGGCCGAATAGGCGTAGGTCGTCACCCAGCCGCCCTCGGTGCGCAGCGTCTTCCAGCGCTCGGCGCCGGCCACCAGCGAGCCACCGCCGAGGCGCCGATCCAGTTCGACCAGGTCGCTGGCGGTGGCCACCCGGGTGCGCAGCCCCTCGCACCGCAGCAGGCCGGCAATCCGTTGCGCGACGGCGACCGCGGTGGCACCCAGTGTGGTGCGCCAGCGCAGCGCAGCGGTGTTGTCGATGACTCGCAGTCTCAGCAGTAGCCAGGTCTCGCGCTGGCCGGCGTACGGCGGGGTGCCGATCTCGGTGTCGTAGACCCGTGGGTAGTCGCCGGTGGTGGCGCGGCGCGCTCCGATGCTGATCACGCTCATGGACTCCAGGACCAGCCCGAGTGCGTGCCGCAGCATCGGCAGCAGCTCGGCGACATCGACGACGTTGTCGGTCTCCACGTTCACCGAGCCGGTGGCCACGGTGGCCGCATGCGCCCGGCCCAGCAGATGGACTGCCACCACCGCCACACCGCCGGAGATGCGAACCCCGCCGCCGGCGCGGTTGTTGGCCACCGTGATCGGCTCGCTCCAAGCGGCCTTGGACGGACGTCGTAACCACAGCAGCGCCCACGACCACGCCGGCTGCCCCCACCACGGCACCAGCACCACCAGCACCGCCAGCGGGACCGCCACCGCGGCACCGAGCAGTCCACCCAGCGCCCAACCCGCTAGACCGCACAGTGCGATCGTCGTCGCGCACAGCAGCCGCCGGTTGCTCGACGGCGTGAACCCGGTCAGCCGGACCCGGTTCGGACTCACTTGGTGGCCCGCCGGATCCGCGCGGTGATCGCGGCCGCCAGGACGGTCACGGCGATCACGCCGAGGAATCCCAGGGCCACGGTCCGGGCCCGGTGGTCCGGCGGGGGTGGTGGCGGCGCCGGGGTGATCACCCGCTGCTGCGAGCCCGGCGCCAGCGGGTCACCCGCCGGCACGTTGAACGTCAGCGCCGCGACCGGGTCGATGAGTCCGTAGCCCACCCGGTTGTCGACGCCGGCGGGCGGATTGTGTGCGGTCTGCATGATCCGGTTGATGACCTGATGCGCGGTGAGCTGAGGGTATTTGGCCCGGACCAGGGCAGCGACGCCGCTGACGTAGGCGGCCGAGAAGCTGGTGCCCCAGAACGGCATGTTCTTCTCGCCGACCCGAATCGGCGGGTAGGCGTTGACCGGGACACCGCCCTGTGGAGACAGGCCCATCACGTGGGTGGCCGGTGCGGCCACCCCCACCCAGGGTCCGGTCATGCTCTTGTCGATCGGCGCCCCGGTGGCGTCCACACCGCCGACGGACAAGACGTAGTCAGAGAACCACGACGGGCTCGAGATCACCTTGACCTGGTTCCAGTCCCGCGGATCGCTCGGGTTCAGCGGGTCGAACATCGGGTTGTCGGCGCAGCCGGCTTCGCCGACATTGCCGGCGGCCGCGACGATCACCGCGTCTTTGACCGTCGCCGCGTACCAGAGGGCTGCCCCCAGCACCTGTTGGTCAAGTCCGGCCGCCACCTGGACACAGGAGGTCACCGAAATGTTGATGACCTTGGCGCCCATGTCGGCGGCGTGGACGACGGCCTTGGCCAGCGTGGCGAGCGTGCCGGCCTTCACCCGCTCGTCGTCGTAGCCGAACCGTTGCGGGTTGACCGGCTCGAACGCCCGCGACGACTGGCGGATCGAGATGATGCTGGCGTGCGGGGCAACGCCGACGACCCCGTCCGGGGCGCCGGGCGGGGGCGGGGGGACCGCCGGCTCGTCCTCGGTCTGCGGATCGGCCGGCCCCGAGGCCGGTGCCACCGCACCCTCCGGAGGGGGTGGCGGCGGTGGGGGTGGGGGCGGAGTCACCTGAGTGATGGTCACTGGTGCCGGGATCGGCGGCGGTGCCGGCGGGCCGGGAAGATCAGCCGGCGGCAGCGGTTCGCCGATGCTCGGCGGGGGACCGGCCGGTGGGGGGAACGCCGGAACTTCCGGCATCGGGCGGGGCATCGGCAGCACGCCGAGCGGGGCCGCGGCGATGATCGACGCGGCGATGGTGCCGTGCGCATCACAGTCCTGCAAACCGCCAAGGCCCTCGGCGCCGCCCATGATGTAGTCGCCGCCGGCGACCGCCGGCAACCGGGGATTCGGCGTCACGCCGGTGTCGATGACGGCCACCGGAACGCCGTTGCCGGTGGAGTACTGCCACGCCGCGGCGATTCCGAGCATGTCGAATCCGGGTGCCAGCTGCGCCACGTCGGGGTTGGCGACGGTGATCGGCACACTGCATGAGTTCGACCGCCGCATCGGCTGGTCCGGCCCGGGCACGCCGTCGGCCGGCACCAGGGCCGGATCGACGGACGGCGGCTCGATGGCCTGCGCCATCGGCGGGCCGCTGGACATACTCACCAACAGCATCACCGCGGCGACCGCCGCTGTGCGGGCGTGCACGCGGCTCAGTTGCGCACCCACACGAACAGTCCTCCCAGCCAAGCGCCAAGCACCCCCACCACAATGAACGCCAGTACTTCGAGCCATTCGACGGCCAGCCGGATCCAGGGCACGAACTTGGTCTCGGGCACCAGCAGGCCGGCGGCCACCCCGAGTCCGGCGAAGACCGCGATCGCGGCGGATGGCCACAAGAACCCGCCGGCGGTGTCACCCGGGTTGGCCAGTGCGTACTTGACTATTCCGGCGAGCACGGCCGCGCACGCCCCGCCCACCAGGGCGATCGCTTGGACGCGGCCGGCGAAGCCGCGGCCCTGGGTGATGAACAGGCCGGCCACCAGACCGCACAGCGCCAGCGCGCCACGCGGGTGGGCCCCGCCCGGATCCAGCACCATCCAGACCGCGATCGGCAGCGCCGTGGCGATCGCGAGGCACATCCCGACCTGCACGGCGTTGATCAACCGGGCCGAGGCCGCGATCGCGGCACCGCGCGCGGAGATGTCGACCAGATCGTCCTCGTCGTCGTCACCGTCCTCCGGGCCGACTGGAGAGACCGTGTCGATCGGCATATTGGCGCGGCGGGCGAACAGGTCGCGCCCGGTGATCGAACCGAAGTACGGTGGCCGCACCCGCGCCACCCACAGCGCGATCGTCGGCGACATGCGCAACAGGATCAACAGGCCCAACAACATGCAGATGCCGATCACCTGCGGCGATACCGGATGCCACATCCGCGCTGCCGCCACCGCCCCGCCGATCCCCGCGGCGGTCACGATCGCGGTGGCCACCGCGGTCTGCGAACGCAGCAGCACGCTCAGACCGATCGCGCCCAACGCCAGGACCGTCACCCCGATCAGCAGGTGGGGGGCGCCCAGCGCACCGGGTGCCGCGCACAGTGCGGCGCAGGACAGCGCGAGCACGGCCAGCCAGCCGAATCCGCTGAACAGGTCATCGCGTGCCGGCCAGTTCCGCCGGATCACCGTGGCTCCCAGGGCCAGCAGTGCGCCGAGGCCGGCCAGGACCGTCGCGGGCGGCCAACTGTCGCTGAACATCCGGGCGCGAACCGCCAGCGTCGACAGCACGACCACCGCCATCGCCATCAGCCCGATCGCGGTGTGCGCGGCGGTCATCGCGGTGACCGGCGCGAACATCCGATCGACTCGGGAGTTGAGCAGGCGTGTCACGGTCTGCTCGTCGGCTCGGTGCCCACACTCCTGGCACTTGATCTCGGGTTGGGCGCCCAGTCGGCGGGCCGTCGCGGCCAGCGCGCTCGACAGCGATTCGTACTGCGGTTCGAAGGAGTCGCCGCCTACCGCCGGGACCAGAACCAGGGTGTCGCCGTCTTGTACGCCCAAGTCGTCGAGGCTTCGAGTGATGTCGAGCCGGACGCCGTTGACTTTGTGCAGTTCGTAGCTGCCCGGAGGCAGGGCCACCCCGTCGAAACCGTGGTGCCGCAGATCCTCGTCGAGCAGCTCGACCATTCCCTCGAAGAATTCCTCCACCGGAATACCGGCCGGGAAGACCTGCGACACGAGGTGTTTATCGTATGCGAGACTCACCGCACAGCGTGCCGGAAACGCGACTTTAGCTGGTGTCGGAGAAGTCACCGCGCTTACCTTTCGGTGTCGGGCACGAACTTGTCGGCCAGACCGGCGGTTATTTCGAATAACCGCAGCCGGGTCTTCTTCTTTACCTCGTTGTGGACGTCGATGATTCCGCCCTTTGCCAGGTGGGCGTCATGCGGCATTACCTCCACGGTGGCGCCGGTTTTGCTGAACCGTTCGGTCAGATAGGCCACCGCGGCACTGTCCTCGCCCGGGGCGGAGTGGTTGAGGATCACCGTGGACCGCGACACCAGCTCGTGGTAGCCCTGCGAGGCCAGGTAGTCCACCGCCCGTAGCACCGGGCGGGACTGGTCTGCGGTGATCCCGGAGACGAAGACCAGCGTGTCGGTGTTCTCCAGCACCGGTTTCATGACCGGGTGCTCCAGGTCTGCCGCGGTGTCCACCAGGATCACGTTGTGCGTTCGCCGCAGCCGCGACAACACTCCGCTGAACATGGCCGGAACGAGCGGGCGCAGCTGGTCCGATGTCCGGTTGCCGGCCAGGACGTCGAGGCCGACGGCGTTTTGCCCGAGGTGTTCGCGGATGTCGGAATAGCCCTGCACGTCGGTGTCGCTCAGAACGGCCGAGTAGTCGCCGGGCGGGTGTTCGTCGATGCGATCGGACAGTGTTCCGAAGCCCGGAACGGCGTCAATCGCGATCACATTTTCCGGTCGGCATTCCCGGAACACGCTGCCGATGGCGGCGGTCATCGTCGTCACACCGTTGCCGCCTTTTCCGGACACCAACGTGATCACGTACTGACGCCGGATGT
This sequence comes from Mycobacterium sp. UM_WGJ, assembly GCF_000455125.1. Lineage (GTDB taxonomy): Bacteria > Actinomycetota > Actinomycetes > Mycobacteriales > Mycobacteriaceae > Mycobacterium. The sequence continues at coordinate 68,993 of NZ_AUWR01000030.1, forward strand.
GCCGGCGAATTCGATTACGCAAATCACGGTAATGACGTTCGCGCGGAGATTCGCCGGGATTAATAACTTTCGCTGATACCACATAGATCAGTTTGCGCCAGCCCGAGCCGGGCGGAATCTTGCGTGGTGTCGCCAGGTCGGAAATGCGCATGGAGTCCGATACGGAATCCCGGTAGCGGTGGCTGGATGCCGGATCCCACCGCCCGGATGAGCCTTCGTCAGGCATATTCTGGCTATTCCATGGGCTCGTCACGTGCGTGATGTTAACACGGCTGCTGATTCCACGTTTGCAATGTTTCTCACGGTGGACAGTAATGCACGGTAATGGTGAAGATGTGAATTCACTGTCACACAACCCGCCGGTGTGAATGCCAGTCCGCGCCGGCCGGGAGTCGAGCGATGAGCCGCAGGATCGCGTTGGCGACGTCGCCACGCGTGCCGGGGGAGACGATCTGGTAGCGGCGGCCGCCGTTGTCGATGTTCTCCACGCAGACGCGGCCCGACGGAGTGTCTGAGATCAGCACCGCGGTGTCCGCGATCGCCATCCGCGCCAGCTCCTCGGGTCCGGCGCCGGGCTGGATCGCGACGATGCTGGCCTGCCCGGACTGCTGTGGGTCGGCAGCCAGCGCCACGATCTGCTGCTGGTCGATGTCGAGTCGTTGTGCGGCCAGGTAGCGGCGCAGACTGTCCTGGTCGCGGACCCGCTCCAGCAGCTCCTTGGTGTCCAGGGTGACCGGTCGCAGTTGGGCAGCCTCGGTGATGCCACACAACCGCTCGATCTGGCCGACCAGCAGATCGCTCGCGGCCGCCTGATCGGTGGCGCTGCCGGCGGGGTAGAGCCGCACCTCTTGGTCATGGCGTTCGAGCACCACCCACCAGGAGGCGAACCGGCTGATCGAGACGCGGGTCAGGTGCTGGGGGTCGCCGGAGGGCCGCCCGGGGAATTGCAGGTTGAGCATCAGCGCGATGTCGCGCCGCAGGATCACCGTCAGCCATTCCCGGACCATCGAGTCCACTTCGCCCTGCTCATCGAGCACCCCGATCGCGGTGAGTTCCTCGGCGATCGGGTGCCGCAGCGCCCGTTCGGCGGTGTCCAGGCGGGGCAGCAGGGGACGAAGCCCCAGTTCCGGGCAGAGCGTTTCGATGCCGGTGACGGCCTGCAGCACCCACAGCCCGTCGAGCGTCGTAGTCAGCACGTCACCCTCGTCTCAGTGGTTGCGGTGGTCGGCCTGACACACGAAGTGGGGTATCTGCGCCGTCCGCGCAGATACCCCACCTCGGTGACGATCGGGGGCGATCAGAAAAGGGACTGGATCGTCTGGTCGGTCGAAATGGCGCCTTCCAGCACGGAGCCGATGGTGGAGCCGTGCTGTCCGATGGTCTCGATCAGGCCCTGCAGGCCGGACAGCATCTGGGCCTGGGCTTCGAAGAAGCCGGTGGCACCGTGGCCGGCGAAGTACTCGGTCAGCATCTGGGTGAGCTGGTGGGAGTCCTGGTGGATCTGGTCGAGGGTGCCGGCGCTGGTGACCACGCTGTGGGCGTGATCGGAGACGGGCCCGGGGTTGTAGGTGATACCGCCACTGTCTGCCATGGGGATCGATGTCCTTTCGAGTACGGGGGTGGGGGGTTAGGCGGACTGTCCGCCGAAGAGCGAGTGGAAGGCGTGCTCGGAGTGGGACTCGTGCGACTCCATCAGGGCAGCGGCCTGGTTGAGGCCCTCGGTCAGGCGGTGGCCGCCGGTGAGGACTTTCTGGACGTCTTCGTGGATCTGCGCGGCGGTGGCATACGAGGCCTTGGAGCCGCCACCGTCCCACGTGCCAGCCCCCAGGATGTTCTCGTGGTCGGCCAGGTATTGGTTGGCGATCGCCTGCGCGTGTTCGATGTGCTGAGCCAACTTCGACGCGGTGTTCCGCATCAGTTCGGGCGTGACGACAATTGCTGCCATCGGTTCCTCCTCGGTTGTAGAACAACCCCCCCGGGTTCGGCGGGATGTAGCTGGCGGTAGTGTATTTGCTCCTCTCGGATGTGTCGATTCACCCTGTATTCAGCAAACGCCCAGGTCAAACCCGGTCGTCGACAACTCGCACGGTGTTGGTCCGGTCATTGGTCCGGTCGCCTTGGCCTTTTCCGCCCGCTCCGGCGCCGTGGGCCATCGGCATGCCGCCCATGCCGCCGGCGCTGGTGGTGGTCACCCGCTGCGACTCGACGGAACCCAGCGCGCCACTGGGCCGCAACCCCACCGGACGGCCGCCGCCGGACTCGAATGCGCTCACCGGTCGGGTGAACGCCGACATCGGCGCGCCCGCCCCGCCGCCCCCAAAGCCGCCCGCACCGGGTGTGGACGTCGCATTGGCCAGCATCGCCGTGGCCGGCATCCCGCCGGCCCCGGCCGGATTCAGAGCGCCGCCCAGCATGCTCGGATTCATGAACATGCCCATCAGAGACTGCATCGGGCTCATCATCGATTGGGGCATCTGCATCAGCGACTGCGGCGCTTGCATGAGCGTCGAGCCGATCTGCTGAACCGGTCCCAGCATCGAACTCATCTGCGAGCCCATGCCCTGGGCGGCGTTGGCACCCTGGCCGGCGGCATTGCTTGCCGTCGAGGTACCGGTGTAGGCGGCGCGCATGGCACCGCCGGCCGCGGCCTGCGATGCCGCTTCGCCGACCGCGCTGGCCGCCGCCGCCGGAGCCGCGGGTGAAGCGCCCATCCCGGCCACCGGTGCCGGGACCGACAGGCTGGAGATGAGCGCGGTCAGCACGGCCCCATAGGAGGCGCCTACCGCGGCGTTGTTGGGCCAGAACAGGCCGAAGTACTCGAATTCGAGCGAGGTGATGCGCGGCGTCAAGGCCCCCAGTACCGACGGGTTGATCCCGTAGTCGGTGGCCGTCTCGATCCGGTTCTCCTCGCACTCCGCAGTGGTGCGCATGCTGCCGTAGGCCAATTGGTAGGCCTCGACCGCGGCCGCGACGATCGGCGCCTTGACATCCACCCAGCCCGCCAGCCCGTGCAACGCCACGTTCAGCAGGGTCGCGTTGAGAACCGACCCCTCCGATCCGGCGCCGATCCAACCGATCGAGGTCAATGCGGTGTTGACTGCCGAGGCGATTCCCGACGCGTGGTGGGCCACGCCCAGAGATGTCCATGCCGCCCCATTGGTCAGCATGGTCGCAACGCCCGCGCCGGATTTGATCAACATGTCGTTGGTCTCCGGTGTGCGGGCGGCCCACCCCGGGTCGGCCACTGATTAGCCGCCGAGTGCGACGGTGGCGGCTCGCAGCGCTTCGGTGGCGCCGTAGACACCCGAGGCGGTGGCCTGCGCACCGGAGAACAGCCCGCGCTGCGCCGAATGCTCGGCGACGATGCCCAGGTATTGAGTTCCCGATGCCAGCAGGGCGGCCTGGAACGCGATGGAATCGGGGTCGTTACCCATCGGCAGAACGCCCAGCAGGGCCGGGCTGGCCGCGGAGGCGGCCGCCTCTGTCTCGGCGGTGATTGCGGCTTCGACGCCCGATGACGCCAAGACCGCTTCCGGTTCTACAGAGAACATAATTTCCTCCCCATGCCTCATCGCTGATGTGCCGACGTTGGCAAGTCGGAGTCGATCGTAAACCGATATTCGGTCCCCGTCACTTCACGATGTAAATACCGGTTACTGCCGCTCGAAATCGTGGATCATCGACGAGGGCACTCCGACCAGCACACCTTCCACTTCGGAATCGTTGACCAGTAATCCCCGGCCCGCGGGCAACGCCTGTGCGCGCACCATCCGATTGACCTTGTTCTGCGGGTCGTTGTCCATGAACAAAGTGGGCACCTTGGCGGCGCGCTGCGTCTTGACCCAGGGGTCCATCTCCAGCTGGCCGAAGTTGGAGGAGTTCCTGGTGGCGAACACGTGCAGCCCGATCTGGCGGCCCCGCTCCATCAGCTTCCACAACGCCGCGCCCACCGGGGGCTTGGCCGGATGGATCTGCGCCGGACGCAGATCCTGCACGTCGTCGACCAGCACGAAATGGCGCGGCCCCTCCCACGGCTTGAGGGCGCGCAGCTCCTCCTGGCTCAGGCCCTTGGCGGGCAGCCGGGGCAGCAGCACCTGCTGCGCCAGCGTGGTCAGCACCTCGTCGATCTCGTCCTGGTCGTAGGCGTAGGCATTGACGTAGCCGGCGCCCTGCAGGTCACGCAGCGGTCCGGTCTTGGGGTCGACGATGGTGATCTGGGCTTCCTGCGGGCTGAACCGCGCCATCACCGCTTCGCCGATCGCGGCCAGGGTGGCGCTCTTGCCGCATAGGGCCCGCCCCAGAATCATCATCCCGGGATGTTCGGACAGCATCAGCGGCACCGGCAGCAGATCGTGCTGCTCGCCGATCATGAACGCGATCGACGGAGCGGTCCGGGCGGGTGGCCGCTGGGCCACGTCGTAGGCCAGGAGCTCCGACAGCGCCACCGCGGGCGGCAGCCGCTTGAGCGTGGTGTGCTTGGTCACGCCCGCGACCTCGGCGACTCGCGCGCCCAGTTCCCGGGTCCCGATCCGGGCGCCGTCTTCGGTGGCCAGCTCCGGCACCCCGATGAGCATCTCGTGCAACGACTCGGTCAGACCGAAACCGGGCCGGTTCACGGTGCGCTTGGCGGCATCGCGGGCGTCCAGCGACGCCGTGCCCATCTCGTTCTCGCCCGGGTTCTGCAGCCGCAACTGGATGCGTACGTCGGAGTTCTGCAGCAACGTCTGACGCTGGCCGTGGATCCAGCCGGAAGCGCTGGTCATCAGGTGCACTCCGTACTCGGGACCGACACCGCTGAGCGCGATGATCCGGTCGCCGAGCATGGTGTCGGCGGCGTAGAGGTCGGAGAAGTCATCGATGACCAGGAACACGTCGCCGTAGGGATCGCCTGGATCGGTGCCCGCGAGGCTGTCGCCACCGGACCCGAAGCGCCGCTCCCGGAATTCGTTGATGTCGATCTTGTCGCGGCGGAAGGTGTCTTGGCGGGCGCTGATCAGCGCGGCCATGGTGGCAACGGTGCGCTCCACGCCCTCGCGGTCGGCCGGCGAGACGATGTCGGCCACATGCGGCAGCGTCTCGGCGTAGCCCAGCGTGGCGCCGCCGACACAGAAGAACGTCAACCGCGCCGGGGTGTACATCAGCGCCGCCGAACACATCAGCGTCATCAGCGTCGTCGTCTTGCCGCGGCTCTTGGCGCCGACCACCATCACGTTGCTGCGCAACACGTCGACGCAGTGCACCAACTGCTGGGCATCCTCGGGGATGTCTTTGACGGCCAGCGGCCACACCAGTCCCGGGTTGCGGCCGTAGTCGACGTTCCACGGCTTGCCCCGGTAGCGGGCCACCAGCTGATCGACCGACTCGGAGATCTCCAACGGGGGCAGCCACGGCAGGTGCGGTGCCTTGCGGTCGGCGGCAATCAGGGACTCGCGCAGCACATCGACGATCTTCTTCTTCTTGAACCCGTCGGCGTGCAAAAGGAATTCGTCGGGCTCGGCATCGGTGGCCGACATATCCTGCAGCGCTTGCGCGTCCGCCTCGTCCAGCGGCTGGTACTGCCAGGTGTAGAGCCGCGGTTTGGTCAAGGTCATGTCGAGCGTCTTGCCCGTCGACGTCTTGCGCTTGGGGACGACGAACGGCGCCGACAGGTAAAAGCAGCGGAACGGGTCCAGGTCGCGCGGGCCGACCTTCAACAGCCCGAAGCCGTTCTCTTTCGAGGGCAGGTGATAGGCGGCGTCCGAGCCGATTACCTCGCGGCTGTCGTCACCGGACTCGGCGCGCAGAGCCACCCGGAAGGCGATGTTGGACTTGACCTTTTGCAGCGACGACAGGTCCAGTCGTTGCCCGCCGAGCATGAAGAAGACGTTGGCGCCGCGGCCTTCTTGACCGATGTGGATGATCAGGTCGATCCACTTGGGGTGGTTCTGGAACAACTCCAGGTATTCGTCGATCACCACCAGCAGGATCGGCACCGGCTCCAGGTCCCGGCCGGCCAGCCGGATCTCCTCGTAGTCGTTGGCGTCGCGCGCACCGACGGAGTTGAACAGGCGGTAGCGCCGGGCGATCTCACCGTCGATGGCCCGGCGCATCCGTTCGGCGAGGTGCCGCTCGTCCTTACCGAGGTTGGACAGGGCCGCCGACACGTGCGGGATGCCGAGGATGTCCTGGGCCGCGGACTCGAACTTCATGTCCACGAAGATCACGTTGAAGGTTTCCGGCGAGTGGGTCAGCGCGATGCCGTACACCAGGGAAAGGAAGAACTCCGATTTGCCCGAGCCGCTGGTGCCGATCACCACCGAGTGGAAACCGAAGCCGCCGAAGTCTTTTGCGCGCAGTACGACGTTCTGCAGTTCGCCGTTGGGTTTGGCGCCGACCGGGATCTCCGCCCAGCGTTCGTCGCCGCGACTGCGCCGCTCGGCCCACAGCCGGTCGACGTTCAGCTCGCGCGCGTCCTCGATGCCCAGCGCGCGCAACAGTTCCAGGGCGCCGCTGCCCGCGTCGGCGACGTCGACACTGGCTGTCGGGGACCAGCGCGCCATCGCCCGCGCGTAGCGGTAGGCGCGCGGCACCGACAGTTGGTCGGCGTGGGCGAAGAACTTGCCGCCGGAGCGCAGCATAGGACGCGGCGGATTACCGGTGACCTCGAAGATCTCATCGCGGGCGAACCCGACACCATTGCCGAGCCGGGAGGCGACCCGCAGCACCGTGATGCCCTCCTTGCCGACGCGCCCGACGACGCTCTCCCAGGCCTCGGGGCTGCCGGTGTTGTCATCGACGATCACCCAGTGCGGACCAAGATCGTGCCCGTCCGTGCCGGTCTCCAGCGCCGAGCCCATGGTGGTGGGACTGGGCGTCGACGGCGGCCGCCAGGCGCCGCGCTTGCCTTTCATGTGCAGGTCGGCGCCGAGCGTCGCCTCGAGTTCGGTCGGGCTGGTGAACACCAGGCGCCGCCACCCGCAGGCATCGAACAGCTCGTCGTGCTGGTTGTGCGGAAGCCAGACCATCCACGACCACAGCTCGGGGTGCCGGGTCACCACCATCAACTTGACGTCCAGCGGATTGTGAAACACCGCCAACCCACTCAGCACCGAACGCAGCAACGAGCGGACCCCGTCCAGGTCCTCGCCAACGAAGCTGAAGCCCGGGCGGGCGCGCAGGTTGACCACTTTCGCGATGTCGCGGATCTTGCGTTGTTCGAGAATGAAGTCGCGCAACGCCTGGCCGGTGACCGGCTCCAGCTCCTCGTCGATCGGGATCTCCGGCCACTGCACCGACAACACCGAGTCCGGGGCGTGCTGCACACCGACACCCACCCGCACATCGAGGAAGTCCGCATCCGAGCGGCGACGCTCCCACATCTGCGGTCCGCCGATGACAGCGCCCAAGTCCTGCGGGTTGGAGTGCACCAACTCCTGGGAATTGCGTTGGGCGCAGACCGCTTTCTGGATCTCGTCGCGCTCGCTGTCGAGGGATCGCAGATAGCTGCGCCGGTTCTTCTCCTGCTCACCCCAGCTGATCTTGCGGGCCCGGCCGAATCGCCCGGAGAACATCAGCATGCCCAGGCCGGCCATGCCCACCATCGGGAACATGCCCGAACCCAGGCTGCGCACCCCGGACACGTAGAGCATGACGATGGTGCCGATCAGCGCGACGATCAGTGCGGGCATGCCGATCATCACCCACAGGTTGCGTGGCTCGCGTTCGGGGAGGGCGTCCGGCGCGCGGGGCGCGACCCGCACCGGCTTGGGCTCGGGGACCTGCAGACGGACCGGAACGAATGCGCGCTTTGACATCGCCTCAGTGCCCTCCTGGGACGCCCTGCTGATTGGTGGGGACTACCGGCTGCACCGCGCCGGCCGACGCCACGGTGTCGCGGGCCAGCAGCGCGGCATGCCGCGACAGTTCCGGACCGGTCGCGAAGGTGCGCAGCAGCGGCCACGGCGCCTGCTGTGCCGAGCCGGGATCCAGTCCGAGGCCCCGCAGGGTCTCGCTCTCACCGGCGATGCCGAACCGGACACCGTTGGGCGACACCCAGAACAGGGTTTCGCGGGAATCGGAGTCGAGCAGTTCGCTGGTCGAGGTGACGAAGTTGGTTGCGCCCGGCAGCACCAAGACCTGGTTGGCCACCACCGAGGTGGGGCTGCGGTCATCGCGCACCAACCGGACGATCCGGTTGTCCATCGCGGGCGACACCGGCAGGCCTCGCCCGCTGTACAGGGTGATCCGTGCCTGCCGGTCGCCGGGTGCCTTCTCCCAGCCCACGCACGTGGTCGGGTCGGCGGTGGTGTCGACGAACGTGAGCCTGCTGTTGGGGTAGTACTCCACGGGCAGCGTGCTGACTTCCGGGATGTTGACCAGCTTGTCCGGGCTGACCACCAGCGGCGCCACGGACCCGAATGAGTTCGCGCTGCGGATCAGGTCGGCCACGAAACTGGTGATCTTCTGGACCCCGTCGGGCACCAGTACATAGAACTGGGAGCCGCCGCCGGCCGTCCGGGTCTCCAGCACCGCCCCGACCTGGGAGCCGGGCACCCACTGCGACGGCGTGCCGGCCAGGGGGATCACCGGGGCCCGCAGCGGCTCCGTGCTGGGCAGCGCGTCGAACAGTGCCCGCGACATCTCCACCGGAGCGGTGATGCCCGGATCGATGCCGAGGCTCAGGGTGACCGCCCGGTCGGCGGGATCCACCTGGGACCGTTTGCCGCCCCAGATGACGTAGGTGGCGCCCTGGAAGCGGGTCAATACGGCCGCGCCCGGGGCCAGCGGCGCGGCACGGCCGGCCGTGCTCAACGGGCCCGCGATCGAGGTCACCACGGGGGGCTCGGCGCGGCGCGGGGAGCCCGCGGTGTCGCAGACCGCCCAGGCCGAGGGGGCGCCGGTGTTGGCGACCAATGAGGTCGGGGCACCCGGGATGCCAATCATCGGGCCGGTGGGGTACTTGGCGATCTCCGCGGGCTTGACCCAAGTGGGCACTTGCGCGTTGCCGACCGCCAGTCGAGCCGAGGTGATGTTCAGCGCCGGGTACAGTCGCCCGTCGATGCGCGCATAGATCGCACCGGAGTCGCGGTCGCCGACGATCGACGATGTCCGCACGATCCCGGCCGGACGCAGCACATTCAGCAACAGCATCCAGCCCATGCCGATGAAGATCAGCACGACCGAGAGCACGATCGCGGCGGTCTGCTTGCGGTCGTCGTGCTTCATGCGCACCGAGAATTTAGTGGTGGCGGCGCGCAGTCGTCGGTTGTAGAACAGGTGACCGGAGTTCTGGTCCCGGTTCGACAGACTCAGCGGCATGCTCTGTTACCCCTAACGGCGCACGCTCGGTGATGCTGCGCCGCCCCCTGCGGCGACAAAGCGCACCGCGACGACATTACTGGCCTTGGCCAGCGGGAACCAGTCACTTGGGAACACGCGATGACGCCGTCGGGCGTAGCTTTTGAGCTATGCCGGAGCAGTTGGGGGCGTTCGCTGAGGCCGCCCGGGCACGCGAAGAGCAGTTGGTGCAACGGTTGGCGATGGCGGTTGAGCTCGACCGGTCTTTTGAGGGGATCCTGCGCGGAGCCCACCAGCACAACGTGCAGGCGCGGCAGCGTTTGGATGCGATCGAGGCCGCGATCCACCAGGCCGCCGCCAGTTGGCCAGGCTTGGACACCCCGGCCGGGGCCCGTCAGTTCCAGACCCCTCTCGTGGGCAAGACTCGGGAAGTCCACCAAGTCATCTCCGATGCCGCAGCGGACAGTCAGCAGCGGAGTGCGCAGGTGCAGGCGCTGACCGAGCGATACCGGGCTCGTGACGATCTGGCGTCGAGTGGGCCGAAGGGGTCAACAGGCCCGGACCGCGCGAACGAGTCGGCGCAAATGGTCGGCTTTAGGCACGGTATTGGAAATCCGCAGACACCTCCGCTCAAGCCAGACCCGTCTGATCCGCCGATGCCGCAACCCCCTACCGGGCATCCGCTTTCGGAATTGCCGCCTGAACTCGGCGGCAGACCGTCGGGTGAGTCCCCTCAGGTTCCACCGGTGAAATTTGGGCCGTATTGGGTTCCCCCCGAAGTCGCAGAAGCAGGGACCCAATGGGTTAACAGCCATGTTCCAAACCGGACTCCAGCGGAGTGGACGCAGGCATTGTCCGACACGTTAGGAGCGGGCTACGCGAAGGGTCAGCAGGAGCAGGCGATCCGCGTGCTGCAAGCGGCGCAGGCGGGCCAATGTAGCGTTGACGACGCAGCTAGAAGCCTTTTCGCGCTCGGATTGGATGGTTTGGGGGTCGCCGGCGCGGTACCGCTTGCTGAGGCTCCGCCGATCGCGATTGTCGCTGCTGCAGGGGCGCTGGGAGACGGTGTGCTGAATATCGGCGACATTATCCGGTGCTTGGGCGGATCAACGTAATGCGGACGGCTTCCTTTGGTGTCGAGCTAGACATCCTTCGAGTGCTAGGTGATCAATTTGTTCCGTGATTTGTTCCAAGTACTGCTGCCATTGTTAGTGACGGCAGGGACGTTGCCGTTACTGGATAAAAACCCCCGCCGGGTAAGAGCGTTCGGCGTAGCACTCCTCGTTTTTGCGGTGCTCTGTGTTCCTCTCCTCATGATCGAGCTGTCTTCGGCGGGTGGAAAGGTCTGGCTGGCTGCGCTGCGCATGGTGTCTTGCCTACTCGGAGGCGTCTATCTGCTGGTCCGGGTTCATCTTTCGCGACGCGAAGTGGACCAATAATTCGGCCGGGTGCGCCACAACGGCGGCGCATAGTCGCCGCTTCGATCAGCGCGGCGAAGGGTCTGTCACTTCGACGAGTCGTTCGTGTCCACGATGCGCTTGAGCGGCGTGATGCCAGGGTGCCCGGCATCTTTTGCGACGGACTTGGTCACCGGCACATTGGGCGGGGCCGTCGTGCGACCCTTGACGGGCTGGCCGTTGGCCACGCCCGGAGCGGCGATCCGCTTCGCGTCGGTCTTGTCGTCTTTGCCGCCCTTGCCGCCGGCGCCAGCCCCGCCGGGCATCATCGGCATCATCCCGCCGCCGCCCCCACCCGCGGTGGGCGCACCGCCAGCGGGGCCGGCCGCACCGGTATTGGCCAGGGAGCTGGCGGGCGTTGTCGGCGTTGAGGTCCCTGGAACCGGCGGCGGACCGAGGTTGCTGGCCGGCGTGGTGCCCACACCCAGTCCTCCGCCGCTTCCGCCGGAGCCGAAATCTCCACCGCCCAAGCCGGGGTCGGGACTGATGTCTGAGGCCAGCGTGGTGCCGCCGAGGCCGGCCTTGCCCAGCGACGACGCGGCGCTCATCAGTGGTGACAACGCGCCCTGGCCGGCTTGCATCAAGCCCTGGGGCAGCTTGGTCACCGCGCCGAGGGCCCCGCTGAGTGCGCTGGTGATGCCCTGCATCGCGCCGTTGACGCCCTGCATCGCCCCGCCCATGGCTTCCTGCGGTGATTGCTGCGCCATCAGGGCGTCGCCCTGCGAGGCGACGTTCTGGAACTTCGATACCGCGTCCGCCTCGTGCTCGGCGAACTTGCGCACGGCATCGGCGGCGTGGCCGGTGCGGTCCCGGTGATCGTTGGCGAGTTCGGTGTTCGTCTCGACCAGGTTCAAGTTGGTTGCGGCGCCGAAGGCGGCCATCGTGGCGTCGACCGGGGAGGATCCGCCCGGATGGACCGGTCCCGGAGGGATTGCCGTCGGGGGCTGTGAGAGCGCGATGTGCAAGAAGTCCGCACCGTAATGCTTCACGAAGTCGTCTGTCATGGCCTAACACCTCCATGCCGTACGGCCACTGCCAGATACCAGGCCAGGTGGTAGCGGGCGAGCTCTTCGCTTCCATCGATCAGGGCGTCGATGGCCGCCAACAGCATCCAGTCGGCGACATCCCGCGGAGCATGCTGCGGATATGCCGACAGTACGCGCGCCTGTGTCGCGGTGACTACCTGCCGGAACAGCTCGATTTCGTTGTCGGCGACACCGGATCTGCGGGCCACGGCGCGTGCCACGGTCTGCACGATCCGCGGTAGGCGGTCGTTGGTGCCGGTGATGTCGATGAGCGTGGGACCGAGTTCGTCGACGTGCTGCCCATAGCGGGCGCGCTCCCCGCTGCCGGGAATCGGATCGTTCGGACCGGCATCGGTGACATAGGTGTTCGGTTGATGGGCGGCGGCGGCGATCACCGCACCCAGCAGATCGACCGCGCTGGTATCGCGGCGACGGTGGGCCGGGTCCAGCAACGTCAGCCCGGGCGGGAGTTTGACAGTGGGCGGAATCCAGCCGCCGGCCAAGTCGGTGGCCAGCACGGTGGTGGTCTCGTCGTCGCGAAGCCCGGCCGCCCAGGCCAGGTCCGGCGCCTGGCGGGCCACCGCGTCGACTTTGCGCTGCAGATCCTGGTGTTCGGCAAGGCGCCGGGCGGCCGTACCGGCTCCGGCTCCGGCCGTGCTCCCGGCGCCCATGCTGCCGGCCACCGATGCGCCGGACTGATTGGCGGCGCCGGGTGTGGGTTTGCCCGGTGCCGGACGATCGCCGGTGGAGGCCACGGTTGGTCCCCCGGACGTCGGCGTGGTGGTGCCACCGGGCGGGGGAGTCGGGCCCGCAGGACCTGCGGGTGCCGTGGGTGCGGCCGGGACGGCGGCAGCGGCCGGGCGCAAATCCGTCCCGTAGCCGGGCAAGGGGCCCGACGGGGCCACCGGACCGGCGCTGATCGGCCCCGACGACACGGAGGCCGGGCTCGCTGTCACCGGCGGTGCCGCGGGTGCTGCCGGTGTCGCGCCACCCGTGGGAGCGGGCGGGGCGATCTCGGTGTTGGGGCTGGCCAACTGGGCCATATTGCCGAGCGCACCGCCCGCCATCGGTGTCACCGACGGTGAGGGCGGAATCTGCGACGGCTGACCGAATCCTCCGGTGCCGGCTCCACCCGGCGGTATAGGCGGTGGTGGTCCGCCCGGTCCGGGAGATCCACCACCTGGCATGCCCGTGGCAAGCGCTTGGGCCGGCCCGCCGCCCGGGAGGCCGGGCGGCATTCCACCGCCGCCGGGGCTGCCCAGGCCGGACATGCCGGAGGCCATGGGGGAGGGGACGCCGCCTCCACCACCGACTGGCGGCACTCCGCCGGGTATGCCGCCACCTCCGCCACCTCCGGGTGGTGGCGCCACTGCGCCGCTTGAGGCCGCGTTCTGGCCGATTAAGGTATCGCCGGCCGTAGCAGCTGCGGGTGTGATGGTCACGCGCGATCCGCTTTGGCCGTTGGT
>NZ_AUWR01000031.1 GCF_000455125.1 Mycobacterium sp. UM_WGJ
CAACACCGACGCCTCGGTCGGCTCCAGCTGGGCCTGACCCTAGGGCCAATCGCGAACAAGAAACCGGCGCAGCCTGCGGGCTGCGCCGGTTTCTTGCGTTCTGAAGCCGCTTCTTGCGTTCCGAGAGAAAAGGACGGCCTGGGCAAAGCTGACGTGGCCGGGGCTAACCAGCCCCGGCCACGTCAGCGCGTCTCTGGTGCGTTCTGGTCAGCCCGTGGTTGCCGCCGACGAGCATGCACCCAGCACCGTGGTGGACAGGAACGTCGCGGCATTTGCCAGGTAGTTGTCGGTGGGGTCGTAGGTCGGCAGCGCCAACACGAACGCCCGGCGGTACTGGGCGGACAGCTCCGCGAAGTCCTGCAGGGTGGGGTTGTTACTGCGGCGGCCCAGCTGCTGCATCTTGTTGGCCAGGCTGATCATGATGGGACCTACCGCCAGGTTGACCGCCTTCTGCTGCGGGTTCCAATACGTTCCCGGGATGCTGGGATCGATGCCATGCCATTCGACGGCGTCAACGCCGAACTTGTCCAGCGTGGCCTTCCAGTCCGCGCACACCGGATTGGAACCGGTCAGATAGCGCTGCGGGTTGGCCGGGTTGCCCGGCGACGCCGTCTTGGTGGGAGCGGCCTGCGTCTCGACCAGGGGGCCGCGGGCGGCCGCTGAGCCGTTGTTGGCGGCGGCGCAGATCGCGGCCAGCGCCGAGGCTGCACTGTGCGCGGTGCCGGCCAGCGCAGCGTCCCGCTCGGTGTAGGTGGGAATGTGCTCGACGAAGGTGCGCGCGTAAGCGATGAACTGCTCGTAGAGTTCGCGCATCACCCGGTGCGGGGTCAGCTTCACCAGACCGACCGTCTGGGCGGCAGCGTTGCGCACCACCTGCCCGGCGGCCAGGTACTGCTTCTTCTGCTCGTCGTTCCACGCCGACGCCGGAATGGACTGGTCGCGCTCATTCCATTTGCCCTGTCCAAGCATCGACAGGGTGCTGGACAGGTTGCTGCTGATCGAAATCCACGCGGTACAGCTGGGGTCATTGATGATGATCGAGACCGGACCGGTGTCGTCTGCGCTGGCAATACCCGACGCCGCAGAGCTGCGGCTGGAGGCCGAGCCGTCCAGCGAACTCTTGCCCGGGTCGCCGCCCAGCAACACCACCGCGACCAACACCAGCGCCACCACGGCCAGCACGACTACGGCGGCCAACCCCCATTTCAGGCTCTTGTTCTGTTTAGGGGCAGCGGCTTCGTCGTAGTCCTCGTCTTCGTCCTCGTCGTCATAGTCAAAGTCGAGGTCATCGGTGCCGTTAGTCACAGTGAGCCAGCTTAAAGCACCGACCGGCGCGGGGCAGTGCCACAAGAGGGCTCTAGACTTGGCGACCGTCAAACCGTTACCGAACTAACCTGTCACCAAGGGGGTATTCGTGCTGCGCAGCCACGACGCCGGCTCACTGCGGGCCACCGACGCCGGGCTCAGCGTCACGCTTGCCGGTTGGGTGGCGCGGCGACGTGACCACGGCGGTGTCATCTTCATCGACCTGCGCGACGCTTCCGGGGTGGCGCAGGTCGTGTTCCGTGACGCCGCTGTGCTGGAGCAGGCGCACCGGCTGCGCGCCGAGTTCTGTGTGACGGTCACCGGTGTCGTCGAGGTCCGTCCCGAAGGCAACGAGAACCCCGACCTGCCCACCGGCGCCATCGAGATCAATGCGACAGAACTGCGGGTGCTCAACGAGGCTGCGCCGCTGCCGTTCCAGCTCGATGAATCCGCCGGCGAAGAGGCCCGGCTGAAGCATCGCTACCTGGACCTGCGGCGCGAGGGCGGCCCGGGAGCTGCGCTGCGGCTGCGTTCGGCGGCTAACGCCGCAGCCCGTTCGGTGCTGGCTGCACAAGACTTCATCGAGATCGAAACCCCCACCCTGACCCGCTCAACCCCGGAGGGCGCACGCGACTTCCTGGTTCCGGCGCGCCTGCAGCCCGGTTCGTTCTACGCGCTGCCACAGAGCCCGCAACTGTTCAAGCAGCTGCTGATGGTGGCCGGGATGGAGCGTTACTACCAGATCGCCCGCTGCTACCGCGACGAGGACTTCCGCGCGGACCGTCAGCCTGAGTTCACCCAGCTGGACTTGGAGATGAGCTTTGTCGACGCCGAGGACGTGATCGGCATCGCCGAGCAGGTCCTCAAGGCGCTTTGGGCCCTGATCGGCTACGACCTGCCGTTGCCGCTGCCCCGGATGACTTACGCGGACGCGATGCGACGGTTCGGCTCCGACAAGCCCGACCTGCGATTCGCTCTGGAGTTGGTGGAGTGCACCGAGTTCTTCTCCGAGACCACCTTCCGGGTATTCCAGGCCCCCTACGTGGGTGCGGTGGTCATGCCGGGGGGCGCCTCGCAGCCACGGCGCACGCTCGACGGCTGGCAGGAGTGGGCCAAGCAGCGCGGAGCCAAGGGCTTGGCGTACGTCCTGGTCGGCGAGGACGGAGAGCTGTCCGGACCGGTGGCCAAGAACCTGACTGATGCTGAGCGCGCCGGGCTGGCCGGGCACGTGGGCGCGGCGCCGGGGGACTGCATCTTCTTTGCGGCCGGACCGGCCAAGCCGTCTCGCGCACTGTTGGGGGCGGCTCGTGGTGAGATCGCCCGGCGCCTGGACCTGATCGACCCGGAGGCCTGGGCGTTCACCTGGGTGGTCGACCCGCCCCTGTTCGAGCCGGCGGACGACGCCACTGCCGCCGGTGATGTGGCGGTCGGCTCGGGGGCCTGGACCGCGGTGCACCACGCCTTCACCTCGCCGAAGCCGGAGCATGCCGGCAGCGTGGAGACCGACCCCGGTTCGGTGCTCGCGGACGCCTATGACGTGGTGTGCAACGGCAACGAGATCGGCGGCGGCTCGATTCGTATTCACCGCCGCGATATCCAGCAGCAGGTCTTCAAGGTTATGGGGATCGACGAGGAGTCGGCGAACGAGAAGTTCGGATTCCTCTTGGACGCCTTCAGTTTCGGCGCACCGCCGCACGGCGGGCTGGCGTTCGGCTGGGACCGGGTGGTGGCACTGCTGGCCGGCGTGGAGTCGATCCGCGAGGTCATTGCGTTCCCGAAGTCCGGCGGCGGCATTGACCCGCTGACCGACGCGCCGGCGCCCATCACGGCGGCTCAGCGCAAGGAGGCCGGGATTGACGCGGTGCCTCAACCACGCTGAGAGCGGACGCTAGACAGCAGCGCCAGGGTCGGCAAGGCTGCAGGCATGGATTCGGCTGAGTTCGCCCGATTGGTCGTCGCCAATATGCCGTTCGCGGCGGAGTTGCAGATCGAGATCGCTGAACTGTCACCCCAAGAGGTGCGTGCGACCATGCCGTGGGCTCCGGAGCGCTGCACCACCGGTGGGATGCTGCACGGGGGAGCGCTGATGGCGTTCGCCGACACTGCCGGAGCGGTGTGCGCGGTGGTCAATCTGCCTCAGGGCACCAGCACCTCGACCATCGAGTCCAAGACCAACTTCTTTCGAGCGGTGCGGGCGGGCGTTGTGACGGCGACCAGCATTCCGCTGCATGTCGGTCGCACGACGATCGTCGTGCAGACCGACCTGAGTGACGACAACGGCAAGCTGGTCGCCCGAGTCACGCAGACCCAGGCGGTGCTGTCTCCGAAGCCGCAGTAGCCGGGCTCACCAGAACGGTTTGAGCAGCTGGCGCATCGCCGGCGGCACCCAGCCTTTCACCGACGACGGGAATACCCGTCCCGGTCCGCATTTCGGCCAGGCGTACGGGCCCTGTTCGTCGAGGACTCTATTGGCCACCGCGATCTGTTCCTCGCGGGATGCTTTCGCCGGCGAACCCACGCCGCCGAATGCGCGCCACGTCGACGGTTTGAACTGCAGACCGCCATAGAAACCATTGCCGGTGTCGGCGGCCCAGTTACCGCCCGATTCGCATTGTGCGACGGCATCCCAGCCCATCGCCATGTTGTCCGCATGGGCCACTCCCGCCGAACTTATCAGCGTGCCCACGATCCCCCCGGTGACCAGCCCGGACGTCGCCCAATTGAGCCGCCGCCGCCCGAACTTCACGACACGCCGTGCCGTGTTCCGGTGCATATCACAACCTCCGTGATAGGTGTGTATCAGTGAGGTTTCAGAGCATAACGCGATAAATGATGAAATTGCACATTTCGGTTACTTAAAGATGCAAATGTTTCGGTTGTTATTAATTGGGGTAAAAGTTAACTAAAGTTGTTTTAGTTAACTAAGTTGTTATTGTTACGTATGTTGCGAGAGATCTCTTATAAATTAAGAGAATTTTGAGTGGCTAATGTTGCTAGAGTGATGCCTGATGCCAGTGTGACTTCTGGTTCGGTGGAACCGGCTCTGAGGGCGGCCGGAAAAAATCGGCGGAATCGCGCGGGTGGTTCAGTCGCAGCACGCCCGAACGCCCCTAGGCTGCCTCGGGTGGCCGACCGCTATGGATCCGACATCCTTGCCGACAACCCGCACACCGCACGCAGGGTCCGCTCTGTCGAGGTGCCGGTGCAGCGCGGCATGGTGGTCGAAGACGCCCAAAGCGGCTACGTCGGGGCCGTCGTGCGGATCGCCTACGGTCGGATGGATCTGGAGGACCGGCACGGCCGCATCCGCGGATTCCCCGTTGGCCCCGGCTACCTGATCGATGGCAAGCCGGTGATCTTGACCGAGCCCCGCCCGACGGCACCCGCGGCGCCGGCCCGGACGGCGTCGGGCTCGGTGGCGGTACGCGGCGCGCGCGCCAAGGTGGCGCTGGCCAGCCGGATCTACGTGGAGGGCCGCCACGACGCCGAACTGGTCGAGCAGGTCTGGGGGGAAGACCTGCGCATCGAAGGTGTGGTGGTCGAGTACCTGGGCGGCATCGACGACCTGGCCGGCATCGTCGCCGAATTCCAGCCCGGGCCCGGCCGACGGCTCGGGGTGCTGGTCGACCACCTGGTGGACGGTTCCAAGGAGACCCGCATCGCCGAGGCGGTGCGCCGTGGACCGGGCGGTGCACACGCCCTGATCGTCGGGCACCCCTACGTCGACATCTGGCAGGCGGTGAAGCCGGAGCGGCTCGGAATGCAAGCCTGGCCCAAGATTCCACGCAACGTGGAGTGGAAGCACGGGATCTGCGCCGCGCTGGGCTGGCCACACGCCGGTCAGGCCGATATCGCGGCGGCCTGGCAGCGCATCCGGAGCCGGGTGCGGGACTGGACCGACCTGGAGCCGGAGCTGATCGGCCGGGTCGAGGAGTTGATCGACTTCGTGACCGCGCCGGCCTGAGGTTGATCAGCGGTAGGCGTCGCTGCGTTTGGCGACGGCGAAGATCGTGATGATGGCTGCGGCATCGTCGATCTGGTAGACGATCCGATACTGCCCGAACCGTACCCGCCAGTCATTGTGGCCACCGACCAGCTTTTTCGCCCCGGTCGGGCGCGGGCTAGCGGTGAGCCCGATAATCGTCTGCAGCGCCGTCTCGAACGCATCACGCGGCAGCCGCTGCAACTGCTTGAGGACGTCCGGGTGAAAGGCGACTTTCACGACGCGACAAACGCCGCAGCGTTGACGCCCAGGGCATCGAGCATTTCACTCAGTGACATGGTGTTAAACGCATTCGCGCGCATGTTCTGCACGCGTAGCGCGTCTGCGACGTCGGCGTGTTCATGCAGACGCTCGTAGTCTGCCATCGAGATGATCACCGCGATCTCGGTTCCGCTATCGGTGATGATGGCCTCTTCGCCGGAGGTAGCGACGTCGCGCACGATGGCACCGAGCTGGGCCCGCAAATCGCGAAGGCTATGCGTACTCATGTTAAACATATTACTCGCCCAATCTGCGTCCCGCGTTCGCAATCCGGCTGAACAGCGCCGGAGGAGCCACCCGGGCGAGTTGGATGACACCCATGAAAACAATTGCCGCCGTGGCACATGCGCCCAACCAACCTTTCGAGATCATGGAATTGGACCTCGACGGGCCGGGTCCGGGTGAGGTACTGATCAAGTTCACCGCTGCCGGTCTGTGCCATTCAGACCTGCATCTGGCTGACGGGGACTGGCCGGCCCGGTTCCCGATCGTCGGCGGGCACGAAGGCTCCGGGATCATCGAGGACGTCGGCCCCGGGGTTACCAAAGTCAAGCCCGGTGATCACGTGGTGTGCTGTTTCATCCCCAGCTGCGGGGCCTGCCGATACTGCTCGACCGGACGGCAGAACCTGTGCGACATGGGAGCCACCATCCTGGAGGGCTGCATGCCCGACGGCACGTTCCGGTTCCACTCGGGCGGAACCGATTACGGCGGCTTCTGCATGCTGGGCACCTTCGCCGAGCGGGCGACCGTCTCGCAGCACTCGGTGGTCAAGGTCGACGACTGGCTGCCGCTGGAGACCGCGGTGCTGGTCGGCTGCGGGGTCCCCACCGGCTGGGCGACGGCCAACTATGACGGCGGGGTGCGCGCCGGGGACACCGTGGTGGTCTACGGCATCGGCGGCGTCGGCATCAACGCCGTGCAGGGCGCCGCGCACGCCGGCGCCAAGTACGTGGTGGCCGTCGACCCGGTGGAGTTCAAACGCGAAACCGCCCTGAAGCTGGGTGCCACGCACGCCTTCCCCACCGCCGAGGAGGCGATGGCCAAGATTGCCGAGCTGACCTGGGGACAGATGGCCGACCAGGCGCTGATAACCGTCGGCGACCTGGACGAAGCCGTCACCACCGCGGCATTCAACACCATCGGCAAGGGCGGCACCGTGGTGATCGCCGCGCTGGCGAAGCTGGAGAGCCTGGACGTACACGTCTCGGGTTCGCAGCTGGCGTTGTTCGGCAAGACCGTCAAGGGCACGCTGTTCGGCGGCGCCAACCCGCAGTACGACATCGTGCGGCTGCTGCGCCTCTATGACGCCGGTCAGCTCAAGCTCGACGAGCTGATCACCCGGCGTTACACCCTGGAGCAGGTCAACGAGGGCTACCAGGATCTGCGTGACGGCAAGAACATCCGCGGGGTGATCGTGCACCGCTGAACCGGCGAGTGGCCGATGGGGCAGGTGACAGCGGTGAGCAGCTATGCGTGGTATGCCTGAAGTCGTGTCCGACGGACTGTTCGACCTCAGCGGCGCCCCGGCGCCCGAACCGCACGGATCCGGTGCCACCTCCACTCCGTTGGCGGTGCGGATGCGTCCGGCGTCCCTCGACGAGGTGGTCGGCCAGGATCACCTGCTGGGGCAGGGCTCCCCGCTGCGTCGGCTGGTCGATGGCTCCGGGGCGGCCTCGGTCATCCTCTACGGTCCGCCCGGGACCGGAAAGACCACGCTGGCCTCACTGATCTCCGGTGCCACCGGACGACGATTCGAGGCGCTCTCAGCCCTGAGCGCCGGGGTCAAGGAAGTGCGCGCCGTGATCGACACCGCCCGACGCGCGGCCGCGTACGGCGAACAGACCGTGCTGTTCATCGATGAGGTGCACCGGTTCTCCAAAACCCAGCAGGATGCATTGCTGGCCGCGGTGGAGAACCGGGTGGTGCTGTTGGTGGCCGCAACCACCGAGAACCCGTCGTTCTCGGTGGTCGCCCCGCTGCTGAGCCGGTCGCTGATCCTGCAGCTGCGGCCACTGGAGCCCGAGGACATCGCGGCGGTGCTGCGGCGCGCCATCGACGACGAGCGCGGCCTGGGCGGACGCATCGAGGTGGCGCCCGACGCCGTCGACCTGCTGGTTCGGCTGGCCGCCGGCGATGCCCGCCGGGCCTTGACCGCACTGGAAGTGGCGGCTGAGGCGGGCCGACGGGTGACCGTGGAGATCGTCGAGGGATCCCTGGACCAGGCCGCGGTGCGCTACGACCGCGATGGTGATCAGCACTACGACGTGATCAGTGCGTTCATCAAGTCGGTGCGCGGCTCCGACGTCGACGCCGCGCTGCACTACCTGGCCCGGATGCTGGTGGCAGGGGAGGACCCACGGTTCATCGCCCGTCGGCTGATGATTCTGGCCAGCGAAGACATCGGGATGGGCGATCCGACCGCGCTGCAGACCGCGGTGGCCGCGGCGCAGACCGTCGCGCTGATCGGCATGCCCGAGGCGCAATTGACCCTGGCGCACGCCACCGTGCATCTGGCAACAGCGCCGAAGTCCAACGCGGTGACCGCCGCGCTGGGCGCGGCCATGGCCGACATCCGGGCCGGCAAGGCCGGGGCGGTTCCGGCGCACCTGCGCGACGGGCACTATGCGGGAGCGCAGTCCCTGGGCAATGCGGTCGGTTACCGGTACGCCCACGACCATCCAGACGGCGTTGTGCCGCAACAATATCCACCCGATGAGCTGGTCGGGGTGGACTACTACCAACCCACCGGCCGGGGTGCGGAACGCGAGATCGGCGGGCGGTTGGCACGACTCAGGGCCATCATCCGGCGCCGCTAGCTCACCAGGCGTGCTTTTCGTCAGCCGGCCGAGCCGGCTTGGCCCAGCCAATCGGCCAGCGAGCGCCCGGCGTCGAGGACGTGTTGCTCGGCGATGGCGCGCGATGCCTCCGCGTCGCCAGTGGCCAGCGCCGTGACCAGCTTGCGGTGGTCTTCCAGTGAATGGTGCTCGTGCTCGGGAAACACCGTCAGGAAGTTCGTCGGTACCACCCGCGCCGCATGCCGGATCTGGATGAGCAGCTGCGGCGAATGCGCGGCCCGGTGAATCTCCTGGTGAAACTCCCAGTTGGCGTCGCCGATGGCGTCCGAGCCGCGTAGGGCCTCGACGTCGGCGACCAGCGTCCGCAGGCGCTCGACTTCGGTGGGGGAGATCCGCTCGGCGGCCCAGGCGGCGGCCTGCCCGGTCAGCACGCCCAGGATGGTGAAACTGTCCAGCACATCCTCGGGGCGAATCCCGATCACGGTGACGCCGCTGCGCGGTGCGACCTCCACCAGGCCTTCGTAGGACAACTCCAGCAGGGCCTCGCGCACCGGTGTGCGGCTGGTGGCGAACTCGGTGGTGATGGCGTCGAGGTCGAGGCGGGTTCCGGGCGCCAGTTCACCGGTGATGCTCTCGGAGCTGATGAACTACGACTTCGCCCAGCACAACCTCGACGACCCGATCACCGACGAGTTGATCGCCTCGGTGTCGGGAATCCGCGGCCTGGTGCAGAACCTGCGCACTCACATCGGCGGTGACATCACACTGCGCGACCTGGCCGGGCATCGGGCCACGCTGCTACAGGGACCACGCTTTGTCGGCACCGGAGCCCAAGTCGCCGACCAGATGGAGGAGTGGTTCCACGGCGGCGCCTGCGACGGATTCGTCTTGGCCGCAACGCATTCACCGGGCTCCTATGAGGATGTGGTGCGGATGGTCGTCCCGGAGCTGCAGCGCCGCGGACTGTTCCGCACCCACTACGAAGGCAACACCCTGCGTGAGCACCTGGGCCTGCCCCGGCCCGCCGCGGCCGCCGTACCGGCATGACAGGCGCGATGCTGGCCGGCATCCGGGTGCTCGACCTGGCCACCTTGGCAGCGGCGCCGCTGGTGGCCACCTATCTCGGCGAGTTCGGTGCCGACGTCATCAAGGTCGAGCAACCCGGCTCCGGGGACCCGATCCGCGGCTGGGGCAATCAGCGCGACGGCGTCGGGCTGATGTGGAAGTCGGTGTCGCGCAACAAGCGCTCGATCACCTGCAACCTACGACTGCCCGAAGGCCAGGATCTGGTGCGCAAGCTGGTGGCCCACTCCGATGTGGTGATCGCCAACACCCGTCCACAGACCCTGCGCGCGTGGGGGTTGGACTACGAGGCGTTGCGGGCGGTCAACGACCGCATCGTGATGCTGCACATCACCGGCTTCGGGCTCTCCGGTCCCAGGAGTGAGAGGCCGGGCTTCGGCACGCTCGGTGAGGCGATGAGCGGCTTTGCCAACATCACCGGTGAAACCGACGGCCCACCCACGCTGCCGCCGTTCATGCTGGCCGACGGCGTCGCGTCGCTGAATGCCGCCTACGCGGTGATGATGGCGCTGTATCACCGCGACATGCACGGCGCGTCGGGTCAGCTGATCGACGTCAACCTCATTGACCCGCTGGCTCGCCTGCTCGAGCAGACCCTGCTCGGCTACGACCAACTCGGTCTGGTGCCGACCAGAGCCGGCAACCGCTGGGACATCTCGGCGCCGCGCAACACCTACCGCACCGCCGACGGCCGCTGGCTGGCCATGTCGGGCAGTTCACCGGCGTTGGCACTGCGGGTGTTTCGGGCGATCGGGCGCGCCGACCTGGTGGACGACGCCGACTTCAGCGACCCGCAGCGCCGGCTGGCCCGCGCCCGCGAAGTCGATCAGGTGGTCGCCGACTGGGTGGCCACCAAGACCCTGGATGAAGCCATGGCGGTGTTCGACGCCAAACAGGTCGCGGCCGCAGCGGTATATGACATCACCGACCTGGTCGCCGACGAGCAGCTGGCGCATCGCGAAGTCTTCGTCAAGGTCGACGACGACGAACTCGGCGCCATGACCGTCCAGGCCCCGGTGCCGCGCTTCTCCGACGCGACCGGGCGCGTCGAACACCTGGGCCCTCGCCTGGGGGAGCACAACACCGAGGTCTACCGCGAACTGCTCGACCTCACCTCATCCGACATCGACGACCTGCACGCCCGCGGCGTGTTGTGACCCCCGAACCTCAAGGAGAGATCGCCCCATGCTGTTGCGCCGTTCCGAGTTGGCCGTGCCCGCTGCCAACCACAACATGTTCGCCAAGGCGGCCGCCTCGCAGGCAGACCTGGTCTTCCTCGACCTGGAGGATGCGACCGCGCCCGCCGAGAAAGTCGGCGCCCGCGCCAAGGTGATCACCGCGCTGAACGACCTGGACTGGGGACGCACCGCGCGCGCCATCCGGATCAACGGTCTAGATACGCAGTGGTGCCACGATGACATCATCGAGGTGGTCACCGCCGCCGGCCACAACCTGGACACCATCGTCGTCCCCAAAGCCTGCACCGCCCGCGACGTCTGGTGGGTCGACCTGCTGCTCACCCAGCTGGAGGCCAAACTCGGCCTGGAACACCAGATCCGCCTCGAGGTGCTCATCGAGGAGGTCGAGGGGCTGGCCAACGCCGAGGAGATCGCCAAGGCCAGTCCGCGGATCGACGCGCTGATCTTCGGAGTCGGCGACTTCTCGCTGTCGCAGGGCGCGCGGGTGGACACCAACTTCGTACCGATCTGGGACTACCCGGGCGACTTCTGGCACTACGCCCGCAACAAGGTGGTTGTCGCGGCCCGCATCGCCGGCATCGAGGCCATCGACTCGCCCTACCCCGACTACGCAAACCGCGACGGCTACGAATCCGAGGCCCGCCGGTCCTCGCTGTACGGCTTCACTGGCAAGTGGGCGATTCACCCCACCCAGATCCCGGTCGCCAACGCGGTGTTCTCGCCGACCGCCCAGGAGATCGCGCTGGCTGAACGCAACATGGCCGCCTACCGCGAGGGTGAGGCGAAGGGGCTGGGCGCGGTCGGGGTCGACGGCGTGCTGGTTGACGCCGCGCACGTCAAGATGGCGCAGAACACCCTGGCGCGGGTAGCCCTGATAAACGGGGAGCGCTGACTCCGCCCGAGAGTGGCGGCGGCCCCTACCCTGGAGCTGGTGAACACCGAAGTGCTCGACATCGACACCTCGCGGCGTCGCACCGTCGACCTCACCGATGAGGTGCGGTCGTTCTGTGCCCGCCACGGTGACGGGCTGTGCAACGTCTTCGTGCCGCATGCGACGGCCGGGGTGGCGATCATCGAGACCGGCGCCGGCTCGGACTCCGACCTGGTCGACACGCTCGAGCGGCTCTTGCCGCGCGATGACCGCTACCGGCACGCGCACGGCTCGCCCGGGCACGGCGCCGATCACGTGCTGCCGGCGATCGTGGCACCGTCGATCACGGTTCCGGTAGCCGGCGGTGAGCCGCTGCTGGGCATCTGGCAGTCGGTGGTGCTGGTCGACCTGAACCGCGACAACCCTCGTCGAAGTGTGCGGTTGAGCTTTGTCGGCGCCGCCGCCACCTGAGGATCCTTGCCTGCAGAGAACCCGATCGGCAGCCCGGTACTGTAGTGCCGTCTAAACGGATGAGACGGCGGGAAGCGATAGATAGTGCAGACACACGAGATCAGGAAACGCTTCCTCGATCACTTCGTGAAAGCGGGCCACACCGAGGTGCCCAGCGCTTCGGTGATCCTGGATGACCCCAACCTGTTGTTCATCAACGCCGGCATGGTGCAGTTCGTGCCGTTCTTCTTGGGTCAGCGCACCCCGCCGTACGCCACCGCCACCAGCATCCAGAAGTGCATCCGCACGCCGGATATCGACGAGGTGGGCATCACCACCCGGCACAACACCTTCTTCCAGATGGCCGGCAACTTCTCGTTCGGCGACTACTTCAAGCGCGGTGCGATCGAGCTGGCCTGGACGCTGCTGACGGGCAGCGTCGCCGACGGTGGTTACGGACTCGACCCCGAACGGCTGTGGGCCACCGTCTATCTCGACGACGACGAGGCCATCGCGTTGTGGCAGGAGATCGCGGGACTGCCGCTTGAGCGGATCCAGCGCCGTGGCATGGCCGACAACTACTGGTCGATGGGCATCCCCGGGCCCTGCGGCCCGTCGTCGGAGATCTACTACGACCGCGGCCCGGAGTTCGGTGTCGACGGCGGCCCGGTGGCCAACGAGGACCGCTACATCGAGATCTGGAACCTCGTTTTCATGCAGAACGAGCGCGGCGAGGGCACCTCCAAGGAGGACTTCGAGATCCTCGGGCCGCTGCCGCGCCAGAACATCGACACCGGCATGGGCATCGAGCGGGTCGCCTTCCTGCTGCAGGGCGTGCACAACGTGTACGAGACCGACCTGGTAAGGCCGGTCATCGATCTGGTGGCCACTCGCGCGCCGCGTGGCTACAACAGCGGCAATGACGCCGACGACGTGCGATACCGGATCATCGCCGACCACTCCCGCACCGCGGCCATCCTGATCGGCGACGGCGTGAGCCCCGGCAACGACGGCCGCGGCTACGTGCTGCGCCGGTTGCTGCGCCGGGTGATCCGCTCGGCCAAACTGCTGGGCATCGAAGGCCCGATCGTCGGCGACCTGATGGCTACCGTGCGCGATGCCATGGGTCCGTCGTATCCGGAACTGGTCACCGACTTCGACCGGATCAGCCGGATCGCGGTTGCCGAGGAGACCGCGTTCAACCGCACCCTGACCTCGGGCTCGAAGCTGTTCGAGGACGCGGCGGCAGCCACCCGGTCTGCCGGGGTCACCGTGCTCTCCGGCAGCGACGCCTTCGCCCTGCACGACACCTACGGATTCCCGATCGAACTCACGCTGGAGATGGCCTCGGAGGCCGGCCTGCAGGTCGACGAGGCCGGGTTCCGCACGCTGATGGCCGAGCAGCGGCAGCGGGCCAAGGCCGACGCCGCCGCGCGCAAGCACGCCCACGCCGACCTGAGCGCCTACCGGGAGCTGATCGACGCCGGACCCACCGAGTTCACCGGGTTCGACGAGCTCACCACCGAAGGCCGCATCCTGGGCATCTTCGTCGACGGCAAGCGGGTGCCGGTGGTATCGCACGAGGACCAGAAGGGCATGGCCGCCGATCGCATCGAGCTGGTGTTGGACCGCACCCCGCTCTACGCCGAGGCCGGCGGACAGATCGCCGACGCCGGCACCATCAGTGCCGGGGCTGCCCAGGCGACGGTCACCGACGTGCAGAAGATCGCCCAGACACTGTTCGTGCACCGGGTCAACGTCGAGTCCGGCGAATTCGTCGAGGGTGACACGGTCACTGCAGCGGTGGACCAGGGCTGGCGCAAGGGGGCCACCCAGGGCCACTCGGGCACCCACATGGTGCACGCCGCGCTGCGGCAGGTGTTGGGGCCCAATGCGGTTCAGGCCGGCTCGCTGAACCGGCCCGGTTATCTGCGGTTCGACTTCAACTGGCAGGGCGCGCTCAGCGATGAGCAACGCCGCCAAGTTGAGGAGGTCACCAACGAGGCGGTGCAGGCCGACTTCGAGGTACACACCTTCACCGAAGAACTCGAGAAGGCCAAGGCCATGGGCGCCATGGCGATGTTCGGCGAGAAGTACCCCGAGAAGGTGCGCGTCGTCGAGATCGGCGGGCCGTTCTCGCTGGAACTGTGTGGCGGCACCCACGTGCATAACTCGGCGCAGATCGGTCCGGTGACCATCCTGGGAGAGTCGTCGGTCGGCTCCGGTGTGCGCCGTGTCGAGGCCTATGTCGGGCTGGACTCGTTCCGGCATCTGGCCAAGGAGCGGGCGCTGATGGCGGGGCTGGCCTCGTCGTTGAAGGTGCCCTCCGAGGAAGTGCCGGCCCGGGTGGCCAACCTGGTCGAGCGACTCAAGGCCGCCGAGAAGGAACTGGACCGCGCCCGGCTGGCCAGTGCCCGAGCGGCCGCGGTGAACGCCGCCGCCGGCGCCGAACAAATCGGTAACGTGCGCTTGGTGGCGCAGCGGATGTCGGGCGGAATCGGCGCAGGCGACCTGCGTTCGCTGGTCGGCGACATCCGCGGCAAGCTGGGGGAGACGCCCGCGGTGGTGGCTCTCATCGCCGATGGTGACGACAGCGTTCCCTACGTGGTGGCCGCCAACGCCGGCGCGCAAGAGCTCGGGTTGCGCGCCGACGACCTGGTCAAGGAGTTGGCGGCGGCGGTGTCCGGCCGCGGCGGCGGCAAGGCCGATCTGGCGCAGGGCTCCGGTAAGGACCCCGCCGGGATCGAGGCCGCGCTCGCGGCGATCCGCGCGTCGGTCGCCCGGAGCGCGCCGGCGTGACCTCACCCCACCATCGCACCCCGGACCGGCCCGGCAGGTCGGACGATCCCGGGCGCGGGCGACGACTCGGGGTGGATGTGGGCAGTGTGCGGATCGGAGTGTCGTGTAGCGACCCCGACGGACTCTTGGCGACCCCGGTAGAGACCGTGCGACGACACGCGTCGGGCTCGCACCTGCGCCGACTGGCTGACCTTGCCGACGAATATGACGTCGTCGAAGTGGTGGTGGGCTTGCCGCGCACCCTGGCCGACCGGGCCGGCTCGGCCGCCGCGGACGCCATCGCGGTGGCTGACGACCTGGCCCGGGTATTGGCCCAGCGACGTCGGCTCGCCCCGGTGCGGCTGGCCGACGAGCGGCTGAGCACGGTCAGCGCGGCGCGGTCACTGCACCAGGCCGGGATGCGTTCCAAACGTCAGCGTTCGGTGATCGACCAGGCCGCCGCGGTGACGATTTTGCAGAGCTGGCTCGACCAGCGCCGGGCCCTGGGCGCGCCGGCCCCGACGGAGGACGACGATGTCTGACGACCAGTTCGGGAAGAAGGCCAGACCGGCGGCGGTAGGGCCGCCGAGGCGCCGGATGAGCCGCACCCAGCGGGCCCGGGAGAACCGGCGGCGACGCCAGCTCAACCGGCACCGCCGCATCGCCCGGGGCCTCGGTGTGGCGCTGATCGTCCTGGTCGCGATCGCCGGGGTCTTCGTGGGGTCCAAGTACTGGCACTCCAGTGGTCCCGTCGTCGACTTCACCGGTGACGGCGGCCAGCAGGTGCTGATCGAGGTGCACGAGGGCGACTTCACCACCGCGATCGCCGAAACCATGCTGGAGGCGGGGGTGATCGCCAACGTCGGGACGTTCCTGAGCGCCGCGCAGGGCAACTCCGCCATCGCGGCGATCCAGCCCGGCTTCTACCGCTTGCGGGCCGAGATCCCAGCCGCCACTGCGGTGCAGCAGCTCAGCGACCCGGAGAATCGGGTGGGCAAGCTGGTGATTCCGGAGGGTCGTCAACTCGACGACACCACCGACATGAAGACCGACCGGGTGACTCCTGGAGTGTTCACCCTCATCGCCGAGGCCAGCTGCCTGGACCTCAACGGTGAACGTACCTGTCTCAAGGCCCAGGATCTGCGCCGCGCCGCGGAGATCGAGACGCCGCAGGCACTGTCGGTGCCCGAGTGGGCCTTGGGGCCGGTCAGCAAGATGGGGCGCGACCACCGTCGCATCGAGGGGCTGATCACGGCGGGCACCTGGAACGTCGACCCGACCGCGTCGGCGCCTACCGTGCTGGCGAAATTGATCAGCCAAAGCAGTGCGGAGTTGGACAGGTCCGGCCTGCCGGGCACTGCCGTGCAGCTGGGCATGACTCCCTACGAGATGCTGGTGGTGGCTTCACTGGTGCAACGTGAAGCGCTGCCGCGCGACTTCGCCAAGGTGGCCCGGGTGATCGACAACCGGCTGGGGGAGCCGCAGCGGCTGGAGTTCGATTCGACGGTCAACTATCCGCTGGACCGCCAGGAGGTGGCCACCACCGACGCCGACCGGGCCAAGGTGACGCCGTGGAACACGTACGCGTCCGAAGGTCTGCCGGCCACTCCGATCTGCTCACCGGGCACCGACGCCCTGCATGCCGCTGAGCATCCGGAGCCGGGCGACTGGCTGTACTTTGTGACGATCGACAAGGATGGCACCACTTTGTTCACGCACAACTACCAGCAGCACCTGACCAACATCGAGATGGCGCTGGACAACGGTGTCCTCGACAGCTCCCGCTGAGCCCGGGCCGCGGCGGGCCGCGGTGCTGGGCTCGCCCATCGCGCACTCGCGGTCACCGCAACTGCACCTGGCGGCCTACCGGGCGCTCGGTCTGCCGGACTGGACCTATGAGCGCATCGAATGTGGCGCCGAGGAGTTGCCGGCGCTGGTCGCCGGTTTCGGACCGGAATGGGTCGGCGTCTCGGTCACCATGCCGGGCAAGTTCGCGGCCTTGGCGTTCGCCGACCAACGCACCCGCCGCGCCGAACGTATCGGCTCGGCGAACACACTGGTACGCACCGCAACCGGATGGTTAGCCGACAACACCGATGTCGACGGGGTGAGCGGGGCGCTCGGTTCGGTGTCGGGGTCAGCGATCGTGCTGGGCTCCGGCGGCACCGCGCCGGCCGCGGTGGTGGCGCTGGCCGAACTGGGTGCCAGCCACATCACGGTGGCCGCGCGCAACGCCGACAACGCCGCGCGGGTGGTGGCGTTGGCCACCGAAGTCGGTGTGCCGGCTCGCTTCTGCGCACTCGATGACCCGGACCTGGCCGCGGCGGCCGCCGACGCGTCGGTACTGGTCAGCACTCTTCCGGCTGACGTCGCAGCCCGATATGCGCCGGTTCTGGCCGGGGTGCCTGTGCTGCTGGACGCCCTCTACGATCCGTGGCCGACGCCATTGGCCACCGCGGTGAGCTCCGCCGGCGGCACCGTGATCAGCGGCCTGCAGATGCTGCTGCATCAGGCGTTCACCCAGGTTGAGCTGTTCACCGGCCGGCCCGCGCCTCGCGCGGAGATGACTTGCGCGGTCGCCGACCTCGGCTGAGCATGGCGCCATGGACGGGCCGAAAGTGGTGGCGGCGGGTTCAGTGCTGGCGTGGCTGACGCTGCTGAGCGGCTACGACATCCGCCAGCGCCGACTGCCGAATTGGTTGACGCTGCCTGCGGCGGTGCTGGTTCCGGCGCTGGCTGCCGTCGTGGGTCGAGGACCGGCGGCGCTGGCGGGCGCGGCGGCTCTTACCGGGGTCTATCTGGTCGTTCATCTGATCGCCCCGGCCGGATTGGGTGCCGGCGACGTCAAGCTGGCGGTCGCGCTCGGGGCGCTGACCGGGTCCTTCGGCGCTGACGTGTGGCTGCTGGCGGCGCTGGCCGCGCCGCTGCTGACCGGGCTGTGGGGGCTGTTCGTGGCGATGGCGGGCCGCGGGCCGACGGTGCCGCATGGGCCGTCGATGTGCCTGGCCAGCGCCCTGGCGGCGGGCTTGGCCGGCTGGTGAACGGGTGCCTGCCGGCGCCGGTTCGGGGATGTAATGCTCAGGGAACGTAAATTAACGTCGCCTGTGACCTTGCCAGGAAATGTTTGCCGCTCAGCCCGCTATTAGGTAACATCGGCTCTATTGAACTGCTGCTGACCGGTGCGTAGCCAGAGGGGGTGACCGTGAAGCGAGCTGTAGTTGGGGGCGTGGCAGCTGCCGCGGTCGCCGTCGGTGGGGGCATCGTCCTTGCCGGCAACATGGCATCTCCGTCCTTGCCTGACGTGCAGGTTCCGGCGATTCAGCTGTCCAGCGCCGAGGGAAACGACGCCACCGTGCAATGGCTGGACCTGTTTGCGCAGACCTCGGCTGCCAACGCGGACTCCTTCGGCGGCTACCTGCTGGACCCGAGTTCCGCTGTCCCGCCCGGTGAATCGCCGTTAGTGCTGATCGACCCGGAGACCTCCGCGGAGGACTTCGACCAGATCCTCGACGGGGTGGTCGGCAATGCCGGTAGTCAGCTCAATGCGGTGACCTCGCCGAGCAACGGTCGCGACGCCGTCACCTACCTGATCCTCAAAAACGGTTCCTGAACCCGGCTGGCGGGTCTCGAACCGGATCGAATCCCGGTTGCCGCAGCACTGAGCCGTGCGTGTGTGCAACCGTAACCTCCTCCAAGCCCGGGCGGGCCTGACCGGCATGGGAAGATGGGACACGTGTTGCGTTGGATAACCGCCGGGGAATCGCACGGTCGCGCGTTGGTGGCCCTGGTCGAGGGCATGGTCGCGGGAGTGGCCGTCACCTCGGCTGACATCGCCGATCAGCTCGCCCGCCGGCGCCTGGGCTATGGCCGCGGGGCCCGGATGAAGTTCGAGGCCGATGCGGTCACCGTGCTGTCGGGGGTGCGGCACGGGATCACCCTGGGCGGTCCGATCGCCGTCGAGATCGGCAACACCGAATGGCCCAAGTGGGAGACGGTGATGTCCACCGATCCGGTTGACCCGGCGGTGCTGGACGGCGAGGGCGGCGCCCGCAATGCGCCGCTGACCCGCCCGCGGCCCGGCCACGCCGACTTCGCCGGCATGCTCAAGTACGGCTTCGACGACGCCCGCCCGGTACTCGAACGCGCCAGCGCACGTGAGACCGCCGCTCGCGTCACCGCGGGCACCATCGCCCGGGCATTCCTGGACCAGGCGTTGGGCGTTCAGGTGATCTCCCACGTGATCTCGATCGGCGCGTCCGACCCCTACGACGGTCCGGTGCCGCAACCGGCCGATCTGGCCGCCATCGATGCCAGCCCGGTGCGTGCCTTTGACGCCGGCACCCAGGAAGCCATGATCGCCGAGATCGAGGCAGCCAAGGCCGACGGCGACACGCTGGGCGGTGTGGTCGAGGTGGTCGTGTCGGGCCTGCCGATCGGTCTGGGCTCCTTCATCAGCGGTGATGACCGGCTCGACAGCCAGCTGGCTGCCGCGATCATGGGCATCCAGGCGATCAAGGGCGTCGAGATCGGCGACGGCTTCACCACCGCACGCCGGCGCGGCAGCGCGGCCCACGACGAGATGTACCCCGGGCCGGACGGTGTGGTGCGCTCCACCAACCGGGCCGGCGGCCTCGAGGGAGGCATGACCAACGGTCTGCCGTTGCGGGTGCGTGCGGCGATGAAGCCGATCTCCACGGTGCCGCGCGCCCTGGCCACCGTCGACATGGCCACCGGCGAGGAAGCGGTCGCGATCCATCAACGCTCCGACGTGTGCGCGGTGCCAGCCGCCGGCGTGGTGGCCGAAGCCATGGTCGCGTTGGTCCTGGCCCGCGCCGCGCTGGACAAGTTCGGCGGCGACTCGCTGACCGAAACCCGGCGCAACATCGAGGCCTACCGGCGTTCGGTGGCCGACCGGGTGCCGGCGGCGGACCAGGAACGGGCCTCGGGGTAGCCCATGGCGCCCAGAGCGGTTCTGGTGGGTTTGCCCGGGGCGGGCAAATCCACGATAGGACGGCGCCTGGCCAAGGCTCTCGACGTTGAGATGCTCGACACCGATGCCGCCATCGAGGCCCGCACCGGTCGTACCATCGCCGACATCTTCGCCACCGATGGCGAACCGGAATTCCGTCGCATCGAAGAAGACGTGATCCGGGAGGCGCTGGCCGAGCATTCCGGTGTGCTGTCGCTCGGCGGGGGAGCCGTCACCACCCCCGGGGTACGCGAAGCGCTGGCCGGACACACGGTGGTGTTCCTGGAGATCAGCGCCGCCGAAGGCGTACGTCGTACCAGCGGGAGTACGGTACGGCCCCTGCTCGCCGGCCCCGGCCGGGCCGAGAAGTTCCGTGAGCTGATGTCGCAGCGGGTGCCGCTGTACCGACGGCTCGCGACGATCCGGGTCAACACCAACCGGCGTAACCCGGGTGCGGTGGTGCGCTATATCGTGTCTCGGCTGGAGGCCGGCGCCCCCGCCGACCGGACGCACCCGCAACCGGCAGCACCGACGCCCGCCGATTCGCCACCTACACCCGCCACCGTGGCCGCACGACAGACCGGAGGACGCAAGTGACCGACATTCCCGAGCCGATCACCGTGACGGTGGCCACCGACCCGCCGTACCCGGTGGTGATCGGTAAAGGCCTGCTCGGTGATCTCGCCGGGTTGCTCGCCGGGCGCAACAAGGTCGCTATCCTGCATCAGCCGACCATGGAGGCGACCGCCGAGGGCATCCGAACCTACCTGTCCGACAAGGGGATCGAAGCGCACCGCATCGAGATCCCGGACGCCGAAGACGGCAAGTCGCTGCAGGTACTCGGCTTCATCTGGGACGTGCTGGGCCGCATCGGCCTAGACCGCCGTGACGCGCTGGTCAGTCTCGGCGGCGGCGCCGCCACCGATGTCGCGGGATTCGCCGCCGCGACCTGGCTGCGCGGCATTTCGATCGTGCATGTGCCCACCACGTTGCTGGCCATGGTGGACGCCGCGGTCGGCGGTAAGACCGGCATCAACACCGAAGCCGGCAAGAACCTGGTCGGTGCGTTCCACCAACCGGCCGCCGTCGTGGTCGACCTGGCCACCCTGGAGACGCTGCCGCAGCGCGAGATCGTCGCGGGCATGCCGGAGATCGTCAAGGCCGGCTTCATCGCCGATCCGGTGATCCTGGATCTGATCGAGGCCGATCCGACTGCCGCGATGGATCCGGCGGGCGAGGTGCTCGGCGAGCTGATCAGGCGGGCCATCACCGTCAAGGCAGAGGTGGTCGCCGCCGACGAAAAAGAATCGGATCTGCGCGAAATCCTCAACTACGGCCACACTCTGGCGCACGCGATCGAAGCGCTGGAGCATTACCAATGGCGCCACGGCGACGCGGTGTCGGTGGGTCTGGTGTTCGCCGCCGAGCTGGCCCGCATCACCGGACGGCTCGACGACGCGACCGCGGACCGGCATCGCTCGATCCTGCTGTCGCTCGGACTGCCGGTCAGCTACTACGAGGACGCGCTGCCGGCACTGCTGGAATACATGATGGGGGACAAGAAGACTCGGGCCGGTGTGCTGCGCTTCGTGGTGCTCGACGGCCTGGCGAAGCCGGGCCGGCTGGAGGGACCTGACCCGATGCTGCTGGCGGCCGCCTACGACGAGGTGGGCCGGCGATTCCGATTGGAGCGGCGATGAACCGGATCAACGTCATCAACGGCCCCAACCTGCAACGGCTGGGCCGGCGCGAGCCCGACGTCTACGGCAGCACCAGCTATGCGGATCTGCAGGCGCTGATCGAGCGGGAAGCGGCCGCACTCGGGGTCGATGTGGTGGTGCGTCAGAGCGACAGCGAAGCCGAGCTGCTGGAGTGGATTCACTGCGCAGCCGACGCCGCCGAACCGGTGATCCTCAACGCCGGCGGGCTGACCCACACCTCGGTGGCGCTGCGGGACGCCTGCGCTGAACTGCCCGCCCCGCTCATCGAGCTGCACATCTCCAATGTGCATGCGCGCGAAGAGTTTCGGCGGCACTCTTACCTGAGCCCGATTGCCAACGGCGTGATCGTCGGCTTCGGAGTGCGGGGTTACCTGCTGGCGCTGCGCTACTTGGTCGAGTCGTCGGAAGGTGAGTCTGCGGCGGACTCGTTTTCGGATACCGCGCTGTCAGACTGAGTCTCGGTGCCGCCGTTGTCCTCGATCACGGGGAACTCGGTGGTGGCGTCGGTGTCGGCCGGGAACTCTTCGGTGGTGAAGCCTCCCGAAAGACCGTCGGGGCTGGTGAGCGTCGCCTCGGTAGCCGGCGCGGCAGCCTCGGTCTGTACGGCACCGGTCTCTTCAGCGGCCAGCGCGGGGGCGCCGACGGTGGCGAACACGTCGGTCGGCGGCTGGCTCTCCTCCGCGGCGGCCCGCACCGGGCGGCGTTCCGGATGCTTCTCGTACTCCTTGTCGATGGCGCGGCGCCCGAGGGCCACGGCGGCCACCGCCACCACGAACACCAGCAGCGCGGTGAAGGCCGCGAAGCTGGTCAGCTCGTTGAAGAAGGTGCTGATGTAGAGCGCCTTGTAGACCTGGCCGATGAGCCACGAGACGAAGCCGCTGAGCAGTCCGGCGACCAGCCCGGCGCCCAGCCAGGTCATCGCGAGGTCAGCGCGCCGGTCCGGGTCGGCGGTGGCTTTGGCGTCCTCACGGCCGTCGGAACGGCCCCAGACGAACACTGCGATCGCGAACACGATCATCAATGCCAGGCTGATCAGACCGGCCTGCGCCTCGAAGGCGTTGATCAGCACCCCCTGGATGAGGCGGATCACGACCATCAGTGCAGCGAACACCAGCCCGCGC
This sequence comes from Mycobacterium sp. UM_WGJ, assembly GCF_000455125.1. Taxonomy (GTDB): domain Bacteria; phylum Actinomycetota; class Actinomycetes; order Mycobacteriales; family Mycobacteriaceae; genus Mycobacterium. Next base: position 22,560 of record NZ_AUWR01000031.1, read on the forward strand.
AGAAACCACTTGCTCATGGGGCCACAGCGTAGCGAGTACCGTCACACCGCGTGACACATTCCTCCCGTCGGGCGCGTCTGAGTGCTGCGATCGGCGCCGCCGACCTGGACGCGATGCTGGTCACGGACCTGATCAACGTGCGTTATCTGTCCGGGTTCACCGGTTCGGCCGGGGCGCTGCTGGTCTATGCGGACGAGCGGCCACCGGTGTTGGCAACCGATGGTCGCTATCGCACACAGGCTGCCCGCCAGGCCCCCGACCTGCAGGTCGCGATCGAACGCGCCGGGCCCCGGCACCTTCTCACCCAGGCTGCGGCGGCCGGGGCGCTGCGGGTCGGCTTCGAGGCCCACGTGGTGACCGTGGACGGATTCGATGCCCTTTCGGCAGCCCTGCGGGGGGAGCGAGCAGTGCCCGGCGGGGACAGCCCCGTCGAGCTGGTCCGGGCCTCGAACACCGTGGAGGCGCTGCGCGAGGTCAAAGACGCCGGCGAAGTCGCCATGCTGCGACTGGCCTGCGAGGCTGCCGACGCGGCTCTGGGTGAGCTGGTGGACCGCGGTGGACTGCGGCCGGGGCGCACCGAACGGGAGGTCCGCCGGGAACTGGAAGCCCTGATGCTCGACCACGGGGCCGACGCCGCGTCGTTCGAGACGATCGTGGCCACCGGCCCCAACTCGGCGATTCCGCATCACCGGCCTACCGACGCCGTGCTGGCCGCCGGGGACTTCGTCAAGATCGACTTCGGCGCCCTGGTGGCCGGCTACCACTCCGACATGACCCGCACGTTCGTGCTGGGGCCGCCCGCGGACTGGCAGCGGGAGATCTATCAGGTGGTGCAGGCCGCGCAGCGGGCCGGCCGGGAGGCGCTGCAACCGGGCGTGGAACTGTGTGCGGTCGACGCCGCCGCGCGCACCGTGATCGCCGAGGCCGGCTACGGCGAGACCTTCGGTCACGGCCTCGGTCACGGGGTCGGGTTGCGGATTCACGAAGCGCCCGGAATCAATGCGGCGGCCGACGGTACACTGCTTGCCGGTGCTGTGGTGACCGTAGAGCCCGGCGTCTATCTGGCTGATCGTGGCGGGGTCCGTATCGAGGACACGCTCGTGGTCGCTGATACTGCCGGGCAGGCCCCGGACCTGCTGACTCGGTTCCCCAAGGAACTGACCATTCTCTAGGAGACGTGAACGACCGTGGCTTCAACTGCTGACTTCAAAAACGGGCTGGTGCTGGTGATCGACGGCCAGTTGTGGCAGATCACCGAGTTTCAGCACGTCAAGCCGGGCAAGGGTCCGGCCTTCGTGCGCACCAAGCTCAAGAATGTGGTGTCGGGCAAGGTCGTGGACAAGACCTACAACGCCGGCGTGAAGGTGGAGACCGCCACCGTGGACCGCCGCGACGCCACCTACCTGTACCGCGACGGCAACGACTTCGTGTTCATGGACAGCGAGGATTACGAGCAGCACCCGCTGCCGGAATCGCTGGTCGGCGACTCGGCGAACTACCTGCTGGAGAGCATGCTGGTGCAGATCGCCTTCCACAACGGGGTGCCGCTGTATCTGGAGCTGCCAGTCAGCGTCGAGCTGGAGGTCACCCACACCGAGCCCGGCCTGCAGGGCGACCGGTCCAGCGCGGGCACCAAGCCGGCCACCATGGAGACCGGTGCCCAGATCAATGTGCCGCTGTTCATCAACACCGGAGACAAGCTGAAGGTCGACACCCGCGACGGCAGCTACCTGGGACGGGTCAACTCCTGACCATGCCTGCTGGCAAGCCGGTAAAGGGCCGGCACCAGGCCCGTAAGCGTGCCGTCGACGTGCTCTTCGAGGCCGAGGCCCGGGGACTGACGCCGGCCCAAGGCGCGGAGCTGCGAACAGCGCTGGCGAGTGAGCAGCCCGACGTGTCACCGCTGCACCCGTACACCGTCACGGTGGCCAATGGGGTCACCGAGCACGCCGCCCACATCGACGACCTGATCACCTCACACCTGCAGGGCTGGAAACTGGAGCGGCTGCCGGCCGTGGACCGGGCGATCCTGCGGGTGGCGATCTGGGAATTGCTGCATGCCGATGACGTCCCGGAGCCGGTCGCGGTGGACGAAGCGGTGAAGCTGGCCAAGGAGTTGTCCACCGACGATTCGCCCGGGTTCATCAACGGCGTGCTGGGCCAGGTGATGCTGGTGACACCGCAGTTGCGGGCCGCCTCGCTGGCGGTGCGGGCGGCGAGCGAGCCGGCGGTCACACCCGGTGAGCCCGACTCCGAGGACACCCCGCAGGACTGAAAGCCGGGTTTCGCGAGGCCTGTCGGCCGAGGGATCCGGAGGTCGCTAAACCGGCCGATCCGCGTCAAGATCATGCAGACTGGCCCCATGGGCCAAGATTGGGACGCACGGAATCGGAGACTACGAGTATCGGCTTTAGCGGCGGTGGCGAACCCGTCGTATTCGCGGGTGGACACCTGGAACCTGCTCGACGACGCGTGTCGGGAATTGGCGGCGGTCGACCGCGCCGGGATGGACACCGCCCACCAATATGCGCAGGTCAAGCGCTTGATGCAACGCCTGGAAGCCTACGAGCGATATTGGTTGTTCCCCGGCGCGGGAAGGCTGGCGGCGTTTCGCAACTACCTCGAGGGCATGGCGACGGTGTCGCTGACCGAGCAGGTGTCGCTGGTGGTGCGGCTGCTGTCGGACTACGGCGACCGGGCAGCGCTGTTCGACCTGGGGTTACCGCTGTCTGATCAGGAATTGGTAGCGCAGGCCCGGCGGCAGCAGTTCTACACCGTGCTGCTGGCCGACGACTCGCCCCCTGATGCACCGGAAAGCCTCGCGGAAAGCCTTCGCGCACTGCGCAACCTCGACGACGAGGTGCAGATCGAACTGTTGGTGGCCTCCAGCGTTGAGGACGCCGTCACGGCCGTAGCGCTCAACGGTGAGATCCAGGCGGCGATCGTGCGCCACGACCTTCCGCTGCGATCGCGCGACCGGGTCCCGCTGATGACCACGCTTTTGGGCGCCAACGACGACGCGGGAGTCGTCGATGGCAGCCACGACGCAATCGAGTGCGGCGAATGGATGCGGCTGCTGCGTCCCCACATCGACCTGTATCTGCTGACGGACGAATCCATCGCCGCGGACACCGAGGAAGAGCCCGACGTCTACGACCGCACCTTCTACCGGCTCAACGACGTCACCGATCTGCACAGCACGGTGCTTGCCGGAATCCGGAAGCGCTACGCCACACCGTATTTCGATGCGTTGCGGGCCTATGCTGCCGAGCCGGTCGGTCAGTTCCACGCGTTGCCGGTGGCCCGCGGCGCCAGCATCTTCAATTCCCGCTCGCTGCAGGACATGGGAGAGTTCTACGGCCGCAACATCTTCATGGCCGAAACCTCGTCGACCTCGGGCGGGTTGGATTCGCTGCTGGACCCGCACGGCACCATCCGGGTGGCGATGAAAAAGGCTGCCAAGACCTGGAACGCCGACCACACCTATTTCGTCACCAACGGGACCTCGACGGCCAACAAGATCGTGGGGCAGGCGTTGACCCGGCCCGGTGACATCGTCCTGATCGACCGCAACTGTCACAAGTCGCATCACTACAGCCTGGTGCTGGCCGGTGCTTATCCGATGTACCTGGACGCCTACCCGCTGGCGGCCACGGCGATCTACGGCGCGGTGTCGCTGCACACCATCAAGCGGGCACTGCTGGACCTGGAAGCCGCCGGACAGCTGCACCGGGTCCGGATGTTGTCTTTGACCAACTGCACATTCGACGGCGTCGTCTACAACCCCGGCCGGGTGATGGAGGAAGTCCTGGCGATCAAGCCGGACATTTGTTTCCTTTGGGATGAGGCCTGGTACGCCTTCGCGACGGCGGTGCCGTGGGCCCGGCAACGCACCGCCATGGTGGCCGCCGAACGCCTGGAGAGCATGCTCGGCTCACCGCGTTACGCCCAGGAGTACCAGGCATGGCGCGAATCCATGGCGGGCATTGATCGCGACCAGTGGAGCGAACACCGGCTGCTGCCGGCTCCCTCGGCGCGGGTGCGGGTCTATGCGACCCACTCCACGCATAAGTCCTTGTCGGCCCTGCGGCAGGCGTCGATGATCCACGTCCGGGACAAGGACTTCAACGCGCTGGCGCGGGATGCGTTCGCCGAGGCGTTTTTGACTCACACCTCCACCTCACCGAACCAGCAGCTGCTCGCTTCGCTGGATCTGGCGCGCCGCCAGGTGGACATCGAAGGCTTTGACCTGGTCCGGCGGGTTTACGACATGGCGCTGGTGTTTCGCCACCGGGTTCGTAAAGACCGGCTGATCAACAAATGGTTCCGGATTCTCGATGAGGACGACCTGGTGCCCGATGAGTTCCGGAATTCCACGGTCAGTTCCTACCGTCAGGTCCGCCAGGGCGGTTTGGCGGAGTGGAACGAGGCCTGGCGTTCCGACGAATTCGTGTTGGACCCGACCCGGGTGACGCTGTTCGTGGGTCGGACCGGGATGAACGGCTATGAATTCCGCGAGAAGGTCCTGATGGACCGATTCGGCATCCAGATCAACAAGACCTCCATCAACTCTGTGCTGTTGATCTTCACCATTGGTGTCACCTGGTCCAGCGTGCACTACCTGCTCGATGCGTTGCGCCGGGTCGCCGGCGAACTGGACCGGGCCTGGGCGGCGGCCAGCAGCGACGATCGGGCGTTGCAGCAGCGCAAAACCGTTGAGATCACCGAAGACCTGCCGCCACTGCCGGATTTCAGCGAGTTCGCGCCCGCGTTTCGTCCCGGCGGTGCCAGCACATTCGGCGACATGCGATTGGCGTTTTACGCCGGCTATGAAGAGTCCGACCGCGAGTATGTGATGCTCGGCGACGCCGGGCGCCGGGTCGCCGACGGTAAGACGCTGGTCTCGACGACCTTCGTGGTGCCCTACCCGCCCGGGTTCCCGGTGCTGGTTCCCGGTCAGGTGATCTCCAAGGAGATCCTCTACTTCCTGGCCGAACTCGACGTGAAAGAGATTCACGGCTACAACCCCGAGCTGGGGTTGGCGGTGTTCACGCCCGAGGCATTGGACCGCTACGCGCAGGCACCCGGCCTCGCCGATTAAGTACGCTGACTCGTCATGGCCACGTCGGACGCAGTTGGCGGGTCGGGTGGCAATCCCCGGCTGTCCGTGCAGGACTGGGTGCAAGCCGGCTTCCGGATTCTGGCCGAAGACGGGCTCAAGGCGCTGACCATCGACCGGCTTTGCAAACGGCTCGGGGTCACCAAAGGCAGCTTTTACTGGCATTTCGCCGACATGAAGGCCTACCGCCAGGGACTGGTCGACACCTGGGCGACCGTGCGCGACTCCGAACGCGGCGACTTCGATGCGCTGTCGGAACTGCCGCCGCGTGAGCGGTTGTCGCGCATGATGACCGCCCTGGTCGGGCCCGCGCATTGGATGCTCGAACGTGCGATGCGCGAATGGGCGCGGTCGGAGGACAGCGTCGCCGCGGCGGTACGCAGCTCGGATCGGCGGGTGCTCCAAGCGGTTCGGCAGGTGTTTCTCGACGACGGCTTCGACGCAGACGAGGCCGAGATGCGTGCCAACGCAACGTTCGCCGCCGGAATCGGGTTTCTGCATCTGGCCGGGTCGGCGCCGAGCTCATCGGCCGCGGGACGGCGAGAACAGTTCCTGGACGTCATGCTTCGCCACTGACGTCCATACCAAAAGGTATGGTACGGTCCGACCATGGCGACCACGATGGCACCGGTGGTGTCCGAGGAATTCATCTCCCGACTGGCGCAGCGCGCCGCGGCGGCCGAGGAGCTGCGCCGACTGCCGGCAGACACCGTCGACGAATTCCGAAAGTCCGGGCTGGCCGACCTGCTCTTGCCGGCACGCTACGGCGGACGCCAGGCCGAGTTTCCCGAGATCCTCGACCCGATTCGGCGCATGGCGCATGGCTGCGCGTCGAGTGCCTGGACGCTCGGCTTCTACATCCTGCACAACTGGATGCTGGCGCTCTTCGGTGAGCAGGCCCAGGACGAGGTGTTCGCCGACGGGCCGGTGCTGTGCCCGGCGCCGTTGGCGCCGACCGGACGCGGCGTGCCCGACGGTGACGGAATCCGGCTGTCCGGGCGTTGGTCATGGGCGACCGGGGTGATGGATGCCGACTGGATCATGGTCGGAGCGATCTGCGGTCCCGACGACGGCCCTTACCCTGCGCTGGTGCTGCTCCCGGCGGCCGACATTCACATCGAGGATGTCTGGCACACCGCGGGCATGCGGGCCACCGGTTCCAACGATGTCGTCATCGAGGATGTGTTAGTCCCGTCGCACCGGCTGGTCAAGGTCGTCGACATCTACTCCGGTACCGCGCCCGGCGCCGAGCTGCACGACGGCTCGGCGTACCGGTGGCCGATGGTCCCGGCGCTGGCCCTGGTCGCCGCGATGCCCGCCCTCGGGTCGGCCGAATGGGTCGCCGACTTGTTCGCCGAGCGCTTGGCCGGACGGGTCCTGGCGTATTCCGGTGCCGCGCAGAAGAATCAGCCGGCGGCCCAGATTCGCCTCGGTGATGCGCGGGTTCGGCTGCGTGCGCTGCGCGGCTTGCTCGGCGACACTGTCGGCCGGATTCAAGGTGCGGTGGACGCGCGGGAGCGGATCGGCCGTTCCACTCGGGCCGATGCCCGGGCGGCGGCCGCGTACATCGTCCACGAATCCCGCGCCGTGATCGCCGATCTGCTCGAAGCCTCCGGTGCCAGTGCGCAGTTCGTAACCAGCCCGCTGCAGCGCGCCAAACGCGATGTCGACGTGATCTGCGGGCACGTAGTCTTCGACTACGACGTGGCACGCGAGTTGTCTGGCGCACTCGAGGCCGGCGTGAAGATCTCACCGATCTCGATGATCTGACCACGAAGGGCACCATGAAAACGCTGTGGGTGGAAGCGAGTCCGAAGCAAGAGCACTCGCTGTCCTCGGCACTGACCCAGGCCTTTCTGGACGCCGCGCCCGCGGCAGCGGTCGGCGACGTCGAACGGTTCTCGGTGTGGACCGACGAGATGCTGGTGTTCGGGCGCGACGCCGCATTCGCCAAGTTCGCTCCGCTCTACGGCGAACGCCGCACCCCTGAGCAGAAGCAGATCTGGTCGGGCGTGCTGGCCGAAATCGACCGGGTGCGTTCATTCGACCGGCTGGTGGTGTCGTCGCCGATGTGGAATTGGCATGTGCCGCATGCGCTGAAGGCGTGGATCGACGTCATCGTGCAACCGATGGCCAGCTTCACGCTCAACGAGCGCGGCGAACACGTAGGCACATTGGGCGAGGGCAAGCCGCTGCAACTCGTCTTGACCCGCTCCAGCGCGTACGACGGCAATCGTGCCGACCTGCAGGACTTCCAGCGCCCCTACCTGGAGTACGTGTTCACCATGCTGGGCTACAGCGTTCAGACCCTGGTCTTCGAACCGACGACGCGCTGGACCGCCGAGGAGCGGGAGCAGATGCGCGACGCCGCCCTGGCGAAGGCTCGCCGGGCGGGCGCGAGTCTCGTGGGCGAGAGCCGCTAGACCGGGCTCACAGACCCAGCGCCGCGTAGGTCCGGCGGACGAACTTCGGCTGCGCCACCCGCAGTTTGGCGATCGAGGTATTGCCGGCGACCGCGACGGCCATGTCGGCGGAGAGCGTCGGAGAGTTCTGGACCAGATAGATCAGGATCAGGTCCGCGGCCGGATCCGCCTGCCACCACGTGCCGTAGGCGCCCGGCCAGCCGAACGCGCCCGCACCGCCCGGTCCGAACAGCGGCTGGGACTTCGCCGGGTCGGTCACCACCGACAGGTTGAGACCGAACCCGCGACCGACCCAGAACGGGGCGCCCAGGAACGCGTGCCGCTTCTGGTCGTCGGTGAGCTGATCGGTGCGCATCGCCCGCGCGGATTCCGCCGAGAGCACCCGGGTGCCGTCGAACATGCCGTCGGCCAGCAACATCCGGGCGAACGCCAGGTAGTCGTCGGCGGTGGACATCAACCCGCCCCCGGCGTTGGGAAACGCCGGCATCGCGATCGGTACCGGACCCATCGCGTCGTCGCGCAGCGTGTCCCCCTCGACGCGATACATGGTGGCGCTGCGCCCACGTGCCTGCGTAGTGACGCAGAAGCCGGTGTCGGTCATTCCCAGCGGGCCCAGGATCCGGTCCTCGATCACCTGGGGCAGTGGCTTGCCCTCGATCCGCGACAGCAGCACGCCCAGCACGTCGGTGCCGTGGCCGTAGGTCATGCGCTCACCGGGCTGATCCACCAGGGGCAACGCCGCCAGCGCGGTCAGCCAGGCTTCGGGTCCGCGACCGAAGGGCAGTCGCTGGTATTCCCGCGCGATCGGACCGGGTACGGAAAATCCGTAGCCGATGCCGCAGCGGTGGGTCATCAGGTCGTCGACCGTGATCGCGCGCCGGGCCGCGGTGGTCGATTCCAGCGAACCGGCCGGGTCGACCAGCACCCGCGGCGCCGCGAACTCCGGCAGCCAGTGGGCGATCGGGTCGGTCAGCCGCAGCCGTCCTTCGTCGACCAGGGTCATCGCGGCGGCGATGGTGACCGGCTTGGTCATGGAGGCGATCCGGAAGACCGTGTCGCGGGTCATCGGAAGGCCGGCGCCGACATCGCGGTGGCCGATCTCGTTGACCTGCAGCACCGAGCCGCGCTGCCAGACCAGCGTCACCACGCCGGCCAGCAGGCCGGTGTCGCAGGCCTCGCGCAGGGGCGCCTGATTCGGGTCGAGATTCACCCGGTCAGGTTAGCGGCGACCGCAAGCGCGGCGGGTGTTAGGCTACCCGGCAGTTCGACATCCTTTAATGAGCCGTCCTGCGAGGCGGAGAAGGAGGTCCTGCGGTTTCGCATGGGCGCTGCCGGTAATTCCAGCACCGACCGGGAATTGATGTCCTCGGCGGATGTGGGTCGCACTGTTTCTCGGATCGCACATCAGATCATCGAGAAGACGGCCTTAGACGACCCCGATAGAGCCAACTCCCCGCGCGTCGTGCTGTTGGGCATACCCACCCGCGGCGTCACCCTGGCCCAGCGGCTGGCCGCCAAGATCAGCGAATTCTGCGGAGTTGATGTCGCGCACGGAGCGCTGGACATCACGTTGTACCGCGACGACCTCATGCGTCAGCCCCCGCGGCCGCTGGAGCCCACCTCGATTCCGGCGGGCGGCATCGACGACGCGTGCGTGATCCTGGTCGACGACGTGCTCTTCGCCGGCCGATCGGTGCGGGCCGCACTGGACGCGTTGCGCGACGTGGGGCGACCCCGGATCGTGCAGCTGGCTGTGCTGGTGGACCGCGGCCACCGCGAGCTGCCGGTGCGCGCCGACTATGTCGGCAAGAACGTGCCGACCGCCCGCGGCGAAAGCGTGCACGTACTACTGGCTGAACACGACGGCCGCGACCAGGTGGTGATTACCCGATGAGCACCAGGCATCTGCTGGCAGCCGGCGATTTGAGCCGTGATGAGGCCACCGCGATCCTCGACGACGCCGACCGTTTCGCTCAGGCGCTGGTGGGACGCGAGGTCAAAAAGCTGCCCACCCTGCGCGGGCGCACCGTGATCACCATGTTCTACGAGAACTCCACCCGGACCCGGGTCTCGTTCGAGGTGGCCGGCAAGTGGATGAGCGCCGACGTGATCAACGTGTCGGCGTCGGGATCCTCGGTCAACAAGGGCGAGTCGCTGCGCGACACCGCGTTGACATTGCGCGCTGCCGGCGCCGACGCGCTGATCATCCGGCACCCGTCCTCGGGGGCGGCGCACCTGCTCGCCGAGTGGACCGCGCGCGCCGAGGAGACCGGGCCGTCGGTGATCAACGCCGGCGACGGTACCCACGAACACCCGACCCAGGCGCTGCTGGACGCGCTGACGCTGCGCCAACGACTCGGCGGAATCGAGGGCCGACGGGTGGTGATCGTCGGCGACATCGTGCACAGCCGGGTGGCCCGCTCCAACGTGCAACTGCTGGCCACCCTCGGCGCAGAGGTGGTGCTGGTCGCCCCGCCGACGCTGTTGCCGGCCGGGGTCAGCGACTGGCCGGTGACCGTGAGTTACGACCTCGACGCCGAGCTGCCCGCGGCCGACGCGGTGCTGATGCTGCGGGTGCAGGCCGAGCGGATGACCGGCGGATTCTTCCCGTCTACGCGGGAGTACTCGGTGCGGTACGGGCTCTCGGAGAAGCGCCGGGCGATGCTGCCCGACCACGCGGTGGTGCTGCACCCCGGTCCGATGCTGCGCGGCATGGAGATCTCCTCGTCGGTCGCTGACTCGTCGCAATCCGCGGTGCTGCAACAGGTTTCCAACGGCGTGCACGTGCGCATGGCGGTGCTGTTCCATCTGCTGGTGGGCAGCGGATCCGCGGGGTCGGCTGGAGAGGAAGCAGCGTTGTGAGCGTGCTGATCCGCGGAGTACGGTGCTACGGCGAAGGCGACCAGGTCGACGTCCTGGTGCAAGACGGCCAGATCGTGCAGATCGGGACCGGTCTGTCCGTACCGGACGGCGCTGAGGTCATCGACGCGCCCGGACAGGTGTTGCTGCCGGGCTTCGTCGACCTGCACACCCATCTGCGTGAACCGGGACGCGAATACGCCGAGGACATCGAAACCGGCTCGGCGGCGGCGGCCCTGGGCGGCTACACCGCGGTGTTCGCGATGGCCAACACCGATCCGGTGGCCGACTCTCCGGTGGTCACCGACCATGTCTGGCAGCGCGGCCAGCAGATCGGCCTGGTCGACGTGCACCCGGTCGGCGCAGTCACGGTCGGGCTGGGCGGCACGCAGCTGACAGAGATGGGCATGATGGCCGCCGGCACCGCCGGTGTTCGGATGTTCTCCGACGACGGTGTCTGTGTGGACCACCCGCTGGTGATGCGCCGCGCGCTGGAGTACGCGACCGGACTGGGGGTGTTGATCGCCCAGCACGCCGAGGAGCCACGGCTGACTGTCGGCTCGGTCGCCCACGAGGGGCCCAACGCGGCCCGGTTGGGCCTGGCCGGCTGGCCGCGCGTCGCCGAAGAGTCGATTGTGGCTCGAGACGTCCTGCTGGCCCGCGACGCCGGCGCCCGACTGCACATCTGCCATGCGTCCACCGCCGGCACCGTGGAGCTGCTGAAGTGGGCGAAGGCGCAAGGTATCTCGGTGAGCGCCGAAGTCACTCCGCACCACCTGATGCTCGATGACTGCCGGCTCGCCGACTACGACGGACGCAACCGGGTCAACCCGCCGCTGCGCGAGGCCTCCGACACCGAGGCGCTGCGTCAGGCGTTGGCCGACGGCGTGATCGATTGCGTGGCCACCGATCACGCCCCGCACGCCGAACACGAGAAGACCTGCGAATTCGCCTCCGCCCGGCCCGGGATGCTGGGCCTGCAGACCGCGCTTTCGGTGGTGGTGGCCACCATGGTGCAGACCGGTCGGCTGACCTGGCGTGACGTGGCCCGGGTGATGAGCGAGCGGCCCGCGCAGATCGTCGGTCTGCCGGATCAGGGCCGTCCACTGGAGGTGGGCGAGCCGGCCAACCTGACCGTCATCGATCCCGACACCACCTGGGTGGTCGCCGGTGCGCAACTGGCCAGCCGTTCGGACAACACCCCCTATGAGGAGATGACCCTGCCCGCGACCGTCACCGCGACCCTGCTGCGTGGCCGGATCACCGCCCGGGACGGGAAGAGCCCGGTATGAACACGCCCACGCTGATCGGCTCGCTGGTCTTCGCGTTTCTGCTGGTGGTGCTGATAGGCGTGGTGATCCGGTTGATGATGCGCGGTTGGCGCCGTCGCGGCCAGCTGCAGGACGCGCTGATCGGAACGCTGCCCACGGTGCCCGACACGGTGGGGGCACCGACTGTGGCCGCCACCCGCGGGCAGTATCTGGGCTGCACGCTGGCCCCGAAGTGGAATGACCGGGTGGTGGTCGGCGACCTGGGTTATCGCACCAAGGCGGTGCTGACCCGCTACCCCGAGGGAATCATGGTGCAGCGCAGCGGCGCTCGGCCGATCTGGATCCCTGCGGAGACGGTGATCGCCGTTCGCGCCGAACGCGGCATCGCCGGGCGCACGATTCCAACGCGCAGCCACGACGGAGTGCTGGCGATCCGCTGGCAACTGCCGTCGGGCACCGAGATAGACACCGGCTTCCGCGCGGACGACCGCGCTGAGCACAGCCGCTGGTTAGCAGAAGAGGAAGACGACAGATGAACTCGCGTGCGGTGCTGGTTCTCGAGGACGGCCGGACGTTCACCGGAACGCCGTTCGGGGCCGTGGGACAGACCCTGGGTGAGGCGGTGTTCTCCACCGGCATGTCCGGCTATCAGGAGACCCTGACCGATCCCAGTTACCACCGGCAGATCGTGGTGGCCACCGCCCCGCAGATCGGCAACACCGGCTGGAACCGCGAGGACGGGGAGAGCCGCGACGACAAGATCTGGGTGGCGGGCTATGTGGTGCGCGACCCGTCGCCGCGGGCGTCGAACTGGCGGGCCACCGGAACCCTCGACGACGAGCTGGTCCGTCAGGGCATCGTCGGTATCGCCGGGGTCGACACCCGGACCATCGTGCGCCACCTGCGCAATCACGGCTCGATGAAGGCCGGGGTGTTCTCCGGTGACGCGCTGGAATCACCGGATGAGTTGGTGACCCGGGTCCGCGAGCAGCCGTCGATGCTCGGCGCCGACCTCGCCGGCCAGGTCAGCACCGACGCCGGATACGTGGTGGAACCCGAGGGCGCACACCGGTTCACCATCGCCGCGCTGGACCTGGGCATCAAGACCAACACGCCGCGCAACTTCTCGCGGCGCGGAATCCGCAGCCACGTGCTGCCGTCGTCGGTCGACTTCGCACAGATCGCCGACCTGAAGCCAGACGGAGTGTTCCTGTCCAACGGGCCCGGGGACCCGGCCACCGCGGAGGCGATGGTGGCGTTGACCCGCGAGGTGCTCGGCGCCGGAATCCCGTTGTTCGGAATCTGTTTCGGTAACCAGATCCTGGGCCGCGCACTGGGTCTGAACACCTACAAGATGACGTTCGGCCACCGCGGCATCAACATCCCGGTGATCGACCACGCCACCGGCCGGGTGGCGGTGACCGCGCAGAACCACGGCTTCGCCTTGGAGGGCGAAGCAGGCCAACGCTTTGACACCGACTTCGGCCCGGCGGTGGTCAGCCACACCTGCGCCAACGACGGAGTCGTCGAGGGCGTCAAGCTCGCCGACGGCCGGGCGTTCTCGGTGCAGTACCACCCGGAGGCCGCGGCCGGACCGCATGACGCGGAATACCTGTTCGACCAGTTCGTCGACCTGATGGCAGGGGAGAAGTAATGCCGCGCCGTACCGACCTGCGCCATGTTCTGGTGATCGGCTCCGGGCCGATCGTGATCGGACAGGCCTGCGAATTCGACTATTCGGGAACCCAGGCCTGCCGCGTGCTCAAGGCCGAAGGCCTGCAGGTGAGCCTGGTCAACTCCAATCCGGCCACCATCATGACCGACCCCGAATACGCCGACAACACCTACGTCGAGCCCATCACCTGGGAGTTCGTCGAAAAGGTGCTGGCTCAGCAGGCTGAGCGCGGCAACAAGGTCGATGCGCTGCTGGCCACCCTGGGTGGGCAGACGGCGCTGAACACCGCGGTCGCTCTGCATGAGCACGGGGTGCTGGAGCGCTACGGGGTCGAGTTGATCGGCGCCGACTTCGAGGCGATCCAGCGTGGCGAGGACCGCCAGCAGTTCAAGGACATCGTCGCCAGGGTAGGCGGTGAGTCGGCGCGTTCCCGGGTCTGCTACACCATGGCCGAGGTCACCGAGACCGTCGCCGAACTCGGGTTGCCCGTCGTCGTTCGCCCCTCATTCACCATGGGCGGCCTGGGATCCGGGCTGGCGGCCAGCCTCGACGAGGTGGAGCGGATGGCCGGCGACGGCCTGGCCGCCTCGCCGACGGCCAACGTCTTGATCGAGGAATCCATCTACGGGTGGAAAGAATTCGAGCTCGAGCTGATGCGCGACGGCAACGACAACGTCGTCGTGGTCTGCTCGATCGAGAACGTCGACCCGATGGGCGTGCACACCGGCGACTCGGTGACCGTCGCCCCGGCGATGACGCTGACCGACCGGGAATACCAGCGGATGCGCGATCTGGGCATCGCGATCCTGCGCGAGGTCGGGGTCGACACCGGCGGCTGCAACATCCAGTTCGCGGTCGACCCCAAAGACGGCCGGCTCATCGTGATCGAGATGAACCCGCGGGTCTCCCGCTCCTCTGCGCTGGCGTCGAAGGCGACCGGCTTCCCGATCGCCAAGATCGCCGCCAAGCTCGCGATCGGCTACACCCTCGACGAGATCATCAATGACATCACCAAAGAGACCCCGGCCTGCTTCGAGCCGGCGCTGGACTACGTCGTGGTGAAGGCGCCGCGCTTCGCGTTCGAGAAGTTCCCCGGCGCCGACCCGCGGCTGACCACCACCATGAAATCAGTGGGCGAAGCGATGTCGTTGGGCCGCAACTTCATCGAGTCGCTCGGCAAGGTGATGCGCTCGCTGGAGACCGATCGCGCCGGGTTCTGGACCAAACCGGACCCCGATGAAGACTCGGCCACCGCAGCGCTGGAGCGGCTGCGCACTCCCACCGAGGGCCGGCTCTACGACATCGAGCTGGCGCTGCGGCTGGGCGCCAGTGTGGAAGCGGTCGCCGAGGCCTCCGGCGTGGACCCGTGGTTCGTCGACCAGATCAACGGCCTGGTGGCGCTGCGCGCCGAGGTTGTCGACACCCCGGTGCTGGACGCGGACCTGCTGCGCCGCTGCAAATACAGCGGCCTGTCGGACCATCAGATCGCCGTGCTGCGCCCGGAACTGGCCGGTGAGGACGGGGTGCGGCTGCTGCGGGACCGGCTGGGAATTCATCCGGTGTTCAAGACCGTCGACACCTGCGCGGCGGAGTTCGAGTCCAAGACGCCGTATCACTACAGCACTTTCGAGCTCGACCCCGCTGCGGAGACCGAGGTGGCAGTCCAGGACGTCAAGCCCAAGGTGCTCATCCTGGGCTCTGGGCCCAACCGGATCGGCCAGGGCATCGAGTTCGACTACAGCTGCGTGCATGCCGCGATCACCTTGAGCCAGGCCGGGTTCGAGACGGTGATGATCAACTGCAACCCCGAGACGGTGTCCACCGACTACGACACCGCCGACCGGCTCTACTTCGAACCGCTGACGTTCGAGGACGTGCTCGAGGTGTACTACGCCGAACAGCAGTCCGGGCAGGGCGGCCCCGGGGTGGTCGGCGTGATCGTGCAGCTGGGCGGACAGACCCCGTTGCGGCTGGCCCAGCGGCTCGCCGATGCCGG
>NZ_AUWR01000032.1 GCF_000455125.1 Mycobacterium sp. UM_WGJ
TGTGCGGATCACCGACACCTCGCTGCGCGACGGCAGCCACCACAAGCGCCACCAGTTCACCCCCGAGGAGGTCGCGGCGATCGTCGCCGCGATCGACGCCGCCGGGGTGCCGGTGATCGAGGTGACCCACGGGGACGGCCTGGGCGGGTCGAGCTTTAACTATGGGTTTTCCAAGACTCCCGACCAGGAGTTGATCAAGCTGGCGGCGGCCACGGCCAAGGACGCCAAGATCGCCTTCCTGATGCTGCCCGGGGTGGCTACCAAGGAAGACATGAAGGCCGCGCAGGGCAACGGCGGTGTGATCTGCCGGATCGCCACGCACTGCACCGAGGCTGATGTGTCGATTCAGCACTTCGGCTTGGCCCGCGAGTTGGGGTTGGAGACGGTGGGGTTTTTGATGATGGCCCACACCATCTCTCCGGAGAAGCTGGCTGCGCAGGCCCGGATCATGGCCGATGCGGGTTGTCAGTGTGTGTATGTGGTGGATTCGGCTGGTGCGCTGGTGCTCGAAGGGGTGGCCGACCGGGTGGCCGCGTTGGTCACCGAGCTCGGTGATGACGCGCAGGTGGGTTTTCACGGGCATGAGAACCTCGGGCTGGGGGTGGCCAACTCGTTGGAGGCGGTGCGTGCCGGTGCCAAGCAGATCGACGGGTCGGTGCGCCGGTTCGGTGCGGGTGCGGGTAACGCTCCGGTGGAGGCGTTGATCGGGGTGTTCGACAAGGTGGGGATCAAGACCGGTATCGACTTCTTCGACATCGCTGATGCCGCTGAGGACGTGGTGCGCCCGGCGATGCCCGCCGAGTGCGTGCTGGACCGCAACGCGTTGATCATGGGCTATTCCGGGGTGTACTCGAGTTTCCTCAAGCACGCCGTGCGCCAGGGCGAGCGCTACGGCGTGCCCGCCCATGAACTGCTGCACCGGGCCGGGCAGCGCAAGCTGATCGGCGGCCAGGAAGACCAGCTCATCGACATCGCACTGGAAATCCAGCGAGAGCGAGCCGCGAAATAACCGCAGCATGACGGTGCGGCCGCAGGCCCAGTCGATTCTGGAGCAGCTGGCCGGACCGCAGGCGCGGCTGCGTGACGACCAGTGGGCGGCGATCGAGGCGCTGGTGGTGGCGCGCCGCCGCGCGCTGGTGGTGCAGCGGACCGGCTGGGGCAAGTCGGCGGTGTATTTCATCGCCGCGAAGCTGCTGCGGGCCAGTGGGCACGGTCCGACGGTGATCGTGTCGCCGCTGCTGGCGCTGATGCGCAACCAGGTCGCCGCGGCCGAACGCGCCGGTGTGCACGCGGCCACCATCAACTCGTCGAACGTGACCGAGTGGGCCGACGTACAACGCCGGGTGGCCGCGGGCGAACTCGACGTGCTGCTGGTCAGCCCGGAGCGGCTCAACAATCCCGACTTCCGCGATCAGGTGTTGCCGGCACTGGCCGCCAAGGCAGGGCTGGTCGTGGTCGACGAGGCGCACTGCGTCTCGGACTGGGGACACGACTTCCGGCCGGATTACCGGCGTATCCGCACCCTGATCGCCGAGCTGGGCGCCGACATCCCGGTGCTGGCCACTACGGCAACCGCCAACGACCGGGTGGTCTCCGACGTCGCCGGCCAGCTGGGGGTCGGCGGTGGCGACACCCTGGTGCTGCGTGGCGGCCTGGACCGCGAATCGCTGCGGATGTCGGTGGTGCACGCCGGTGGTCCAGCGCAGCGGGCCGCCTGGATCGGCACTCACCTGCAGCAGCTGCCCGGATCCGGGATCGTCTACACGCTCACCGTGGCCCAAGCCCACGATGTGGCCGCCGACCTGCGCGCGCAGGGGTTCGCGGTGGCCGCCTACACCGGTTCGACCGACTCGGCCGATCGCGAGCAGCTGGAGGCCGACCTGCTGGCCAACCGGGTCAAGGCGCTGATCGCCACCTCGGCGCTGGGCATGGGATTCGACAAACCCGATCTGGGATTCGTCGTCCACCTGGGCGCACCGTCCTCGCCGATTGCCTACTACCAGCAGGTCGGTCGCGCCGGGCGCGCCACCGCCAGCGCCGAGGTGATCCTGTTGCCCGGCACCGAGGACTCCGACATCTGGCGCTACTTCGCGTCACTGGCCTTCCCGGCGGAGTCCTTGGTACGCAAGGTGATCGGCGAACTGTCCCATGATCAGCCGCTGTCGACGCCGGCGCTGGAAGCGCGGGTCGACCTGAACCGGTCGCGGTTGGAGATGGTGCTCAAGGTCTTAGATGTGGACGGCGCGGTGCGCCGAGTCAAGGGCGGCTGGCTGGGCACCGGA
Organism: Mycobacterium sp. UM_WGJ; assembly: GCF_000455125.1. Lineage (GTDB taxonomy): Bacteria > Actinomycetota > Actinomycetes > Mycobacteriales > Mycobacteriaceae > Mycobacterium. The sequence goes on from NZ_AUWR01000032.1 coordinate 2,283, forward strand.
GCCCCGTGGACCTACGACGAGGCGCGCTACCGCAAGCTCGATGAGCTACGCCGGGCCGAGCAGCAGGCCATGCTGGACTACCAACGCACCGACGGTTGCCGGATGACCTTTCTGCGGGCCCAACTCAATGACCCCCAGCTGCAGGCAGGGGAGCGCTGCGGACGGTGCGACAACTGCGCCGGACCGCGGTTTGACGCCGCCGTGGATCCCAGCGCCGCCGCCGCCACCCGTGAGCGGCTGATGCGTCCCGGCGTGGAGATCACGCCGCGGCGACAGTGGCCGTCGGGGCTGGCGCAGCTCGGCGTCGACCTGTCCGGCCGGATCGCCGACGGGCCGGAACCGGGCCGGGTCATCGGCCGTCTCACCGACCTGGGCTGGGGTGCACGGCTGCGGCGGCTGCTCGACGAGCCGGACCGCGAAGTGCCCGACGAGGTGGTGCGTGCGGCCGTGAGCGTGCTGGCCGGCTGGGAGTGGCGGACCCGGCCGACCGCGGTGCTGGGCCTGGACTCGGCAACGCACCCGGTGCTGATCGGCTCGTTGACCGACCGGCTGGCCGAACTCGGCCGCCTGACCCGGTTGGACACCTTGCGGTATGCCCCGAACCGGCGCGCGACGGCGGCGGCGAACTCGGCCTACCGGGTCGCCGCGCTGCAGGGTTGCTGGCTGCCGCCGGCGGAACTTCCGGCCGATATCGGCCCGGTGTTGCTGGTCGACGACGTCACCGACACCGGGTGGACGTTGACCATGGCGGCCCGGGTGCTGCGGGCTGCGGGCGCCCCGCAGGTACTGCCGTTCGCCCTGGCCAGCGTGAACTGAAAACGCGGGTACCGTCGAGTGATGAGCGGTATTACTCGAGCGATCGCGGTCAGCTTGCTCAGCGTGGCCGCGGTACTGACACCGGTGGCCAACGCCGCACCGCAGCAATGCGACCAGACCTTCGGCAACTCCATCGACGCGTACCTGAACCGACACCCGGACGTCCGGGCCGAGCTAGACGAGAAGGGACGGCAGGAGGATCCCGGCGCCCCCAACCCGGTGCTGTCCTACCTCGAACGGCACCCGCATGTACGGGAGGCGTTGATCACGCTGTCCCAGCAGTGTGTGTGACGAACGGCGACCGGAACACATAGCGGCTGGTGGGCACGGTGTCGATGTTCAACTGCGCACCGAACGCGCTGACACTGGCGATCATCCGGCCCACCCGATCGCTGAGGTCGGCCTCGTCGGCCGCGCCGTAGAACGCGTACGGGTCGGACACCGCCTCGTCGGGGAAGTTCTCCTCGACGATGGCGTCGATGCCGGGTGCGTCCTCGGTGATCGGGCGGATCACGACATTCTGGGTGTAGCCGAAGGTCGCCTGGGTGTCGATCGCGACCTGGGTGTGGTCGATGTGCCAGCGGTGCAGCCAGGTCGCCTCGTCCAAATCAGCCGGCCGCCGCAGTAGCGCCACATTGGCCAGCCCCCGGGTACGGCGGCCCTCGCCGAGGTCCGGCGGCGGCATGGGCATCGATTCGGTCACCAAATATGCTGCCGCCGAATCAGATTCGGCCTCGATCAGTGCAATGGCTGCCCGGGTCGCTTCGCCGTAGTACTGCTGGGTCCACAGGCTGATGACGGCCGCCGCCGGCGGATCCAGCGTCGTCAGGGTCATCATGGAGTCGCGCACCGGCTCGTCGCGCACGTTGACCACGACGCCCGGCAGCCCCAGATCCAGTAGTTTCGCCGCGATCGGACCCCGCAGATTCTGGCACCATTGGTCGCTGAAATCGGCTGTACGCGCGACGATCATGACCTTTTCCATCGATGTCTCCTTAGCCGGTTGCGGCGCGGAACGCCGAGACGAGTTCGCCCAGCAGCTCGGTGGCCCGGCCGATGTCCTTGGGTAGTGAGCAGGTGACCCGCACATCGGTGACCCCGGCGGCTACCAGTGCCGGTGCGGAGGCCGCGGTGGCCGCGGTGTCCAGGGAACCGTCCGGGTTCTTGGCGGTGGTGGCGTGGCCCAGTACCTGCAGGCCGGTCGGATCGCCGCCCAGTGCGGCGATGCGGTCCTTCATCGCCGCGATGGCACCGGCCGGGTCGTGCATCGCCGGACCCCACGGGATCCAGCCGGACCCGAACCGGGCCAGCCGGCGCGCCACCGCGTCGTTGACGGTGCCGCTCACCCAGATCGGAACCCCGCCTGCGGCAACGGGCTTGGGCATCTGGTGAATGTTCTGGAACGACAACTCCGGGGACGTGTAGCTGCTGCGCTGCTGGGTCCACAGCGTCTGGCACACCTCCAGGGTGTGATCCAGCAGTCGCCCGCGGCGCTCGAATGACAGTCCGGCGGCCTCGTACTCCTCGCGTTGCCAGCCGACGCCCACGCCGAGATCCAGCCGCCCTCCCGACAGCACATCCAGGGTGGCCAGCTCTTTGGCCAGCACCGCCGGACGGCGCAGTGCCGCCAGCAACACCGCAGTGCCCAAACGGATGTGAGTCGTGGTCGCGGCCAGCGCGGTGAGCACGATCAGCGGATCCAGCCACTGTCCGTCGGGCCCGGTCGGCTGGCGCCCGCCGGCGATCCCGCCGAGCCGAGGGTCGGCGTACGCATCCGGATTCTCGCCGAACACCACGTGGTCGGAGACCACCACCCGATCGACACCCGCAGCGTCCATCGCCGCGCCCAGCGCCAGGGTGGTGCCCCAGTCGTGACCGGCGTCGTCGGTGAAGGTCTTCAGCTGCAACGAGATCTGGGGCTTCCGGGCAGCAGTCATGAGCGCACCTGACGTACCGGGCGAGATTCGATCGCGTCGATGGTCAACTCCCGCCGCGCGATTCGCCAGCCCTGTCCCAGGCGGTGATAAGCGTCGCGGTAGCGCAGATACCAGACGTAATCGGTGAGCTTGCCGTCGTGCTCGATCCAATGGTGCGCTACCCCGGTGATCTCTCCGCTCGCGACGTCGGTCGAGGTTGAGGTAGAGGCGGTGTAGACCTCGCCGACGATGCCGTGCTGGGTGCGGGTTACCGCGGCCAGTGCCGACATCGCATCCCGCACGCCGGCGTGGCCGTGGTGGCGCACGCATGGCTCCAGGTGATCCGGCGGATCCGGCAGGACGAGTTCGGCGTCGGCGGTGAACAATTCGGCTACCTCGTCGAATCGTCGCGCATCGACGTAGCTGGCGTAGCGGTGCACGAGCTCGGACAGCTCCAGGCGGGACGCAGTCGACAAGACCAGCGCCGTCATGTCGCCGAACCTAACAGCCAAACGGGCTTGGTTCCGCCCAGTTGCGCGGTGAGCGCCTCGGCGGTCCGCAGCAGTCCGCGCGCCCACTTGGTGATCTCGGAGTCGGTCAGTGCGCGCTGGGCGTGCAGCGACACCACCATTGCCTGGCGTTGATGGTGATCGTAGACCGGCGCGGAGATCACGCTGATGTCGTGGCGGCCCCGGCTGCCGGCTTCGCCACGCAGATAGACCCGTTCGCCGATATCGGAGACCAGCTCGCCGAGCAGGGCGCGCAGCTCGTCGGGCAGATCGCTGGGCAGTCCTGCCATCAACCCGTAGAGCCGCTGCCCGCCGGGTGTCAGTCGCTCGACCAGGTAGCCGTCGGCACGGCATTCGTCGACGACGCGTTGTAGGCGCTCGCTCTCCGATCGCAGCGGGATGGTGGGCTGGCGGGCCAGCCAGTCCTGCAGCGCAGGGTCGTCCCAGAGCACGAACATCAATCCGACGGGAGGCGCGAACGGATAACTCTGGCCAGCCTGAACTCCCAGCCGCGCATTGGGCGCCGCCACCAGCTCCAGCACGGTGATTCGGTCGTCGACCACCGCGCTCAGCGCCGCAGACGTGGCGAAATCCGCGGACAGCCGCCGCAGTTGCTCGCGCGCCTCGGGACCGACCCGCAGCGACTGTTGGGCCGCGCGACCGAGCGAGATCAGGCCCGCCCCGAGCCGGTAGGTCTTGGCGGGATCGTCTCGCCTCAGATAGCCGGCGTCGGCCAGGGCGTTGGCGATGCCCAGGCAGGTCGGCTTGGACAGCTCGGTGCGCCGGGCCAGTTCGGACAATCCAAAGCTCTGGTCGGGGTGGCGGGCCAGAAAGTCCAGGATCGTCACCACCCGCTCGGTCGGCGGGGACGACCGCACGACTCGTGGGGGCGCCGCTTGTTCAGGCACAGCCATTGCAGCATGCTACCGCGACCGTCTAAAGTCGGTTCGAGATATCTACCATGTCGGTCCAATATTGAACCAATCGACGATCTGTGAGGTGTTGCAGCGATGTACTCCGAACCCCTTTCGGCCGCGATCGCCGAGGCGGAGAAGCTGGTCGCCGCGGCTCCGCACATCGAGACCGAGGCCGACTTGCTCGAGGGCCTGCAATACCTGGCCGGCGGCGTCGAGGCGTGTGTGCACGCCGCCTTCAACAGCGAGCGTGACCACCCGTTCTTACTGTCGGGCACCGGGCCGTTCACCAAGATGGGTCTGGACAACCCCGACACGCTGTACTTCGGCACCGTCGTGCGCCCCGGCAATGACTACGTGGTGCAGGGGACCCGGGGGACCACCACCGACCTCAGTTTCCAGCTGCTCGGAGGCGAATACACCGACGACAACGTCCCGGCCAGTGAGGCCGCCTTCGACGACCGCGAACTCGATGTTGCCGCCGACGGCACCTTCACCTGGCGCTTCCAGCCGAAGGCGCCGGCGCAACTGGTGATCCGCGAGGTCTACAACGACTGGGCCGCCCAGCGCGGCACCCTCTCGATCGCCAGGACCGACACCGAAGGCACCGCACCGCCGCCGTTGACCCGCCAGTTGATCGAGAAGCGTTATGCGGCAGCGGGAAAACAGCTGATCAACCGCATCAAGACCTGGCTCGCGTTCCCACAGTGGTTCTACCTGAACCTCCCGGTCAACACTATGGTGGCGCCGCGACTCACGCCGGGCGGTCTGGCCACGCAGTACTCGTCGGCCGGGCACTACGAGCTCGCGCCCGGCCAGGCGCTGGTCATCACCCTGCCGGTGTCGGACGCGCCGTACCTCGGCTTCCAGTTGGGCAGCCTGTGGTACATCTCGCTGGACTACATCAACCACCAGACCTCGCTGAACGGCACTCAGGCGCAAGCCGATCCGGACGGCAAGATCCGGATCGTGGTCTCCGACACCGATCCCGGGGTCACCAACTGGGTCGAGACCCTGGGCCATCGGCGCGGGTTCCTGCAGTTCCGCTGGCAGCGGGTGTCGCGGCAACTGACCGAGGCCGACGGTCCGACCGTCGAGCTCATCGACGTCGACGCCGTGCAGTCGGCACTGCCCTTCTATGACCACAACAAGATTTCGCAAGAGGACTGGCGAGCGCGAATCGCGCAGCGGCAGCAGCAAATCGCTAACAGAATGCTGGGGTGAAGATGACGGGAATGCTGACGAGCAAAGTCGTCGTGATCAGCGGGGTCGGGCCGGGCCTCGGCAGCACGATGGCCACTCGGTTCGCGGCCGAGGGTGCCGACCTGGTGCTGGCCGCGCGCAGCGCCGATCGCCTGGAAGAGGTGGCCAAGCAGGTCAGGGCCGCGGGGCGCCGTGCCCTGGTGGTCCCGACCGACATCACCGACGACGACCAGGTAACCCAGCTGGTGGAGGCAGCGTCGGCCGAGTTCAACCACATCGACGTGTTGATCAACAACGCCTTCCGGGTACCGTCGATGAAGCCATTGGCGCAGACCACATTTCAGCACATCCGCGACGCCATCGAACTCAGCGGGCTCGGCGCGCTGCGGCTGACCCAGGGCTTCACGCCGGCTCTGGCCGCGGCGAAGGGCTCGATCGTCAACCTGAACTCGATGGTGATCCGGCACTCGCAGCCCAAGTACGGCGCATACAAGATGGCCAAGGCTGCGCTGCTGGCGATGTCGCAGTCGCTGGCGTCCGAACTGGGCGAGCAGGGTATCCGCGTCAACTCCGTTGCACCCGGATACATCTGGGGCGACACCTTGCAGAGTTACTTCGCCCACCAGGCCGGCAAGTACGGCACCACCGTCGAGCAGATCTACGCGGCCACCGCCGCCAACTCCGACCTGAAGCGGCTGCCCACCGAGGACGAAGTGGCCTCGGCGGTGCTGTTTTTGGCCAGCGACCTGGCCAGCGGCATCAGCGGCCAGGTTCTCGACGTCAACTGCGGGGAGTACCACAACTGATGACCGCTCGTACCAATGTCGGCACCGTCGAGGATCTGCACGCCTCGGCCACAAAGATGGTGGGTCTGGACGACTTCGGTCCCGACGACGACAATTACCGCGAAGCACTCGGTGTATTGCTGGACTCCTATCGCAGCGAGGCCGACCTCACCGAGTTGGGCAGCAAGATGAACCGGTTCTTCCTGCGCGGTGCGCTGGTGGCCCGGCTGCTGTCACAGGCCGGCTGGAATGCCAATCCTGAGTACACCCAGGTCGGCATCGAGCGGCCGATCTTCGTCACCGGGCTGCCCCGCACCGGAACGACCGCGCTGCACCGGCTACTGGGGGCCGATCCGGCGCACCAGGGCTTAGAGATGTGGCTGGCCGAGTTTCCGCAGCCGCGGCCGCCACGCGAAACCTGGGACAGCAACCCGGTTTACCAGCAGATGAAGGCCCAGTTCGAACGGCACCATGACGAGAACCCGGACTACACCGGGCTGCACTTCATGACCGCCGACGGCCTGGAGGAATGCTGGCAGCTGCTGCGCCAATCGCTGCACTCGGTGTCCTATGAGACGCTGGCGCACCTGCCTACTTATTCACGCTGGCTCTCCGAGCAGGACTGGACCCCGGCGTACCAGCGGCATCGCCGCAACCTGCAGCTGATCGGTCTCAACGACACGGACAAGCGGTGGGTGCTTAAAAATCCCAGCCATCTGTTCGCGTTGGACGCGATCATGGCGGTCTATCCCGACGCGCTCATCGTGCAGTGCCATCGGCCGGCCGAGACCATCCTGGCGTCGATGTGCTCACTGGCTCGGCACACCACCGAAGGTCAGTCGAACACCTTCGTCGGCGCGCAGATCGGCGCCGACGAGATGGAGACCTGGGCGCGGGGGCTGGAGCTGTTCAACAGCCAACGCGCCCAATATGACCAGGCCCAGTTCTGCGACATCGATTACCAGGATTTCGTCGCCGACCCGCTGGCCACCGCCGCGGGCATCTACGAACGCTTCGGCCTGCCGCTCTCCGACGAGGCGCGCCAGGCCATGGCCGATGACTATGCCGCCAGCAAGACCGGCCCGCGCGCGCCCAAGCACGAATACTCGCTGGCCGACTACGGGTTGACCGCCGAGCAGGTCCGGGAGCGCTTCGCCGGCCTGTAGCCGCGCCAGCAGCTTAGTGACTGCTCGCAGGGCGTGGGGCTAGTCGATGCCGTCGCCGGGCGGGGGAGCGCTGGAGCCCTCCTCCAGATGGCCCTCGGCGACCGCGTGCGCAATGCTCTTGGAGAGCTTCGGGCAGCCGCGGCTGCGACTACTGGAGTGGCCGGCCTCGCGTTCGGCGGCGAAGTAGGCACACTGCTGCACCGCCGCTGAATTCCATTGCACCGAGGTGTATCCGGGCCCCAGCTTCTTGACCTCGACGGTGGCGGTGCAGTGCCGGCATTCCACCGGCATCAGACCCGAATGCAGGTAGCGGTCGGTATCTCGTTCGGTCGCAGCACGAATCGCCTCGTAGCGTTCCGGGTCGACCGGAAACAGCGGTTGCCGCGAGTAGCGGGTGTCGGGCCCGTCGTCGGGGGAGTCGCCGTGCTCGCCGTGGTCGTCGTGCGGACCGTAGAACATCAGCATGGACCGGGCCAGCTCACCGGCGTCGGGAACCTCGCGGGCCATGGCGCCAGGCCTACTCTGCGTTAACGGTTTCGGAAGCCTTTGCGGCTTTCGCTTCCTCTTCCTGCACCCGCAGGTTCTCGGCGACTTCGGCGTTCCACTTCTCGTTGGCCACCGTCGCGTCGATCTCGATCTCGAAGCGATCGGTCATCTCGGGCGTGACGTCGGCAGCGTCGACGTAGAACTGCGAGTACCACCGGCGCAGCTGGTAGACCGCGCCGTCTTCCTCGACTAGCAGCGGGTTCTCGATCCGACTCTTGTGCGTCCAGATCTCCACGTCCTGCAGGAAGCCCTTGCTGACCCCGTCGGTCATGGCGTCGGCGATCTTCTCGGTCGTCGCGTCGTCGAGCCCCTTGGGCTTCTGCACGATCACGCCCCACATCAGCCGGAACTGGTCCTGGCTGATCGGGTAGTGGCAGTTGATCAGGATCGACTCGGCCTTGAAGCCGCCGTAGCTGTTGTGCAGCCAGTTGATCATGAACGACGGGCCGAAGTAGGAGGCCTCGGAGTCCAATTCCGAACCGCCGTAACTGGTGCCCAGGCCGGGCACGTCGGAACGGCCGACATTGTGCAGGTACTGCGAGGCGACGTGGCCCTCGAAGACGTTCTTGAACGAGGTGGGCAGGCCGTAGTGGATGTAGAAGAAGTGTGCGAAGTCGGTGACGTTGTCGATGATGTCGCGGCAGTTGGAGTCGATCACCATGGAGTTCCAGCGCCAGTCGGTCCACTCACCGCTCGACCACTCCGGGATCTCCGGGATCCGCACCTCGTCCGGCGGCGGGTTGCCTTCGGGGTCGTTGTACATGAACAGCAGCCCGCCGCGCACGTCGGTCGGGAAGGACTGGGTGCGCGCCACCCGCGGGGTCCGCTTGGAGTACGGCACCAGTTTGCAGCGCCCGTCGCCGCCCCAGCGCCAGTCGTGGAACGGGCAGGCGACCTCGTCGCCCTTGATCTCACCGCGGCTCAGGTCGCCGCCCATGTGGCGGCAGTAGGCGTCGAGCACGTGCAGCTCACCCTGCGAGTCGGCGAAAACCACCAGCTTGGCGCCGAACGCGTGAATCGAGTGCGGCTTGCCGTCCTGGAAGTCCTTCACCGGGCCCAGGCAGTGCCAGCCACGCGCATAGCGGTCCGGCAGTGTTCCGGTATCGATGTGGCGGACGCCGACCTCGGCGTTGTCAGTGCTCACCTGTTGCCTCCAACCTTCGCTTCTAACTAGAACACGTTACAGTTTTGACGCCTGTTTACGCAATAAGCCCTGCTGGTTCGGGGTCTTTCGTCCCTGGTATATGTGGATGATGCAGCTGTTCTCCTTCAATGGCCGGGCGCCCAAGATCGATCCCACCGCCTTCGTGGCTCCCACCGCCACGCTCATCGGGGACGTCACCATCGAAGCCGGGGCCTCGGTGTGGTTCGGCGCCATCCTGCGCGCCGACGACGCGCCGATCGTGGTGCGCGAGGGTGCCAACGTGCAGGACGGCTCGGTGTTGCACGTGCCGCCGGGCGTTCCGGTGGACATCGGCCCGGGCGCGACGATCGCGCACATGTGCCTCATCCACGGCGCCAACATCGGCGCCGAGGCATTGATCGGCAACCACGCCACCGTGCTCGACGGCGCGGTGATCGGCAGCCGCAGCCTGGTTGCGGCCGGCGCGACGGTGCTTGCCGGCACCAAGATCCCGGCCGGGGTGCTGGTGACCGGCTCGCCCGCCGTCGTCAAAGGCCCGATCGCGGGAACCGGAGCAGAGATGTGGATCAACGCCAACCCGCCGTATTACCGCGACCTGGCGAAGCGGTACCGCGAAGGCATGGAGCCGGTCGCCGAACAGTGACCGGCCGGCGCCGCAAGGCCTACATCTTGGCCTAGATCTTGCGGGCCGTCTTCGCGGCGCGGTCCAACTCCCAGTAGGCGCGCAGCGCGACCAGTTCACCCTTGTTGTTGGCCCGGTAGGTGAACACACCCTCGGTGACGATCTGATGACCGCCCATGGTGATGGTGATGTTTCCGGTGTTGGCTTCCTCGTCACCGCACTGGAAGGTGTCGGAGAAGTTGAACTCGATCTTGTCGGTGCTCGCGATGGCCTTGTCCCAGAACGCCGAGATCTCGTCGCGGCCGCGGTGGCCCTTGCCCTCGGGGTCGAAATGCGACGGCCCGATCGGGTCTTGCACGATCGCGTCGTCGGCGAAGTTGGCCAGCCAAGCTTCCTTGTCGCGGGCAGCTACCGCGTCACGGGAGCGCTTGCCCGCAATGTGGGCGGGGTGATCTGCGTTCATGCGGGTCTCCTCCTCAGTTGGCGGGCTTGTCGGCGCCGACAACCCACATCGAGTAGTACTGTGAGCCGCCGCCGTAGGCGTGACCCAAGGCCTTGCGGGCATTCGGGACCTGGTGGTCACCGGCCTTACCCATCACCTGGATCGCCGACTCGGCGAACCGGATCATGCCCGAGGCGCCGATCGGGTTGGACGACAACACGCCGCCGGAGGCATTGAACGGGATCTTGCCGTCGATCGCGGTCTCGCCGGCCTCGGTGAGCTTCCAGCCCTCACCTTCGGGAGCGAACCCGAGATTCTCCAGCCACATCGGCTCGAACCAGGAGAACGGCACATACACCTCTGCGCAGTCGATCTCGTCGATCGGGCTGGTGATCCCGGCTTCCTTCCACAGCGCCGCCGCAGCGTCTCGGCCGGCCTGCGGATTGACCTGATCGCGACCGGAATAAGCCAGTGGCTCGGTGCGCAGTGCCGTGGCGTGGATCCAGGCCACCGGATGCCCCTCGGCGATCCGCGCGTCAGCGATCTCCTCGTTGCCGATCACCATTGCGGCGGCACCGTCGGAGGACGGGCAGGTCTCATCGAATCGGATGGGATCCCACAGCATCTGGGAGGCCATCACCTTCTCGAGCGTGATGTCCGGTTGATGCAGATGCGCCAGGGGATTGCGGGCTCCGTTGAGCCGGTCCTTGACCGCGACCATCGCTCCGATATGCGTCGGCGCGCCGGAGCGGCGAATGTAGGCCCGCACGTGCGGGGCGAAATAGCCACCGGCGCCGGCCCCCACCGGCTTGGTGAACGGCACCGGAATGCTCAGCGCCCACATGGCGTTGGACTCCGACTGCTTCTCCCAGGCCATGGTCAGCACCCGCCGGAACTTGCCGGACTTCACCAGGCTCGCGGCCACGACCGCGGTCGAGCCGCCCACCGAGCCGGCGGTGTGCACCCGGATCAGCGGCTTGCCGGTGGCGCCGACGGCGTCGGCCATGAACAGCTCGGGCATCATGACGCCCTCGAAGAAGTCCGGAGCCTTACCGACCACCACTGCGTCGATGTCGTCGAACGTCGAGCCCGAATCGGCCAGCGCGCGATCGATGGCCTCACGCACCAGGCCGTTCATCGACACGTCCTGGCGCTTGGCGACGTACTTGGTCTGCCCGGTGCCCAGCACCGCAGCGAGCTGGCCCATCAGTTGCGTCCTTCCATCACCGCGACCAGGTTCTGCTGCAGCGCAGGTCCGCTGGTGGCGTGGGCCAGTACTCGGCCCGCCGAACCATTGAAGATGTGTTGTGCGGCAAAGCCGATGCGCTCCAGTCCCGCGACGAACATCGGATTGGCCGCCAGGGCGCCGCCGGAGGGGTTCACCTTCGTTTTCGACGGCAACTGCATGGCTTCGGTCAAAATCAGGTGCTGATGGGTGAACGGCGCGTGGATCTCAGCGACGTCCACCGCCGGCATGTCGTCGCCGGTCGCCACGCGAGTGGAGGCGGTGGTCGACGGGGAGCGGGTCAGATCCCGGCTGCCCAGCACCGGAGACTCGATGCGGTGCTCGAATCCGGTGATCCAGGCCGGGTTTTCGCACAGTTCGCGAGCCCGGTCGCCGGCGGCCAGAACGATCGCGGCCGCGCCGTCGGTGATGGGTGCGATGTCGTGCCTGCGCAGCGGGTCGGCGAAGAACGGGCGTGCCAGCAGCTCGTCGAGGTCGGTCGACGACTCCACCGAGTCCACCCGGTCTGACGCGGCGAACGAATCCATTGCCACCCGGGCCATCTGCTCGCGGGTCCACTGACCACTGTCCAGCCCGAGCCGGGCCTGCAACGCTGCGATCGAGACCGCGTCGGGCCACAGGGGCGCAACGGTGTAGGGGTCGGTCTGCAGCGCCAGGATCCGGCGCAGCTGGCCGGCCGAGGACTTGCCGAAACCGTAGGCCAGCGCGGTGTCGACCTCGCCGGTCAGCACCTTGATGTAGGCCTCATAGAGCGCCCATGCGCCGTCCATCTCCACGTGCGACTCGTTGATGGGCGGAACCGCGCCGATCGAGTCGATCGCTGAGATGAACGAGAATGCGCGTCCGGCAAGGTAATCCGAGGAACCCGAGCACCAGAAGCCGATGTCGGTCTGGGCGATGCCCAGGTCGGAGTACAACTGGGCGAAACACGGCATCAACATCTCGACGCCGTTGGTGGTGCCGTCGGTGCGGCGAACGTGCGGGGCGTGGGCGAAACCCACCACCGCGACATCGCGTTGCGTCATGCTGCCCCTCACAGGTGGTGCTTGTAGGTGTCGTAGTCGGCGTCCGGTTCGCCGGTGGGCCGGAAGTATTCGATGTTGTCGATGCCCAGGCCCCACTCCTCGCGGGGCTTCCACACCGCCGCGACACGCATGCCCATGCGCACCTCGTGTGCGTCGATGTCGGACACCAAGTGCAGGAACGGAATATCGGCACCGTCGAGCAGCACGTAGGCGGCCACGTACGGCGGCTTGATGCGCTGCCCGGCGAACGGGATGTTGATGATGGCGAACGTCGTCACCGTTCCGGTGTCGGGCAACTCGACGAAGTTGTCCAGCGGCAGGCCGGTGGCCGGGTCGGCTTCCTTGGGCGGGAAGTACAGCTTGCCCTCGGTGCCGGTGCGGGCCCCCAGCAGTTTGCCCTCCTGCAAGGCGCGCAGATACGCGCTTTCGGGTAGCGATGCGGTGTGCTGGATCTCCAGGCTGGACGGGACGACCACCATGGTCACCGGATCACGCTCATCGGGGACATCGGCTACCGGTTCTGCCTCTTCGCCGATCGCGAAGTAGGCGATGTCGGTGATCGCGCCGACGGTCTCCTCGGCCCAGTGCGCGTGCACCCGGGTACCCGCGCTGATGGCCTTGGGGTTCTCGGCAGCCACCGCGTGCAGCAGTGGCACGTCGGCGCCGTCGAGCTTGATCAGCGCCCAGGCGAACGGAGTGTCCAGCGGCTGGCCCTCCAGGGGCTCCGGCTGCCATGACCACGAGACCACGGTGCCCACACTGCTCACCGGTACGATCTCGGTGAGCGGTTCGTAGCTGACCGGGTCATACTCGGCCGGTGGCACGTACACCCGACCGTCGGAGCCACGTACGCCGACGATGCGGCGCTCACGCAGAGCGGTGAAGAACGCGCCCAGAACAGGGCCGACTGAACGTGTGTAGTCGAAGGACAACTTCAGCGGCGCAGACAGCGGTGGCTCATGCTCATCGATCTGCGCGCGGGTGCTTTGGCTGGCAGTCACGGCATCGAGTAGAACAGGTTCTAACAATGGTGGCAAGCAGGCGAGCGAGGAGCCAAGGATGAAGCTGGGACTGCAACTCGGATATTGGGGCGCGCAGCCGCCGACCAACCACGCCGAACTGGTGACCGCGGCCGAGGATGCCGGCTTCGACGCGGTCTTCACCGCCGAGGCCTGGGGCTCCGATGCCTACACGCCGTTGGCCTGGTGGGGCTCGTCGACGTCACGGGTTCGGTTGGGCACCTCGGTGGTTCAGCTGTCGGCACGTACCCCGACCGCCTGCGCGATGGCCGCTTTGACGTTGGACCACCTCTCCGGTGGCCGTCACATCCTGGGCTTGGGCGTGTCCGGTCCGCAGGTGGTGGAGGGCTGGTACGGCCAGCGCTTCGGCAAGCCGCTGGCTCGCACCCGCGAGTACATCGACATCCTGCGCCAGGTGTGGTCCCGCGAGGCCCCAGTGACAAGCGCCGGCCCGCACTACCCGCTGCCGATCAGCGGCGAGGGCAGCACCGGGCTGGGCAAGACACTCAAGCCGATCACCCACCCACGCCGGGCCGACATCCCGGTGATGCTCGGCGCCGAAGGCCCGAAGAACGTTGCGCTTTCGGCTGAGATCGCCGACGGTTGGCTGCCGATCTTCTACTCCCCGCGGCTGGCCGACATGTACAACGAATGGCTCGACGAAGGCTTCGCCCGTCCGGGCGCTCGCCGTACCCGGGAGACCTTCGAGATCTGCGCGACGGCCAACATCGTCATCACCGAGGACCGCGCCGCCGCGTTCGCGGCGATGAAGCCCTACCTGGCGCTCTACATGGGCGGCATGGGTTCGGAGGACACCAACTTCCACGCCGAGGTCTACCGCCGGATGGGCTACAGCGAGGTCGTTGACGACGTGACCAAGCTGTTCCGCTCCGGACAAAAGGACAAAGCCGGCGAGATCATCCCCGACGAGCTGGTTGACGACGCCGCGATCGTGGGAGACATCGACTACGTCCGTAAGCAGATCACGGTGTGGGAGGCCGCCGGCGTCACCATGATGGTGGTCACCGGACGCAGCCCGGAGCAGATTCAGCAGCTGGCCTCGCTGGTTTAGTTCGCTTGGACGCCCGGCGCCGTTCCTGCCTTGCGAGCAGACTAGAACGCGTTCTAGATTGGCCGAATGAGCGAAGCCGGCCTGTGGAACATCGCCCGTGACACCCCCGACGCCGTCGCTGTCGTCGACGTCCACGGTGGCCAGCTGACCTACGGGGAGCTGGCCGCGCGCGCCGATCGCTACGGCCGCGGGCTGCAGGCGATGGGCCTGGCGCCCGGCGACGTGCTGGTGATGGTGCTGCCGAATATCGTCGATACGCTCGCGGTGTACTTCGCCGCCATGCAGACCGGGCTCTACATCGTGGCCGTCAACTGGCACCTCACCGGTCCGGAGATCGGCTACATCCTCTCCGACAGCGGCGCGAAAGTCGTTGTCGCCCATGAGCGGTTCGCTGAGGCAGCTACGATCGCCGCGGACGAGGCCGGCCTGCCCGCGCAGCGCCGCTTTGCCGTCGGTGACATCGAGGGGTTCGCCCCGCTGTCCACGTTGGGCGCCGACGAGCCGGCGGACCGGCCCGACGTGCGCACCATGGGCGCCGCGATGCTCTACACCTCCGGTACCACCGGCAAGCCCAAGGGCGTCCAGCGGCCGCTGACCGGCGCCGACCCCGACGCGGTTCCGGTTGCCTCGGCCGGCTTCTTCGCGCTGTATGACCTGTTGCCGTTCGACAACCACGTACACATCTGTGGCTCGCCGCTGTATCACACTGCGGTGCTGAATTTCTCGTCGATCTCCATCCAGCTGGGCCACAAGGTGGTGCTGATGGACAAGTGGGATCCCGAAGAGATGCTGGCGCTGATCGCCGAGCACAGGGTCACCCATAGCCACATGGTGCCCACCCAGTTCCGTCGGCTGTTGGCGCTGCCCGCCGAGGTGCGTGAGCGCTACGACATGTCCTCGCTGCGCAACATGATTCACGGCGCGGCGCCGTGCCCGCCCGAGGTCAAGCGCCAGATGTTGGACTGGTGGGGTCCGGTGATCACCGAGTACTACGCCGCCACCGAGGGCGGCGGCACCAAGATCAGCGGCGCCGAGTGGCTGACCCACCCCGGTTCGGTGGGCAAGGCCTGGCCGTATTCGGTGGTCAAGGTGCTCGACGACGAAGGCAACGAGCTGCCGGCCGGCGAGGTCGGCACCGTCTACATGCAGATGGGCGGCTCCACCTTCGCCTACCACAACGACCAGAAGAAGACCGAGGAGAACCGCGCTGGTGACCTGTTCACCGTCGGCGACGTCGGCTACCTGGATGAGGACGGCTACCTGTATCTGCAGGACCGCAAGACCAACATGATCATCTCCGGCGGAGTCAACGTCTACCCGGCCGAGATCGAGAACGAGCTGATCATTCACCCAAAGGTGCTCGACGTCGCGGTGTTCGGGGTGCCCGACGAGGAATGGGGCGAGGCGATCAAGGCTGTCGTCCAGCCCGCCGAGGGCGTGGCCGGAGACGACACGCTGACCGCCGAACTTATGGAGTACGCGGCGGCGCGGCTGGCGAAGTTCAAGCTGCCCCGCTCGATTGACTACATCGCCGAGATGCCGCGCGACCCCAACGGCAAGCTGTACAAGCGCAAGCTGCGCGACCCGTACTGGGAGGGGCGGGACGCCAAGATTTAGGCGCCCACCACCTGCGCGTCGCCGAAGGTCATCTCGACGCGGCCCACGGTCGACGACATCATCGGCCGCTTGGGCAGGCCCAGCGCAGCCAGCTCGCGGGCGTACGGATGGGTGCCCAGCCGCAGCGTGGTACCGCCCAGCGACCCACGCACTTTCGAAATTCGCATCTCCCAAGGCACTTGGCGGGTAACGCCGTCGAGGTGGCTGAATGCCTGCAGCACCCGGGGCCGCGAAGTGAGCGGTCCTGGAATCGGCAGGCCGCGCCCGAATTCCATGGTGGCGATGTGCTGGCCATCGGCGGCGACATCGAAACCCAACTGCCGGCCGTCGCGAACGGTGAAGTCCGCCATGATCTTCGGGAATCCCCAGATGGTGCGCCCGGCCTCCAGGGTGAACGCCTGGTCGACCGGCAGGTGGTGGATGAACGCACCGGCCGAGCCCAATGCGCGCCAGCCGCTGGCCTCGGTGCCCGGCGGTTTAGCGAGGCTCGACGGAGGAGAGGCGAAGCTGGAACCGCCGCATGAACTCGGCGGGTTGACCATCACCGCGGTCCCGAACTCCAGGTACTTACCCAGGTCGCCGTCGATATAGCGAGCCAGCATCAGATTGACCACCGCACGTCCCGGCTGCTGCTGGAAGACCTGCAGGCCGCTGTAGTCGATCATTGCCTGCGCGGCGTCCGCGGGCACTGAAAACATCGCGGAATGCACATCCGCGTGACGGATACGGACCGGCATGGTAAGCACAGTGCCAGCGATGGTGTGCTGTGAAAGAGCCATGGCTCCCACTGTAATCCGGAGGACGCCAATGACCGAGGTAATGGCCGACGCGAAGCCGGCCACCAAGCCGGACGTCGATCTGACCGACGGCACGTTCTACGCCGACGGAGGTGCCCGTGACGCCTACGGCTGGATGCGGGCCAACGAGCCGGTGTTCCGGGACCGCAACGGGCTGGCCGCGGCGTCGACCTACCAAGCGGTGATCGACGCCGAACGCACACCCGAGGTGTTCTCCAACGCCGGCGGCATCCGTCCCGACCAACCGGGCTTCCCGTACATGATCGACATGGACGACCCGGAGCACCTGGTGCGCCGCAAGCTGGTCAACGCCGGATTCACCCGCAAACGCGTGCACGCCCAGCTGCCGTCCATCGAGACGTTGTGCGACACGCTCATCGACGCGGTGTGCGAGCGCGGCGAATGCGACTTCGTCCGCGACATCGCCGCCCCGCTGCCGATGGCGGTGATCGGTGACATGCTCGGGGTACTGCCTGAAGAACGATCGATGCTGCTGCGGTGGTCAGACGACCTGGTGGCTGGGCTGAGCTCACACCTGGATCCGGAATCGGCGACGGCTCAGGCGGTCATGGCGGCGTTCGCCGGCTGGACCGAATTCACCAGGAACACCATCACGAAACGTCGGGCCGAGCCCACCGACGACCTGTTCTCCGTGCTGGTCAACGCCGAGGTGGACGGCGCGCAGATGACCGACGACGAGATCATCTTCGAGACGCTGCTGATCCTGATCGGCGGTGACGAGACCACTCGGCACACCCTGTCCGGTGGCACGGCGCAGCTGTTGCGCTACCTCGATCAGTGGGAGTTGCTGCAGCGCGAACCCGATCGGTTGCCGGTGGCGATCGAGGAGATGCTGCGGTGGACCTCGCCGGTGAAGAACATGTGCCGCACCCTGACCCGCGACACCGAGTTCCACGGCACGCAGCTGCGCGAGGGCGAGAAGATGCTGCTGCTGTTCGAGTCGGCCAACTTCGACGAGTCGATATTCGACGAGCCGGAACGCTTCGACGTCACCCGCGACCCCAACAGTCACGTGGCATTCGGCTTCGGCACGCACTTCTGCCTGGGCAACCAGCTGGCCCGGCTGGAGTTACGGCTGATGACGCAGAAAATCTTGCAACGCCTGCCGGATCTGCGGCTGGCCTCCGATGACGCGCTGCCACTGCGGCCGGCGAACTTCGTCAGCGGCCTGGAGTCGATGCCGGTGGTGTTCACCCCGACTAAGCCGGTGCTGGCTTAGCCGCGTCGCCCTCGCCGTTCGGCGGAAAAGCGGGCGGGTTACCCGCTCGGCGGGGAAGGGAGGGGCGCCCGCAGCGACTCGATGATCGCCTCCGTCGGGGACCGCCACTCCAGACCCAGATCGGCCAAGGTGGCCGAGTCGTCGGTGGGGGTGGCCGAGGTCAGCAGCCAGGCCGCTTCGTAGCTCAGCGACTCTGGCAGCGGCAGCAGCTTGCTGGCAAGGTCGCTGACTCGGCCGATTCCCTTGAAAACGCTGGGCGAAATAGGGATTCGCCGCACCGGCTTGCTCAGGCCCTGCTCCACCGCGGCAATCATCTCGGCGAAGCTGACCATGATCCCGCCGCACAGGTAGCGGTGCGGGCCGCGGCCGGGCCGCATCAGCGCCTCGTGCACCCGGCCGATGTCGCGGACGTCGACCATCGCCATGCCGCCGCGCACCACCGGCGCCACCCGGTACTTCACGATCGGCGTCCAGCCCCGCTCGGTGACACCGGGCGCGGTATGAAACGCCGGGCCGACCACGCTGGAGGGATAGGTGACCACGACCGGGGCGCCTTCGTCCTGCAGCCGGCGGGCCACCCGCTCGCCGTAGGCCTTGGTGCGCGCGTACGCGCTGCGCCCGGGCACGGTGGGCGAGTCCGGCCCGATGATCCCGTTCGGCGGCGGAAAGAGCGCGCTGTAGGAACTGACCGACACCACCGGGTCCAGACCGGCGGCCACGGCGCGGGTCAAGATCGCTTCGGTGGCGTAGGCGTTGATGTCCCACATCAACTTTTCCTGGCGGTCGTTGGTGCCGACCACCCCCGCGGCATGCAACACCGAGTCGCAGCCGTCCAACAGCGCAGCCACCACCGCGGTGTCGCGGATGTCGCCGTCGAGAACCTCCAATGCGCCCAGTTCACGCAGTCGCGGAATGACGGGCTCAGCACCGCAGCCCGGGGCGACCATGAGCCGAACCGAATGCCCGGCTTCGAGCAGGGCCTTGACCGTGTGGGCGCCGAGGTAACCGGTGCCGCCGGTGACTGCGACCCGCATCAGCGGTTCTTGAATTCCGGCTTGCGCTTCTCGGCGAACGCCCGCGGGCCTTCCTTGGCGTCCTCGCTCAAGAAGACCTTGATGCCGATTTTGGTGTCGATCTTGAAGGCATCGTTCTCGTGCAGGCCCTCGGTCTCGTGGATGGTGCGCAGCATCGCCTGCACCGCCAGTGGTCCGTTGTTGTTGATCTGCTCGGCGATCTCCAGCGCCTTGGTCAGAGCCTGGCCGTCGGCCACCACATGGCCGATCAGGCCCATCTCCAGCGCCTCGGCGGCGGTGATGTGTCGACCGGTGAACAGCAGGTCACAGGCCATGGTGTAGGGAATCTGGCGCACCAGTCGCACCGCGGAGCCGCCCATCGGGTACAGGCTCCACTTGGCTTCGGAGATGCCGAACTTGGCGCTTTCACCGGCGATGCGGATATCGGTGCCCTGCAGGATCTCGGTGCCCCCGGCGATGGCCGGGCCTTCCACCGCGGCGATCAGCGGCTTGGTCAGCCGGCGCCCCTTGAGCAGGCCGTCGATACGCGACGGGTCGTAGCTGCCGTCTTTGAAGGAGTCGCCGGGTGCCTTCTTGTTGGCCGCTTTGAGGTCCATGCCCGCGCAGAAATAACCACCGGCGCCGGTCAGGATGCACGAGCGGATGTCGTCGTCGTTGTCGACGCGGTCCCAGGCCTCGACCATGATCGCCAGCATTTCGCCGGAAAGAGCGTTGCGGGACTCTGGCCGGTTCAGGGTGACGATCAGGGTGTGTCCGCGCTGCTCAACGAGGGCGTGGGGCTGTTCTGACGACTCGCTCACCGGCGTCCGCCTTTCCGGGTTGGAACCTCGACTTGAAATCGAAATGTAACACGTTCTAGTTTGTGTGTTGTGGCTCTCAACATCGCCGACTTAGCCGAACACGCCATCGACGCCGTACCGGATCGGGTTGCCCTGATCTGTGGGCCTGATCAGCTGACCTACGGGCAGCTGGAGGAGAAGGCCAACCGGCTGGCCCATTACCTGATCGACCAAGGCGTCAAGAAGGACGACAAGGTCGGCCTGTACTGCCGCAATCGCAACGAGATCGTCGTCGCGATGCTCGGCATCGTCAAGGCCGGCGCCATCCTGGTCAACGTCAACTTCCGTTACGTCGAGGGCGAACTGCGCTACCTGTTCGACAACTCCGACATGGTGGCCCTGGTGCACGAGCGCCAGTACGCCGACCGGGTGGCCAACGTGCTGCCCGACACCCCGAATATCAAGACCATTCTGGTGGTCGAGGACGGCAGCGACCTGGACTACCAGCGCTACGGCGGAGTGGAGTTCGAGGCGGCCCTACAGCAGGGCTCGCCCGAGCGTGACTTCGGACCGCGCAGCGAAGACGACATCTACCTGCTCTACACCGGTGGCACCACCGGGTTCCCCAAGGGCGTGATGTGGCGCCACGAGGACATCTACCGGGTGCTGTTCGGCGGCACCGACTTCGCCACCGGCGAGCCGATCGCCGACGAGTACGGACTGGCCAAGCAGGCAGTGGCCAACCCGCCGATGGTCCGCCACCCGATCCCGCCGATGATCCACGGGGCCACTCAGTCGGCGACCTGGATGTCGTTGTTCAGCGGCCAAACCGTGGTGCTGGCACCGGAATTCGATGCCGACGCGGTGTGGCGCACCATCCACGACCACAAGGTCAACCTGCTGTTCTTCACCGGTGACGCGATGGCGCGCCCGCTGCTGGACGCGCTATTGGCCCATCAGGACGCCGGCAACGAGTACGACTTGACGTCGCTGTTCCTGCTGGCGTCCACCGCGGCACTGTTCAGCCCCAGCATCAAAGAACGGCTGCTGGAGCTGCTGCCCAACCGGATCATCACCGACTCCATCGGTTCCTCGGAGACCGGTTTTGGCGGCACCAGCATCGTCGCCAAGGGTGAGGCGCACACCGGCGGGCCGCGGGTCACCATCGACAAGAACACCGTGGTGCTCGACGAGGACGGCAACGAGGTCAAGCCGGGCTCGGGTGTGCGCGGCATCATCGCCAAGCGCGGTCACATCCCGGTCGGCTACTACAAGGACGAGAAGAAGACCGCCGAGACCTTCCGCACCATCAACGGCGTGCGGTACGCGATCCCCGGCGACTTCGCTCAGGTCGAGGCCGACGGTTCGGTGACCATGCTGGGGCGCGGCTCGGTGTCGATCAACTCCGGAGGCGAGAAGATCTACCCCGAAGAGGTTGAGGCCGCCCTCAAGACCCACCCCGACGTCTTCGACGCACTGGTGGTCGGGGTGCCCGACGCCCGGTACGGCCAGCATGTGGCCGCGGTGGTGCAGCCGCGCGGGGATGCCCGGCCCTCGCTGGACGAGATCAACGCCTGCGCGCGTACCGAGATCGCCGGATACAAGGTGCCCCGCAGCCTGTGGTTCGTCGACGAGGTGAAGCGTTCGCCTGCCGGCAAACCCGACTACCGCTGGGCCAAGGAGCAGACCGAAGCCCGCCCCGCCGATGAGGTGCACGCCAAGCATGTGGCGGCTGAGAGCTAGATTGGCCGGATTTTTTGGCGGTGAGCCGCTCACAGCGAACCGGTGTCCGGGCTAGTCTCTGTCGATGCAGCGACTTTCGGGCGTCGACGCCGCGTTCTGGTCCGCGGAAACGGCGGGTTGGCACATGCACATCGGTGGGCTGGCGATCTGTGACACCACCAATGCGCCGAACTACAGCTTCGAGCGGGTTCGCCAGCTGCTGATCGAGCGGCTGCCGCAACTTCCGCAGTTGCGCTGGCGGGTCAGCCCGTCGCCGTTGGGGCTGGACCGCCCGTGGTTCGTCGAAGACGAGCATCTCGACATCGACTTCCACCTGCGGCGCATCGGCGTTCCAGCCCCCGGCGGGCGGCGCGAGGTGGAAGAACTCGTGGGCCGGCTGATGTCCTACAAGCTGGATCGGTCACGCCCGCTGTGGGAGATGTGGGTGATCGAAGGTGTCAGCGGCGGCCGGGTGGCGACCCTGACCAAGATGCATCATGCGATCGTCGACGGTGTCTCTGGCGCCGGGCTGTTCGAGATCATGCTGGACGTGACGCCTGAGCCGCGACCGCCAGAGCCTGCGGCGATGGAGTCGTCGAACGGGGTCAGCATGCCCAGCTACGAGCGCCGGGTCCTAGACGAGCTGGTCAACGTCGCGGTCAAGACGCCCTACCGGATCGGGCGCCTGTTGCAGCAGACGGTGCGCCAGCAGATCGCCACGGTCGGACTGGGACTGCCCCGCAAACCTCCGCGCTACTTCGACGCCCCGGTGACCCGCTTCAACGACAGCGTTTCGCCGCACCGGCGGATCAGCGCCGCGCGCGTCGAGCTTGCCCGGATCAAGGCCGTCAAGGATGCCTATGGGGTCAAGCTCAACGACGTCGTGCTGGCCATGGTCGCCGGTGCGGTCCGCGACTACCTGCGCGAGCGCGGCGAGCTGCCGGACAAGCCGCTGGTGGCACAGATCCCGGTGTCGACCCGCACCGAGGAGACGCAGGGTGAGGTGGGCAACCAGGTCAGCTCGATGACCGTGTCGATGGCGACCGACATCGAGGGAGCAGCCCAGCGGCTCAAGACGATTCACGCCAGCACCCAGAGTGCCAAGCAGATGGCCAAAGCGCTCTCGGCCCACCAGATCATGGGACTCACCGACACCACCCCGCCCGGCCTGCTGCAACTGGCCGCCCGTGCCTACACCGCGACCGGCCTCTCGCACCGTCTGGCGCCGATCAACCTCGTCGTCTCCAATGTTCCGGGGCCGCCGATCCCGATCTATATGGCTGGTGCGGAATTGGAATCACTGGTGCCGCTCGGCCCGCCGGTCATGGACGTGGCGCTGAACATCACCTGCTTCTCCTACCGCGACCACCTCGACTTCGGATTCGTGACCACGCCGGAGATCGCCGAGGACATCCACAAGATGGCCGACGCGATCGAACCGGCACTGGCCGAATTGGAGCGCGACATCGATCGAGGCAAGAACCGAACCGGCCGGCGCTGAGCGCTACCGGCCCGGTAGCGCCTGCACCACCCGGATCATCGGGGTCAGCAGCTTCTGCCACACCGGAGCCGAGATCCCCAGCGGCGGATCCAGATTCAGGACCCGCGCCGTGGAGACTGTCTGCGACTCGGTGTACTTGAGGATTCCGTCCGCGCCATGCCGACGGCCCACCCCGGACGCCTTCATGCCGCCCATCGGCGCCGCGGTGCTGCCGAAGGCCAGCGCGTAGCCCTCATCGACGTTGACCGTCCCGGACTTGATCCGCGCGGCGATCGCCTCACCCTGCGACTTGGTGGCGGCCCACACGCTGGCGTTCAGCCCATACTCGGTGTCGTTGGCCCGTGCGATCGCCTCCTCGACGTTGTCGACGGGATAGATGGAGACCACCGGCCCGAACGTCTCGTTGCGTGCGCACTCCATCTCGTCGGTCACGTCGGCCAGCACCGTCGGCTCGTAGAACAGCGGCCCGATGTCGGGGCGGGCCTTACCACCGGCAATCACCTTGGCGCCCTTGGCCTTGGCGTCGTCGACGTGATTGGAGATGGTCTTGACCTGGTCTTCGGAGATCAAACTGCCCATATCCGCGGTGAAGTCGTAGGCCGCCGAGAGCTTCATCGCGCGCACCTGCTCGGCGAACTTCGCCGCGAACTCCTCGGCGACGTCGCGCTCGACGTAGATGCGCTCGATCGAAATGCACAACTGTCCGGCGTTGGAGAAGCAGGCCCGGGTGGCAGCCTTGGCGACCTCGGACAGGTTGGCGCCCTTGGTGACGATCATCGGGTTCTTGCCGCCCAGCTCGGCGGAGAAGCCGATCAGCCGGGAACCGCACTGCTCGGCCAGGGTGCGACCGGTGGCGCTGGAGCCGGTGAACATCAGGTAGTCGCACTGCTGCACGATCGCGGTGCCGACCACCGACCCCGGCCCCGGCACCACCGCGAACAACTCACGCGGCAGGCCCGCCTGATACAGCAGCTCGGCGTTGGCCAGCGTGCAGTAGGGGGTCTGACTGTCCGGCTTGACCACCACCGCGTTGCCCGCCAGCAGCGCGGGGATGGCGTCGGAGATCGACAGGGTCATCGGGTAGTTCCACGGCGCGATCACACCCACCACGCCCTTGGGGTGGTGGTTGATCACGGTCTTGACGATGCCGGGCAGCAGCCCGGGGACTCGCTTGGAGGCCAGCAACTTGGTGGCCTGGCGCGCGTAGTACCGCGCGTTGAGCATGATGTCGAGAATCTCTTCCTGGGCCGCCGAACGCGCCTTGCCGGTCTCGGCCTGGCAGACGTCCATCAGGAAGTCCCGGTTGGCGATCACCAGATCGCGGTAGCGCTCGATGATCGCGCTGCGCTCCTTGACGCTGCGCGCCGCCCAGGTTCGCTGCGCCTCGCGGGCCTTGGCGAACGCCGCCGTCACGTCCTCGGCGTTGCCGACCGGGATGGTGGTCAGCGGCTTACCGGTGAAGACCTCGTCGATGGTCTTCGACTGCCGCGCCTCGATGTCGTCGATCGCGGACAGTTGACGCAGTCGGTCGAAGTCTATGGCGGATGGGGCGGGCATGGGCGATCTCCTACTCGCGGGTAACACGGCGTTAGCCGCCAAACTACCCCGCGCAGCGGCCACCCGGTAGCTCGGCGGCATGGGCGCTGAGCCACTGGGTGAGCTGGTTGAGTGCCGCAGTCCCGGATCCGAAACTGCCGTCCTTGGGTTCGGCGGCCAAGGCCACGGCCAGATCGCCCGCCGGTGCGTGCACGATGCCGAACTGCCGCACCAGGTACCCGCCACCGGCGCCAGGTCCCCAGCCGCCCTTGCTGGGGACGTTGAGCCCGGCCAGCCCCCAGCGCTGGTCGGGCACGGTGTTGCGCATCAAGCTGTAGACGGGCGCAGCGACGGCCATGCAGGGCAGGTGGGCGGCGAACACCGCTTGGCGGGCCAGCGGCCACTGGGTCTGACCGAAGGCGCTGAACTCGGGACGCAGCCGCCGGGATTCGACCGCGGTGCCGGTGTCCCCGCCGGCCCGCAGGACGGCCTGCACCTGCTGGGCGGCCTGAGGCGCCGGCCCCAGCGATGCCCACAACTGCTCGGCGGCGTCGTTGTCGGATGCTGTCACGGCCTTAGCCGCCAGCTCCTGGGCGTTCGGGCGGTTGGCGTGCAGCGCCGCGATCGCCAGCGGGACCTTGATGGTCGACCAGGCCACGCCGTTCTGCAGCGATCCGAGGGTGGCCACCTGGTTCTGGCCGACCGGGGCATAGGCGATGCCGACGTTGGCTCCGATGGTGTTGGCCAGCTGCGCGAAGCTGGCCTGGAGCGGTTCCGCGGAGGCGGGCGAGGCCAGGGCCAGGGGTAAGGCCAGGGCGGCGGCCAGGATTGCGACGAGCATGCGGCGGGCGGCAGGCATTGACTCATATTGCCCGCGGTGGGCGACGAAAGGGGATGACCATTGGCCGTGTCGAACCGGCCAATCCCCGGGATTGTTCGACCAGAGCGGTCCGTGGCAGCCGCTGAATGCCGGGCTCAGCACGGGCGAGTGGGGCACCGGAGGTGTAACAATTCTCGTTAAACCGTACAATCGTCTGTTTTCGGCTATCTTTTCATCATGAAAGCAGCGCTCGGTGCAGCAGCGGCCCTGATCTTCTCGGCTATCGGCATGGCGCCGACCGTCCTGGCGCAGCCGGATCTGCACTTCTTCGTATCCCCGAGCGGAAACATCGCGTGCCTGGTAGGCCCCGACTGGGTCCGGTGCGACATCCAAGAACGTGATTGGTCGCCGCCGCCGCGGCCGTCGGATTGTTACAGTCAGACCGGGTACGGGCAGGGCATCCAAATCGAGGCTCACGGTAAGGCCGAGTTCGTCTGTGCCGGAGACACCACGTTCGGCGGGGACGCGCGAACCCTCAACTACGGCGAACGTGACAGTTCAACGACACATCTGTGCACCAGTGAGAAGTCCGGGATCAGGTGCGAGAACCGGGACGACCACGGGTTCGTGATTTCCCGCGAGTCTTACGAACTGTTCTGACAGGCATTTTCAGCGCTGCGCCAGTGCCTTCATGTCGGGTGCCAGCACGTCGGTCAGCGATGACCATGGCACGGTGATGACCGGCGAGCCGTGTCCGAACTGATAGTCGGCAAAGTGGATCTGGATGCCCTCGGCGGTAGGAATCCAGTTCGCGAAGTTTTCCGCGATCGGGCGGTTGCCCGGTTCGTCGGACATCGGCTCGCCGCCGCCGTAGGTGGTCGGCCAGATCCGTTTGGTCTGCTCGGAGAGTCGATTGAGGCCGTCTTGTTCGGTGATGAACAGGTCGCTCAAAGTGATCGGTTTGGCATTCCGACTGTCGATGACGACAGTGCTCACATAGTTGGTCGGATGGGCCGCGTCTTTGGCGTAGTAGACGCCGGTGAGAACCTGGGCGATCGCGATGGGGCGAAAGGTCAATGCCGACTGAATCTCAAGCCGCCAAGGCGAACTGGTGTCCGCGTCCGCACGCACTTGATCGATCTGATAGCGCGCCGATGCGTTGCCGGCTTTGTTGAACGACTCGGCCACCCGGGGATCGCCGCCCGATATCCGGCCGACTTCCGCGCGCCAGTGGCCCCGGCCGTCGGCGGTCGCTCCCTCGATTGGGGCGACCGTGACGGTGTAACTCTTCCCGTTGGAGATCTGCGAATCCGTGTGGGTCACCGGCGATGGGCTTGCGGAAGTCAGGGTTGTCGATGTGACAACGAGCTGATGTCCCACGGAGACAGACGACTCGGTGTTCCCGCAGGAAGCCGTCGGCATCGACAGTGCGGCCACGAAAGTCGCGGCCAAGAGTGTCCTGCGGGTCTGAGGTATGCGGTGTCCGGTGAGCTGGTGAAGGGGCACCCGTAGATCATCGCACCGGCGCCGGAAGGTGGTACGCGGTTTTTGCTGATCGCGGCTGCATGCGGGCGCGAACGGATATCGCGCAGAATCTCCACGTCGCCGGGTGTGGTTCTGTCATCGTGGACGCCAAACCGTGATCGAGGAGCGGGCCATGTACATACGTCGCAGTTTGACCATGCTGCGCGCGGTCCGCGGGGCGGTGTTGATTTGCGTCCTGCTGGGGTTGTTCGTCACGGCGCTGCCTTTTGTGTCCAGTGCGGCCTTGGGGCCGCTGATGCAAGCCGTCGCCGCCGCCGGGATGAATGGGGACCTCTCCGATGTATGGGGGCAACAGGGTTCGTTGCTCAGCCGTGACGGCGGTTTGGCCTCCGGTCTTGTCGGATGGCTGACGAAGCCGCTGAATTTCATGGTGCTGCTGAGCATTTGGTCGGGCGCATTGGTGCTGGCGCAAGCGCTGGGCTTCGTCAACGCGTGGATCGGTGCGCATGTCGAGCGCAAGCTGCTGGCTGCGATCCTGCAGCGTGTTCACGACCACGTTCAATCGCTGTCCCTGGACTTCTTCGTCGGTGCGCGCAGCGGTGTCCTGATTCAGCGTGTGCAACTGGAGGCGCCGTGTGTCCAGCGGCTGTTGACCGATTGCGTTGTCCCACCGCTTGTCGACGCAGTGGTCTTGGTGGTCGCGCTCGGATACCTTCTCGCGTTGTCCTGGCCGATGACGGTGGTGTCGCTGGTTCTGGCCCCGCTCGCGCTCATGGCCCTTCGTTACGCGGGCAGCAGGCTCCAGGTGGTGACGCAACGAGCGATGATGGCAAATCGCGAGATGAGTGGCGAACTCGCCGAGACGGCCAGTGGTATCTCGGAGATTCAGGTGTTCAACGCCCAGCGTCGCCGCAGTGAGACGTTCGGCGAATCGGCGATGGCCGCGACGAAGAACATGGCCGCGATGCGGGTCTGGATGCAGGCATCGACCAACGGTGTCCAGGTCTTCATCGCGCTGAGCACGGTGCTGGTGCTGGTGAGCGGGATCGCGTGGGGCGACCGGTTCGGTCTGAGCTTCGCGGGCCTGGTGGTGTTCATCGCGTATGTGCCGACGATGTTTGCAGCTGTGCAGCGAATGGTATTGGCGTATACGACCTATCAGTCGATCCTGCCCCACGTCGCATCGACCTACGAACTGCTCGACACCGAGCCCACGGTGCGGGAACTCCCTAATGCTGCCGCGTTGCCCAGCATCAGGGGCGACGTCGTATTCGAAGATGTTTCCTTCAGCTATTCGCCGCAACAGAAGGTTCTGAATGGGTTGTCCTTCTCGATCGCGGCAGGAGAGACGGTGGCGCTGGTCGGACCGATCGGATCAGGAAAATCGACCGTCTTCAATCTACTGCTGCGTTTCCTTGAACCGCAGAGCGGCCGGATTCTGCTGGACGGCAACGATATCCGTCAGGTGACATTGCACTCGCTGCGAGAACAGGTGTCCAAACTCGCGCAGTTCCCGTTCTATCTAAAGGACACGATTCGACAGAACGTGCGGTTGGGCAGGCGCGATGCCAGCGACAGTGAGGTCGAAGATGCCTGTCGATCGGCCCATATCCATGCGGTGATCGTCGATCCGGCCAAGGTTCGCGACGGCTATGACACCGTCATGGACCTCGAGGTGCCGTCGGGAGGGCAGAAGCGGCTGATCGCCTTCGCGCGGTGTCTGCTTCGCCGGCCGCAGGTCCTGCTCCTCGACGAGCCGACGGAGAACCTGGATGCCGATCAGCGATCCCGCGTAACCGCCGTGATCCGGGAATACGCGGATACCCGCACCTGTCTGGTGATCAGCCACGACATGGACTTCATCGCGGCCGTGGCCGACCGGATCATCGTGTTGAACCACGGCAGAGCCGCCGAACAGGGCACTCACGCGGAGTTGATGAATCGTGGCGGCCTGTACACGCGGCTCTGCGCTGCCGACAACGCGGACTCGGCACTACTCGATCGCAGCGCTCCGGGCTGAGAAGACGACCCGCTCGCGAGGAGCCCTGCCCGATTGATCGGTGCGACGAGGCTTCCGGAGCGACCGCTCAGCCGCGCGGTGGCAGCGGTGCCGCGGTGTCGGGGGTGTCGAGATGCCGCTGGTACCAGCCCATGTAGCCGTAGCCCGTGCTGCTGTCCGACAGGTAATTCCCGCTGCCCTGAGTGGTGGCGCGGACATCCCCTACGTGCACGACCTGCGGGGGTGAGTAGTTGCGCATCCGGGAACCTCCAAAGAGTCGTCACACGCCAGCTGGCCTCCGAAAGTGTACTTGATGCCAGCGAGCGAGACATGGCGTTTCGGCGAATCAGGGCGCAGCGCCGGTCAGCAGGGCAGGAGCGCCCACGTGGTGTAGGTGGCGCAGCCAGACCTCGATCTGGATTGCCGTGTAGAACTGCGTGACGGCGCCCACACGCCCGGGTGCGGGCAGCGCCGCGGTCCAGGCGTCGGCATCGGCATAGCCGCGCTCCACGATCTGGGGCCGTTCGGCCAGGAATTCCCGCCATTGGGGATGGCGTTCGAAGCCGTGCAGCATCGCCTCGTCCGCGATCGGCTTCGACCGCCGCCGAAGTACCTGTTCGCTGACCAGCCCCGCGAAGGCGTACCGCTGCACCGCTCGATCGATACGGGGATCCACCGCGATGTTCCACGGGGTGGCCAGTGCCAAGTCGACCAAGGGTGGCGCCAGCAGCGGATGCCGCAATTCGAATGTGGCCGAAGGGAACTGGTGGCGGCTTCGGGCGAACTCCAGGCCGCGTAGCACGTTCTCCACGACGGCCTGACCGTGGACCGTCTGCGCTCGGATCGGCGTGGTGAACTCGGCGCGGCGTTGCAGCCCGTGACCCTCGACGTACTCTCGGCGCAGCCACGGTGCCGCTTCGGTAATGCGCGCAGACGGTTGCAGCGTCAGGGTCCGACCGCGTCGCCACCGGCGCCGTCCTTCGAGGGCCGCGCGACGCAGCCAGAACGTGGCGGGTCGGCCCAGCCCGGACTCGGCACTCCACCGCAGCGCCTCGCGCCACAGGTGTACCGGCTGTCCGTTACGCAGTAAGTCGGCCAGGTACCAGGGCAGCAGGCCCGCGAAGAACACCGCGTCGCCGCCCTCGCCGGTGAGCAGAGTCGACACGCCCAACTCCCGCGCGACGGCCTCCTCGGCCGCGCTCGGGGCCCAGTTGATGATCCGGCGCGTGGGTGCAGGTAGGAAGATGCCCAATTCCGGCCCGGCGGTGAAGGTGCCGTGTTCGGTGGCGTCGATGGGATGCCACGGTGCCGGACTCGTTTCCAGCGCCGCCCTCATCCACGACGACTCGTCGCTGCCGGGGAATCCGGGATGAGTGAAGCTGAGCGCGGCCACCGGCGCCAGACCGGTGGCCGCGGCTAAGACCGTCGAGGTGTCCAGGCCGCCCGACAACTCGACCGCTTGGGTGCCGTCGGGCGACAATGCTCCTGCGACGGCACGTTTAACGGTGTCGCGCAACAGTTCCTGATGGCCGTCGAATGTCTCGTGGACAGGATCGGTCGACGGTCGCCATCCGCCGCGCAGCCGGGGGCGGCCGGTGTGACAGGTAGCGAACTGGCCCACCTGCAGCCGTCGAATGCCGCGGTACGGGGTGCGCGGGCCCAGATGCATTCCGGTGCTGAACATGTCGGCCAGATACTCTTCGTCCAACTCTCGCCAGGCCCCGGTTTCGCGGACCAGTGCTGCCAAGTCGGTGGACACCACGGTTGCGTTCGGCCTAACGGCGTAGTAGAGGGGCCGCAGGCCCATGCGATCGCCGACCAGCACGGCATCGGGGCCGTTCACGATGACAACCGCGTATTCGCCGATGATGCGCTCGGCGGTGTTGGCCTGCCAGCGCCGGAGTCCGGCTTCCACGATCCGGCCGAAGGACGCCGAGGGGGCAAGATTCAACTCGGCGCGCAACCGCGCCGGGTTCGCCAGGTAGCCGTGAAACCAGACCGCGGTTTCGCCGACCGGCTCGTGCTGCGGCCAGCCCTGTATCGGTGCCCCCACCGTGGTGGGCAGCGACACCAGGAATCCCTGCAGGGCTGGTTGCGTCATGCCCGCTGGATAACGGTGAAGCGGTGCAGGACGGAGGCACTCTCCTTGAGCGCTACGCCGTCCAACTCCACCCAGGCATGGGCTTCGAAGGGGTACAGCGCCACGCCGATCACATGCTGGGCCGGCCAGCCGGCCGCGCGAAGAAAGCTGGTCAGGGCGAGCGAGCGCGGTAGACAGTCCAGCGGCGCCTGGCGGGCGGGATAGAGGCCCTCGGCGGTGAAAAAGCGCGCTGTTGCCAGCTGCACGTCAGTCCGCGGCTCGGTGGGGTCGGCGACGGGTTGGGTGCGCTTGTGGTAGGCGGAAGCGAAACCCTTTCGCAGGTCGCGGTCCGCGGCGGCTCGTTCGGTCAAGGCGCGCATGATCGTTGGCCTGCGTCGCCGTGCCCGGACGCCGGCATGCGGCGTGGCGGGCTGCGGCGCGCGGACCAGTCGGCCGGCGGCCAACTGTGATGCGGCGAAGTCGGCGGTGTCGGCCGCCACGGTGGCCGCAGGCACTCCATAGTTGTCGGCGAGGGCGGCGAAGTCGCGCTGTTTCGGTGGCCGGGTGAGTTGGGCCCACATGGCGGTGCCGATCTCATCCACCACGTCGTAGACACCGGTGGAGAGGTCCAGCAGTACCAATCGGTCGGCTACCTGCGCGCAGCGCAGGGTCGGAGCGGGGGCCAGTTGTGGCGGTGCGGAGGGTCCAGGATTCGGCACTGTGTTGGGCGACTGTCGGATGATGGGCCAAAGAGGCGGCGGTAGCCGCCCAATGGTGTATTTGTACGCCCAAATTTCCGAAAAGGTGGGGGAATGCCGAATCCAGATCTCGGGAGTACGGCGTTGTCGGCGGCGTCTTGACGCTGATCGGCCGAGCGGGCGCGACTTCGCCACGTGGCGAGCAACACCTCGACGCGACGGCACCGGAAGGGGAATCTGCCGCTTGCGGCCCATGAACTGCGGTCATGGTGATAGGAGTGGCTGCATCACTTGGTGCCGCCGCGGCCGACGGGGCCGACGACGCTGCGAAGAGGGAGCGAACCATGCATCCGATGAGGTCGATGGGCGCTGCCGGCCGGGCCCTTGTGGTTGCTGGGACGGTGCTGGCCGCCACGGTGCCAACCGCCGGCGTGGCAGCCGCCGACGGGCCGGTCGGGTTGGCCAGTCGGCTGGGCGATTTCTGTCTGGATGCCCCCAGCGCGAACTATTTCGCCGCGGTGGTGGTCAACCCCTGCGATGGTTCGGACACCCAGCGCTGGTTTCTCAATGGCAGGCAGCTGCAGAACGTGGCCTTCCCCCGGGGATGCCTGATCAATCCGGCGGGTGACGGTGTCTTCGCGCACCTCGGACCCTGTGTCGGACTGTGGAACCAGAACTGGAATTTCGATCCCAATGGCCACGTCAAAAATGACCCGGGCTGGTACTGCCTCACTGTCCTCGGCGGACCGGGGCCGGGGACGTGGGTCTCCACCCGCTACTGCGGCGACGACCCGAGCCAAGGCTGGGACGTCATCTCCTGATTGGGCCGGCAGGAGCCTAGGACGAGCGGCTATCGGGAGATCCGATACACCGGATCGGTGCACTCGGTGCCCTCGGCGGACAGCACCCGCTTGAGCACTTTGAACGTCTCGGTGCGCGGCAACTCCTCGGCCACCCGCACATAAGACGGCCACTGCTTGGGTCCCAGATCGGGCTGCTCAGCCAGGAACGCGCGGAAGTCGTCGGCGTCGAACGACGTTCCCCGGGCCAGCACTAGTGCGGCCATCACCTGATCCCCCACCGCGGGGTCCGGGACGGGGTAGACCGCGACCTGAGCGACGGCGTTGTGGCGCAGCAGGATCCGCTCGATCGGTGCGGTACCGAGGTTCTCCCCGTCCACCCGCATCCAGTCGCCGAGCCGGCCGGCGAAGTAGGCGTAGCCGGCCTCGTCGCGGTAGGCCAGGTCGCCGGAGTGATACATCCCCCCGGCCATCCGCTGCGCCTCGGCCTCGGGATCGCGGTAGTAACCCCGAAACTGGCCGCGGCCACTGGCGTTCACCAGCTCGCCGACCACGCCCGGCGGGCACTCTTCACCCGTCTCGACATCGATGATGGTGTTGCCGTCGGTCAGCGGCCCCAGCGCCCCGGGCGGAGTGTCCGGGGTGCGCCCGATCGCGACCCCGCCCTCGGTCGAGCCGAAGGCGTCGATCACGGTGCACCCGAAACGGGTCGCGAAGCGCTCCAGGTCTCGTGGCGCGCCCTCGTTGCCGTAGAGCAGCCGTAACGGGTTGTCGGCATCGTCGGGCTGCGCCGGCGTGGCCAGCACATACGACAGCGGTTTGCCCACGTAGTTGGCGTAGGTCGCCCCGAATCGGCGCACATCGGGAATGAATCCAGAGGCGGAAAATTTGCGGCGCAACGCGATTGACGCACCGGCGGCCACCGCCACCGACCAGCCCGCCATCACCGCGTTGGAGTGAAACAGCGGCATCGACAGATAGCAGACATCGGCGGCCCCCAGGCCGAATCGTTGCGAGAGCATCACCCCGGGGAATGCCGCCTTCCACTGGGTGCAGCGCACCGCCTTCGGGTCACCGCTGGTGCCCGAGGTGAAGATCAGCATGAACAGCTCGTCGGGGTCGGCCTCCCGGAAGCTCACCGGGGTGTCGGCAACACCGGCCAATTCCGATTGCCACGAGGGTGATTCGACATCGATCATGCCCGGAACCGAGACGTCGGCAGTGTTGTCGGCCAGCACCAGTTGGCAATCCGCGTGCGCCACGTCGCGCTCCAGGGCCGCGCCCCGGCGGGTGGGGTTCAAGCCGACCGGCACGATCCCGGTCAGCGCCGCCGCCACCAGCATCGTGGAGAAGAACGGCGTATTGCCCAGCAGCACACCGACATGCGGGGGCTTCTCCGGATCGAGGCGGGCCCGCAGTGCGGCGCCGAGCCGGGCACCCGCGGCGATGTGGTCTCGCCAGCTGACGAAGGTGTCCTCGTAGAAGACACCGCGGTCGTCCACCTCGGCCACCTGCGCCAGCAGGGCTGTGACGGTGGACTGTTGGTCGATATCGGCGGGTGCTGACATGGTGATCAGATTAGTGTTGCAATAGAGCGGTGACTGATTCGCAGGCCTTGAACGCCATAGACGCCATAGCAGCCCTGAAGAAGATCGCCGACATCGAAGAGATCAAGCAGGTCAAGTACCGCTACCTGCGGGCATTGGACACCAAGCACTGGGATGACTTCGCGGCCACGCTGGCCGAGGACGTCACCGCCGCCTACGGCCAGTCGATGGGCAGCAAGCACACCTTCGCCGACCGTGACTCGCTGGTGGAGTTCATGCGGAACTCGCTTCCCGGCAACGTCATCACTGAGCACCGGGTCAACCACCCCGAGATCACCCTCACCGGCCCGGACACCGCCACCGGCATCTGGTACCTGCAGGATCGAGTGATCGTGCCCGACGTCAACCTCATGCTGATAGGGGCAGGTTTCTATCACGACACCTACCGCCGTACCGACGGCGGCTGGAAGCTGAGCCACACCGGATACGACCGGACCTATGACGCCACCGTGGCCCTGACTGACCTGCCGGGGTTCAAGGTGACGTTCGGGGATGCGCTGAACCGTTGAGCCGTCCGGCTCAGCCGACTACGCCGGCGTTTCGGCCAGTTCGCGGCCGATCGCCAGCAGCTGTCCCGTGGCGCCGCCGAGCGCGAACTCGGTCTGCTTGGCGGCCAGGAAGTAGCGGTGGATCGGGTGGTCGATATCGATGCCGACCCCGCCGTGAATGTGGACGATGCTGTGCGCCACCCGGTGGCCGGCCTCGGCCGCCCAGAATGCGGCGGTGGCCACCTGGGTGGTCGCCGGCAGACCCTCGCTGACCCGCCACGCCGCCTGGGTCAGCGTCAGGCGCAGGCCCTTGACGTCGATGTAGCCGTCGGCCAGCCGCTGCGACACCGCCTGGAAGCTGCCGATCGGCTTGTCGAACTGCTCACGCTCGCGGGCGTATTCGGCAGTCATGGCCAGGCCACGCTCGAGCACTCCCAGCTGGTAGGCGCTGTGACCCAGGGCCGCCACGGCGACCAGGTGGTCGAGCACGTCGGCGCCTCCGACCAGGCGGCCGGCCGCCACCTCGACCCCGGAGAGCTCCAGGTGGCCCACGCTGCCCCGTCCGGTGGTGGCCAGCGAAGTCACCGTCACGCCGAGATCGGACGCGGCGACCAGGAACACCGCTGTGCCCGAATCGGTTTCGGCCGCCACCAGAAAGGCATCGGCAACCGAGGCGAAACCGACCTGAGTGCGGGTTCCGGTCAGGCGGTAGCCGTCACCGGCGGCGGCCGCGCGGACCGGGCCCTCACCCATCTCACCGTCGAGGGCGATGGTGAGGATCTTCTGCCCGGCCACGGCCGGGGCGCCCCAGGCCTGCTGCAGCTCCGCGGAGCCGAACTTGGCCAGTGTCTCGGCGGCCAGCACCACCGACTCCAGGTACGGCACCGCGGCCAGCTGGCGGCCGAGTGCGGTCAGGATCGCGGTCTGCTCCAGCACGCCGAACCCGCCGCCACCCAGCGACTCGCTGGCGGCGCTGGAGACGACGTCGGCGTCGACCAGCTTGCGCCACAGCTCGGCGTCGAAGCGCTGCTCCAATGCGTCGAGCTCACGCTGGCGCTCCGGCGTGCACACCGCGTCCACGATGGTGCCGACCAGGCCCGAGAGGTCGTCAGATGCTTCGGTAGTGGTGAAGTCCATGAGTACTTGCCTCCAAAGTCCTTGGGTATATAGGTCAGCGGTTACGGGGCAGGCCCAAAGCGACCATGCCGATGATGTCGCGCTGCACCTCGTTGGTGCCGCCGCCGAAGGTCAGGATCAGGCAGGCACGGTGCATCCGTTCCACCCGACCGCGCAGCAGGGCGCCGGGGGAGTCCTGGCGGACGGTGGCGGCGGTGCCGAGCACCTCCATGAGCAGGCGGTAGGCCTCGGTGGCCAGCTCGGTGCCGAACACCTTCGCCGCCGAGGCGTCCGCCGGGGACGGCGCGGCCTTGTCTGTGGAAGCCAGCTCCCAGTTGATCAGCTTGAGCACTTCGGCCTTGGCCAGCACCCGGGCCAGGTTGAGCTGCACCCACTGCGAGTCGATGACCCGATTGCCGTGGGCGTCCTTGGTGTTCTGTGCCCACTCACGGACCTCTTCGAGAGCCAGCAGGATCGGCTGCGCCGAGACCAGGGCAACGCGCTCGTGGTTGAGCTGGTTGGTCACCAGCTTCCAGCCCGCGTGCTCTTCGCCGACCAGGCTGGTCACCGGCACTCGCACGTCCTGGTAGTAGGTAGCGCTGGTGTCCGGGCCGGCCATGGTGTGCACCGGGGTCCAGGAGAAGCCCTCGGCGCTGGTGGGCACGATCAGCATCGAGATACCACGGTGCTTTTTGGCTTCCGGGTTCGTCCGGGCCGCCAGCCAGACGTAGTCGGCGTAGGCGATCAGCGAGGTCCACATCTTCTGGCCGTTGATCACGTACTCGTCGCCGTCACGCACCGCGGTGGTGCGCAGCGAGGCCAGGTCGGTACCGGCGCCCGGCTCGGAGTAGCCGATCGCGAAGTGCAGCTCGCCGGCGGCGATCTTGGGCAGGAAGAATTTCTTCTGCTCTTCGGTGCCGAACGCCATGATCGTCGGGGCGACGCTGTTGATGGTCAGGAACGGCACCGGGGCGCCGGCGATCGCGGCCTCGTCGGTGAAGATCAGCTGTTCCATCGGCGAGCGTGCCTGGCCGCCGTACTCCTTGGGCCAGCTCAGCGTCAGCCAGCCGTCGTGCCCCATCTGGGCCACGGTCTCGCGGTAGACGTTGCCGGTGCCGTACTCGCCCTGGGTCGAGCTGAGGGCCTCGCGACGCTCCGGTGTCATCAGCGTGGTGAAGTAGGACCTCAGTTCGCTGCGCAGCTCTTCTTGTGCCGGCGTGTAGCTGATCTGCATCGGGGGAGTCCTTCGCTGGTGATCGGTGTCACGATAAGATTCTGGTTCGACAGCCCGTTGTAACACGTTCTAGTCCCGGGGTCCAACGGCCCTAGCGGCTCGTGTGGGAGAGCTGTCGGATCGTATGGTGACACTAGTGGACGACGACGGCCGGAAACGCTCGGTCGGCGCAGGGCTTGTACAGGAGAATGTCATGCGAGTTGAGGTAGATCTGGATCGTTGCGAGGGCAACGCGATTTGCGTCGGAATCGACCCCGACCTGTTCGATCTGAACGATGACGAGCAGGCAGAGGTCAAACTCGCCCCCGTCCCGGCAGACCGGGAAGCCCACGCCGAGCAGGCCATCGCCGAGTGCCCGCGGGCCGCGCTGCGCCGCGTCGACGACTAGCCTCCCCCGGGCGACGACTAGAGGTATTCATAACCGCCGGCGACGATGCGGAGCGCCAGCGATGAAGAGGAGTGGCGTACATGACTGACAACACGATCGACCTGACCGGCAAGGTCGCGGTGGTGACCGGCGCGGCCGCCGGCCTGGGCCGAGCCGAGGCGATCGGGTTGGCCCGCTCCGGGGCCACGGTGGTCGTCAACGACATCGCGCCGGCGCTGGAGTCCTCCGACGTCATCGACGAGATCGCCGCGGCCGGCGGCAAGGGTGTGCCGGTGGCCGGTGACATCAGTCAGCGGTCCACCGCCGACGAACTCGTCAGCACCGCCGACGGCCTGGGCGGGCTGAACATCGTCGTCAACAACGCCGGGATCACTCGCGACCGGATGCTGTTCAACATGTCCGACGACGACTTCGACGCCGTGATCGCCGTGCATCTGCGGGGACATTTCCTGCTGACCCGCAACGCGGCGGCCTACTGGCGGCAGAAATCCAAGGAGTCCGACGCGGGCATCTACGGCCGCATCGTCAACACCTCCTCGGAGGCCGGCCTGATGGGCCCGGTCGGCCAGGCCAACTATGGCGCGGCCAAGGCGGGCATCACCGCGCTGACGCTCTCGGCGAGCCGGGCACTGGGTCGCTACGGCGTCACCGCCAACGCGATCTGCCCGCGGGCCCGTACCGCGATGACGGCCGATGTGTTCGGCGAGGCCAAGGTGGGGGAAGGCGAGATCGACCCGCTGTCGCCCGAGCATGTGGTGACCCTGGTCCGGTTTCTGGCATCGCCGGCCTCGGCCGCGGTCAGCGGTCAGGTCTTTGTGGTCTACGGACCTGAGGTAACCCTGATGGCCGCGCCGGCGGTGGAACGCAAGTTCAGCGCCGACGGGCAGGCGTGGGATCCGGCCGGCCTATCGGACACGCTGGCCAATTACTTCGCCGGCCGGGATCCGGCCCGGACTTTCTCCGCGTCCGAACTGATGTCCGGCGATTAGAACAAAATTAGAACGCGTTACAGCGAGGCGTGGGTCACAATACGCCGTGACCAGCGAAAATAACTCATGTTATCTGCCAAAACATGTCCTTTGACACTGAGAACGTGTTCTAGTTAATATGATCCGGCTCACGGGGGCGGCGCCTGAATTGCACGAATGACGCCACCGCACGATGTTGCCGGATACAGTTTTGCAACCGCCGATGCCCAGGAAGCCCGACCTGAGGGAAGGACCTGCCTTGATCGATCAGCTCGCGGTCCCGGCTCGGGCCGTGGGCGGTTTCGTCGAGATGTCGATAGAGACGTTTCGGGGCATGTTTCGCCGGCCGTTCCAGTACCGCGAGTTCCTCGACCAGACCTGGATGATCGCCCGCGTTTCGCTGGTGCCAACCCTGCTGGTCGCTATCCCGTTCACCGTGTTGGTGGCTTTCACCCTCAACATCCTGCTGCGCGAGATCGGCGCCGCTGACCTGTCCGGCGCCGGGACCGCGTTCGGCACCATCACGCAGCTGGGGCCCGTGGTCACCGTGCTCGTGGTGGCCGGTGCGGGGGCCACCGCCATCTGTGCCGACCTGGGCGCACGAACTATCCGCGAAGAGATCGACGCGATGCGGGTGCTCGGTATCGACCCGATTCAGCGGCTGGTGGTGCCCCGGGCTCTGGCGTCGACCTTCGTGGCACTGATGCTCAACGGCCTGGTGTGCGCGATCGGCCTGGTCGGGGGTTACGTGTTCTCCGTCTTCCTGCAGGGCGTCAACCCCGGCGCCTTCATCAACGGCCTCACCGTGCTGACCGGGCTCGGTGAACTGGTGATGGCCGAGATCAAGGCGCTGCTCTTCGGCACCGCAGCAGGTCTGATCGGGTGTTATCGCGGGCTGACCGCCAAGGGCGGACCCCAGGGCGTAGGCAACGCGGTCAATGAGACGGTGGTCTACGCCTTTATCTGTCTGTTTGTCATCAATGTCGTCATGACCGCCATCAGCGTGCGGGTGCTGGTCAAATGAGTTACGACGCCACATTGCGGTTTCGGCGGTTGTTCCGCGGGGTGCCCAAGGCCGTCGACACCTTCGGCGAGCAGGCGCTGTTCTACGCCGAATCGGTCCGTTACGTCCCCAACGCGCTGACCAAGTACCGCAAGGAGACGGTCCGGCTGATCGCCGAGATCACCATGGGAACCGGCGCGCTGGCCATCATCGGCGGCACGGTCGGGGTGGCCACCTTCCTCACCCTGGCCTCCGGTGGCGTGATCGCGGTCCAGGGCTTCTCCTCGCTGGGCAATATCGGTATCGAGGCGTTGACCGGCTTCTTGTCCGCGTTCCTGAACGTGCGGATCGTCGCCCCCGTGGTGGCCGGTATCGCACTGGCTGCCACCATCGGGGCCGGCACCACTGCCCAGCTGGGCGCCATGCGGGTTGCCGAAGAGATCGACGCTGTCGAATCGATGGCGGTCCATGCGGTGTCGTATCTGGTGTCCACTCGCTTGGTGGCCGGCCTGATCGCGATCATCCCGCTGTATTCGCTATCGGTGCTGGCCGCGTTCTTCGCCGCGCGGTCCACCACGGTGTTCATCAACGCGCAGTCGCCAGGCCTCTATGACCACTACTTCGACACCTTCCTGATCCCCACCGATCTGCTGTGGTCATTCCTGCAGGCCATCATCATGTCGGTCGCGGTGATGTTGGTGCACACCAACTACGGCTTCAACGCGGCCGGTGGCCCGGTCGGGGTGGGTATCGCGGTCGGTCAGGCCGTCCGCACGTCACTGGTTGTGGTCGTCGTCATTACGCTGTTCGTTTCACTTGCCGTGTACGGCGGGTCCGGCAACTTCAACCTCTCGGGCTAGCAAGGGAATGCAGGTGCAAACGGGATCGAGGCGTACCCAGGTGAGGATTGCTGCGGCAATCCTCGGCGGGATTCTGCTTGCCGCCACCGTGTTCACCTACCTGTCCTACGTGTCGGTGTTCAGCTCTACCGACAAGGTCACCGTTACCTCGCCGCGCGCCGGCCTGGTGATGGAGCAGGACGCCAAGGTCAAATACCGCGGTATCCAGGTCGGCAAGGTCAAGTCGATCAAGTACCAGGGCGACCAGGCCAAGCTGTTCCTGGCCATCGACAGCTCCGCCATGCATCAGATCCCGTCCAACGCCGCAGTGCACATTGCCGGCAACACCATCTTCGGGGCCAAGTCGGTGGAGTTCATTCCGCCGCCGGTGCCGTCCGGCGCGACGCTGCGTAACGGCGCGAACGTGCCGGCATCCGAGGTGCAGCTCGAGGTCAACACGCTGTTCCAGAAGTTGACCGATGTGCTGGACAAGATCGACCCGGTGCAGCTCAACGGCTCCGTCAGCGCGCTGGCCGAGGGTCTGCGTGGCAACGGCGACAATCTGGGCGGGCTGCTGTCCGGGCTGAACAGCTACCTCGGAAAGCTCAATCCGAAGCTGCCCCAGCTGCAGTCGGGCTTCGCCAAGACCGCCGTCGTCGGTGACATCTATGGTGACGCCGCCCCGGACCTGGCCACCACCTTCGACAACCTCCCGGCGATCAGCAAAACCCTGGTCGACCAGCGGGAGAACCTGAACAAGGCGCTGCTGGCGACGACCGGACTGGCCAACAACGGTTATGACACCTTTTCCCCGGCCGCCGACGATTTCATCGCCGGTGTGCAGCGGTTCCGTGCCATGAGCAGCCTGCTGGCCGAATACTCCCCGGAGTTCGGGTGCCTCCTCAAGGGCATCCAAAAAGCATTGGAGCGTTTCGGCCCGTCGCTGGGTGGTACCAAGCCGGCCCTGTATGTGCAGTCCAGCTTCATCCCGGGCGCACCGGCCTACACCTACCCGGAGAGCCTGCCGGTGGCCAACGCGACCGGCGGACCCAACTGCCGCGGATTGCCTGATCTGCCTAGCAAGCAGTACGGGGGTTCCTGGTTCCGGTCGCCGTTCCTGGTGACCGACAGCGCCTATATCCCGTTCCAGCCCAACACCGAGGTCCAGTTCGACGCCCCCTCCACAGCGCAGTTCCTCTTCAACGGGGCATTCGCGGAACGGGATGAATACTGATGTCGCCGCGCAGCACTCTGATCAAAGTCGCGATCTTCTCCCTGGCCATGCTGCTGGTCTCCGTCGGCCTGGTGCTGGTGTTCGGCGAGTTCCGATTCACCTCGAACAACACCTACCATGCTGACTTCGCCACCGCGTCCCGGCTCAAGGGCGGCCAGGACGTGCGGATCGCCGGCATACCGGTGGGCACGGTCAAGCGGGTTGAGTTGACTCCGGACAACCACGTCCGGGTCACCTTCGATCTGGACAAGCGCTACCAGCTCTACGATTCGACCCGCGCCCTGATCCGCTACGAGAACCTGGTCGGTGACCGGTATCTCGAGATCGCCTCGGGCGCCGGCGATATGGGCAAGCTGCCACCGGGGGGCACCATCGCCCGGGACCACACCCAGCCGGCACTGGACCTGGACGCCCTGCTGGGCGGGATGCGCCCGCTGCTCAAGGGCCTGGACGGCGGAAAGATCAACGAGATCAGCAATGCGCTCATCGAGCTGCTGCAGGGTCAGGGTGGCGCCCTGACCCAGATGCTGGCAAACACCAGTTCGTTTACCACCACGCTGGCCTCCCGTGACCAGCTGATCGGCGACGTGATCAACAATCTGAACACCGTGCTGGCCACCGTCGACGACAAGAGCGAACAGTTCGATGCCACCGTCGACCGCCTTCAGCAGCTGATCAGCGGGCTGGCCCAGGGCAAGGACGCGATCGCGGGCGCCATCGGACCGCTGGCCTCGGTCGAGAACGACCTGACCGATACCCTGCGCCGCACTCGACGGCCGCTGCAGGGCGTGCTCGAGAACGCGCGGCCACTGGCCACCGTGCTGGACAAGCGCAAGCAAGAGCTTAACGACGTCATCGACCCGTTGGAGGAGAACTACCTGCGCCTGAACGCGTTGGGCGCCTACGGCTCGTTCTTCAACATCAACTACTGCACCGTCGCGATGAAGTTCAACGGCCCCGCGGGCAGTGACATCATCCTGCCCATGGGCGGCCAGAACGACACCAGCAAGGGGAGGTGCTCTCCTGTCAAAGAGTGACGGCGTAAACCCGGTTCGCACGGGTCTTCTGGGCATCGCACTGGTGACGTTCCTGGTGATGGTGTCCTTCGGCTACACCAGCCTGCCGTTCTGGCCGCAGGGCAAGAACTATCACGCCTACTTCGCCGATGCCGGCGGCATCATCGCCGGCAATGACGTGACGGTGTCTGGCATCCGAGTGGGCAAGGTCAAGTCGGTGTCGCTGGCCGGGGCCAGCGCCAAGGTGGACTTCACTGTGGACCGCAAGGTCCGGGTGGGGGATCAGTCATTGGCCGCCATCCGTACTGACACCGTGCTGGGCGAGAAGGCGCTGTCGGTCACCCCCGCCGGTGCCGGCTCCGTTACCGCGATTCCGCTCGAACGCACCCGTGCTCCCTACACGCTCAACAACGCCCTGCAGGACCTCGGCGGCAATGTGCGCGATCTGGACAAGCCGCGCTTCGAAGAGGCACTCCAGGTACTCACCGACTCCATGCGCGAGGCAACGCCGCAGCTGCGTGGGGCGCTGGATGGGGTGGCCGCGCTGTCGCGCAGCATCAACCGCCGTGACGAGGCCTTGGGGCAATTGTTGTCGCACGCCAAGGTGGTGACCGGCGTGCTCAATCAGCGTGCCGGCCAGGTCAACCAGCTGGTGCTCGACGGCAACCAG
Source organism: Mycobacterium sp. UM_WGJ (assembly GCF_000455125.1). GTDB lineage: Bacteria > Actinomycetota > Actinomycetes > Mycobacteriales > Mycobacteriaceae > Mycobacterium. The sequence goes on from NZ_AUWR01000032.1 coordinate 45,379, forward strand.
CTGTTCGCGGCGCTGGACGAGCGCCGCCAGGCCCTCGGCGCCCTAATTGGTGGTATCGATGATGTATCGCAACAGCTTTCCGGTTTCGTGACCGATAACGAAAAGGAGATCGGTCCGACCCTCAAGAAGCTCAATCTGGTGCTGGACAACTTGATCGAGCGCGAGGACCGGATAGTCGGAGCGTTGGACCGCTTGCCCGGATACGCCACCACCCTCGGCGAGGTGGTGTCCTCGGGCCCGGGCTTCCAGATCAACCTGTACGGCCTGCCGCCGCCCACCATGTCGGAGGTGTTGCTCGACATGTTCTTCCAGCCCGGCAAGCTGCCCGACAGCCTGGCCGATTACCTGCGCGGCATGATCTCCGACCGCACTGTCATAAGGCCGAAGTCACCATGACACGCCGAACTTCACGGATCGTCCTCGCCGGGGTACTGGCCGTACTTCTGGCCGCCGCGGCCTACGTGGTGCTGCCCGCGCAGCGCAGCTACCGCATCACCGGCTACTTCGCCTCCGCGGTGGGCCTCTACCCGGGCGATGACGTCCGGGTGGTCGGAGTCCCGGTCGGCCGTATTGAGTCCATCGAGCCGCGTGCCGAGAACGTCAAGATCACCATGTCGGTGAACAAGGATGTGCCGTTGCCGGCCGATGTTCATGCGTTGCTGATGGCGCCGAATATCGTCTCGGCACGAGTCGTTCAACTGGCCCCGGCCTACACCGAGGGTGAAAAGCTCGCCGACGGGGCCGTACTGGGTGAAGATCGCACCGCGGTCCCGGTCGAGTGGGACGAGGTCAAGCAGGAGCTGACTCAGCTCAGCGCTCAGTTGGGCCCCGAGCAGGGCAAGCTCAACGGCGCGCTGAGTACGTTCGTCAACCAGGCCGCGGACACCTTCGACGGCAACGGCGACTCGTTCCGCAACGCACTGCGGGAACTGTCCACCACCACCGGACGTCTCGGTGACTCGCGCACCGACCTCTTCGGCACCGTCAAGAACCTGCAGGTCCTGATCGAGGCACTATCGGGCAGCAACGAGCAGATCGTGCAGTTCACCGACCACGTCGCAGCGGTGTCCGGGGTGCTGGCCGAGAGTTCGGTCGACCTGGACGTCACACTGGGCACCCTCAGCCAGGCGTTGCGCGACGTTCGCGGCTTCCTGCACAACAACAACGACGCGTTGATCGCGCAGGTCGACAAGCTGTCGCAGTTCGCCAAGACACTCTCGGATCAGAGTGACAACTTCGAGCAGGTTTTGCACATCACGCCCCACGGCCTAGTCAACTTCTACAACATCTACAACCCGGCCCAGGGCTCGCTGGCCGGCCTGCTGTCGCTGCCGGACTTTGCCAACCCGGTCCAGTTCATCTGTGGCGGTGTTTTCGATGTCGGCTCGGTCCCGGACAACTTCAAGCGGGCCGAGATCTGTAAAGAGCGGATGGGGCCGGTCATGCGCCGCTGGGCGATGAACTTCGTCCCGTTCCTGTTCCACCCGATCAACTCGATCACCGCATACAAGGGTCAGATCATCTACGACACTCCGGCCACCGAGGCGAAAGCGCAGACGCCGCTTCCGTACCTAAAATGGTTGCCCGCACCGGGTGTCACGCCGCCGAGCACCGATGACGTCGCCGCGCTGTTCATGCCGCCGCCGCTGCCGGGGCAACTGGGTACCCCGCCAGGCCCGACCGGGCCGGCTCAGCCCGGGGCCGGTGCACCACGGGAGGGCGGATGAGCGTGAAGTCTCTTGCCGGTGCGTTGCGGCGCGGCGGGCGGCGAAGTGCCTTGCTCGGTGCCGGAATGTTGGTGCTGTCGGGTTGTCAGTTCGGTGGGCTGAACTCACTGAACATGCCGGGAACCGCGGGCCACGGAAAGGGCTCATACACCGTCACAGTGCAACTGCCGGACGTGACCACGCTGCCGCAGAACTCGCCGGTGATGGTCGACGACGTCACGGTCGGAAGCGTCTCGGGTATCCGGGCCGTGCAGCAGCCCGACGGCAGTTTCTACGCCGCCGTGAAGCTGTCCTTGGACGGCGACGTTCAGCTGCCGTCCAACGCCATCGCCAAGGTCGCGCAGACGTCACTGTTGGGTTCCCAGCACATCGAGCTGGCCGAGCCGACAGACCAGCCGCCGGTGGGCCACCTCGCCCCCGGGGACGAGATACCGCTGAGCCGGACCGGGCGCTACCCCAGCACCGAAGAGGTGCTGTCGTCGCTGGGCGTGGTGGTCAACCAGGGCAATCTCGGTGCGGTGCAGGACATCACCGAAGAGGCCTACGCCGCGGTGGCCGGTCGAGCCGGCACCTTCGCCGAGCTGGTGCCGCGACTGGCCGAACTCACCGCGTCGCTGGACCACCAGGCACGCGACATCATCGCGGCCGCCGAGGGCCTGAATCGGGTCGGGGCGACGGTGGCTCGCAGCGCCCCCAGCCTGGCTCGTGCGCTCGACACCATGCCCGCGGCGTTGCAGGTGCTCAATGACAACCGCAGCAACATCGTCGATGCGTTCGGTGCGCTGCAGCGGCTGGCCGTGGTCGGATCGCGAATCATGAGCGAGGCCAAGGAAGACTTCGCGGCCGACGTCAAGGACCTGTACCCGATCGTGAAGGCGTTCGCCGACAATGCCAACGAATTGGTGACGGCATTCCCATTCATCCCGACGTTCCCATTCCCGTCGATGTATCTGCGTAACGCGGTGCGCGGCGACTTCCTCAACGTCTACGTCATCTTCGACATGACCCTGCGGCGGTTCGGCGAGACGGTGTTCACCACCGGCGGTTTCGACCCGAACATGCCGCACATGCACGACATCCTCAACCCACCCGATTTCTTGATCGGCGAGATGGCCAACCTGTCCGGGCAGGCGGCCGACCCGTTCAAGATCCCGCCCGGCACGGCTGCCCACTATGAGGAATGACCTGCGATGCTGACCCGCCTCGTTCGAATCCAACTCGGGATCTTCGCCGTGGTCACAGTGCTGGCCGTCGGTGCGATCTCGATCTTCTATCTGCACGCGCCGAGCCGGCTGGGCATCGGCACCTACACGGTGACGGCCGACTTCATCGGTGGCGGCGGCATCTATAAGAGCGCCAATGTCACCTACCGCGGCGTGACCGTGGGCCGGGTGGAGTCGGTCCGGCTCGGTGACAACGGTGTCGACGCCGCGATGCGCCTCAACAGCTCCACCAAGATCCCCGGCAATGTGACCGCCACGGTCAAGAGCATGTCCGCGATCGGCGAACAGTTCATCGATCTGGTGCCACCGTCGGGAGATCCGGCCGCGGGCGTGCTGCGCAACGGCGCGCGCATCGGTCAGGACCGTACCGCGATCGGCCAGGACATCGCCGGAATGCTTGACGAGGCACAGTCGCTGGTAAACAGCATCGGCAACAGCCGCCTGCGTGATCTGCTGCGCAGCGCCTTCGAAGGATTCAACGGGTCTGGCCAGGAGTTGGCCCGGATGATCTCGTCATCGCGGCAGCTGATCGATGAGGCCAATGCCAACTACGACGCGACGTCGACACTGATCGACCAGGTAGAGCCCTTCTTGGATGCTCAGATCCGCAGCGGGGACGACATCAAGAAGCTGTCCCGGTCATTGGCGGCGGTCACCACCGAGGTGCGCAAAGCCGACCCGCAGCTGCGTGAGGTGCTGCAGACCCTGCCCAGCGTCACCGACGAGGTCAACACCACCTTCGAGGGGATCCGGGCATCCTTTCCGACGCTGGCTGCCAGCATCGCGAACTTCGGCCGCGTCGGGGTCATCTACCGCAACTCCATCGAGCAGGCGCTGGTGGTGTTTCCCGCGCTGATGGCCGCGCTGATCACCGTCGCCGGCGGCACGCCGATGGACGAGGGCGCCAAGCTGGACTTCAAGATCGACATGCATGACCCGCCTCCGTGCACGGTCGGCTTCCTGCCGTTCACCGAGATGCGCACGCCGGCCGACGAGACGGTCCGTGATCTGCCCAAGGGGCTGTACTGCAAGGCCGCGCAGAATGATCCGACCGCGGTGCGCGGCGCACGCAACTACCCGTGCATGGAATACCCGGGCAAGCGGGCGCCCACCATCCAGCTCTGCCGCGATCCGCAGGGCTTTGTCCCGATCGGCAGCAACGCCTGGCGCGGCCCGCCAGTCCCGTATGACACCCCGATCACCGACCCGCGGATGCTGAATCCGATGAATAAATTCCCGTACATCCCGCCGTCTGCGGACTACGACCCGGGCCCTCCGGTCGTGGCGCTGCCGCCGGGGGTGCCTGCGGGACCGGGACCGGCACCCAACCCGCCGTTCCCGCTGCCGTACCCGCCGAACGAGCTCGGCCCCAACCCGCCGGCGCCGTGGCCGTACTACGCGCCGCCGGACCAGAACATGCCGACCAGCCCTGGCGGCAACGGGGGCCTGCCCGCCTACGGACGTGACCCCGCGCCGGGACCGGCTGCCGGTCCGGCTCCGGGGCCGCTGCCTGCCGAGGCCAACGGTGTCGCCTACAGCACCTACGACCGGTCCGGCAAGTTCGTGGATCCGGTCGGCAACAGTGGCGTGTTCGTCTCCGGCTCAGACAAGTGGCTGCCCGCGGAGAACTGGGCTGATCTGATGCTCGCGCCGAGGCAGACGTGAGCGGACCCGACGACGCGAAGGTCCGGCGCCGGGCCTCGCGGGCTGCGGGACCAGCGGGGGAGGCCGGTGAGACGACGCCGACCGCGGTACGGATTCCGCCACCCAGCCGCGCTGCGGTACGGGCGGTCCGGCCGGCCGGACCACCGCCGCGGCGGCAGCCCAACGCCGGCAAGACAGCGCAACTGGCGGGTGTGGTTGGACTGGCGGCGTGGGTCTTGTTGGGCGGGATGGTCGCCGTACTCGGCGTGCAACACCGGCATGCCGATGCAGCACACCAGCGCGATCAGCGATTCGTCGACACGGCGGTGCAGACGGTGCTGAATATGTACACCTATACGCCCGACACCATCAACGAGCAGGTGGATCGCTTCGTGGCCGGCACCAGCGGTCCACTGCGCGACACGATGGCGGCCAACTCCGAAAATCTCAAGGCCTTGCTGCGAGAGACCAAGCACAGCTCTGAGGCCGTCATCAATGGCAAGGCATTGGAGGGCATCGACAACGTCGCCGGCAACGCGTCGGTGCTGGTGGCGATACGCGCTACCGCCACTGATGCGGACGGAGTCAATAAGCCCTCGCAGCCCTACGCGTTGCGGGTCATCGTGCATGAAGACGGCAACGGCGATATGACCGCATACGACCTGAAGTGGCCGGGGGGCAGCGGATGACACGGCGGTGGATGTGGCTGGCCGTCCTCGTGGGAGTTCTCGGTGGGTTCGTGGGTCTGGGAGCTGCGGCGGGATCGCTGTATTGGAGCCGAGTCGAGGCGCGTGGTGAGCAGACGACACGCTCGGAGTTGGTCAGGCTGACCGCCGATGAGATCCCCAAGGTCTTGGGCTATGAGTACAAGACGGTGGAGCGCAGCCTGACCGAGACCTACCCGCTGTTCACCGGGGACTATCGCCGCGAGTTCGAGGCCCGCGCCATGAACGAGATCATTCCGCAGGCCCGCGAGAAGCAGTTGGTGAACCAGGTCGACGTCGTCGGCGTCGGCGCCATGGCTGCCCGCCGGACGTCGGGCTCGGTGCTGGTGTTCGTCAACCGCACCGTGACGGGCAAGTCCAAGGAGAAGTACTACGAGGGCAGCCGCCTGCGGGTTGATTTCCGCAAGATCGACCGCAAGTGGCTGATCAGCAATATCGCGCCGATCTAGCTGAAAGGATGAGCGCCATGGGGAAACTCGTTCGTGGGCTGGCCATCTTGGCTGCGGCGATGACGGCGGCCACCGGCCTGGCGGTCCAGGCCGGCGCCGATGACGACGCGATACCGGAAGGAACGATCGAGGGCGTCTACACCTACAACGACGGTGTCAAGACGGCGACCTGGAAGATCTACCCGCTGTGCGTGCCGACGGTGGGTGACGGCCGGGTTCCGCTGCACACGGCGGTGGGCTGCAAACTGCAGGTCGAAAGTAACGGGCCTCCGGGACAGGCTGGGGCATACCGGTTGGCCAACGGTCGGTGGACCTACAAGACCCCGTTGCTGGCGGGCACCAGGTGCTCGAACGGCGGCACTGCCGGCAGCGAGGAGATGTATCAGTTCGATCTGTCCCTCAACGGCACTTACACCACCTCCCACAACGCGGTGTGCGGGCTGCAGCCCGGGTTGGAGAAGCGGCCGTTCACGCTGACCTTCGTATCGCCGCTGCCGGTCCCGGTCATCCACTATCCGCTGAATTGCCAGGACAACCCAATCCACCTGTGCAGCTGAGTGTCACCGGCCGTTGGGCATTACTCCGCGGAGTCGGCGAGTGCACCAAGGAAGGAGCGGGCCCAACGGTCTACGTCGTGGGCCAGCACCTGACGGCGCAGCGCCCGCATCCGCCGGCGCCCTTCTTCAGGAGTCTGGTTGACCGCGGCCTCGATAACATCCTTGACGCACTCGAGGTCGTGCGGGTTGACCAGGTAGGCCTGGCGTAATTCTGCTGCAGCGCCGGTGAATTCGCTGAGGACCAAGGCGCCGCCCAGGTCGCTGCGGCAGGCCACGTATTCCTTGGCGACCAAATTCATCCCGTCGCGCAGCGGGGTCACCAGCATGACGTCGCTGGCCACGAAGAATGCGATCAGTTCGTCGCGGGGGACCGGGCGGTGCAGGTAGTGCACCACCGGGTGGCCGACCTCGCTGTACTCGCCGTTGATATGCCCGACTTGGCGTTCGATGTCGTCGCGCAGGATCTGGTAGCTCTCCACCCGCTCGCGGCTCGGCGTCGCCAGCTGCACCAGCACGGTGTCGTCGCGCTTGGCCCGTCCCTCAGCCAGCAGCTCGTTGAACGCCTTGAGCCGGACGTCGATGCCCTTGGTGTAATCCAGGCGGTCCACGCCGAGCAGAACCTTGCGCGGATGACCCAGCTCGGCCCGAATCTCCTTGGCGCGCCGCCGGATCCCGCGTTCCCTGGCCTTGCGGTCGAGTTCGCCGGAGTCGATCGAGATGGGGAAGGCGCCCACCCGGACCGTGCGGTCGGTCAGCCGCACCTCACCGAACCGGCTGCGCACCCCGACCGACCCTCGCGAGGTGACGGCGCCGGCCAGATTGCGGGCCAGGAACAAGAAGTTCTGGGCTCCGCCGGCCAGGTGAAAACCGACCAGGTCGGCGCCGAGCAGGCCGTCGACGATCTCGGCGCGCCACGGCAGCTGCATGAACAGCTCCACCGGCGGGAACGGGATGTGCAGGAAGAAGCCGATAGTCAGATCTGGCCGCAGATCGCGCAGCATCTTGGGCACCAACTGCAATTGATAGTCCTGGACCCACACCGTGGCGCCAGGCGCGGCGGCGCGCGATGTGGCCTCGGCGAAGCGACGGTTGACGTCGACGTAACGGTCCCACCACTGCCGGTGGTAGATCGGTTTGACGATCACGTCGTGATACAGCGGCCACAGGGTGGCGTTGGAGAAGCCCTCGTAGTACTCGGCGATATCGGTGGTGTCCAGCGGAACCGGATGCAGCCGCAGGTCCTCGATGTCGATCGGCCCGTCGGGCGCCTCCAGGCTGCCGGGCCAGCCGACCCAGGCGCCGCGGCGCTTACGCAGCAGGGGCTCCAGCGCGGTCACCAATCCGCCGGGGCTGCGCTTCCACGCCGTCGTACCGTCGGCGAGCACCTCGATGTCGATCGGCAGCCGGTTGGCCACGACGACGAAATCGGACTCCCCCCGCGGCGCCGACTCCGGCATCTACGCTCCGTTCTTGTCGGGTGTTGCGGGCCCGATCCCCAGCATGGACAGGAACACCCGACACTCGTCGGCGTCCTCGGCGTAGGCGGCAACCACTCGCCGGGCCTGGCGCGCGGTGCTGTCGGCCAGCGGTTCCACGTCCTCGATGTCGGCGGGTTCGGATTTAGCAGGCATGACTCGACTCTAGCGAAGTGCGCGCTGTGTCACACCTGCCTCGGGCAGCTCAGGCCGGCCGCCGTAGCCTGTGAAGCGAAGACGACGAGGGCGGAGGCAATGGTCACATCGGACACCGCATCGCAGCAGGCCGGCGACAATACGGATCGCCTGGTCGACTACGAAACGCTCGACGACGGGCGTATCGCCCGGATCTGGCTGAACCGCCCCGACGTGCACAACGCGCAGAATCGCACCCTGCTGGTGCAGCTCGACGAGGCATTCGGCCGCGCCGAGGCCGATGACGCCGTCCGGGTGGTGATTCTGGCCGCGCGCGGCAAGAACTTCTCCGCCGGTCACGACCTGGGGTCCGAAGCCACGCTGCTTGAGCGGCGTCCCGGGCCGGCGCAGCACCCGACGTTCCAATCCCACGGCGCCACCCGGGAGCCGGTCGTGGAGAAGACCTATCTGCAGGAGTGGCACTTCTTCTTCCAGAACACCTGCCGGTGGCGCGACCTGCGCAAGATCACCATCGCTCAGGTGCAGGGCAACGCCATCTCTGCCGGACTGATGTTGATCTGGGCCTGCGACCTGATCGTGGCCGCCGACAACGCCCGGTTCTCCGACGTGGTCGGGGTGCGGCTGGGCATGCCCGGCGTCGAGTACTACGCCCACCCCTGGGAATTCGGCCCCCGCAAGGCCAAGGAGCTGCTGCTGACCGGGGACTCGCTGGACGCCGACGAGGCGCACCGGCTGGGCATGGTCTCCAAGGTGTTTCCGACCGACGAGCTGGCGGACAAGACGCTGGAGTTCGCCCGGCGCATCGCCAAACTGCCCACCATGGCCGCGCTGCTGATCAAGGATTCGGTGAACGGCGCCGCCGATGCGATGGGCTTCACCGAGGCGCTGCGGCACGGCTTCCACATCCATCAGCTGGGTCACGCGCACTGGTCGGCCCACAACGAGAACCGCGCCCCGCTGGGGTTGCCCCCTGACGTCGAGGACTGGCGTACCGCCGGGCCCACCGCCGTGGCCCGCCGCGACCAACCCTGAGCTGGGGGCCGGAGGCATGGTTCGATAGGTAGAACCTGTTTCAGTTTCGACGTGAGGGGTCGGTGTGCAGCTTTCCTTTGAAGACCGCAGCTACCTGGTCACCGGCGGCGGCAGCGGGATCGGCAAGGCCGTGGCCGCCGCGCTGGCCGCCGCCGGCGCCGATGTCCTGATCGTCGGACGAGACGCCGATCGATTGGCGAATGTGGCCGCCGAGCTCGGCGAGAGGGTTCGCCACCTGCCGACCGACGTCACCGACGAGGACAGCGTGATCGCCGCCGTCGATGCCGCCGTGACCAAACACGGCCGACTGCACGGCGTGGTGCACTGCGCGGGTGGCTCGCTGACCATCGGGCCGATCACCCAGATCGACTCGGAGTTGTGGCGGCGCACCGTCGACCTCAACGTCAACGGCACCTTGTATTTGCTCAAGCACGCCGGCCGGGCGTTGGTGCGCGGCGGCGGCGGCTCATTCGTCGGGATCTCCTCGATCGCGGCCAGCAACACCCACCGCTGGTTCGGCGCCTACGGCCCCACCAAGTCGGCGCTGGACCACATGATGCAGCTGGCCGCCGACGAGCTGGGTGCCTCCTGGGTGCGGGTCAACAGCATCCGTCCCGGCCTCACCCGCACCGAGCTGGTCGCCCCGATCCTGGACTCGCCCGAGCTCAGCGAGGACTACCGCATCTGTACGCCGCTGCCGCGGCCCGGCGAGGTCGAGGACGTCGCCAACCTGGCGCTGTTCCTGCTCAGTGACGCGGCCGGCTACATCACCGGTCAGGTCATCAACGTCGACGGCGGGCAGATGCTGCGCCGCGGCCCGGACTTCTCGTCGATGTTGGAACCGGCGTTCGGGGCCGATGGGCTACGGGGAGTCGTCGAAGGTTAGCGGCCCGCCGGGCGGTAACGACGCCACGATCCCGCCCGGGCCGAGCGCGACACTCTCAACGGCGTCGTCGTCGGCAAGCATGGTCTGCACCACGTCGCCGCGGCAGACGTCGGCCACTGTGCGTGCCGCGGTGGCGCCGCGCTGAACCAGGGCGTCCACCTTGACCGCTGACCGGTTATAGGCGGTCACGGTGTGACCCGCCGCGAGTAGGTTGGCGGCCATGCCGCTTCCCATGTTCCCGAGTCCGATGAATCCGATGTGCATGCTGTCCACCTTGCCCGGTATGCCTATACGACGGAACGCAACGGTTGAGGAGGGCGTCTCATGGGCGTTTACGCGGTAACCGGGTCGGCATCCGGCATGGGCCGCCAGGCTGCGGACAAGCTGCGGGCGGCCGGTCACACCGTGATCGGGGTCGACCTGCGCGACGCCGACGTCGTCGCGGACCTCTCGGGTCCCGGCGGGCGCGCGGCGGCCGCCGAGCAGGTGCTGGCGTTGTGTGGAGGTCACCTGGACGGCGCGGTGCTGGCCGCCGGTGTCGGCCCCACTCCACGGGCGACGGCGCTGATCCTGCAGGTCAACTACTTCGGGGTGGTCGACCTGCTGCAGGCGTGGCGACCGGCGCTGGCCGCCGCGCCCGGTATCGCCAAAGTCGTCGTGGTTGCCAGCAATTCGACCACCACGGTGCCGGCCGTACCGCGGTCCGCGGTACATGCGCTGCTGGCCGGCAAAGCGAACAAGACGGTGCGCCGGTTGCGTCTGTTCGGCCCGGTCGCGCCGTCGTTCGCGTACGCCGCGTCGAAGATCGCGGTATCGCACTGGGTACGCCGTAACGCCGTCCAGCCGTCGTGGGCAGGGGCAGGTATCCGGCTCAACGCGCTGGCACCCGGAGCGATCCTGACGCCGTTGCTGGAAAAGCAGCTCGCCACACCGGCCCAGGAGAAGGCCGTCCGCAGCTTCCCGGTCCCGGTCGGCGGCTACGGGGATCCCGCCCAGTTGGCAGACTGGATGCTGTTCATGCTTTCCGAAGCCGCCGACTTCCTCTGTGGCAGTGTGGTATTCGTTGACGGTGGCTCGGACGCCTACTTCCGCGCCGACGACTGGCCGCGCAGTCTGGGCATCTCGCGGGTACCGCGCTACCTGCTGCGGATGAGGTCGTTCGCGAGGACGTCGAAACTCAAGCCGGTCGAGACGCAACGGCCGTCAGTCCCGGGTCCATCAGAGGCGAGTTAACGTAAACGGGTAGCTCAGCACTCCGCCGGGCGCTCCATTGCAGCCGACCTCAAACGAGGATGTCAAGGTGCCTTGCAGTGTCGCGGCGTCCCACGAGTACACGTCATGTGTGGGGATTACGGGACCGTAATAGACGTTACCGCAACGCAATCCATCAGGAATGTCGACAGCCAGCGTGTATCGGCCATCGGCGAGGCGGGCGTCGCCGGAGTATTCGAAAGCTTTGGCCACGGGCATCGGGACCGCTTGGATGTGGGCGCAGTCATCCGCTGCCGGCAAGCAGTGCGATACCGCCCAAGCCCAGGTGTGGAAGTCGTAGCGGTCGGGCAGGATGAGTTGGTAGTTCGCGAAGAACGGTTCGGCATTGCCTGGGGGGCAAGCGAGTGCCCCGGCTGTTGCCACCGCTGCGAGCGCGCACAGCAGACCTGTGGCCTTCATTCTGGTCCTCCGTCGGTTGTCACTGGCTGGCGCTGCGCGGCGTCCCTTACATATGGGCGCCGCCGTCGATCCGGACCTCGGTACCGGTGACGAAGTAGGCGTCGTCGCTGCCCAACATGGCCACCACGCTGGCGACCGCGTCGGGGTGGGCGAAGATCGCGCCCCCATCGAGCGGGAGCATCGGTGCGACCTTCCCGAACAGCGTGAAATCGGCGTCCTCAGGCAGGCCGGGCCCGACGCTTTGACGCGACGCACCCGATCCATCGGTCATTCCCGACGCAATCGAGCCGGGTTGCACGCAATTGAATCTGATGCCGGCTTTGGCGAACTCCATGGCCCAGGCGTGTGTCATCGACAGCACCCCGCCCTTGGACGCGGCGTAGGCGGCCATGTACGGGTGAGCGAACTGCGCGGACGTCGAGCTGAAGTTGACCACCGCCGGCCGGTTGCCTTCGTGCAGCGCGGCGATGGCTTCGCGGGTGACCAGGAAAGTGCCGACGAGGTTGATCCGAATCACTTCTTCGAAGTCGGCCAGGGTGGTCTGGGCCAAGTGGGACGAACGAAGGATTCCGGCGGCGTTGACCAGCGTGTCGAGGCCGCCCAGCGACTCGACGGCTTGGGCCACGCCGGTGCGGACCGACTGTTCGTCACCGATGTCCATCACCACTGTCGACAGGCGGTCTGCGAACTGGCCGGCTTTGGCGACGGTGTCGGTCAATCCGTCGGCACTGATGTCGGCGGCGGCCACCTGGCCGCCTTCGGCGAGAATCCGCAGCACGCAGGCCTGACCGATGCCGGACCCAGCCCCGGTGATCAGTACTCGACGGTGCCGGTAGCGCGAGAGGCCGGGTGGTGGCTCGGTGGGCAGTGACACAGGGAACTCCCGTCGCCGTGGTGGACCGTGATGCGTCTGAACAGCAGATTACGTTCCCGTCCGATCCGCTCCGCCGCCGCGCGGCTTCCCGGTAGATGGGACGCCGAGTGTCGGCGGACACGTTCGGCTGTCAACGTGTCTGTGGCCGCCGAGCGGGCGGACCGGTGACAGGGTTCGGTCGAACCACCAGTGAAGGGTTTGCGGTACATGGTCAACAGTGCCCAGGACCACTGGTCGTCCGGCTTGCGGGTGCTCGGTACAGGCGGGGCCGGAACCATGCAGGCAGTCGGCGGACTGCTGGCCATGTCTGCCGACGCGGTGAAGTTCCTGTTCCGGCGCCCCTTTCAAGGCCGAGAACTACTGGAGCAGTCCTGGTTTGTGGCCCGGGTGTCACTGATGCCCACCGTCCTGGTCGCCATCCCTTTCACCGTTTTGGTCAGCTTCACGCTGAACATCCTGTTGCGCGAGCTCGGCGCCGCGGACCTGTCCGGAGCGGGGGCGGCCTTCGGCGCGGTCACTCAAGTCGGACCGATGGTCACCGTGTTGATAGTGGCCGGAGCCGGGGCAACGGCGATGTGCGCGGACCTGGGCTCACGCACCATCCGTGAAGAGATCGATGCCATGGAGGTGCTCGGTATCAACCCGGTTCAGCGGCTGGTGGCGCCGCGGATGCTGGCCTCGGGCATCGTCGCCCTACTACTCAACAGCCTGGTGGTCATCATCGGGATCCTCGGCGGCTACACGTTCTCGATCTTCATTCAAGGTGTCAACCCCGGGGCATTCGCTGCCGGGATCACGCTGCTCACCGGGGTCCCGGAGGTGATCATCTCGTGCGTGAAGGCGGCACTGTTCGGCCTGATCGCCGGAGTGGTCGCCTGCTATCGCGGGCTGACCATCAGCGGAGGAGGGGCCAAAGCGGTGGGGAACGCCGTCAACGAGACGGTGGTGTACGCCTTTATGGCGCTGTTCGTGGTGAACGTGGTGGTGACCGCCATCGGCATCCAGATGACCTCGGACTAGCCGGACATGGCGATGGCTGGTTTACGAGTGCTGCACCCGCAGCTGACGCGTGAGCTGAACAGACCGGTCGAGGTCATCGGCCGGATCGGCGATCACACCGCGTTCTACGGGCGTGCTCTGGGCGGAGTTCCACACGCGGCGTCGGCCTACCGTCGTGAAGTGATCCGCCTGATCGCCGAGATCAGCATGGGGGCAGGAACATTGGCGATGATCGGCGGGACCGTCGTCATCGTCGGATTTCTCACGCTGGCCGCCGGCGGAACGTTGGCGGTTCAGGGTTACAGCTCGCTCGGTGACATCGGCATTGAAGCCCTGACCGGCTTTCTGGCCGCGTTCATCAACGTCCGGATATCGGCGCCGGTGGTGGCCGGAATCGGCCTGGCGGCCACGTTCGGTGCCGGCGTGACGGCTCAGTTGGGCGCCATGCGGATCAACGAAGAGGTCGACGCACTGGAGACCATGGGCATCCGTGCGGTCGAATACCTTGTCAGCACCCGCATTGCGGCCGGGATGGTGGCGATCGCGCCGCTGTATTCGATTGCCGTGATCTTGTCTTTCGTCGCCAGCAAGCTGACCACCGTGGTGATGTTCGGCCAATCGGCAGGCCTGTACAACCACTACTTCGCCACGTTCCTCAATCCGACGGATCTGTTGTGGTCGTTTCTGCAGGCGATCCTGATGGCTATCGCGGTCCTGCTGGTGCACACCTATTTCGGTTACTTCGCCTCCGGGGGGCCCTCGGGAGTAGGGGTGGCCGTGGGCACGGCCGTGCGCACCTCACTGGTCGTCGTGATCTCGGTGACCCTGTTGGTGTCGCTGGCGGTCTACGGCTCCGACGGCAACTTCAACCTGTCGGGCTAGGGCGGCGTAGCACTGATGGCGATGACTTCGAAGGCACGACGAATTCTGCTGGGGCTGGCTTCCGTTTCGGTGGTCGTGGCCACCGTCGCGGTAGCGCTGGGATTCTTCCGGGGCAGCTTCACCAGGACGGTGCCCGTCACCGTGCTGTCGCAGCGCGCCGGCCTGGTCATGGACACCGGCGCGAAGGTGAAACTCCATGGGGCCCAGGTTGGCTCGGTGAAGTCAATCGAATTGCTACCCGACGGCCGGGCCGCGCTGCATCTTGCTATGAACCCGTCCTACCTGGACGTCATTCCGGCAAACGTGCGCGTCGGCATCTCCTCTTCGACGGTGTTCGGGTCGAAGTTCGTCGATCTGGTTCCGCCGGACCAGCCCTCGGGACGCTCCTTGCAGACCGGCCAGGTGCTCGACGCCGACCATGTCACGGTCGAGGTCAATTCGGTCTTCGAGCGGCTGTCCTCGGTGTTGCAGAAGATCGAACCCACCAAACTCAACGAGACGCTGGGCGCGCTCGCCACCGCCCTGGACGGCCGGGGGGAGCGGATCGGTCAGATGATGAGCGACCTCGAGGGGTTCCTGGCGCGAACCGATCCGAGCCTGCCGGCAATGCGACGCGAACTCACCGTCGCGCCCGACGTGTTCAACGCCTATGCCGATGCGGCACCTGACCTGACCGCCACCGCCGGCGCAGCGACCCGGATGAGCCAGACGCTCGTCGGCGAACAGCACAACCTGGACACACTGCTGCTCAGCGCGATCGGCCTGGCCGACACGGGCAATGACGTTGTGGGTGGCAACCAGCAGGCGATCGCCGATGTCATGCACCTGCTCGGCCCGACCACCGACCTCACCAACCAGTACCATGAGGCGCTGACCTGTGGGCTGGGCGGTGCCGTGGAGCTCGCCAAGGCGCCGGGCACACCGGTGCCCGGCGGTCTGCTCCTGCAGACCGTGGTTTTCGGGCAAGAGCGCTACCGCTATCCGCAGAACCTGCCCAAGGTCGCCGCCACCGGCGGACCCCAGTGCACCGACCTTCCCAAGGTCGGCTTCCAGAAGCAGCCACCGTTCGTCATCACCGACGTCAACGCCAACCCCGCGCAATACGGCAACGAGGGGATTCTGCTGAACTCCGACGGACTCAAACAGTTGCTGTACGGGCCGATCGACGGACCACCACGAAACGGCGGACAGATCGGACAGCCCGGATGAGCGGCCTCGGAAAGACGTCCGTCAAGTTCGGTGCGTTCGGTGTGACCATGGTCATGCTCACCGCTGTTCTTCTCGCGATCTTCAGCCAGTACCGGTCGGGTTCCACCAACGCCTACTCGGCGGTCTTCCAGGACGCTTCCAGCCTCAAAGTGGGAAACTCGGTGCGCGTCGCCGGAATTCGCGTCGGCACCGTACGCAAGATCGCGTTGCAACCCGACAACACCGTTCTCGTGGCCTTCGACGCCGACGACACCGTGCGGCTGACCGAGAGCACCAAGGTCGCCGTGCGCTACCTGAACCTGGTCGGCGACCGCTACCTGGAACTCATCGACGATCCCGGATCAACCAAGATCCGGCCGGCGGGATCGCGCTTCGGCCTCGACCGGACCGAGCCGGCCCTGAACCTCGACCTGCTGCTCGGAGGTCTCAAGCCCGTCATTCAGGGCCTCAACTCTGACGACGTCAACTCCCTGACCAGTTCGTTGATCCAGATCCTCCAGGGCCAGGGTGGCGGTGACCTGGAGTCGTTGTTCAGCAGAACTTCTTCTTTCACAAATGCGTTGGCCGACAACGGACACATCGTGGAACAGCTCATCGCGAATCTCGACGACACGCTGGCGGTGCTGTCCAAGGACGGAAGGCAGTTCTCCGGTGCGGTCGATGGCCTCGAGCGCCTGGTGAGCGGTCTGGCCGCCGACCGCGACCCGATCGGCAGCGCAATCACCGCACTGGACAACGGGACCGCGTCGTTGGCCGGACTGTTGACCCAGGCCCGCCGGCCGCTGTCGGGAACGGTTGATCAGCTGACCCGACTGGCCCCGTTGGTGGCGAACGAAACCGACCTGGCCCGGCTCGACTTGCTGATGCAGAAGACTCCCCAGAACTACCGCAAGCTGGTTCGCCTCGGCTCGTACGGCAGTTGGCTCAACCTCTACATCTGCGGTGTCTCGCTTCGGGTGACCGATCTGCAGGGCCGTACCGCTCACTTCCCGTGGGTAATCCAGAACACCGGAAGGTGCGGAGAACCCTAATGCTCAAGTACCGTGAATCATCGCTTTTCCGTTTGGGATTCGTCGGCGTCGTACTGGTCGTGCTGATCATCATGGTCGGGCTGCAACCCAAGCAGCTCTTGGCGATGGCGACCTCGATCAGATATCAGGCACTGTTCGCCGAGGCCGGCGGGCTGTCTGCGGGCAACACTGTGAAGGTGTCGGGCGTCAATGTCGGCACGGTCTCCGGGGTCGCCCTGGATCACGGCAAGGCGCGGGTCAGCTTCGCCGTCGACAGCCGGGTCCGGCTCGGCGTGGACACCACAGCGCACATCGGCATTGCAACACTCCTTGGTGAGCGGGTCTTGGTCATCGAGCCGCGCGGTCCCGGCAGTATCGGTGCGCGCGGCGTCATCCCCTTGGCCCGCACCGCGTCGCCGTACTCGCTGACCGACGCGCTCGGGGAGTTCACCGCGAACACGGCGGCGACCGACACCGCGACCATCAACCAATCTCTGGACACGTTGTCGGCGACCATCGAGCGACTGGCACCTCAACTGGCCCCCACCTTCGACGGGGTGAGCCGATTGTCGAAGTCGCTGAACAACCGCAACGAATCGTTGAGCGGCTTGCTCGCGTCCGCCGCCAGTGTCACCGGAATCCTGTCCGAACGCAGCGAGCAGGTGAACCGGCTGATCCTCAATGCCGACGACCTGCTCGCTGTGTTGCAGGACCGCCGCCACGCGATCGTCGATCTGCTTGCCAATACGTCCGCGGTGGCACAACAGCTTTCCGGTCTCGTCGATGACAACGAGCAGGAACTGACGCCCACGCTCACGCAGCTCAACAAGGTCGCGCAGATGCTGGAACGCAACCGCGACAATCTGGAGAAGTCCCTCAAAGGCCTGGCCAAATACCAGCTGACGCAAGGCGAGGCCGTCAACAACGGGTTCTACTACAACGGATTTGCGTCCAATCTGCTCCCGGGGCCGGCGATCCAGCCGTTCCTGGACTACGCACTCGGATTCCGCCGCGGAGTCAATGCCGGACAGCCACCTGACAACGCCGGGCCGCGCGCCGAATTCCCGTTCCCCTACAACGGGATTCCCGGAGGATCACGATGAGTGTCAGGACACTGCTCGACAGTCGTGGAAAGAAGCTCATCGCCGGCGGTATCGCGCTACTGCTGGCCGTTGCTGTGGTGTTCGTCGGCTATCAGAGGCTGCTGGGTCCGAGGACGATCGTCGTCTACTTCAAATCGGCAACGGCTATCTATCCCGGTGACGACGTCCGCGTGGTGGGCGTGCGGGTGGGCACCATCAAATCCATCGAGCCGTTGGGAACTCGCGCCCGGGTAGTCCTCGCGGTGGACCGCAACGTGCTCGTTCCCGCCGAAGCGAAGGCGATCATTGTGGCGCCCAACCTGGTGTCGGCTCGCTATGTGCAGCTGACGCCTGCCTATGAGTCCAGTCCGGCCGCCAGTGGGGCCACCCTGCCCGACGGCGCCGAGATCGGCGAAGACCGGACCGCCGTCCCGGTCGAATGGGACGAGATCAAAGAGCAGCTCACCCGGCTCGCCTCTGACCTGGGTCCGTCCAGCGGCGTGTCGGGTACCTCGCTGGGACGTTTCATCGACACCGCCGCTGACGCCATGGCAGGCAACGGTGACAATTTGCGTCAGACCATCACGCAACTGGCGGACGTCGGCCGGGTGCTGGGTAAGGGCAGTGGCGACATCGTCGGGGTGATCACCAATCTCCAGACCTTTGTCGCCGCACTGCGTGACAGCAATACCCAGATCGTCGAGTTCCAGGATCGCCTCGCCGATGTGACGAGCGTGATCGACGGCAGCCGGTCGGATTTGGACTCGGCTATCACCGAGTTGTCGGCCGTCGTCGCAAAGATCCAGCGATTCATCGCGGGCTCGCGCGAGCAGACCGTCGAACAGATCGAGCGGCTGGCCAATGTGACGCAGGTGCTCTCCGACAACAGCATGGTGGTCAAAAACGTGCTGCACGCGGCGCCGAATGCTTTGGTCAATGGCTATAACATCTACAACCCGGACACCGGTGGTCCCCGGGGATCCTTTGCGATGAACAATTTCGCGAATCCCGTCGCGACGATCTGTTCGGCGATCGCGGCTGTCGAAAACGCCACGGCCGAGGCGTCGGGTAAGGCGTGCGCGCAATACCTAGGGCCGGCACTACGCCTGATGAACTTCAACTATCTGCCGCTGCCCTTCAACGCCTACCTGGGGCCCGCTCCGAAGAACGTGATCTATTCCGATCCCGCGCTGGCGCCCGGCGGCGGGGGAACCGACCGCGGACCGCAGGAGATTCCGCCGGCGGTGTCGGCCTACACCGGTACCGGCGACGTTCCCCCGCCACCGGGGTGGACCGACCCGGCGCATCAGCCGGGGGCCTACGCCCCCGACGGCCTGCCCGCGCATCGACATCCGGCCCTCTACCCGGGTGCGCCCATTCCGCCCGGGGTGCCGCCGCCACCGGTGCCGGCCGCATCGGATGTGACTGAGCTGCTGTTGCCGGCAGGAGCCGGCCTGTCAGCCCCGGGAGGTGCGCCGTGACGAAGACCATGTCGATCCGAAGGCTGGCCACCGCAGCCTGCTGCGCGGCTCTGATCACGTCCGGTTGTTCCTTCGACGGACTCAACTCGTTGCCGCTTCCGGGCACGGTCGGAACCGGTGCCGACGCAGTGATCTACCACGTCAAGGTCGCGAATATCGGTACCTTGGAGTCGAATTCACCGGTGATGGTCGGTGATGTGGTTGTCGGAGCGATCCGCAGGATGACCGTCGAGAATTGGCGGGCTGACGTCGAGATCTCGGTCCGGCCCGACGTAGTCATTCCGGCAAACGCGGTCGCGGCCGTGGGCCAGACCAGCCTGTTGGGATCAATGCACCTCGCCTTGGACCCGCCCCTGGGCGAGGCGCCCACCGGGCGGCTGGACCCGGGAGCGACCATTGCGTTGTCCAAGTCCTCGACATACCCATCGACCGAGCAGACCCTGTCGTCGCTGTCGATCGTGGTCAACGGCGGTGGCCTGACTCGGATCGGAGACATCGTCCACAACTTCAACGCGGCCCTCGACGGACGGCAAGTTCAGATCCGGGACCTGCTGACCCGGATGAACACGGTGGTGACGCTGCTGGACAGTCAGCACGACAACATCATCGCCACGATCTCGTCGCTGAACCGGATGGCCGCGACGTTCGCCGGCCAGCGCGACGTTCTGACCGGCGCACTGAATCGGATCCCTCCCGCACTCGAGGTGTTGAACAGACAACGGCCGCGGCTGGTCACTGCGCTGGACAAGCTGGGCGACTTCAGCTCTACCGCAAACCAACTCATCAACGAATCGCAGGCCGACATCGTCCGCAACTTGGAGAATCTCGAGCCGACGGTGCGCGCCCTGGCCGACATCGGGCCGGACCTGACCACCGCGATCTCCTACCTGCCCACCTACCCCTACACGCAGGAATTCATCGACCGTGGCATCCGCGGCGACTACATGAACCAGTTCATCGTGTTCGACTTCACCATTCCCCGCATGAAGAAGGGCATCCTGCTCGGAACCAGGTGGGGTGACGTGGGGGCATCTATGGTGCCGGCGCCCGGGGACCCGTGGTACTCGACTTATACGCGGGACCCGCTGCATGCACCCCTGGGACCGCCCCCCGCCGAGGTGGCAACCCTGCCACCTTTGACCACCGTTGAAACCGACGAATCACCCACACAAGACGACCAGGAGTCGTCCACACCGGCCCAGGGCGGAAGCTGATGCTGACCCGTTTCGTTCGTAGACAACTGATCATCTTCTCCATCGCCTCGGTGATCGGTGTCGGCTCGATGGTCTTCGTCTACATGCAGGCGCCGGTCCTGCTGGGTATCGGCCGCATCTCGGTGAAGCTTCAACTGCCGACCACCGGAGGCTTGTACAAATTCTCCAACGTGACCTACCGGGGCGTGGAGGTGGGCAAGGTCACCGACATCCGGCCCACCCGCCTCGGCGCCCAAGTGTCGATGTCGTTGAAATCCTCGCCGAGGATTCCGGCAGATCTGCAGGCCAATGTGCGAAGCGTATCGGCGGTAGGCGAGCAGTACGTGGACCTGGTGCCGCGCACTGACGCCGGCCCCTACCTCGAAAACGGTTCCACCATCACCGCTGAGAACGTATCGTTGCCGAGGCCGGTCGGTCCGATGCTCGATCAGATGAGCGAGTTGGTGGGCAGCATCCCCACCGGCACGCTGGGGGTTGTGCTCGACGAATCCTTCAAGGCACTCAACGGAACCGGCAACGACCTCAGCGCACTGTTCGAGTCGTCGAGCACATTGGCCGCCCGGCTCGACGCGGCCGCTGACAGCACGCGCAGGTTGATCGACGACAGCCGGCCGCTGCTGGAGGGCCAACTCGAGAGTGCAGATGCGATCCGGACCTGGGCGCGCAGCCTGGCGGGGATCACGCGACAGGTGGATGCTCGTGATTCCGAAGTGCGGACCATACTTCGCGACGGATCTGGCGCAGCCGACGAAGCGTCTCGGCTGTTGTCCGAGATCAAGCCGACACTGCCGCTGCTGTTGGCCAATCTCACCACTGTCGGCCAGATCGGCCTCGTCTACCATCGATCGATCGAGCAGCTGCTCGTGCTGTTGCCGCCGTATCTGGCCGCCACCCAGTCCTACGGGTCTTCCCTGAACAACCCGACGGGCATGGCACTTTCGGAGTTCAGCCTCACTCTCGGCGACCCGCCGGCATGCACGGTGGGCTTCTTACCGCCGTCGTCATGGCGTTCGCCGGCGGACCTCAGCGATGTGGATACGCCGGACGGGCTGTACTGCAAACTGCCGCAGGATTCGGCCATTGGGGTTCGTGGTGCCAGGAACTTCCCCTGTATGGCTCAGCCCGGCAAGCGCGCACCGACAGTCGAGATCTGTGAGAGCGACAAGCCATTTGAGCCGCTGGCCATGCGTCAGCACGTCACCGGGCCGTACCCGATCGATCCTGCGCTGATCGCTCAGGGTATTCCCCCGGATGACCGGATCACCTTCGGGGACCAGATCTTCGGCCCTGCCGAAGCCCCCGCGGTGACCGCTCCGGGCGCCCCCCAGGGTGACCCGGCGCCACCGGCTGAAAAACCCGCTTCCCCGGAGGGAGGCGTCCCTGCTGCACCGAGCGGCTACGCCGCGGACACCAGCGGCCCCGCTGTGGCGTTTGCCACCTACAACCCGCGGACCGGGCAGTATGCGGCACCCGACGGCAAGGTGTACCGCCAATCAGACCTGGTCCGTCCGGTGCCGCAGAGTTGGGAAGACATGCTGCCGAGATGAGGTGGCGCCCACCGGGAGCGGTGGGAGATCACTGCGACCGGACGATTCAACCGATCTTGGTGAGTTTGAACGGCATGTTGATGTACACCGGCTTACTCGCGCCACACGCGCCGCTGGGGCCGGTGGTGGTGTCTTCACCGACCAGCATGGTCGACGTTGGATCGGCGTTCGCGCCTTCGGGCGTCATCGCCTTGAATCGGAAGGTCTGCAGTCCCGGCGCGGTGCTGCCGTCCGGACAGGGGACCCAGTTGTCGATGGGGCGTTTGACATACCACACCGAACTTCTCTGGTAGATGGGCGCTGTCCAGCTCTCGTCGCTACGCACCGTCCCGGTGCACTCACCCGGGTAGCTGCATTGGGTGCTGATGGTCCAGATGCTGCGACGGCTGGCCTGATCGTAGAAAACCTCGTTCTTGCGCGCCCATTCGCCGTTGGAGGTGGCGGTGTAGGTGCCGTTGAGGCTCCAATCGGGGTGATCGGCCTGCGCGACGGCAACGGAACCCGTGCCGGCGAGGGCCACTGCAGTGACGGTGACCGCGATGGCGGGCCCACGGGACATACCCTGCTCCTCGGATTGGTCTGGGGTACCCAGACTTCGGCGTCCGAAGTAAACCCCGTTCCCAGACGGTGGCACGTCAGTATGTCCGCTGAGTGGACCATCAACATCTCGCAACGGCAGCGCCCTGACAAAGTGGTCAAGCATGCGGGGAATAGCGCTGATGGCCGCGGCGGCCTCGGTCGTGGCATTGACGGCAACGGTCCCCGCCGGGGCAGATCCCGTCTCCTGTGATGACCCGTCGTGCGTACCCGGCCTGGCTACGGGCGTCGTCCTGGGCCAGCCGTGCCACGACACCGCCTACTACGTCTTCGGGACTGCTGTCGCGGGACCCTCCATTCAGCCGGACCGGCTGGTGTTCTGTGGATCGCCGCGACGCTACGAGCCGCGATACTTCCGGTCGCCCTCGATGGCGGGCGTCAAAGAACTGGGTTCAAGCTGTGCCGGATACGAGAGCTGGGTGGCTCAGGCACCTGACGGACTGTTTCTGAGCTGTCAGTCGAGGAACGGCGCCCCGCGATGGAGCCGCGGTGATGGCTAAGAAGGTGTTGGGGGTAGCCCTGGCGGTATTCGGCCTTCTCGGCGCGCCCGCCCACGCGGACCCGCCTGTTGCCCACGAGGTCGTCTACACCGTGACCACACGATCGCCGGTGGTCGCCGACATCTACTATCGCGACACCGAACCTCCGACGTGGGCGGACTACAGCCACAACCCCTATGAGTTCAGCCCTAAGGTCCGCGTCGAAGTGGGCCCGTCACACCCGTGGGTGCTGCATACCAGCCTGACCGACCCGCAGCGGTGGGCGATGGTGACGGCCACGAGCGGCCGTTCGGCGGCCGAGCCGATGTTTCGCTGCGAGTTGACCGTGGACGGGGTCGTGGTCGCCACCGCAGACGGCCCGAAGGGCGCACTGTGCGCGTTGCGCCACTGGTGATCGACTACCGAACAGTCCCGGCCCCGGTCGGGTGAACCCGCCCACTGGGTGGGAGAGCGTCACCGCGGCGGCGGCGGCCGGACTTAATGTGGCGATGTCGGCCGCAATCGGCCCGGTCCGGCGATGAAGGGAAACCGGTGGGCGCTATGTCGAAGACCGAGATCATGCGGGGTGGGGTTGAGTCCCCCGCACCGCACCCGGGCGTCGATTCCGGTGAATCGCCTGCCGAGGACGTCGTCGCACTTGTGGAACAAGCCGAAGCCGAGGCCGCCGCGGCAGAGGCCGTGGCAGCCCAAGCGCGCGCCCACGCCATCCGATTGCAGCAGCAAGCGCGGAATCTCGACCCGGTCTCTGAGACCGTGCCACCTCCCGCGCCACGCGTGGAGGCCGCTGCCGTTGAAGGCAATCCGTGGTGGCCGACGCGCACCCGAGCTCTGCTCTCCGGGCTCCGGCAAGGACAGCTGGCCACCGCCGGCATCGTGCTGTGTGCGTGCGTCCTGCTCGCGGCGAGCGCCTGGATGCTCAGCTCGCAGCGGACGGCGCAGGCGCATGAGCGCAACCGTGCAGAGTTCGTCGCCGCGGCGCGCCAAGCTGTGGTGACCTTGATGTCGATCGACTTCAACGACCCCCAGGGCAGTGTGCAGCGAATCGTCGACAACTCGACCGGCCCCTTCCGAGATGAATTCCTGAGCGCTGCAGACGACTTCAGTAGCGTCGCCAAGGACGCAAAGGTGACCACCAAAGCTACGGCGACGGCGGCCGCAGTCGAATCGATGACCTCGGACTCCGCTGTGGTCCTGGTGTCGGCCTCGTCCACTGTGACCAACGCCGCCGGTGCCGAGGAATCTCCCCGAAGGTGGCGTCTGACCGTCGACCTGCGGCGCGAAGGAGACCAGATCAAGATGTCAAAAGTGGAGTTCGTACCGTGACGGTTGACCAGGGCGCCGTTGCCGAGGTCGCCGAGGAAGGCGATATTCGGCCACCCACCGATGCACCGCTGAGCGCGGAGGATCACATCGACACCATCGCGCCGGACCCCTCAGTGGTCGGCGGAGCCAAGGCAATGTTCACCGCACGCCGCAAGCTGTTTTTCCTCGGTCTCATCCTGGCGGTGGCAGCACTGCTGGCGACCGTGCTCTATGTGACCACCTACCGTCCGATTCAGCAGTCCGGTGATGCGGCGGGCGACGCAGCCGTTCGCGCTGCGTCATCGGCGACGGTGGCGTTGCTGTCGTATGCACCCGAGACTCTCGATCAGGACATCGAACGGTCCCGCGGCCTGATGTTCGGCGACTTTCTGACCTACTACAGCAAGTTCACCACCGATGTGGTTGCACCGGCCGTACGCACCAAGGGAATCAAGGCGGCCGCCCAGGTGGTGAATGCGGGCCTGATGGAAATCCGGCCGAACGACGCGAAGGTGCTGGTGTTCCTCAATCAGGAGACGGTCAGCCGTGATCGTCCCGAGCCTGCGCTCACCGCCAGTAGTGTGGTGGTCAGCCTGGCCAAAGTCGATGCGAAATGGTTGATTTCGGCGCTTGACCCGGTGTGAATCTGCAGTCAGGCCTTGGGCTTGGGCCTGATGAAGACCCCCGCGGCATGAACAGTGACGCGGCCTTGCGGATCGAGGAGATGCCCTTCGGCGAACGTCTTCCCGCCGTCTTCGCGCTCCACCCAGGATTCCGCTCGTAATCTGCCCAGCGGCGTCGGCGCTAGGTAGCGAAGAGTCAAGGTGCCGGTGAAGGCGGGCTGTCCGGCCCGATGGGCGGTCGCACCCAATAGGTGGTCGAGTACGAGCGCGCACATGCCCCCGTGTACCTGTCCCGGTGGGCCCTCGTAGGCGGCACCCAGCACCAGATCGGCTGTCGCGCGCTGTCCCGATTCGTCAAGCTCGACGCGCAGCGGCGGTGCGATGGCGTTGCGCATGCCGATCGCCACATTGCCCCAGGCCAATGCCTGCCCGTCCGTCGCATTGCGTACCCCGAACGGTGCGGGGTCCAACCGAGATCCCAATATCTCACTGGCCTGTTGAATCAGTGCGTGCGCCCTGCGCACGTCAGACGCGTCGGCGCGGCTGCGGATGGTCACGTCGATGAGTCCACGCAGTGACTGGGTCAACGGTTCGAAGACGGCCTGCGCGCGCTGGACGTCGTCCGGTGTGATCGGTTCGCTCAGCATTCCTGCTCCTTTTCCGCCATGTCCAGCGCGGCAAGATGACTGAACAACATGGAGGCCCCGATCGGGTTGCCCCCGCCCGGATAGGTGGTTCCACTGACGGCCGCCATGGTGTTCCCAGCGGCGTAGAGCCCGGGTATGACGGAATCGTCATCGGTCAGCACCCTGGCATGGACGTCGGTCCGCAATCCGCCTTTGGTACCCAGATCCGAGACGCCGAATGCGGCGGCGTGGTACGGCGGCGTGTCGATGGGGACCAGCGGCGAGGCGCCCTCGGTGAACACCCGGTCGTAGGCTTCGCCGCCTCGACCGAAGTCCTCATCGACACCGGCTGCAGCCTGCTTGTTGAATCGCTCGATCGTCGCCGTCAGGTGTGCGCTGGGGACGCCGATGGCCTCGGCGAGACCGTCCAGAGTGTCCGCCGTATGCCACAGGCCGGCGAGGTGGTAGTCGGCGGCGTCGACCATCGACACATTGGTGGCGCCGACGGGGGGAATGCCGTCGGTCCGGTTGTCGTAGATCATCCAGAACGGCAACGACATCTTGCCGGCATCGATCTGCGCCAGCACGTCGCGCCCGAGCCGATCGTAGGGGGCCGATTCATTGACGAATCGGCGGCCATCCTGGTTGACGAAGACGCCACCGGTGAACCAGAGCGCGAACGCGGCCCGTCCATCGGGGTGAATCATCCCCGGTGACCACCATGCCTGATCCATCAGATCGACGTCTGCCCCTACCTCGATGGCGGCCCGGTGTGCGGTTCCGACATTGCCCGGTGCGCCCATGGTGTCCCGTGCGCTGCCGGGCACGCGGTACTGCGCACGCATGGCCGCGTTCTGCTCGAAACCTCCTGCGGCAAGCAGCACCCCGCGGGTGGCCCGAACCCGTACGGGTTTGCCGTCGTGCTCGACCACCGCACCGACCACGGTGCCGTCCTCGACGATCAACTCGGTGAGCGGGGCATTTCGCCAGCACACAGCGTTCGGGAATCTACCGAGTGCGGCCAGGAAGCGTCCGACCAGTGCGCGGCCGCCGGTAAGCAGGTCTGGGGCGGGGCTGTCGAGGCGCTCGGCATCGAGGGGCCCGCGCACCGACCCGCGGTGGCCGCCGAGTTCTTGATCGGGCAGCGGCACCGGGACGGTGTGACGGAAGCCGTCGGCGCGGGCGCCGGGAACCGACCCGTAGTAGTCCGGCCAGGGGAAGGCCGCGAACTCGAATCCCGGGTCCTGTTCCAGGTATTCGATCAATCCCGCACCACCGCGGACGTAGGCCTCCTGAAGGTCGTGCGGAGTGCGGTCGCCGACGACCGCATGGAAGTAACGCAGGGCCTCTTCGATCGTGTCGTCGGCGCCGGCACGTTGCAGCGCGGGATTGCACGGGTACCAGACCCCACCGCCACCGGAGTACGCGGTGGTGCCGCCGAACCGGTCGGTGGCCTCTACCAGCAGCACCGAAAGACCTTCGCGTGCTGCGGTGTAGGCGCCCGCCAAGCCTCCGCCGGAACCCGCGACGACCACATCGAAGACCGAATCGAAGTCAGTCATGCCACGCACCGTCGAATCTGCCGTATCCGCCGCGGTAGAACAGCAATGGACCACCTTCCTCGTGGGCGTGCAGTGCGGTGACACGTGCCACCACGATGGTATGGTCGCCGGCCGCGTGTTCGAATTCCATGTCAGCTTCGATCGAAGCCAGGGCTCCCCGCAGCGCGGGCGCCCCGTTTGCGCCCGGCAGCCAACTCACTCCCGCGAACTTGTCACTTCCGCGGGTGGCGAACTGTGTGCACACGTCTTGCTGGTACGCGGACAGGACGTTGACACACAGCGTGCCGACCTCCCGGATCCTGGGCCAGCTGCTTGATGTGTTGGCGGGGCAGAATGAGATATACGGCGGGTCCAGTGACACTGAGGTCACCGACTGGCAGGTGAAACCGAGCGGGCGCTGTCCGTCATGAGCGGTGATGACGGCGACTCCGGTGCAGAAGTGGCCCAGAACGCGGCGCATCTCCGGTGCGAGCGGTGCCTGCAGTTGACCGGTCGGGGTACTGGTGGCGTTGTCGGGCATAGGTCTCCTTAAGAGTCGTCCTCAGCGGCCAGGTTGAGCTCGGCGGCGGCATGCCCACCGGCTCGGCGTCCGCTGAAGACGCAGTCGGCGATCGAGAGCCCGCTGACGTAGCTGTTCGAGCAGATCCCGACGGCATTGCGGCCGGCCGCATAGAGACCGGGCACCGATTCTCCGTTGCGACGTTTCACCGCCCCGGTAGCTTCGTCCACGACGAGGCCCCCCAACGTCAGACCCGGAATCGGATAGAACATTGAGGAGTTCGCGGAGATGTTGATCGAATAGTAGGGCCCGGTCCGAAGCGGCGGACACAAAGAGGGGTCCTTGTGGGCGGGATCGCCAGTGCCCGAGTCGATTCCCCGGTTGTAGGCATCGACGGTCTTGCGTAAACCGCCGCCATCGATACCGTTCGCCCGGGCGATCCCGTCGAGGGATGCGGCCTTTTTGTGACCGGTGGTGAACAGATACAGCAGTTGCAGCCGCTGAAACATCTTGGTCTGCTCACGGACCTGGGTCTTGATCTTCTTCCACGTGGCCCGATCGTAGATCGCCCACCCGGTACCGCCGAACTCGCGCATCAATACGTTGCCGTGGGTGGCGCCGTAGAGGTCTTCGTTCGCGATGCGTCGCCCGTCCGCGCCGACGGTCAAACCTTCCAGAAATCCGCTGGGGGGCGCCAGAAAACGCCACGCGGTGACGTTGCCCATTTTGTCTGTCACACCGCCGGCGCTCAGTCCCAACGCGATCCCCGAACCGTCGTCGCCGCTGGTACCCAGGGGCGAGATGCCCATGAAATCGGGCGCGAACTCCTGCATCCACGTCCGGTTGTACACGAACCCGCCGGCCGCCAAAATAACTGCACTGCAACGCGCCTCTTGCTCTACCGCGGCCTTCGCCCACAATCGCTCGGCTCGCGCGACGGGGCGGCGGACCAGATGGGGCATCCAGTTGCCGATCTTGGCGGTGAGCTTGGTGAGCGCGGCATGCTCGCGCTTGCGGCGATGTGTGATGTCCATGGCACGGAAGCGAACACCCGCGACGCGGCCACTGTCATCCCTGATGAGAGCGTCTACGCGTGCGAGCGGGATGAAGTGCACACCTTTCGACATCGCGGACTGCCGTAAGTGCTCGAAGAGAACCTTGCCCGAACTCATGCCGGATGCCACCGTTCGGTGTCCCCGCGGCGCGGGCCGGGCGTGCTGCGCGTGGGGATACGCCTTCTCGTTTCCGGAGTAGTAGAGGTAGAACTCGTCGGTGGGGTAGGAGGTCTTATACGACGACACCGCACCGCCCCTGAAAGGGACTCCTTGTGCTTTGAGCCACTTGATCATCGCCGGACTTTCCCGACAGAACCGTGTGAGCGTGTCGTCACCGACCGCGTCGCCCACCTCTTGTTTGAGGTAGGCGAACATCATCTCCGGGCTGTCTGAATAGCCGCCGGCGTGTTGTTCGTCGGTGCCACCGCCGGCGTAGACGATTCCCCCCGAGAGTGCTGTAGCGCCGCCGCCGTAACTGCGGTCCAGCACCAGGACGCGCGCACCGCGATCGGCGGCCTCGATCGCAGCGCATGCGCCCGCAGCGCCGAAACCCACCACTATGACGTCGTAGTCGAGTGTCGGCGACAATGGCTTTCCTGCCGGGGTGTGGGAGTCAGCGGTCATAGCACGGACTTGATCTGCCTGGCGACCAGCTCGGTGGTGCGTCCGGGTGAGATCCGGCTCAGCGCACTGAGAATGGCCGCGTCGGTACCGACGAGCACCCGGAATCGGTTCTTCACGATGCCATCGATGATCTTCTTCGCCGCGGAAGCCGGGGTGGTAGAACGCACCTTTCGGCCGCCGGCATCGAGCATGTCGACACCAGAGTTCCCGGCCAGGTTGGTCGAGATGTTGCCTGGATAAACCGTCACGACATGAACATTGGTGTCACACAGCTCGGCATAGAGGCCTTCGCTGAACTGCTTGACGGCCCCCTTGCTCGCGCTGTAGAGCGTTTGGCTCGCGAAGGGCAGCAGCGCCGCCAGGCTTGACATGTTGGTCAAGTTGGCTTCGGGCCGATCCAGCAGGAGCGGCAGAAATGCGCGACACATATTGACCGTGCCGTTGAAGTTGACGGCCCAAACCCGGTCGATGTCATCAACGGCCAGATTCGTGAACGGCGCGAACTTGTGGATGATGCCGGCGATGTTGACGACACCGTCGATGTGACGGTGCGCCGCGGCCACCTCGCCTGGCAGCGCAGCGACGGCGAGTCGGTCAGTGATGTCCACCTTGTGGGTCGAGAATCCGGCTGAGCCGGCGACTTCAGCGGTGTCGGCCAACCCCGCTTCGTCGATGTCGACGGCGGCTACCCGCGCGCCGCGGCGAGCAAGGCCGACAGCGACCTGCCTTCCCATGCCATTTCCCGCTCCGGACACGACGAAGGTTCTTCCTTCGATCTGCATCCCCACTCCTCGTCTGATGTCCGGCTGGCGATCCGCGCCTGACCGCACGGTCGGTGCCGACGGTCGCTTGACCACCATCGAGTGTTGCAACGCATGAGAGCGGCAACAGACCCGTTTCCCGGCCAGCGGGCGGAACGTCGGCCCCCGGGTTCTCTCGGCGCAACGCAGGTTCCCGATCAGCGGTAGTTGCGGCATCTTGCGGGTGCCGGAGGTTGTTAGCCTTGTGAAGTGAGCGAAGCGACCGACAATGTCCCCGCCGGGCTGAGTGTGTCACCCACCGGATGGGCGTTGCTGGGGATGCTGTCGGGCGGGGACGAGCTGTCCGGTTATGACATCAAGAAGTGGTTCAATTGGACGGTCCGGTTCTTCTACTCCAGTCCGGCATACAGCCAGATCTATTCAGAGCTGAAGCGGCTTGAGCAGCATGGTTTGGTCACATCCCGCGTCGACGCCGGGGTACGCAGTCGGCGGATGTACCAGATCACCGATCCGGGGCTGACCGCGGTGACAAGGTGGGCCAACGAGGAGCCCGTGGAGCCCCCCACTCTCAAGCACAACCCGTTGCTGCGGGTCATTTTCGGTCACCTGATGAACCCCGGCCGGCTGCGGGAGGTACTTGACGCTCACGTCGCTCACGTCGAGCAGATGCACCAGGCCGCGGCCACCGAGGCTCGGTGGACTGGAGAGGAGCCGGCCTGGTCCTACGCGCGACTGGCGTTGCGGTGGTCCGAGGACTACTACGCGGCTGAACGGGATCTGGCGCTGCAGATGATCAAGGACTTGGACGAGGTCGACGAGATCTTCGCCAAGGGCGGCGAAGACGTCACCAAATTCCCGATGCGCGACTACTGGTACGAGGTCGAACGGCGTATCGCCGCCGAAGACGACCCGGCATAGGGACGGCTCAGTCGAGTCTGCCGGCCGCGTGCAGTGCCGCGATGTATCCGAAGACCAGGCCCTGTCCGATCGTCGCACCGGCCCCCGGATAGCTTGCGCCGAACGCGTTGGCGGCGGTGTTTCCGATGGCGTAGAGGCCGTCGACGGCAGATCCGTCCTCGCGCAACACCTGCCCGCGGACGTCGGTGCGCAGTCCGCCGCAGGTGCCCAGGTCGCTGAGAACCACCTTCACGGCGTAGAACGGCCCCGAGCCGACGCGACGCATGTTGGGATTCGGGGCGATCGTCGGGTCGCCGTAGTAGCGGTCGTATGCACTCGCGCCTCGGCCGAAGTCCGTATCAACGCCTGCGTCGGCCATCCGGTTGAAGCGATCGAGCGTGGCAGCCAAGGTCGACGGATCAACGCCGATCGCACGCGCAAGTCCCGGCATATCGTCGGCCCGGTGCGCGATACCCGCGTCGTACCACGTGGTGGGGATCGGCATCCGAGGGAACAGTTCTGCGGCCATCACATAGCTGTTGCGGTACTTCTGATCAAAGATCATCCACATTTCTTCGACGGGGTTGCCCGCGCGTTCACGTTCGAGCAGCTGCTGTCCAAAAGACATGTAGTCGATGGCTTCGTTGACGAATCGCTGCCCGTTCTGGTCGACGAGTAGGCAACCGGGAAGGGAACGTTCGGCGAGCATCACCGTCGGCTCGCCGCCAGGCAACGGCGCGAAGGCCGGAAACCACCATGCCTGGTCCATCAACGCGATGCTGGCGTCGCAGGACTCTTGGGCGAGGCGAATGCCGTCGCCGACATTGCCCTCGGCGCCGAGGCTGGCATGCTCGGCGAGCCGTTCGGACTGAAACTTGTGTCGCCAGTCCATCCGATGGTCGAAACCGCCGGCCGCCAGCACGACACCACGCCGAGTCGTAACGGTCACCGTGCTGCCGTTGCGGTTCACCACCGCACCGACAACGTGGCCGTCCTCGACAAGCAGCTCGGAGACCGGCGAGTCGGTCCACACCGGGATCCCGGCACGCACGACGCCGGCGAACATGCCTGCGGCCAATGCCTGGCCGCCCGCGGCGTATCGCCTGCGCAAAGCGAGCCCCCCGATGCCCTGGAAGGCACGAAGCAGGATTCGGGGCCACGACTTTCGTGGCACGCGGACCATCAGGTTGAGCCAACGATAGTCAGCGCCGGTCACTGGCATGGGAAACGACGACTTCATCACGCCGGGGCGCAGCCGTGCCAACTCCGGACCGAGTACGGCGGTGTTGAACGGGCGGCATTCGCAGGTCCGCCCGATTGCGCTGCCGCCCGGCCTCTCCGGGTGGTAGTCCGAATAGTCCTTGGCCCACTGGAATTTCATCGGGGTGGTGCGCCGCAACATCTGAACCGTCGGCCCGCCGTAGTAAAGGAACGTGTGTGCCCGCTCGTGAGCTGACGCATCCCCGATAACCGAGTCGAGATAGGTGCGCCCCGCGGCCAGCGTGTCGTCGGAACCCGACTCGGCAAGTATCGGGTTGGCCGGCATCCAGAACGCGCCACCCGAACGCGCCGTCGACCCCCCGACGTAAGAGGTCTTCTCCACGATCAGTGTCGACAGGCCCGCCTCGTGTGCGGCAAGTGCCGCCGCCATTCCGGTACCAGAACCAACGATGAGTAGATCGACAGTGATGTCGTGTGGATCGGTCACCGGCCGATTGTCGGCCTGATGGCTGCGAAATATCGTCGCTCTGCCCGGTCAGTGGAACGCTGCTCGGTTCATCACATCGCGCGGTGCTAGAACGAGAAGGGTTCCTGCAGGCGATGAACAGCGAGGATGGCCGGAATGACACCGTCAGGGCACGACTGCTCCGAAGAGGTCCGTGAGATCGAGGCGCAGGCGGCGCCGGAACGGTATGCGCGAGGTTGGCATTGCCTGGGTCTGACCCGTGATCTGGGCGACGGGAAACCGCACTCGATCAACGCCTTCGGCGGCAAGTTGGTGGTTTTCCGCGGCGAGGACGGCAAGATCAATGTACTGGACGCCTACTGCCGGCACATGGGTGGCGATCTGTCCGACGGGGAGGTCAAGGGCAACGAGATCGCCTGTCCGTTCCACGACTGGCGCTGGGGCGGCGACGGCCGGTGCAAGAAGATTCCCTACAGCCGAAGGGTTCCCAAGCTGGCCCGTACGGCAACCTGGCCAACCATGGAGCAGGACGGCATGCTGTTCGCCTGGAACGACCCGGAGAAGAAGGCGCCGCCCCCCGAGGTGACGATTCCGCGCATCGACGGCGTCGGGGGCGATCGGTGGACCGATTGGCATTGGTACAGCACGGTGGTCCACACCAATTGCCGTGAAATCATCGACAACATCGTCGACATGGCGCACTTCTTCTACATTCACGGGGGCCTTCCGACCGCCTTCAAGAACGTGTTCGAGGGGCACATCGCCACCCAGTACTACAAGAGTGAAGCGCGACCGGACCTTGGCTCGGGTGAGGGTGCCGCGATCCTCGGAACGACATCGGTGGCGTCCTACTACGGTCCCTCGTTCATGATCGACGATCTGACCTACCACTACGAGCACAGCGACCAACGAACGGTCCTGCTCAACTGCCATTATCCGATTGACGCGAATTCATTTGTCCTGCAATACGGCATCACCGTGGAGAAATCGGAGGGTCTGCCGGAGGACGCTGCGATGCAGATGGCCATCGCGCTCGGTGATTTCGTGAAGATGGGCTTCGAACAGGATGTGGCCATCTGGCGACGTAAAGCCCGGATCGACAATCCGCTGCTGTGCGAAGAAGACGGACCCGTCTACCAGGTGCGCCGGTGGTACGAGCAGTTCTATGTCGACGTCGACGACGTCACCAGTGACATGGTTGATCGATTCGAGTTCGAGATCGATACCACCCGTCCGCGCGAGGCGTGGATGACCGAGGTGCAGGACAACATCGCTGCCAATCGGCTGCCTCGCCTGGTAGGTCTGACACCCGCAGATCATGCGTCCTGACAACCGGTTGAGCGACGCGCCGATGACTCCGGTGATATGCGGATCATGCGGCGCGCGCGTCCTGGCTCGCAAGAGCAGCTGGGAACAGACCAGTGTGCAATGGAACGGCGCTGCCATAGCCCGGTGTCAGGAACGGTGGAGCGCGCATCCCTCGGTCCACGGAACGGACCTGAGGCCGGGCACCTTCCTGGCGTGCGAACGCTTGCGCACCTCGATCGACGAGGCTGTCGGCACGGGTTCGTTACCGGTGTTCGACGGGCTCTGATCGCCGCCGGCCGTCGTGGCCTCCACTGGTGACCGATTGTGGTGTGGTCCCGCCGACTGAGGCGGGACCACACCGGAAAGCCCTACAGCTCAGGTGAATTGGAATGCGCTCAACGGCGCTTCCTGCGGATACACCGCGGGCCCGCCGAGGTCATAGCCTGCGTTGAGTGCGCCGATGAACGCGGCGTCGTGCAGTGGCTCGCTCGGGATGTCGAGTTTGTAACCCCGCTTGCTCAAGTCATCCACCATCATGTCGATGGCCTTGTCGACGGTCAGATCGTCGGAGTGGTCCATGTTCTTCTTCAGCTCGTCGTAGTCCCGGTAGACCTCAGAGGACCAGTGCACCAGGAAGCGGAGTTCGCTGGTGTGATGGCGCGCGATGACGTCCTCGCCGTTCTTGAGCACCCAGTGATCGCGAGAGGCCGGGTCGCCGTCGAACATCGTGTCGAATGCCAGTTCGGCAGGCACCTGCTGTTCGATCGGGCCGTTCGCCTCGCCCCGGTGTACCAGCATCTCGTTCTGCACCACGACGCCCCGGTTGTACACCGGCGGCTGAATACGTTTGGGCGCCTTGAGCGGGCCGTCGGGCCAATAGGTGAACCCGCTAGCCTCGTCCAGCGAGAACCAGGTGATGACCTGTGCCATCTTGATCAGGTAGTCGGCGAACAGGCCGGACTTGCCCATCACGCTGACCAGCCAGGTCGGGGCGTTTTCGTAACGCACTCCGCGGAAGCTCGGCGAATCGATGTGGCCCGGGTCGCGATTGGCGCACGGGCCATTGATGTTGAACAACATCATCTGGGGCTTGGCGTACTCGGCCTGCCAGTATGACTTGGCCATTTCGAGGAAGTCGGCCTTGTAGAAGCAATCGTGTAGCTCCGGGTAGAGCACTGTCCCGTGGTTCGCCAGAAAGCCGCGAAAGGTGGGCGTCAAGAACAGATCCAGGGTGGGAGTGAAACCCTCTGGAAACTTGCCGCTCATGGTGGCGATGAGTTCCTCGGGGGAAGCGAAGTGCTGGGCGATGATCAGACTCCACGGCCCGTCTTTGCGTACGACGTCCAGGAGGCGCTCACGCTGGTCCTCGGTGTAGACATCGGCAATCTCGCGGGGTGGCGAAGCGGGGCGCAGGATGTCGGAAAGCTCCATCCGCCGCTCTTCGGTGAGCATCACAGGGACTCCTCTTCTGTAGTTCCGGCGCTGAACCACACGCCCATTGCTGAACTCGATTGTGTGCCGCGCCACCGTTTTCCCGAACCCCTGGTGTCCGATCATCGGGACGTTAGTCGGGCACCCGGATACCGAGCTGAACCGCCTAAAACGGCATGGGGTAGGCGAATTTGGCGCGCAGCAGCGCCCCGATCTCTGCCATTGCCAACCGCCCTCGAGCGGTCGCATCCGACCGCATCAGAAAGCCGTGGTAAATGCCCGGGTAGCGGGTGATCGTGGTCTGCACTCCCGCATCGCGCAGGCGGCCGGCATAGCGCTCACCCCAGTCGGCGATCGGGTCGAGCTCAGCGGTGACGACGATGGCCTGGGGCAGGCCGCGCAGGTCGGTTGCGTAGGCCGGGACGCGGCGGACATCATGAGCGGAACCCGCGCCCTGGTCTGCCAGTTCATGCAGGTAGACGATGTCGTCGTGGGTCAGCATCGGCGCCGTCACGTCGCGCAGCACCGAGGAGGCCGCCATGTCGCGGTCCACGCCGGGATACATCAGAAGCTGAGCGAAGATCGGCGGGCCACCATGGTCACGCACCGCCAGGGCGACGGCTGCGGCGACACCGCCGCCGGCGCTGTCGCCGGAGATGACCAGTCTGTGCCGGTCCAGGTCCAGATCGGTCGCGTGGGCAGCGGTCCACTCGAGGGCTGCCAGCGCGTCCTCGAACTGTGCGGGCGGGGGATTCTCCGGAGCCAGTCGATAGTCGACGGCCACCACCACCGCACCGCTCGCGGCCGCCATCGCCCGGGCCATCGGCTCGAATGAGTGGTTCGAACCCATGACCAGTCCGCCGCCATGAAGGTGGACGATCACCGGCGACGGAGCCTCATCGAGCTGCGGACGGTAGACCCGCAGCGGAATAGGGCCGCCCGGCCCGGCGGCTGTGGCGTCGATAATGTCGGACATCTCCGGCATATCGGGAGGTAGCGGTGCGGATTCCAAAGACGCGCGCACCGCGTCGAGGCCACGGTCTCGAATCGGTGTCGGCGGGCCGAATGCCGCAACCCTGGCGGCGGCATCGGGGTCCAACGCGGGGATGTGCGGCCCGTTCACGGTGGGGCTCCTAGTGTTTGGCGGGATCGAAGCGACGTTTATCCCGCAAAGCCGGCGGCACCAGGGTGCGCAGCGCTTCGGCCCGCTCGGCCATCGCCGAACGCACATAGTCGGGCTGCGTCAACACATAGAACGCGCCTTGAGCAGATTGTTCGAAAATCACTTCGGCGGCTTCGAGGGGGTCCATCGCCCCGGCCTTGATCGCCAACATCGCGTCGCGTTGGGCGTCGGCGGCAGCGACATCGGCGCCGTCGAGGTCGGTACTGACACCGCCTGCCGCCTCGAAGATGTTGGACTTCACAGCTCCGGGCAGCACCGCCTGGACATGAATGTGGTCATCATGTCCGGCCAACTGGACTTCCAGACGCAGACACTCGGTCAGTGCCAGGACCGCGTGCTTGCTGACGATGTAGGGGGTCTGCAGCGGGACGGCTGCCACGCCGCCGATTGACGACAGGTTCCAGATCCAGGCCGGTCCCCCCGCGGCGATCATCGTGGGCAGAAAGGCCCGGACGCCGTGGAATACCCCGCTGACGTTGATGTCCATCACGCGGTTCCAGTTGGCTACCGGTGTATCCCAGAGATATCCGAACTGCTCTACACCGGCATTGTTGACCAGCAGTCGTACCGGTCCGACGTCGCGATAAGTGCGCTCCGCCAGGGCGGCCACCGCTTCGGGGTCGCGGACGTCGCAAACCACATCGACCGCCGAACCGCCGTCGGCGACGATCTCGTCGCGCAACGCCGCAATGGCAGCGCCGTCGACATCGGCCATGACCAACGACATGCCCAGCCGGTGAGCGTGACGGGCCAGGCCGGCACCGATGCCGGCGCCGGCTCCGGTGATGACGGCGACTCCGCCGCCGAAGACGTCGCGTGCGTTCAAGGCACTTATGCCCACCGGTCAGGTGCTCGCCGAGGCGTTCTCGGCGCCGGGAAGCCCGCTGCCGACCAACGGTTCGGAGTTCGTGACATCGAGGATCACCGACATCGTGGTGAATTCAAGCCCGCTGGGACTGCTGCCCCCACGGCGAACGCCGACCTCGGTGACTCCGCTGGACACCGCGAACGGAACGAAGTTGGTGACCTGATTGACGAAGATGTAGAAGCGCGCGTAGGTGACGTCACCCTCGTGGTGGGTGATGTGCAGGTTGGTGGTGTGGTGACGCAGGGGGTATGGGCTGGCATTGCGGTGTTCGATAAGCCACGGCACAACCTTCGCCGCACCGGTGAGGTTCGCGGCGAGGGATTCTTCGAAGGGGCATGCTCCGGAGTCACTTCGGCTGAGGTAGGTGGCATCCTCGGCGAAAGCGGCGCCCATCTTCGGGTAGTCAGCCTGGTCGTAGTGGTACCAGAATTCGCCGATGAAGTTCTGCAGCGCGTCCAGCGCGATGCTGTTGTCGGTGCTCACGTGACATGTCTCCCAAGTATTGGCGTGCGGAAACCAAGTGCTCCTTGGAGTCAACCGCCGATCGGCCGGGTGCGACACGGTGGTAACCGGTCAGTGGAACATCGGGTCAGTCGGTTATCACGCTCCACAGACCCGACGACCCGGCGGCGACCGCAGCACGCGTCACCTCCTCGTCCCAGTGACGGACGGATCCGAACTCCGAACGCCAGGCCAGTGCGGCCCGGGTGTACTCGTGCAGCCGGTGCTCGACGGTAGTGCCGATGGCGCCGAAGATCTGGTGGCCGTTTCGAACTGCCACGGAGCTGGCGTGCCCGGCGCATGATCGCGCCACCGCGACCAGGAATCCCAAGCCTGGTGCCGACCAGTCGCTGCCGACCGCCGCTGCCAGGGCGGCTTCGGTGGCCGCGCGGGCGAGTGCGGATTCCGCGGCGATATCGGCGATCAGATGCTGGATCGCCTGGAACTTCGACAGGGGCCGTCCGAATTGGATTCGTGCCGTGGCGAACTCGACGGACAACTCAAGAATGCTGTCCAGTGCTGCACAGACCTGGATCGCTCGCACCAATGCAGACTTCAGCCGCAGCTGTGCAACCAGCTCAGCGGAGACCGCTGATCCGCTCAGCGCGGCGACGTCGGCGGTGACGGTGTCGCGAGGCTCTCCGATGAGGTTGACGCCCGGCGTGATCCGCAGGACCGTGGCATCCACATCAGCCATCTGATAGCCCGGTCCGTCAGGCCAGACCACCACGATCCGGTCGGCCGTCGACGCCCACGGCACCAGGGTCGCGGTGCCGGACCCATCGAGAATGCAGACGGTGCGCGCGGCTGCGTCGACCGGATCGCCGACGGCTTCGAGAAGCCAGCAGGCCAACACATCATGTTCGGCCAACGGAGCGCGCACACCGTGGCGAACCGCCGCGGTGATCAGCTCAGCGGCCTCGTACCAGCCCGCACCGCTTCCCCCGGACTGTTCCGAACCCGACAGCCGGACCAGCCCTAATTGGTCCAGGCTCGACCACAATCCGGCGTCGCGGGTGATCGGTGCACCGTGCGGATGGGTTTCGCGGTGTTCGGCCAACACCGCATCGATCATCTTGACCAGGTCGAGGTCGATGGTGGTGTCCTTGGCTTGCGAGTTGGTCATCGTAGCCCCAATCCGCGCGCGATCACGCCGCGCAGTACCTCGTTCGTGCCGCCACGCAGTGTGAAGCCGGGGCGTTGATCCACCGCGGATCGGATCAGTTCGCGGTACCGGGACCCGCTGGGGGAGTCATCGCCGGTGTGCAGGTCGCTGAAGTCAGCGATGTCGCCTTCGGTGGTCGTGCCGAGCACCTTGACCACCGCGGCTGCGACGTCGGCGGGCTCACGTCGTTCCAGTGCTCCTGCGACGGCAGCCGACATCCGGTGCAACCCTGCGACCCTGGCTACCAGGCGGCCCAGATCGGCGTCGCGGTGGATCGTTTTGCCGGCCATACCTTCCGCGGAAGCGGCCAACAGAGGGAAGGTGGAGAGCAGTCGCTCGGGCCCGCTTCTTTCGAAGCTGAGTTCGGAGGTGACTTGGTGCCACCCGTCACCGATACCACCGAACACCATGGTGTCGGGCACGAATGCGTCGTCGAGGATGACTTCGTTGAAGTGGTGGCCGCCGTTCATCGAGATGATGGGCCGTACTTCGACGCCGGGGCCGTCAAGCCTGACGATGAATTGGCTGAGTCCGGCGTGACGGTGGGCAGGATCGACCGGGGCGGTGCGGGCAAGCACGATGAATGCGTGGGCGCGGTGTGCTCCCGAGGTCCAGACCTTTGTTCCGGTCAATTCCCAGCCGCCGTCGGTCTGTACCGCCCGGGTGCGCACGCTGGCGAGATCCGAGCCGGAGTCTGGCTCGCTCATTCCGATGCCGAAGAAGCACGTACCGGCGGTGATCTTCGGTAGGAACTCGCGTTTCTGCGCTTCGGTGCCGTACTTCAGCAGTGCGGGTACGATCTGCCGATCTGCGATCCAGTGTGCGGCTACCGGCGCTCCTGCTGCCAACAGCTCCTCGGTGACGACGAATCGCTCCAGAAACGACCGTCCGTGTCCGCCATATTCTTTCGGCACAGTCATGCCCAGCCAACCCCGCGCCGCCAGCGCCGCGGTGAAGGTTTCGTCCCAGCCGCACAGCCAGGCGTCGACCGTCGGGGTGAAGCTGCCTGCGGCGAGCTGTTCGGCGAGGAACATCCGGACTTCCGATCGCAGCGCCGCGGTGTCCGCTGACTCCGAGGCGGCTGCGGGGACGAGTCGGGGGAGTGCCATCAGACGCTCCGCCACTTAGCGATGCGCCGCTCATGCTCGGCGTCGCGATGCGCCAGGGGTTGCATCGCAGCGGCCATGGCCAGCGTGGATTCCAGTGCACCGGTTCGGGACTCCTGCAGTAGGCGCTTGGCCATTCGCAGGGCATGCGGTGGGTTCTTGGCGATCCGCTCTGCGAGATCCCTTGCCGCGGTCATGAGTTCGTCGTGGGGAACCACTCGACTGACCAGCCCCCAGGAGTGCGCGGTCTCCGCGTCGATGCGGTCGCCGGTCAGTGTCATCTCGGCGGCCCGCTCGTAGCC
Source organism: Mycobacterium sp. UM_WGJ (assembly GCF_000455125.1). Lineage (GTDB taxonomy): Bacteria > Actinomycetota > Actinomycetes > Mycobacteriales > Mycobacteriaceae > Mycobacterium. Next base: position 85,819 of record NZ_AUWR01000032.1, read on the forward strand.
GATGGCCCGTTGCAGAAACCAGGTGCCGCCATCGCCGGGAACGAGGCCGATCTGCACGAAACTCTCGGCGAAGGACGCGCGTTCGGAGGCGACCCGGATATCGCACATCGTGGCCAGGTCGCAGCCGGCGCCGACCGCCGCGCCGTTGACCGCCGCGATGATCGGGACCTCGAGGCGGGCCAGCGCTCTTGGCAGGCGCTGTATTCCGTCGACGTAGGCGTGACGTTGCTCGATCGGTTCGAGGCCGAACATGCCCTCACGGTTGGCCATGTCCTTGACGTTGCCGCCGGCTGAGAAGATCTTTCCTTCACCGGTGAGGATCACCGCCCTGACGCTGGTATCGGAATTGGCGGAATCGACTGCGCCCTCGAAAGCAGTGATGAAGTCGTGGTCGGTGATGGCATTGCCGAGGTGTGGCAGGTTGATGGTCCAAACCTGCACGGCGCCTTCGGATGTGATGGCCAACGGCCCGGCAGTCATGGTCATGATCGGAGTACCTCTGTTCTTACTGGGGCGCGCTGTGGGTGGCGTCGGGCTAGGGCAGCTGCAGTGACTTGATCTGTAGGTACTCCTCGAACCCGATACGACCCAGCTCCCGTCCTATCCCGGACTTCTTGTAGCCGCCGAATGGTGCTGCGGGGTTGTACTTGCCGCCGTTGATATCGATCTGACCGGACTCTACCTCGCGGGCGAAAGCCATCGCAGTGTCGTCGTCGGCGGCCCACACGGCACCGGACAGGCCGTAGGGCGTGCCGTTGGCGATGCTCAGCGCCTCGTCGGTGTCGCGGAACGGAATGACGGCCAGCACCGGCCCGAATACCTCTTCCTGGCCCAGTTCGGAGTCTGGGTGGACGTCGGCGAAGGCGGTGGGGGCGACGTAGTAGCCCACATCGCGCAGCTTCTGGCTGCCGCCGGTCACCAGCCGGGCGCCGTCCCGCGGCGCCCGCTCGATGAAGCCGAGCACCGATCGGTACTGAGCTTCCGACGCCGACGGACCGAGCCGGGTGGCCGGATCCCACGGGTCCCCGACTGTGTACTTCGACACCGCTGCCTGCACCAGCTCCAACGCTTCGCTGTAGCGGGACAGCGGCACCAGCATCCGGGTCCAAGCCATGCAGGTCTGGCCGCCGTTGAGGAAGGCATTCCCGACACCCACCTTGACCGCGGTGGCTAAATCGGCGCCGTCGAGGATCACATTGGCGGACTTGCCGCCGAGCTCCAGAGCCACCTTCTTGATGGATTTACCGGCCAGTTCCCCGACCCGGCTGCCCACGGCGGTGGAGCCGGTGAAAGAGACCAAGTCCACATCGGAATGGGCCGACATCCGCTCGCCGATGATCCGGCCCGGTCCGGATACCAGGTTGACCACACCTGGTGGCAGCCCGGCTTCCGCGATGGCGTCGACGAACTCGAACACCGACAGGGGCGCTTCGTTGCTGGGTTTGAGTACGACGGTGCAACCGGCCGCGATGGCGGGCAGGACCTTGGCGACCACCTGGTAGAGCGGATAGTTCCATGGCGTGATCGCCGCGACCACACCATAAGGCTCGCGAACCACCAGGGAGTTGCCGATCCGCTCCTCGAAGTCGAACGTGGCCAAGGCGTCGGCGAATCCGCGGGCGACGGCAAGAGGCACCTGGGTCTGCACGCTCTGCGCGATCCGGATCGGGGCTCCCATTTCGCGCGTGATGGTTTCGGCGATATCGGGCAGCCGCTTTTCCATGGCGGTGATCACCGCGTCGAGACGCTCGCGTCGTTCGGCGACGCTGATCAGCGGATCGAACGCTGCGCGCGCTGCGGTGACCGCGGCGTCCACGTCGGATTCGGAACCGTTGGGGACACAGCCGCAGACCATTTCCGTTGCGGGATCGACGACATCGATCGTGCCCGTGCCGTCGGGGTCGACCCACTGCCCGTCGATGAAGAGCTTGGTGCGCGTGTAGACGTGGTTGTAGCTCATGTTTGCTCTCCGCTCAGCTGTGGTTCTACAGGACGATGCTGGCCCGGACATCGCGTTTGTCTTCTGCGGCGGCGAAGGCATCGTTGATGTCGTCGAGTGAGTAGCAGGCGGTGGCGAGCCGTTCGAACGGCAACTTGTGCTGATATGTCGCCAGGAAGTCCAGGGCCCGAGATAGCACGGCCGGGTCGTAGAGCGATACCCCGACCATGGACTTGTTGCCGAACACGAAACGCGATGGATCGAACTCGAAGGACTTGCCGATGTTGATATTGCCGATCTCGACATAACGGCCGAACTGACCGAGCAGCTTGAGGCCCTCGTCGATCGCCGAGGGGTGGCCGACCACCTCGACCACCACGTCGGCGCCGTGCCCATCAGTGAGCTTGCGGACCAGCTTGGCCCGTTCCTTCTCCGTGGTGACCTCGGTGATGTCGATGACGACGTCAGCCCCGAACGCCTTGGCCAATTCGAGTCGCTCCGGGACGCCGTCGATGGCGATCACCCGGGCGGCGCCACGGGCCTTGGCCACTGCGACGGCATACAGACCGAGCGCACCGGCTCCCTGGACCACTACGTATTCGCCCAGTTGCTGATCGACCCGTTCCAGGCCGTACATCACCTGCGACAGAGCGCAGTTGGCGCCGGCAGCGATCTCGTCGGAGACGGAGTCCGGGACGGTGTAGACCACCGCGCCGGCCGGTAGCAGGAAGTAGTCGCCGTAGCCGCCGACGAAGTACGGTGGTTCATCGGCGCGGCCCAGCATCGCCATCTTCAGGTTCAGGCAAGCGTTGCGGCGACCGGCCAGACAGTTGCGGCAGGTGTGGCAGCAGAAGAAGTAGGGAAACACCACTCGCGTGCCGACACTGAGCTGTTTGCCGTTGGAGTCGGCGGTGACGCCATCGCCGAGTTCTGCCACCGATCCGACCATCTCATGGCCGAGAACGGTGGGAAGTTGCCCACCGAGGCCGCGGGTGGCGAACGTTCCGTGCCAGGCGTGGACATCGGAACCGCAGATGTTGGCCCGGGTCACTTTGATCAGGATCTGGCCGGGACCGACTTCGGGGACCGGGACGGTGTCTAGTTGGAACGGCTTTCCGGGTTCGTCGAAGCGTGCGATGCGTCCGGTGTCGTGGTGTGGACTCACAGCTGAGTTCCTCTCATGCGAAACAAGATTCAATGTCAGTCGACCGAATCGGTGGTTGCGCCGCTGCCACAAGCGGCGCAGCGCCCATTGCGGCAGGCTATGCGGCTCGCGGACCACGGCCCAGGGCGCTTCCCGCCCAGCGGTCAGTGCGGATCTCGCACCGCGATGGTGACGGTCTTCGAGCGGACGCGTTGCGTACTGCGTCCTATCGGGCTGGACGAGGAGCCACTGCTTCCACCACCATCTCCTGGGCGCTGAACCGCTCGCGCAACAGGCGCTTCAGCAGTTTTCCACTCGGATTTTTGGGTAGCGATTCGACGAAGAACAACCGCTTGGGTGTTTTGAATCCGGCCAGATGCGTGCGGCAATGGCGTAGAAGTTCGCTTTCGGTGAGCGCGACGCCTTCGCGGACCACCACGGCGGCGACCACCGCCTCCACCCATCGTGGGTCGGGCAGACCGAATACCGCAACCTCCTCGACGCCCGGGTGACGGTAGAGGACCTCTTCGACTTCCCGGCTGGCGACATTCTCGCCGCCGCTCTTGATCATGTCCTTCTTGCGGTCCACCACGTGTAGCAGCCCGTGGGTGTCGTAGTAGCCGAGGTCCCCGGAGTGGAACCAGCTGCCGCGGAAAGCGTCCGCGGTCTTCGCCATATCGTCGAGGTAGCCCAGCATCAGGTGCGGGCTTCGATGGACGATCTCGCCCACCACGCCGGCGTCCACCGGGGTCCCCTCGTCGTCGACGATCGCGGTTTCCACGTTGATCACCGGTCGGCCCGCCGAACCGGCGTGTGCGTCCTGATCTTGTGGTCCGAGTGCCGATGCTAGCGGTGCCATCTCGGTCTGGCCGTAGAAGTTCCACAGACGCAGTTCGGGAAGTCGCTCACGCATTTCGGCCAGGATCTCGGCCGGCATCGCCGAGGCGCCGTAGTATCCCTTGACCAGCGTGGAGAGGTCCACAGAATCGAAGAGCGGGGACCGCAGTAGCGAGATCCACACCGTCGGTGGGGCAAAATAGCTTGTGGCACCATAATTTTCGATGGTGTGCAACACCAGTTCTGGCTCCGGTCGGGGAAGAATGACACTGGTGGCGCCGAGGTAGGCAGCGGGGATCAAGAAGTTGTCGAGTTGCGCACAGTGATACAACGGCAGCGAGTGGACGGCGATGTCGGTGCCCTCCATCGAACCGGCGATGATCGAGCTGATGTAGTTGCCCATCAGGCTGCGAGTCGAGTGCATCGCGCCCTTGGGATGCGCCTCGGTCCCGCTGGTGTACATCAGCCGGATCATCTGGTCGTCGGCGACATACGGAGCGGGAGCCACCGAAGCGGTTGCCAGCCAGCGGTCGAAGTCATCCCAGCCGGGCGGCGACGTCTGGCCGGGCAGCACGATCGCCGCAGTGGTGCGCACGCTCCCGCCGAGCTGCATCGCGGTGAGGGCGGTGGGCACCAGATCGGCTTCGACGATCATGCCGGCGACTTGGCTGTGCTCCAGGATGAACGAGATCTCTTCGGCGGTCAGCATGAAGTTGATCGGCACCAGCACGACGGCGGCGCGAGCGGTCGCGAACGCCAGCACCGCGTACTGCCAGCAGTTGTGGGCCAAGACCGCGACGCGGTCGCCGGGTCCGAAGCCGTTGTCCTGCAACGCGGCCGTCGCGCGATCGACCAGCCCCTCGAATTCGGCGAAAGTCAGACACACATCGCCGTCGATCACGGCGATCTTGCCCGGTTCTTTGCGGGCCGAGCGGCGGGGGATGTCACCGAGCGCGTGACTGCGCGTCGACCTCAGGACGGCATCGAGCTCGTTCATGTCCCGGACTGTAGGCCGGCGGCGCCGGTTGCGGGCACGCCGCGTCCCGCTGAGTAGACACGGCCCGGACGGATCGCCGGCGACGGCCACATACTCGGGGCACAAGCAAGGAGGTTCGATGACGACCGATGCGACCGTGACGGCAGACCACACGGGCTCGGATCCCGCCGAGCTGCGCTCTTACCTGCGTCAGGCCGACGCCGGGGTGTTGGTTGCGGTGTTGGCCCAGCTGACCGGCGATCCCGCCGTCGTCGACCGGTTCGCCGAGAAGATCTCGTTCGAACCCGACCCGCCGGAGCAGATCGGTGTCACCGACGACGAAACCCGCGAGGCGCTGGTGGAAGCGGTGATGATCGCACTCGACCAACCACGTCCGGCCGGTGCACTGCCGATCGATGACCCGGCGCTGTTCGCCCGGATCGCACCGCTGGCGCTCGGGACCGAGGTGGCCGGCGAGTATGTGGGCCTGCTGCTGGAACAGGGTGGGTTCCACCCGTCGCAGCCGGTGCTGCCTCGGACCGCTGAGCTTCCGACGGACTTCAAAGTGGTCATCATCGGCGCCGGGATCGCGGGGATGGCTGCGGCGCTGGAATGCGCTGATGCCGGAATCAGTTACGAGATCATCGACCGCAACGACGAGGTGGGTGGTACCTGGTACACCGCCGTCTACCCGGGCATCGGTGTCGACACACCCTCGGCCTACTATTCGCTGTCGCGCGACATCAACGCTGGGTGGTCGAGCTACTACCCGCAAGGCGCTGAGTACCAGAAGTACCTGGAGTCGGTCGCCACCCAGAACAATCTGCGGGACCACACCCGATTCAGCACCGAGGTGGAGGCGCTGTGGTGGGACGAGGACCGTCAGCTGTGGCAGATCCACGCTGTCGGTCGCGACGGCACCCGTGATGTCAGCTATGCCAATGTGGTGATTCCGGCCGTCGGCTACCTCAACCGCCCGCGGTGGCCGGAACTGGCGTGCAGGGAATCCTTCGCCGGTGTGAGCATCCATTCCGCCGAGTGGGATCCGGACTTGGATTTGCGTGGCAAGAAGGTGGCGATCATCGGTGCCGGATGCACCGCGGTGCAGATCGTCGACGCCTGCGTCGGCGAAGTCGAGCACCTCACGGTGTTCCAGCGTCAGCCGCATTGGGTAGCGCCGCGCAAGCGACTCACCGACGATGTGCCCGAATACCGTCGATGGCTCAACACCCACATCCCGTTCTACGCCAACTGGAATCGGCTCAAGTCGTTTTGGGGTACCGCCGACAACAACTATCCGGTGATCGTGCGAGATCCGGAATGGGCGGCTCACCACCTGTCGATCTCGCCGGCCAACGATGTGTTGCTGCGGATGTGCCTGGATTACATCGACCGGATGTTCGGGGCCGGTTCGGACTTGGCCAAGAAGGTCACTCCTGACTTCGCGCCGTACGGCAAGCGCATCATTCGCGACCCCGGAGGCTACTACGCTGCGCTGACCAAGCCGCATGTCGATGTGGAGGCCAGCGAGCCCGCGCGGGTCAACGAGCGTGGGATCGTCACCCAGGACGGCCGGCAGATCGATCTGGACGTCATCATCTACGCGACCGGCTATTACCTCGATTTCTTGTCGACGGTCGATATCCGGGGCCGCGGCGGCATCAAGCTCAGAGACGTCTGGGGAGACAGTCCGAGTGCCTACCGCGGCGGCATGGTCCCCGGTTTCCCAAACATGTTCATCTCCTCGGCACCCAACTACAGCCCGGGTCACGGGGGCGGGCACAACTTCGGTGTGGAGGTGATGGTGCACTACGTGATGGAATGCCTCCAGCTGATGGCGCAGCGGGGCGTGCCGACCATCGAGGTCACCCCGGAGGCGTTCGAGAGCTACGTCGGCGAGATCGATCGGGCGATGGCGGACACCGTCTGGTGTCACACGCCCACCGCACACACCTACTACCGTTCCGGCGGAGGACGAATAGTCACCGCCTTCCCGTTCCGGCTGATCGAGGTGTGGCAGAGCCACCGCGCTCCGATCGAGGAGGATCTCATCCTCCGATGACCGGATTACTCAGCGGGAAAACCGTATTGGTGACCGGAAGCAGCCGAGGAATCGGGCGGGCAGTCGCTCAGCGACTGGCCTCCGAAGGGGCGACGGTAGCGGTGACCGCGCGCTCTCATCAGCCGTCGCCGTCGACTCGTGCGGGCCACACGGAGGCTCTGCCAGGCACTATCGCCGAAACCGTCGAACTGATCGAGGCTTCCGGTGGCACGGCATTCGGCATCGCCGCCGATCTGGAGGACGCCGACCAGCGGGCCGGCTTGATCGGGGAGGTGGTCGAGCGGACGGGCCGCATCGACATCTTGGTCAACAACGCCGGATACGCCGACTACTCGGTGATCGAGGCCATGCCTATTCAGACCTTCGACCGCACCGTCGATCACTATATGCGGACACCGTTTGTGCTGATTCAGCAGGCAATTCCGCACATGCGACGGCAAGGTGCGGGCTGGATCGTCAACATCGGATCCGTCACCGGCCTCTCTCCGGCGCGCCCCTACCGCGAGTACAACAAGTCGTCCGGAGACGTGATCTACGCGTCGATGAAGGCGGCACTGCACCGGCTCACCCAAGGTGTTGCTGCTGAACTGCTGGACTCCAACATCGCCGTCAACGTCGTGGGACCGTCCAGCGCGATCCGGACACCGGGCGCAGACAGCCTCATACCCGATTCTTTCCCGACCGAGCCGGTGGAGTATCTGGCGGAAACAGTCTTGGCGATGTGCCACCTACCAGCCGCCGAGCGCACCGGTCTCGTCGCGTTCAGCCTGCACTATCCCTGGTCGCAGCAGCTCGCCGTGCACAGCCTGGATGGCGCCACAGTGCTCCCGCCACTGGAACCGCCCACGGCCGCCAATCCCAACATTCTGCCCGCCGGAATGTGATGTAAGGCGCGCCGTCACGGCTGTAGGACGGTGCGGTCGATTGCGCAGAAGCTGTGGCACACCCGATCGCGAACGATCACCTCGGTGGTCTCCGGGTCGAACCACCGGTCCACCACGGCCCAGTGAATCGGGTGCATGAGGTAGGGGCCCATCAACCCCGCCGTATCAGTGAATTCCTGCTCGAAGACGTGCGTCCATTCGGTGTCGCCCGTCGGTTCGGTCACGCGGCTCAGCTGCCACGCACAGATGGTGGGGACATAGCCGGGCATCGACTTGAGCTCCGACTCGAACCGAGCCAGCGTCTGCGGTGATGTGCCCGGCTGAACCCTCAGCAGGAGCGTCCGGTACAACGTCGCGGGATTGCCGGTACCGATCGGCGCGCCCTCGTACGTAGCGCCGTTGATTCGGGTGATCGCCGGGTCGGTCAGCGCTGCCGCCAGCCGCGCTTCGGCGATATGCCACGCTGATTCGTCCGGGAAACGCAGGTGCACCAACACATCCCCGCCGTTGCGTGACCCGCTTTCGGTCGGTTCGACGATCCATCGCAGCGCCCCGCTGTGGTCGGCCACCGCGCGGATGTCGTTGAGCAGCCGATCGCGTTCGCCGGGTTCGACATCGAGTAGTCGCGTGACGTTAAACATCGGTCGCAGTCATCTCGCAGAGTGTGTCGACGTCATCTGCCGCGGCCGCCACCGAGCGGCTGCGTTCGACCACCAATTCTTCGATAGCCGACCACCATTGCCCCAATTCGGGATCCGGACGTCCCTTCCAGGTCATCCGCCACCAGCTCAGCGGGTCGGGCAGTGACCAGGTGATCGTGATGGTGTTCGACTCGCCGGCGAACCAAATGGGTGGACTGACGAGCACACTCTGCAAAGTCATTCCGCGTGCCCTGGCGCCGGGCGCGTACTCCGCGAGATAGCGATCGACGAATCGTCGCGCCAGCCCGGGCCTGGTCACGATCCGGTCGATGACGAAGACTTCACCGCCAGCCATGCAGACGAGGCTAGGGGCAGCCCGGTCGTGAGACCGGCTACAGTCCCGGACATCGGGAGACAGCCGTTGACGGACACCGTTGGCAGCGAGGACGGTTAGCCGATGAACGATCTCAGCATGAATCCGTTCGCCCCGGCTCAGCTCGGTCCGGTCCGATTGCGCAATCGCGTCATCAAGGCCGCGACCTCGGAAGGCCGTTCGCCCGACGGATTGGTCACCGACGATCTGATCGACTTCCACCTGAGCTTCGCCAGGGGCGGTGTCGGCATGACCACCGTCGCGTACTGCTGCGTGTCCCCGCAGGGAGCCAGCGCGCCCGGGCAGATCGTGATGGACACCAAGGCGCTCCCCGGTCTCAAGAAGCTCACCGACGCGGTGCACGACACGGGTGCGGCTATCTCCGCACAACTCGGCCACGCCGGCGTCGTCGCACAGAAGAAGCTCACCGGTGTTTCCGCGATCGCGCCGAGCCGCTTCATCAATCCCAGCTCGTTCGCCTACTGCCGCGAGATTCGACGCGACGAAATATTCGCTGTCATCGATCAGTTCGGTGCGGCGGCACAGGTGGCCGTCGCCGCCGGCTTTGACGCTGTGGAACTACATTTCGGCCACCTCTATCTGCCGAGCTCGTTTCTGTCTCCGCTGATCAACCGGCGTAAGGACGAGTACGGCGGAGACATCGACGGCCGTTCACGATTCGTACGGGAGATCGCGCAGCGAGTTCGCGACGTCGTGGGCAAGCGGATCGCGGTGATCGCCAAGTTGGATATGGACGATGGCCTGCCAGGCAGCATCTGGATCGACGAGGCGCTGCGTACCGCACAGTTGTTGGACGCCGACGCGACGCTGGATGCCATCGAGCTGACGCAGGGCTCGTCGGTGTTCAAACCGATGTACCTGTTCCGGGGTGATGTACCGGTGCGCGAATTCGCCCGGGTGATGCCGCCGGCGCTGCGCCCCGGGGTGCGGGTGATGGGGAAGTGGGCGATGGGCAGCTATCCCTATGAGGATCTCTACATGCTTTCCGCTGCCCGTCAGTTCGTTCCGATCATGGGCAACACCAAGTTGATTCTTCTCGGTGGCATCACAAACCGCGACCATCTGGTGACCGGGATGCGTGAGGGCTTCGACTTCATGGCGATGGGCAGGGCACTGCTGCGTGAGCCGGATCTGGTCAACAAAATGATCGGGGATCCCGAGGTGCGTAGCCGCTGCGACCACAACAACAAGTGCATGGTGACCGTCTTCAAGCGCACGCACTGCGTCCTCGACCCGCACCAGCGCTATGGCCACGTAGAGCCCATGACGGTGCCGTCCGAAGGACCGCCGGCTACGTCGTGACCGGCGGACCCAGGAGTTCAGTCAGTGACGCGCATGCCTGGGCCCTGGCCCGCCCGCAGATGTCGAGCGTGGGCATGGTCATGAAGCCGTGCACGCCGCCTTCGAAGTAACGCACCGCGGTGGGAACGCCCGCACGGCGGAGCGCCTCGGCGTAAGCGCGGCCCTCGTCACGCAACGGGTCGTGGCCCGCTATCACCGCGACCGTCGGCGGCAGACCGGACAGGTCCGGGGCGTGCAGGGGGGACGCGTAAGGGTGGGACCGATCAGCCACGGTAGGCACGTATTGATCCCAGTACCACTGCAATGCGGGCTTTGGGTTGTAGTAGCCGCGGCCGAACTGGCGATAGGACGGCGTGTCGAAGTCGGCGCCGATCACCGGGTACAGCAGCAGCTGACCGCTCAGGTGCGGCCGCCCGCGGTCACGGGCCATCAATGCAGTGACGGCGGCAAGGTTGCCGCCGGCACTGTCGCCGCCCACCAGCAGCCTGTTCGGGTCGCCACCGAGCTCGGCGATATGGTCTGCTGCCCAAACGGTGGCCGCGTAGACGTCCTCGGCCGCGGCGGGCCACTGTCCTTCTTCCGGCGCCCGCCGGTAGTGCACGGAAACCACCACGGCGGAAAGTTGATTCGCAAAGTCGCGGCACAGGTCGTCGTGGCTGTCCAAGTCGCAGAACACCCAGCCGCCGCCATGGGCCCATACCAGGGTCGGGACCGCGTCGGTGTCTACGGCCCACGGGCGGTAGACACGGACCTGGAGTGGGCCTTCCGGGCCGGCGATGATTCGGTCGTACACCTGCGCCACGGGCCTGGGGTCGGCGGCCGCCGTGAAACGTGCGCGGATGGCGGCTCGGGCTTCGGCCCCGGTCATCGTATGCACCGGCGGGAATCCCGCGTTCAGGGCTTCGATGATTTTTGCGATCTGCGAATCCAGGATCATGCGAGCTTGAGTGCCCCGGTACGAGCTGCCGGTCGCGCGGCAGGCCCTGCGCGCAGCGGTCGCATCTGCTGCAGAGTGGGGGACACTCGAACGGGGCCGCAGTCGACCGCTTGCCAAATGCCCATCGCGGCGATCCGCACCGGAGCGACCAACCGCTGGTCCAGCTTGATCCGGTTCATCGGCCCGCAGACCGAGATCGCGGCGACCGCCTCGCCCGGGTCGCCGATGGGGGCGGCGACGCAGCCGAAGCCGGGCAGTGACTCTTCCCGGTCGAACGCGAAGCCGTGAGTGCGGACTTTGAGCAGTTCGCTGCGAAGTTGGGCGTGGGTGGAGATCGAGTACTTGGTCCGCCGGGGCAGTCCATCGGAGTTCAAGACGTCGATGTCACCCTCGTCGGCAAACGCCAGCATTGCCTTCCCCACCGCGGTGCAGTGCGCCAGTTGGCGGCCACCGACGCGGGTCGGAATTGCCGCGGTCATGCGATCGCCGACCTTGTCCATGTAGACGACGTCGGGTCCGTCAAGGACGGCGAGGTGCACCACCAGGCCGGTCGCGGCGTGGAGTTCGTGCAGTTTGCGGAGCGCGGCCTTGTGCAGGCGATCCTGGTGCACCGCCAGGGATCCCAACTCGACGAGGCGCATGCCCAGTTCGTAGTCCCGGCCGCTGCGGCGCAGCCAGCGCAGCTGGACGAGACGCTCGAGCATGCGGTGCGCTGACGAGCGGGGAAGCCCGGTCCGGCGCACGATCTGGGCCAGCGTCAGGCGGCCCGGCCCGTCGAAAGCGTCGAGGACCAGGGATACCCGGTCAATGACGGCGCTGGGAGTTTCGTTCGGCGCATCCTTGGCGGCGGTCACGGGTAATGCGGCTGTCGCGGGCATGGGGATCCTCCGGGGTACATGCCTATTAGGCATATGACTAATGGTCATATCTCTACCACATCGGTGTTGCTGTTGTCACACTTCCGCTCGAATTCGAGTGCGCGCACGACCGTCGGCCTGCACGCCGCCGGTCTCACCAGCAACGCGGCATGGCATAACGGGGCTGCGCGTCCGGGTTCACGCCGTGCGCGGTGCGCGCGTTAAAGGACGCCGCCGTGGCCCGCAGCGCACCGGGCGCCGACCCCGTCTCTCTCCAGATCAACGACGGTGTCGGCGACCCAGGTGGACGGATGCATCATCAGTTTTCGATGATCAGAAACGCCTTGTTGTCAGTGGTTGGCGTCAGCTGCCCGACTCGAGGGCACGCCGCAGTCGAGCGGCCGATCGACGCCGGCGGGTGGCCGGCCGGAAGGGGAAGCCAGGGATTACGGCCGCATCGCCGCAGGCAGGTCGTCAACCCACCGGTGGCCCCAGTAACTGTCTGCCGTGATCTCTTCGGCGGTGTAGTGGGTGTCATCGACCCGCATGCCGTCGGTGCCGAACTCGATGTCCCAATCTCCCGGTGCGCGAACGTAGAACGACACCATCTTGTCGTTGGTATGCCGCCCCAGTGTCGACGACAGCTGAAAGCCGTCCTTGGCGACTCGGTCAAGCGCCTGGCCGACGCTGTCGAGGCTGTCGACTTCGACCATGAGATGGATCAACCCGGGGTCGCGCAGCGTTGCCGCAGGGCACAGGGCCAGGCTGTGATGGCGCTCGTTGACACCTAGGAAGCGCACGCGTACCGGTCCGAACTCCGGGGGAACAGGCACCCGGAAGGCGCCGCGTGACTTGAACCCCAACACCTCGGTGTAGAACTCGAACAAGCCCGCGACATCGAGGGCCGGCAACACCACATGCCCCAGGCCCTGGTCGCCCGTCACGAACTTTGCGCCGAATGGCGTGATGACCGGGCTGTGATCGAGAACCGGGCCGTGGAAGACCTCAAGCGACGTACCGGCGGGGTCTTCGAACGCGATGGCCTCTTCAACACGGCGGATGTCGGCCTCGGCCAGTGACAACTGCCGGTAGGAGACGCCGGCGGCCGCAAGGGAGTGCGCGACCGTCTGCAGGTCTGCGTGGTCGCGCACCTCCCAGCCGATGGTGGTGATCTTGTCGGTGTCGCCGGGGGATACCACGATTCGGGCGGTGCGTTCGTCCATCCGCAGGTACAGCGAATCCGGATCGGGGCCGCTACCTTCGGCGAAACCCAGTACGCCGAAGGCGAAGTGACGCCACTTCTCGATGTCGGTGGCTTGTACCGTGACGTAGCCGAGGCTCTTGATCGGGCTCACTGGGCGACCCTTAGATCATTGCCCGTAGCGGGCCCTGCGGGTCCACGCCGAGCGAGCTCAATGCCGAGGCGTGGTAGACCGTTCCCGGGGCGTGGATCGCATGCACCTGTCCGACGTGGACGTCGCGCCAGTAGCGCTGCAGTGGCTTGTCCATCCGTGTGGCATTGCCGCCACACCGGGCGAAGAGCTCGTCGACCGCCGAGACGGCGCGCCATACCGCGCGAATCTGAGTGCGGCGCCCAGCCGCTCGGTCCTCGAATGAGACGTCCTTGCCGGCGTCGACCATGTCGTAGATCCGGTCGGCGTTGGCCAGGAGCTCTTGACGAGCGGCGTTGATGTCGGCGGCGGCCTCACCGATCGCGAACATCACATAGGGGTCGTCTTTGATCGCAACACCGCTGGAATTCACCCGAGAGCGCTGGTAGTCCAGCGCAGCGGCCAAAGCGCCTTCGGCGATGCCGATCGTCGCCGACGAGATGCCCAGCGGGAACATCGTCGACCAGGGCATCAAATAAAGCGGCTCGGTCATCCCGGCCTCGCGTTGCGCGGTGCCGTCCATAACCTGCAAAGCATCCATCGTGCGGTAGCTCGGCACGAACGCATCGGAGACGATGACGTCCTTGGAACCGGTGCCTCGCAATCCCACGACGTCCCAGGAATCCTCGACGATCTGGTAGTCCTTGCGCGGCAGAATCATGTGCAACATCTGCGGGGGCATCAAGGGCTTGCCCTCGGCGTCACCGATCATGGCGCCCAGAATGATCCAGTCGCAATGGTCGGTGCCCGAACTGAACTGCCAACGCCCGTTGAAGAGGTAACCACCGTCAACCGGCTTGGCGACGCCTTGCGGTGCGTAGGGCGACGCCACCCAGGTGTCGACGTCGTCGGCCCAGATCTCGTCGCCGACTCGAGGATCGGCGTAGGCGAGCTGGTAGGGGTGCACGCCGACGACACCGTTGATCCATCCCGCGGACGGGTCCAGCGCGGCGGTCGCCATCACCGTTTCGGCGAACTCACGCGGGTGCACCTCCAGCCCGCCGTGCTTCCGCGACTGCAACAGCCGAATACTGCCGATCTCCTTCATCGACTTGACTGTGTTGTCAGTCAGCTTGCCGATCTTCTCGGCTTCCTCGGCTTGCTCGCGCAGTTGGTCGGCCAGCTCCGCGACGCGGTCGATCACCCGTTTAGTCATGTCAACGATGGTGGACGCGGGGAGCGGGCGGTCGCCGGCCTCGTCCCGGTGAGCGGACGACATTCATCGTCGACATCAGAACTCGACATTCAGCTTGTCGGACAGCGGGCGCGCCTGGCAGGCCAGGAACAACCCCTCGGCGATGTCTTCGGGTTCGAGGATCGCAGCATTGCCCAAATCGACCTGACCCTCGACCACCGTCGCCGCACACGAGCCGCAGTTGCCCTCCCGGCAGGAGAACGGAGCGTCGATGCCCGCAGCGAGCATCACATCAATCAGGTTGCGGGACTTGGGCCAGCAGAGGCGATGGGTCTTCCCGTCGATGCGGACCTGCACGTCGGCCGCCTCAGCGTCGCCGCCGAAGTCTTCGATCGGGACGTCGGCAAACGGATCACCGGTGAGCGACTGGAACACTTCGAGGCGGATGTTCTCGCGTGGTACGCCGGCCTCACGCAACGCCTCTTTCACCACTGCCATAAACGGCTCGGGGCCGCACACGAATGACTGGTAGCTGGTGAACATCCGGGCGAAGCCGCCCAACTGAGCGCGGGTAGGCAGACCCTGGATCGACTCGAGCCAGTGCAGAACCGTGAACCGACCGGCATACCGCGCAGCCAGTTCGCGCAGCTCGGCCGCGAAGATGACCGAACTCTCGTCACGGTTGGCGTAGCACAGCACTACCCGTCCGGTGCCGGCGGCGAGCGCCGACTTGAGGATCGACATCACTGGGGTGACCCCGCTCCCTGCCGCCCATAACAGAAAATCCGCATCCAGATCCGCCGGCGTGAACTGTCCGGACGGCGGGAGGGCTTCGAGAGTGTCACCGACGGAAACGTTGTCGCACAGCCAGTTCGACACGTAGCCGCCATTCGTACGCTTGACGGTGACCTTATGCACGGCATCGGTGTGCGGAGAACTCGCCAGCGAGTAGCAACGGGCGGCCGACCCGGTCAGGTCGCTTGGTACGCGCACCGTCAGGAACTGCCCCGGCCGGTAGCTGAATCGGTTCTGATACTCGTCGGGAATCGCCAGCACCACCGACTTCGCGTCGTGGCTCTCCTCGATGACGGCTGTGACGGTCAGTGCTACGGCGCGTGCGCCGTCCCCGGCTCGGCCGGCAGATCCTGCATCGGTCATGGCCGACATTGTGAGCGGCCGAGCGAACTGGCCGGGCCGCTCTCACCGGTGGCCGGGAGAAATTTCCTGATGCCCGTTGACCGGGAAGTTTTGACGCCAAAATCCTCGGTGACTGCCTACGGTAGCCGCCGTGAGCAGCCCGACCGAAAGCAATGTTGACGTCATCGTGGTGGGTGCCGGGTTCGCTGGCCTGTATGCCCTGCACAAGTTCCGGCAACAGGGGCTGTCGGTGCGCGTCTTCGAAGCGGCACCCGAAGTCGGAGGTACCTGGTACTTCAACCGGTACCCGGGAGCGCGCTGCGATGTCGAGAGCCTGGACTACTGTTACTCGTTCTCCGATGAGTTGCAACAGGAGTGGACCTGGACCGAGAAGTACGCCACCCAGTCCGAGATCCTCGACTACATCAAGTGGGTCGCCGACAGGCTCGATCTGCGACCGGGGATCACGTTCAACACCAGGGTGGTCTCGGCTGTTCTCGACGAGGACGTGATGCGGTGGACGATCGCCACCGACAGTGGAGAAACGGTCGTCGCGCGGTTCGTGGTGATGGCCACCGGGCCGCTGTCCTCGCCCTTGACTCCGGACATCCCGGGACTGGACACCTTTGGCGGCGAGATCTATCACACCGCGCATTGGCCGCACGAGGGTGTGGACTTCACCGGAAAGCGGGTCGGCGTCATCGGGACCGGTTCGTCTGGTGTGCAATCGATTCCACTCATCGCCGAACAGGCCGCACAGCTGGTGGTGTTCCAACGCACCCCTAACTACAGCGTGCCCGCGGGTAACCGCCCGTTGACCGCCGAGGAGATCGCTCACGCCAAGGCGACCTACGACGAACGGCGCCAGATGTCCTGGCGCAGTGGCGGCGGGTCACCGCATGTCGCCCATCCGAAGCTGACCATGCAAGCCACGCCCGAAGAGCGCTACGCGGCCTTCGAGGAACGGTGGCAGCTGGGCGGGGTGTTGTTCTCCAAGACCTTCGCCGACCAGATGACCGACATCGAGGCCAATGAGGAAGCCCGAAAGTTCTACGAAGGCAAGATTCGTGCGGTGATCGACGACCCCGAAGTCGCCGAACTGCTGATCCCCAATGATCATCCGATCGGCACCAAGCGAATCTGCACTGACACCAACTATTTCCAGACATTCAATCGCCCCAACGTCACATTGGTCAGTGTTCGCAAGACTCCGATCGAGGCGATCGACGAATCGGGCATCGAGACCTCCGAGGGGCACTACGACCTCGATGCCATCGTCTTGGCGACTGGCTTCGACGCCATGACCGGCACTCTGGCCAAGATCGACATCGTCGGTCGCGGGGGGCGCAAGCTGGTCGAGGATTGGTCACACGGGCCCCGCACCTACCTCGGGCTCGGTGTCGACGGATTCCCCAATCTGTTCCTGGTATCCGGGCCCGGCGCACCGGCGGTCCTGGCCAATATGGTTCTGCACGCCGAGGCGCACATCCAGTGGATCTCCGAGGCCATCGCCTATCTGGACCAGCATGGCTACGCGGCCATGGAAGCCAACGCCGGTGCCGTCGACGCCTGGGTTGCCGAATGTAATCAGCGAGCCGACGCCACCCTCTTTCCCAGAGCTAACTCGTGGTACGTGGGTGCCAACGTTCCCGGAAAGCCCCGCGTGTTCATGCTTTTCATCGGCGGCTTCGCCACCTACCTCGATATCTGTGCAGAGGTCGCCGACGCGGGATACAAGGGATTCACCCTGCTCAAGACGTCCTGATGCCGAGCCTGGTCATCGATGTACATGCCGGTGACGACTGTGTTGCCGAGTTCTCCGGGCTGGGTTCGGTCCGGCTGGTTTTCGCATAGATTCGAATTGAGGAGCGTTCATGGCTGCTAAGGCCTCAGTGGCGATTGTCGGGTCGGGCAATATCAGCACTGATCTGTTGTACAAGTTGTTGCGTTCGCAGTGGCTGGAGCCGCGCTGGATGATCGGCATCGATCCGGAGTCTGAGGGCTTGGCTCGGGCGCGCAAGCTGGGTTTGGAGACCTCGGCCGAGGGGGCGGACTGGCTGTTGGGGTTGGATGAGAAGCCGGATTTCGTGTTCGAGGCCACCAGTGCTTATGTGCACAAGGCGTATGCGCCCAAGTATGAGGCCGCTGGTATCCGGGCGATCGATTTGACTCCGGCCGCGGTGGGTCCGGCGGTGATTCCGCCGGCAAACCTGCACGAGCACGTCGACGCGCCGAACGTGAACATGATCACTTGTGGTGGTCAGGCCACCATTCCGATCGTGTATGCGGTGACCCGCGCGGTCAAGGAGCAGGGCGGCACGGTGCCTTATGCCGAGATCGTGGCCAGTGTTGCCAGTGTGTCGGCCGGCCCGGGCACCCGGGCCAATATCGATGAGTTCACTAAGACCACCTCGCGTGGGGTGGAGGTCATCGGTGGTGCGCAGCGGGGTAAGGCGATCATTATCTTGAATCCGGCTGATCCGCCGATGATTATGCGCGACACCATTTTCTGCCAGATCCCTGAGGACGCTGATCGGGATGCGATCACCGCGTCGATCAAGGACGTGGTGGCG
>NZ_AUWR01000033.1 GCF_000455125.1 Mycobacterium sp. UM_WGJ
GTTGGGCACACTGTTGGGTCCTGAGGCAACAGGCCTGTTTTCGCTCCCTTTGTGGGGGTGGGTGTGTTGTCGCTCCATCTTGGTGGTGGGGTGTGGTGTTTGTTTTGTGGATAGTGGTTGCGAGCATCTAGCAAGCAAGGCTTGAGGGTCTTGTTTGTTTTTGCAATTTTTGTTTCTTGGTTTTTGTGATTTGTAAGTGTTTAAGGGCGCATGGTGGATGCCTTGGCATCGAGAGCCGATGAAGGACGTAGGAGGCTGCGATATGCCTCGGGGAGCTGCCAACCGAGCGTGGATCCGAGGATGTCCGAATGGGGAAACCCGGCACGAGTGATGTCGTGTCACCGGCTGGTGAATGTATAGCCAGTGGGGAGGTAACGCGGGGAAGTGAAACATCTCAGTACCCGTAGGAAGAGAAAACAAAATGTGATTCCGTGAGTAGTGGCGAGCGAAAGCGGAGGATGGCTAAACCGTATGCATGTGATACCGGGTAGGGGTTGTGTGTGCGGGGTTGTGGGAGTGTCATGTCCGGTTCTACTCGACTGGAGGGCAGTGAGAAAGTGTTGTGGTTAGCGGAAGTGGCTTGGGATGGCCTGCCGTAGACGGTGAGAGCCCGGTACGTGAAAACCCGACACCTGTCTTGTGATATTTCCCGAGTAGCAGCGGGCCCGTGGAATCTGCTGTGAATCTGCCGGGACCACCCGGTAAGCCTGAATACTACTCGATGACCGATAGCGGATTAGTACCGTGAGGGAATGGTGAAAAGTACCCCGGGAGGGGAGTGAAATAGTACCTGAAACCATGTGCCTACAATCCGTCAGAGCCCTCCCTTGTGGTGGGGTGATGGCGTGCCTTTTGAAGAATGAGCCTGCGAGTCACCGGCACGTCGCGAGGTTAACCCGTGTGGGGTAGCCGCAGCGAAAGCGAGTCTGAATAGGGCGTATCGCATCCGTTGGGGTGTGTGTAGTGGCGTGTTGTGGACCCGAAGCGGAGTGATCTACCCATGGCCAGGGTGAAGCGCGGGTAAGACCGCGTGGAGGCCCGAACCCACTTAGGTTGAAGACTGAGGGGATGAGTTGTGGGTAGGGGTGAAAGGCCAATCAAACTCCGTGATAGCTGGTTCTCCCCGAAATGCATTTAGGTGCAGCGTTGCGTGTTTCTCACTGGAGGTAGAGCTACTGGATGGCCGATGGGCCCTACTAGGTTACTGACGTCAGCCAAACTCCGAATGCCGGTGAGTGTAAGCGTGGCAGTGAGACGGCGGGGGATAAGCTCCGTGCGTCGAGAGGGAAACAGCCCAGATCGCCGGCTAAGGCCCCAAAGCGTGTGCTAAGTGGAAAAGGATGTGCAGTCGCTTAGACAACCAGGAGGTTGGCTTAGAAGCAGCCACCCTTGAAAGAGTGCGTAATAGCTCACTGGTCAAGTGATTGTGCGCCGATAATGTAGCGGGGCTCAAGCACACCGCCGAAGCCGCGGCAATACGTAAGTATTGGGTAGGGGAGCGTCCTGCATCCGGTGAAGCCACAGAGTGATCTAGTGGTGGAGGGTGTGGGAGTGAGAATGCAGGCATGAGTAGCGATGAGGCAAGTGAGAACCTTGCCCGCCGAAAGACCAAGGGTTCCTGGGCCAGGCCAGTCCTCCCAGGGTGAGTCGGGACCTAAGGCGAGGCCGACAGGCGTAGTCGATGGACAACGGGTTGATATTCCCGTACCCGTGTGTGCGCGCCCATGATGAATCAGTGGTACTAACCACCCAAAAGGTGGTCGATCATGTCCTTCGGGAGGTGACGATCGCTGGCTGCGTGGGACCTTCGCTGGTAGTAGTCAAGCGATGGGGTGACGCAGGAAGGTAGCCGTACCAGTCAGTGGTAATACTGGGGCAAGCCCGTAGGACGTCAGATAGGCAAATCCGTCTGACACATAGTCCGAGAGGTGATGCATAGCCGATTGCGGCGAATTCGGTGATCCTATGCTGCCGAGAAAAGCCTCTAGCGAGCTCACACACGGCCCGTACCCCAAACCAACACAGGTGGTCAGGTAGAGAATACCAAGGCGTACGAGTGAACTATGGTTAAGGAACTCGGCAAAATACCCCCGTAACTTCGGGAGAAGGGGGACCCTCATACCGTCATGGCCTTCGCGGCCGGCAGCGGGAGGGGGTCGCAGAAACCAGTGAGAAGCGACTGTTTACTAAAAACACAGGTCCGTGCGAAGTCGCAAGACGATGTATACGGACTGACGCCTGCCCGGTGCTGGAAGGTTAAGAGGACCGGTTAACCCTTCGGGGTGAAGCTGAGAATTTAAGCCCCAGTAAACGGCGGTGGTAACTATAACCATCCTAAGGTAGCGAAATTCCTTGTCGGGTAAGTTCCGACCTGCACGAATGGCGTAACGACTTCTCAACTGTCTCAACCATAGACTCGGCGAAATTGCATTACGAGTAAAGATGCTCGTTACGCGCGGCAGGACGAAAAGACCCCGGGACCTTCACTATAGCTTGGTATTGATGTTCGATGCGGTTTGTGTAGGATAGGTGGGAGACTGTGAAACCCGCACGCCAGTGTGGGTGGAGTCGTTGTTGAAATACCACTCTGATCGTATTGGACCTCTAACTTCGAACCATGAAGCTGGTTCAGGGACAGTGCCTGGTGGGTAGTTTAACTGGGGCGGTTGCCTCCTAAAATGTAACGGAGGCGCCCAAAGGTTCCCTCAACCTGGACGGCAATCAGGTGTTGAGTGTAAGTGCACAAGGGAGCTTGACTGTAAGACTGACACGTCAAACAGGGACGAAAGTCGGGACTAGTGATCCGGCACCCCCGAGTGGAAGGGGTGTCGCTCAACGGATAAAAGGTACCCCGGGGATAACAGGCTGATCTTCCCCAAGAGTCCATATCGACGGGATGGTTTGGCACCTCGATGTCGGCTCGTCGCATCCTGGGGCTGGAGCAGGTCCCAAGGGTTGGGCTGTTCGCCCATTAAAGCGGCACGCGAGCTGGGTTTAGAACGTCGTGAGACAGTTCGGTCTCTATCCGCCGCGCGCGTCAGAATCTTGAGGAAACCTGTCCCTAGTACGAGAGGACCGGGACGGACGAACCTCTGGTATACCAGTTGTTCCACCAGGAGCACGGCTGGATGGCTACGTTCGGACAGGATAACCGCTGAAAGCATCTAAGCGGGAAACCCACTCCAAGACCAGGATTCTCACCCTTTTAGAGGGATAAGGCCCCCCGCAGACTACGGGATCGATAGACCAGACCTGGAAGCACCGCAAGGTGTGTTAGGGAACTGGCACTAACCGGCCGAAAACTTACAACACAAAGAAACAATTCACGTGTTGCCCGCAACCACACCACAAACACTCAAACCCACACCCCACCATCAAACACACTTTGATAACCCGGGTGCCGGCCAACCAGCCGCACCCACACAAAAAAATAGAGTTACGGCGGAAATAGCGACAGGGAAACGCCCGGTCCCATCCCGAACCCGGAAGCTAAGCCTGTCAGCGCCGATGATACTGCCCACACGGGTGGAAAAGTAGGACACCGCCGAACACAA
>NZ_AUWR01000034.1 GCF_000455125.1 Mycobacterium sp. UM_WGJ
GCCGCCGGTGCCGCCCGCGCCGCCGTGGCCGTCGCCGAGCGAGGCGCCGCCGGCGCCCCCGTTGCCGCCGCGACCGCCGGCCCCGCCGGCGATCCCGAGCCCCCCGTTGGCCCCATTCGCGCCGTCGCCGCCCGATCCGCCGGCTCCGCCGTTGCCGTGCAGGCTGCCGGTGCCGCCGCCGCCGCCGTTGCCGCCGTTGGTGCCGGGGGCGGCGTTGGGGTCGGCAGCCGCGTTGTAGCCGTTGCCGCCCGCACCGCCGTTGCCGGCGTAGTCCGATGGTGTACCGGTGGCGCCGTGCAGTCCTTGGACCGAGCCCGCCCCGCCGTCACCGCCGAATCCTCCGGCGCCGAAAGCGCCGCCGTTGCCGCCGCGTCCCCCGTCTGGGTTGCTGGCGTCGCCGTGGCCGCCGGCTCCGCCGTCGCCGGCGGCCCCGCCGGAACCGCCGTTGCCGCCGTTGCCGCCGGCACCCTGCAGGCCCGCAAGCCCGTGGGCCGAGTCGCCGCCGGCGCCGCCATTGCCGCCCACCCCGCCGTAACCGCCCTGCATGCCGTCGCCGCCGTTGCCGCCGGTCCCGCCCGCGATGATCGCGTCGATCCCGTCAACGCCGGCTCCGCCGGCACCGCCCCCTCCGCCGTTGCCGCCGGCCCCACCACGGCCGCCGTCGCCGTACTGGGCCAGGCTCGCCCCGCCGGCGCCGCCGTTTCCGCCCTGCGCGCCGTTGCCCCCGGTGAAGCCGGCTGCACCCGCATCACCGGCGGTCCCGGTTCCGCCTATTCCGCCGGCGCCGCCGTTGCCGAACAGCCAGGCGAGGGCGTCGCCGCCCGCGCCGCCGACACCAGCGGCCTCGCCGTCGATACCGATTCCGCCGGCGCCGCCGACACCGCCGTTGCCCATGAACCACCCGCCGGTGCCGCCGACGCCGCCTGCCGCGCCGGCCCCGCCGTCACCGCCGGCCCCGCCGTCGCCGAACATGCCGGCCGCTCCGCCGTTGCCGCCGGCCACTCCGGCGGCGCTCTGGTCGAAGCCGTCTCCGCCGTCGCCGAACCACAGGCCGCCGGAACCGCCGTTGGGGTTCAGTTCGGTGCCATCAGCACCGTCACCGATCAGAAACTGCCCGGCCGCGGTATTGATCCAGCCGTTGACCATCGACCCGAAGTCACTGTTGATCCAGTTCTGCATCGACGTGTGCAGCGGGTCGTAGAAGAGCTGATCAAACCACGCCGCGGAGTCGATGGGGGTCTCTGCGGCCACCCCGGCGACCGGCGTGAACATGTCGATCAGCCAGTCGAAGTCCAAGCCGTCGGCGTGTGCCGACGGGGTCGCGGGCGTCAGCCCGACGGCGAGGAAAGTGCCGACCGCCGCTCCGGCTCCCGCCAGGCGCCGGCGTGCTGACTTCGACGTGCCCGGCCCAGCCTGACGGTTCATCGCCCCAAAGTACTAGCTGAGTGATACCTGAGCAAAGCAGAACAGCGAACTGCTCACAGAAATAGTGCTTGTTAAGTCAGGGCGCTGGCGTGAGCTTCACCACCGGGATCGGCCGGGTGGTGCGGCGCTGGTAGCCATCGTAGCGATTGGCGTTGTTGGCGTTGACAATTCGCCACAGCCGGGCGTAGTCCGGGTCATCCGGCAGCACCGGCTGCGCGGTGGCCCGCAGGCGGTTGGGCCCGACGTTGATCTCTAGCTCAGGGTTGGCTTTGAGGTTGTGGTACCAGCCGGGGGAGCGGGGCGCGCCGCCCATCGACGCCACGATCAGATAATCGTCGCCGTCGCGGGCATAGCTCAGTGTCGAGGTGCGGGCCTTGCCGGTTTTCGCGCCGACGGTGTGCAGCAACAGGTTGGGCGGCAGACCCGGGATCTTGTGGCCGATCCGGCCGTCGGTCCATTGGTAGATCAGGTTGTGCAGGGTGAGCGCTCGGACGCCCACTTTTTCAATCCACGGGAGATGATCCATCGGTTCAGTCTGACTGGGTGGTGCCGCTGCTCGCCAGTGCGGTCCGCAAGATCCTCCCGGTGCCTTCGCGGTCCGGATCGCGGCGCACCAGCAGTCCTTTGGCGAAGGACAGCCGGTCACCGTCTCGGCGCGGGACCACGTGCAGGTGAATGTGGAACACGCTTTGAAAGGCTGCCCGGCCGTCGTTGATCACCAGGTTGTTGCCGTCGGCGTGCAGCCCGGAGGCGCGGGCGGCCTGGGCGATCCGCTGCCCGACGGTAAGCATGCCGGCCAGGGTGGCCGCCGGGGTGTCGGTCAAATCCACGAAGTGCTGTTTGGGGATCACCAGGGTGTGGCCGCGGGTGAACGGCCGGATGTCGAGAAACGCCAGGTACTCGTCGTCTTCGAAAACCCGTACCGCCGGCGCGG
This sequence comes from Mycobacterium sp. UM_WGJ, assembly GCF_000455125.1. GTDB lineage: Bacteria > Actinomycetota > Actinomycetes > Mycobacteriales > Mycobacteriaceae > Mycobacterium. The sequence continues at coordinate 2,360 of NZ_AUWR01000034.1, forward strand.
TACCGGCGACTACGGCGCAGAACACGCAGGACATGCCCGCCACGTTAGCGGCAGCTGTCACTGCAGCGCACCGGCCATCGCTTCGATCGCCCGGTCCAAGATGGCCCGGGGGGTCGCGAAGTTCAGCCGCGCGAAGCCCCGCCCGCCGCCGAACGGGATGCCCGGACTCAGCGCCACCCGTGCGTCGGCCAGCAGGATCTCGGCCGGTTCGACGGGCAGGCCCAGCGCCCGGAAATCCAGCCACGCCAAGTAGGTCGCCTCGGGATGGCTGACCCGCAGGCCCGGCAGCGCCGCGGGCAGCGCTCGGCTGAGGTGGTCGCGGTTGGCCCGCAGGTAGGTCAGCAGGGAGTCCAGCCAGGGCCCGCCGCGGGTGTAGGCGGCAAGGTTGGCGCTGATGCCGACGGTGGCGGCGCCCATGGTGTGCAGCATGTTGATCCGGCGCCAGTCGGCGGCGTCGCGCGGATTGGACAGGATCACCTGGGCGCACATCAGCCCGGGCAGGTTCCAGCCTTTGGAGGCCGACATCAGTGTGATGACAGTGTCGGCGGCGGCGGGCGATACCGAGGCTGCCGCGACGTGGGGCCGGTCGTAGACCAGCGGGGCGTGGATCTCGTCGGCGATCACCCGGGCGCCGTGGCGCGCGGCGATGTCCACGATCGCACTGAGCTCTTCGGCAGTGAATGCGGTGCCCAGCGGGTTGTTCGGGTTGCACAAGATGAGCGATCCGGCGCCGGCGGCGAATGCGGCGTCCAGCGCATCCAGATCCATGAGATAGCGACCCGAGTCCTGCTGCGTCATCGGGATTTCCACGCGCTGACGTCCGGTCACGGTCAACAGGTCGAAGAACGGCATGTAGGCCGGCACCGGCAGTACCACCGGGCTCTCCGGGCGGGTGAGGAACTCGATCACCACCTCCATGCCCTTGAGGACGTCGGGCACCACCCGCACCCATTCGGGCTGGATAAGCCAGCCGTAGCGCCGTTCGCACCACTGCGTGAGCGCCACCGGCAAGGTATCGGAGCTCAGCGCGGGATACCCGAACTCCTCGTTGGCCACGCAGGCGCGCACCCCGTCGAGCACCTCGGGTGCGGTGGGGAAGTCCATCTCGGCGATCCACAGCGCCAGCACGTCGGGGGCGAAGTGATTCCACTTGATGGTGTTGCGGGCACGGAGTTGTTCGGGGGTCAGCGCATCGAAGACTTCAGCCACCTCGTCAGTCTGCCGCGAGATACGTTTGGCGGTGTGGGGGACGCCGAGATCGAGGACTTGCTGGCCGGGCTGGAGGGCACTGCGCGTGCCGAGCGAGCCGAACTGATCGAATGGCTGCTGGGACAGGGCATCACTGCCGAGGAGATCCGCGGGAATGTCTCGCCGATGCTGCTGGCGTCGCGGCGGCTGGTCGGCGACGACGGCAGCTATGTCTCGGCGCGCGAGATCAGTGAATCCACCGGGGTCGGCCTCGAACAGTTGCAGCGGCTGTTGCGTGCGGTCGGGCTGCCCTGGATGGACGATCCGGACGCCCCGGCGCAGATGCGCGCCGACGCCAGCATCGCCATGCACGCGCGCCGCTTCATCGACGCCGGCATCGACGCCGAGCAGGCCCTGCAGACCGCTCGGCTGTTGGCCGACGGGCTGGCGCACACCGCGGAATTCATGCGCTTCACGGTGTTGTCTGCGATCGGCGAACCGGGTGTCACCGAGCTGCAGATCGCCCAGCGGTCGCGGGATCTGGTGGCCGGGCTGGCACCGATGTTGGGTCCGTTCGTGCAGGACATGCTGATGATGCAGCTGCGTCATCAGCTCGACATCGACGCCGTCACCGCCGGGGAGCGCTTGGCGGGCGCACCGCTGCCGGGAGCGCGTCAGATCACCGTCGCGTTCGCCGACCTGGTCGGCTTCACCCGGCTCGGGGAGATGGTGCCGCCCGAGGAGCTGGTGCAGCTCGCCGAGCGCCTGACCGTACTGGGCCGCGAGATCGCCGTTCCGCCGGTGCGATTCATCAAGACCATCGGCGACGCGGTGATGTTCGTCTGCCCGGAGCCGGCGCCGCTGGTCGATGCGGTGCTGAGGCTGGTCGAAGCGGCCCAGGCCGACGACACCCTGCCCCGGCTGCGTGCCGGCGTCGCCTCCGGGGAGGCGGTGAGCCGGGTCGGGGACTGGTTCGGCAGCCCGGTCAACACCGCGAGCCGAATTACCGGGGTCGCCCGACCGGGCACGGTGCTGGTCGCTGAGTCGGTGCGAGAGGCGTTGGCCGAATCTGCGGACTTCCAATGGTCGTTCGCCGGCGGACGTCACCTCAAGGGCATCAAGAATGAAGTGACTCTGTTCCGCGTCCGCCACCGCGCCGGTGACTGATTCGGGGTCCGACGCCGACTGGCCGGTGACCAACGGCCCCTGTTGCTCCTGGGAGCCGGCTGGGAGGCTGAAGGCGACAGACCCGCTGGAGGTGGCTGATGCTGGACATGACCGTGGATTACGAGGTCTTCACCGAAGCGGTGCGGTTGGCCTGCCGTGCGCCGTCGTTGCACAACAGCCAGCCATGGCGATGGGTGGCCGACGGAAGCCGGCTGCACCTGTATCTGGATCCGACTCGCGGTGTGCATGGCGACCAGTCGGCGCGGGAAGCGTTGATCAGTTGCGGCGCCGTCCTGGATCACCTGCGGGTCGCGATGGCCGCGGCCGGCTGGACCGCCGAGATCGAGCGGTTCCCTGATGCCGCGCAGCCGGAGCACTTGGCCTCGATCGGATTCACCGCCGCAGAACGGGTCACGGATCTGGACCGCTATCGCGCCGGCGCGATCCTGACGCGCCACACCGATCGACTTCCATTCATGGCACCGAGCAACTGGGAGCCCTTCGAGACGGTGCTGTACGACACGGTGACCGACCCGGTGCAGCTGAGCGTCCTCGCCGACGAGCTGCGCTCCAGACTTGCCGAGGCTTCCCAGCTCACCGAGGCGCTGCGCTTGTACGACTCGTCGTATCACGCTGAACTCGGCTGGTGGACAGCACCATTCGAAGTCTCTGACGGGATTCCCGAGAGCGCACTGATCTCGGCCGCCGAAAGCGACCGGGTGGACATCGGGCGGACCTTCCCGGTCACGCACAACCGGGAACGACGCGTCGAGGTCGGCGACGACCATTCGAAGATCGTGCTGCTGTCGACCGCCAGCGACGAGCCGGGCGATGCCCTGGCCTGCGGCGAGGCACTCTCGTCAGTGTTGCTGGAATGCACCATGGCTGGCCTGGCGACCTGTCCGGTAACGCATTTGACCGAGGTGCCCGCCGGCCGGGCGCTGCTGGCCGGACTGGTCGGGGGCGACGACCTTCCCCAGGTGCTGGTTCGAGTCGGTGGTGCGCCGGCGCTGGAGAAGCCGCCGGTGCCGACACCGCGGCGGCCACTGGCCGATGTGCTGCACCTGAAGCTCTGATCGGCGACCCCCGCGGTCTGGCGGCGCCTGGGGGATTAGGAGAGTTGCCCGCCTTTGAGCGACAACTGGGGTGCGTGGACGAGCGCGTTGCGTTTTGTCGCTCAAAGGCGGGCAACTATCCCTATGGTTCGGATTTCGACTGGTTCGGGATGTAATCGCCCCCATGGTTCGGGGTTCAGCCCCGACCGGCTCCGGATTGGGCCGCCACCGGAAAATTAGGGCAGGCTCGGACTGACAGGGGAGCGTCTACACTTCCAGCGCGGCTGGCTTTCACCCTCTTGTCCAGCTCTTCGGATTACGGTCATGTCCGAGCCTGCTTCGCAGTCGAATCTACGCCGACGGCCACCGGTGGGCAATGGTTGATCTCGGCTGAACTTCCAGCCGATTTCAGCTGCCCTCGGCCATCGCCCAGTAGGCCCCGCGGCGGGCCAGCAATTCGGCGTGAGTGCCCTGCTCGACGATCCGGCCGGCCTGCATCACCAGGATCAGGTCCGCGTCACGGATCGTCGAAAGCCGGTGGGCGATAATGAAACTGGTGCGGCCCCGGCGCAACTCCCGCATCGCCCGCTGAATCAGCAGTTCGGTGCGGGTGTCCACCGAACTGGTCGCCTCGTCGAGGACGAGCAGCTGCGGCTGGGCCAGAAACGCCCGGGCGATCGTGATCAGCTGTTTCTCGCCGGCGCTGATGGCCCCGCCGTCGTCGTTGACCCGGGTGCCGTAGCCGTCCGGCAGGGTTCGCACGAAGGCGTCGACGTGCGCGGCGCGGGCCGCCTCGACGATCTCGTCCTCGGTGGCATCAGGCCGGCCGTAGCCGATGTTCTCGGCGATGGTCCCGGTGAACAGCCAGGTGTCCTGCAGCACCATCCCGATCGAGGAACGCAGCGCGCAGCGGTCCACGCCGGTGATGTCGGTGCCGTCGATCAGGATCTGCCCGCGGTCCACGTCGTAGAAGCGCATCAGCAGGTTGACCAGGGTGGTCTTGCCGGCCCCGGTCGGGCCCACGATGGCCACCGTGCTGCCCGCCGCCACGCTAAGCGACAGGTCCTCGATCACCGGCACGCCGGGCCGGTAGCCGAAGCTGACGTCGCGGAACTCGACGCGGCCGCGCGGGCCGCCAAGGTCACCCCACAGCGGCGCCGGCGGAGCCGGAGGCTCTTCGGGTTCGTCGAGGAACGCAAACACCCGCTCGGCGCTCGCGGCACCGGACTGTAAGGCGTTGAACAATGACGCCAGATTGCCCAGCGGTTGATTGAACTGGCGCACGTAGGCGATGAACGCCTGGACGCTGCCCAGCGTGATCTGTCCGGTAGCCACCTGGAATCCGCCGATCACCGCGACCGCGACGTAACCGAGGTTGGCGATCAGTCCGGTTGCCGGCGCGATCAGCCCGGAGAAGAACTGGGCACCGAACCCGGCCCGGTACAACTCGTCGTTGCACTCGTCGAACTGTTGCTGCGCCCAGCCTCGGTGCCCGAACGTCCGCACCAGCGTGAAACCGCTGTAGGTCTCTTCCAGGTGGGCATTGAGTCGCCCGGTGGCCGCCCACTGCGCGGCGAACAGTCGTTGCGAGCGCCGGGTGATCGACCGTACCGCCAGCAATGTCACCGGGACTCCGGCCACGGTGATCACGGCCAGCAGCGGCGAGATGGACAGCATCATCGCCAGCACCACCAGCACGGTCAGCACCGAGGAGAACAGTTGACTGACCGTCATCGACACCGATGTCGCGGTGTTGTCCACATCGTTGGTGACTCGGCTCAACAGCTCGCCGCGCCGTTGAGTGTCGAAATACCGCAGGGGCAGTCGATGCAGCTTGTCCGCGACATCGCGGCGCAGCGCCCGCATGGTGCGCTGCAGGATCACGTTGAGCAACCGAGCCTGGGTCCAGACCATCAGCGCCGCAATCAGATACAGGCCCATCGCCAGCGCCAACGTGCGCGCCACCGCGGCGAAGTCGACGCCGGAGCCCGGGATCACGTCCATCCGCGACAGCATCTCGGCGTAGGTGCCGTGGCCGGCGGCCCGGGCGTCCTCGACGGCCTGCTGCTTGGTGATGCCCGCCTGCAGGCCGCGGCCGATGATGCCGTTGAACACCAGATCGGTGGCGTGTCCCAGGATGCGCGGCCCGGCCACGCCGAGCGCGATACCGCCCAGCGACAGGCTGAACACCGCCGCGACCAGCCGGCGCTGCGGGCCCATCCGGCGGGCCAGGCGCAGCGCGGTCGGCCAGAAGTTCGCGGCCCGCACCGTCGGAGCCGCCACCGGTGCGGTCACAGGCCACCGACCCCGGCGGCCACCGACTGGGATTCGGCGAACTCGGCATAAGCCGGGCAGTCGGCCAGCAGCTCGCGGTGGGTTCCACTGCCGACCACCCGGCCGTCGTCGAGGACGATCACCTGGTCGGCCTGGGTGACGGTGGAGATCCGCTGCGCCACGATGATCACCGTCGCGTCGGCGGCCACCTCGCGCAGTGCGGCGCGCACCCGGGCGTCGGTGCGGGTGTCCAGGGCAGAGAACGCGTCGTCGAACAGATAGATCGAGGGCCGCCGGATCACGGCCCGGGCGATCGCGAGCCGTTGCCGCTGCCCGCCGGACAGATTGATCCCGCCCTGAGCCACCGGCATCGCCAGCCCGTCCGGGTGGGCCGCCACGAAATCGTCGGCGGCGGCCACCCGCAGGGCCGCCCACATCTGCTCGTCGCTCACGACTGCCCCCGCCGCGGCGCCGTAGCGCAGGTTGTCGGCGACGGTGCCGGAGAACAGGTAGCCGCGCTGGGGCACCAGGCCGATACCCGACCACAGCTCCTCGGGGTCGCGGTCGCGCACGTCCACGCCGTCGATGAGCACCGCGCCGTCGGTCGCGTCGCGCAGCCTGCAGATCAGCGACACCAGGGTGGACTTGCCCGAACCGGTGGAGCCGACCACCGCGGTGGTGGTGCCGGGCCGCGCAATCATTGACACCTCGGTTAGCACCGAGCGGTCGGCGCCGGGGTAGCGGAAGCCGACACCGTCGAGGCGGACCTCGCCGGTCGGCGAGGGCGGCGACACCGGCTGGGCGGGCGGCCCGATGGTCGGTTCGGTGGACAGCACCGCGGTGATCCGCTCGGCGCAGACCGCGGCGCGCGGCAGGATCGCGAGCACCATGGTGGCCATCAGCACGGCCATCAGGATCTGCATGAAATAGGACAGGAACGCGATCAGCGACCCGATCTGCATCTGCCCGGCATCGATGCGCAGCGCGCCGAACCAGATCAGTACGACGCTGGAGGCGTTGATGATCAGCGTGGTGGTCGGCAACATCAGTACCTGTAGGTTCCCGACGGTCAGCGAGGCGTCCGACAGGGCCGTGTTGGCCTGGGCGAACCGGTCCTTTTCGAAAGGCTCACGGGCGAACGCGCGGATCACCCGGATGCCGGTGAGCTGGTCGCGGAGTACTCGGTTGATGTTGTCGATCAGCATCTGCATGCGGCGGAACAGCGGCAGCATCCGCGACACGATCAGGTAGTTGGTCAGTGCCAACACCGGCACACTGACCGCCAGTAGCCAGGCCAGTCCTGCGTCCTGGTGCACCGCCATCAGCACCCCGCCGACGCACATGATGGGCGCGGTGACCAGCGTGCTGGCGCCCAGCTGCACCACCAGCTGGATCTGGCGGACGTCGTTGGTGGTGCGGGTCAACAGGGTTGGCGCCCCGAACCTCGTGGTTTCGCTTTCGGAGAACCGGATCACCTGGGCGAACACCGCCCGGCGCAGATCGCGTCCGAAGCCGGTCCCGGTGCGCGCGCCGAAGTAGACCGCGGCGATGGCGCACAGCATCTGCACGCCGGTGACGCCGAGCATCACCGCGCCGAGCCGAATGATGATCGCGGTGTCCCCGCGGACCACGCCGTCGTCGATGATCGTGGCATTGACGGTCGGCAGGTACAGCGAAGCCAGGGTGCTGATCAGTTGCAGTGCCATCACCGCCGCGACCGGCCGGCGGTAGGGCCGCAGGTAGCAGCGCAGCAGCGCCAGAAGCATGGGGTTACTGTCGCACATCCGTGCGGTCGCGGCGTTGCTGTGACGCTACGCGGCGACACAAACCGACTGGTCACCGCTGTGTCGTGGTTGACGGGCGGCGGTGCCGCTACAGTGCATCGTGTGCGGCTCAAACTGACGGTCCCGGCCCTGGCGGCCGCTGCCCTGATTCCGATGGTCGGCGGATGTTCTGACTCCGACTCGCCTGAAGCTGCGGGCGGCAGCCAGTCTGCGTCGCCGACGGCCGAGCAGAGCAATCATGGTCCGTCGTTCCCGCAGTGCGGTGGCATCAGTGACGAGACGATGGCCAACCTGACCCGGGTGTCCGGGTTGGTCAGCACCGCGCAGAACTCGGTGGGCTGCCAGTGGCTGCTGCGCGGCGGGATCATGGGCCCGCACTTCTCCTTCTCCTGGTATCGCGGCAGCCCCATCGGTCGCGAGCGCAAGACCGAAGAGGTGTCGCGGACATCCGTGGAGGACATCAACATCGACGGCCACAGCGGTTTCATCGCGATCGGCACCGCCCCGACGATGGGCGACAACCTGTGTGAGGTCGGCATCCAATTCAAAGATGACTTCATCGAGTGGTCGGTGAGCTTCGCTCAGAAGCCGTTCCCGGATCCGTGCGACGTCGCCAAAGAGCTGACCCGCCAGTCGATTGCGAACGCCAAATGAGCCGCCGGGTTCTGGCCAGTGCGGTCGCGGTGCTGGCAGTGTTGACCAGCTTGACGGGCTGCTCCCGTGAGGTGGGCGGCACCGCCGTCAAGGCCGGCGCGGGCGACACCAAGCGCAACAACAACTCCGAGCGGCAGTACCCGAACCTGCTCAAAGAGTGCGAGGTGCTGACCACCGACATCTTGGCCAAGACGGTGGGAGCAGACCCGCTCGACATCCAGAGCACCTTCGTCGGCGCCATCTGCCGCTGGCAGGCGGCCAACCCGGCCGGGCTGATCGACATCACCCGGTTCTGGTTCGAGCAGGGCAGCCTGGACAACGAACGCAAGGTCGCCGAGTTCTTGAAGTATCAGATCGAGAACAAGACCATCGTGGGCGTGCCCTCGATAGTGATGCGTCCGGCCGACCCGAATGGCTCCTGCGGGGTCGCCAGCGACGCCGCCGGGGTGGTCGGCTGGTGGGTCAACCCGCAGGCGCCCGGGATCGACGCGTGCGAGCAGGCGCTCAAATTGATGGAGCTGACGCTCGCGACGAACTCGTAGTCGCTCGGAGGCGGCGCCCCAATCCCAGGTGAAATAATTGTTTGGCTATCGAAATGACAATTTTCCGGCGGGGCGAAATTGATTAGTTTCCGTTTGAACCAATTGGCCCGGCCCGGAGGTTCTCTCTTCGGTCCATAGTGTCCTGCTGACCTGCGCCATCACGCAAAATTGTCTTTGCTGAGTGTCGTTCGTGTCGCTGCGAATCCAGGTGACGTGTCGGAACTGACACGCGTTATCCATTTCTGAGGCGCATCCTTCGATAGCATCGCGCGCCGTGGACGAGATGCATGAACTGCAAGCAATAGCTTGGCTTCCTGGGCTCAATGGAATCGAGCAACACTGCTGGCAACAGTTTCTGGCTTGCTCACTGAACGTCGTTGACGCGGTGAATGTTTGCCTCAAGAACGCACATGACCTCTCGATACGTGACGTCCTTCTGCTGGAGCTGCTGAGCAGGCCTCGGCGTCGGGAGCACCGGCTGTGTGTCTTGGCGGAGAAGCTGGGTGTCACGCAGGGGCAGTTGTCTACCCAGATCCGCCGGTTGGAAGGCCATGGCTGGATCACCCGCAGCCCGAGCCCGGGGGACCCGCGCGGCATTCTGCCCCGGATCACCAGTGCGGGGCATACCCGGCTGCACGCGGTGATGGAGACCTACGCGCAGGGCATCCGCGTGCACTACCTCAACCAGCTCAAGCACGAGCAAATGGTGAATCTGGTCGACAGTTGCCAGCGGATCAACGACTCGCTCAGCACGAATCGGGGTCGACAGGCGCTCAAAGCCGCCCGCTGAGGCGGGGATGGGCGCCGGTCGCCGTCTGTTGGGGAAAGCTATTGCGCCGCATGCCCGCCACCGGTTGCCAGCGCGCGCAATTCGGCAACCACCTGCTCTGCCGTCGGCGCGCTGTCGGGGTCGATCAGTGACTGGATCATCATGCCCAGCACCACTGCCAGGGCAACTGAGCCGCCCATCTCGGTACGCGCACGGTGTTGACCTTCGGCAAGACGCGCGCGCAGTTCGTCGTTGCGTTGGGCTTGCACGATCGCTTCCAGATGCGAGGTCCACAGTGCCTTGTCGGTGGTGAAGGAGTCCAGCACCGCCTGCCATCGCTCCACGGCCGTGGCTGCCGGCTGCCCTTCGGGGGACATCCGGGCGTCGAGTTCGTCGAGTTCTTCGAACAGGGCCTGCACCAGCAGGCGTTCGCGGCTGCCGAAGTGATAGCCGATGGCGGCATGGCTGACACCGGCCGCCGCGGCGATGTCGCGCACCGTCGTATTGGCCCAGCCTCGTTCGACGAGGCAGCGCTTGGCGCCTTCCAGCAGATCCTCACGGTTGCCCATGAAGGCAGGTTAGCCAGGGCGGGAGCAGTTGCACAAATGGATTGACCATATGGATTGACCATTTGGACAAATCGGGAGTACGGTACTGACACCAATGGATCCCGTCGGGGGATCTGCCAGATCAGGAGGTGCCGGTTATGGCGCACGAAGTCCTCGAGCGCGTCGAGAAGATCGCCACCCAGCTGGCGGACACCGCCGAAGAGAGCGAACGCCTCGGCAAGCTTTCGCAGCAGTCGGTGGCACTGATTCGCGAAGCCGGCGTGATGCGGATGCTGCAGCCGACGGACTTCGGTGGTTACGCCGCCCACCCGCGCGACTTCGCCGAGGCGGTCATGGCGGTGGCCAAGCACTGCGGCTCCACCGGTTGGGTGTGCGGTGTTGGGGGAGTGCACCCCTGGGAGATGGCGCTGATGGACCGCCGGCTGCAAGCCGAGATCTGGGCCGAAGATCCCGATACCTGGATCGCGTCCCCGTATGCCGCACAAGGTATCGCGACCCCGGTCGAGGGTGGTTATCGGTTGACCGGGCGGTGGAACTTCTCCTCGGGCACCGACCACTGCGACTGGATCTTCCTCGGTGCGCGCGTCGCGGAGACCATGCCGCCCAAGGTCTTACACGTCGTGTTGCCGCGCGCCGACTACACCATCGTCGAGGACTCCTGGGACGTCATCGGCCTGTCGGGCACCGGCAGCAAGGACATCATCGTCGACGGCGCCTTCATCCCGGACTACCGCACCATCGACTTCGAGCACGTCGCCTCCGGTGCGAGCGCCGCCGAGGCCGCCGGGCGAGATGAGACGGTCTACAAACTGCCGTTCTGGGCGATGTTCCCGCTCGGGATCACCGCCGCGCTCATCGGAATCACCGAGGGCGCATTGGCAGCGCATCTGGACTATCAGCGCGACCGGGTGGCCGCCACCGGCACCAAGATCAAGGACGACCCTTATGTGCTCTACGCGATCTCCGAAGCCGCCGCGGAGATCGCCGCCTCACGCGTGCAGTTGCTCGACGGCATCAGCAGGATGTACGACCTCGCCGACGCCGGTAAGGAGATCAGCTTCGAAGACCGATCACTGGTGCGGCGCAACCAGATTCGCTGCGCCTGGCGGGCCGTTGCTGCCGCCGACGCGATCTTCGCCCGCTCCGGGGGCAATGCCGCGCGCCGGAACAACCCACTGCAGCGGTTCTGGCGCGACGCCCACGTCGGGCTGGGCCACGCCATCCAGACGCCGGGGACCATCTATCACTCCAGTGCCCTGACGGCCATGGGGGTGGAACCGGCGCCCGCGTTGCGGGCGATGATCTGAGGAGTGCTCCGGTAGCGCTGATATTGCACTGAGGGTCGTGGTTCTTGGGAAACCCACGACCCTCACGGCAATCCGAACTCACTCGGCTTGCGCCGCCGGCAGGGGCATCGCCTGATTGGTCCGCCTAGCCTGCGGGCTCGTCGGGGGGATTGGGGTGTAAGCGCCTTCAGGGAAGATTCGCGAGTGCTGCGGTGTCGGGGCGGCACATGAGGCGTTTATAGCTAACTTTCGAGATGCAAAACTATAATAATGATGGTTTTGGTATCAGTTACGTGAGAAGGGTTCGCTATGGGCTGGCCTGCGCATCAAGTCGAGCAGCGTGAGTGGGCGCCTCGCACGCGACAGGGTAACCGTGACGATCGCATGCTCAAGCAGATCGAAGTGGCGCTACCTCCAATGATCGGTGACCTGGACTATGACCCGGTGGGTGCAGCGGCGCGCGCGCATGAGGCCGCCCTTGTTGCCGTCGCTCGCCTGGAAGCCGGATTCGGCCAGCATCTTGCACCCTTAGCGGATTTCTTGCTCCGGAGCGAGTCCGTGGCGTCATCCAAGATCGAGCACATCGACGCTGGATGGCGTGCGTTCGGTAAGGCCTTCGTAGGCGGAAATGCCGGCGCGGAGGCAGAATCCCAACTCGCTGCCGTTCGGGCGTTGATGCAACTTGTTGACGCGGCCGACGCCGGTCCTCTTACTCTCGAAGCGGTCCTGGAAACCCATCGACTACTGATGACACCCGACCCCTACGCCGACAGCCCCGGGCAGCTGCGCAACGTCCAGAACTGGATCGGTGGCAGCGACCACACACCGATCGGGGCGCTCTATGTACCACCACCGCACGAGTTAGTGCTTTCTCTCGTAGAGGACCTGCTGATATTCGCCAACCGCACAGATCTGCCGATCGTTGCGCAGGCCGCTATCGCCCACGCCCAGTTCGAATCGATCCACCCTTTTACCGACGGCAACGGTCGCATCGGACGTGCGCTGATCAGTGCCATCCTCCGCAGGCGGGGGCTCACCCAACGAGTCACGGTGCCGCTGGCCTCGGTCATGTTGGCCAATACCGACGACTATTTCGGGCGGCTCACCAACTACCGCCACGGTAACGCCGATCAATTTGTCGGCTACCTCGCCGAAGCCGCCGTACATGCGAGCAGCGCTGCGGAAGAATCTGCAGTTCGCCTCGCCGAACTGCCCAACCACTGGCGGTCAGTGGCGCGCCCACGGTCCGGCTCTGCGGACGAGACTCTACTCGAGAGCCTCTTGGACGTTCCGATCTTCAATGCCGATACCGCCCAACAGATCACGGGAACGACAGATGCCAGCACATACCGGGCTCTCGGACGGCTGACGGAGGCGGGCATCCTTGAAATATTGTCTACTGGCGCGCGCAATCGCGTCTGGGCTGCCGCCGACGTGTTGACCGAGCTTGATGCACTCAGTGACGCGATCGGCCGGCGAGTTCGCCCCGGATAGTGGCTTCCGATCGACCATTCCTTCGGTGATTGCCACACTTACTACGTTTACTACGTATAGCGAGCAGTACGTTGTAAGCGTAGTATCGGAGCGAAGTCGCGCCCCGGCGACGTGAAGGTCGCAGCAGCGGGTGTTTCGGGCAGTGAGCATGTGGAGGAGGCGGTGGTGGAGCCTATTCCCCGCATGGCCGACGCCGGCGGCGGGCTGCACAGACACACGCACCGACAGTGGCGCATCGTGTTTGGCCCGATGGCAAGGCTGACGACTGAACCCGAGGCCGAGACCGCCGAGGGAGCCGGCGAGGCCGTGTTGCGGCTCGAACTGCCACTCGGGATCGCTGCGCCGGGGGACGTGGCCGTCGAAGTGGAGGACGGCACCTTGGTGGTTCGGCTTGGGGGCCTCGCCGTCGACCAGCCTGTATCGGTACGCGAAGTAGCCGAGGAATCCGCTGCGGTGGACGTGGAACAGGCCGCACCGGTACCGGTCGAGCTCCTGACCCAGCTCGCCGCCGTCGTCGAGGAGCAGCAGAACATCCTCCGCAAAATCGAAGCAGCAACGGCGGTTTCACCGGGGGAGCGGGTGACGCTGACCACGGCCACCGGGGAGTTGAAATACACGCTGCCGTTCGCGCCGGATGAGACCTACAGTCCGGGGGCCGTCAGCGCCATCTTGTCGCCCAGCGGTAAACCGCATCGGTCGATCGCGCAGGACCGGCGTCGCGCACACGAGCTGCTGGGCGTCAAGATCGGCAACCAGTATCGGTATCCCAAATTCCAGATCGACCCGGGACGCCAGCAGATCCGTCCCGTCGTTGCCTACGCGAACCGTCAACTGGAATGCGACGAGGACCCGTGGGGAACGCTGGACTGGTGGTACAGCCCCGATGAGGGCCTGGAGGATCGGCGCCCGATCGACCTACTCGAAAGCGGTGAACTGACCGAGGAGCTGGTCGATCTCGCGATCCAGCTCGGTCAACAGGGCATGGAGTGACCGATGCCGACCAATCGGTACAACGGACGCCCTGCCGATGTCGAAATCGTCCCCAAAGGGACTGTGCTGTACCGCATCATGGCCGCCAACGCGTCCTACCCGGCCGTTGGGCCATCCCAAGCAAGGTCGCTTCGAGCCCACCCATGCCGGGCTGGGCGGATACCTCTACGTCGCCGATACGTTGGCCGGCGCGGTCGCCGAGGGTGTCCTGCGCAACCAGACGATCTCGAAAGCGGGTGTGGTGCGTCGACCCTGGCTGGTCAACAAGAAGCTCGTTCGGGTGAGTCTGGTCAGCGATGTCACGGTGGCATCGGTATACGGCTCCGGTGCGACCAAACTCAACCTCGACTCGGCGTTGCTGTGCGGCGGCGTCAGCCAGTATTCGCAGACCCGCGAGACCGGCACCAAGATCCTGCTCAAGACCAAGCCCGCGTTCGGCATGCGGTACCGGTGCCGCAACCATGACAACCTGACGTCGCTGATGCTCATCACGCGAAAGGACCCCGCCCTGTCGCTGACCCTCGTCGACGAGGTTGACATCTTCTTCGACAAGCGGGGCAGAGATCTGATCCTCGGTGTCCTGCACACGGAGTTCCAGCTGCAGTACACCGGGCTGCTGCCGAACTGACGGTGGTGGCGGGAAATCCGCAGCGTTACCGCGGCACGCAGAAGTCGACCAGCGCGGCCGATCCCAGCTGTACGTCCGACCAGCCGCAGGGGACATGCAGGACCGCGATCCCCGATGTCGGATATTTCTCCGAGATCTGTTGGGCGACGGCGGCATCGGTGCCGTGGCCGGCCAGTCCCAGGGCGACGCTCGACATCGCCGGTTCGTGGCCGATCACCAGCAGGGTGTCGACGTCGGCGGCCACGGTATTGATCGTGTCGATGACGTTTCCGGGCATCGCGTCGTAGAGATCGTCGACGTAGCGCACCGGGGCGGTCAGGGCGGTTTGCGCGTAGGTCTGCCGGGTCCGGGTGGCGGTCGAACACAGCACCGCATCGATGGTCGGCGCGTGGGCGCGCAGCCAGTCCCCGGCCAGCCCGGCCTCCCGGATCCCGCGCGGCGCCAACGGGCGCTCGTGGTCGGCCGCCCCGGGCGGGTAGTCCGACTTGGCGTGCCGCAGCAGAATCAGGGTGCGATAAGTGCTCACCCGCTCCAGAGTAGGGGTGGCCGATCTTGCCCGCGCTAGCCGAGTCGGCCACCCTCGCACCGTGCGCCGGCGGTGCTCAAGTGCCGGATGTGACACACGAGTTCTGACCGCGCTTGCGGCTGGCGGACCTGCCGAGCGAGGTCCGCGAGGTTGTCGGTGACCGGCCATACACTCGCGATGCCCGGCTGATGGACCGGCGGAAAGGGACAGGACGACATGCGTTTCGTGCACACCGCCGACTGGCAGCTCGGCATGATCCGGCATTTCCTGGCCGGCGATGCCCAGCCGCGTTACTCGGCGGCCCGGCGCGACGCGGTGGCCGGGCTGGGCGCGCTGGCGAAGCAGACGGGTGCGGAGTTCGTCGTCGTCGCCGGCGACGTGTTCGAGGACAACCAGCTCGCGCCGGAGGTCATCAGTCAGTCCCTGGAGGCCATGCGCACCATCGGGATCCCGGTCTACCTGCTGCCCGGAAATCACGATCCGCTCGATGCGGGGTCGGTGTACACCAGCGCCTTGTTCACCGCCGAATGCCCCGACAACGTGGTGGTGCTCGACACCGCAGGCGTGCACCAGGTGCGCCCCGGCCTTGAGATCGTCGCCGCGCCGTGGCGCTCCAAACGTCCCACCACCGACCTGACCGCAGCCGCACTGGACGGCTTGCCGGCCGACGGCACCCTGCGGGTCCTGGTTGCCCACGGCGGCGTCGACGCCCTGGACCCCGACCCCGGCAACCCGGCGCTGATTCGGCTGGCCGGCCTGCAGGACGCCCTGTCTCGCGGCGCGATCCACTACGTTGCCTTGGGCGACAAGCACTCCCGCACCCAGGTCGGGGAGACGGGGCGCATCTGGTATTCCGGTTCGCCGGAACCCACCAACTTCGACGACATCGAATCCGACCCCGGCCACGTCCTGGTGGTCGACATCGACGAGGCCGACGGCGCCGTGAGCGTGGACTCCCACCACATCGGCCGCTGGCGTTTCCTGACACTGCACCGCCAGCTCGACACCGGCCGCGACGTCACCGACCTCGACATCAATCTCGATCAGCTGCCGGACAAGGAACGCACGGTCGTCCAACTGGCGCTGACGGGTTCGCTCAGCGTCACCGATCGGGCGGCCCTGGACGTCTGCCTGGACCGGTATTCGCGGCTGTTCGCGTGGGTGGGCACCTGGAAACGCCACACCCACCTGGTGGTGGTCCCCGCCGACGGCGAATTCTCCGACCTCGGAATCGGCGGTTTCGCCGCCGACGCGGTCGAGGAACTTCTCGCTGCCGCCCGCAGTGCCGACACCGGCGCCGCCGACGACGCGCACGCCGCGCTGGCGCTGCTGCTGCGCCTGGTCGATCGGACAGTGGCATGAGACTGCACCGGCTGGTGCTGACCAACTACCGCGGCGTGGCGCACCGAGAGATCGACTTCCCCGACCACGGCGTGGTGGTGGTGTCCGGCGCCAACGAGATCGGCAAGTCCTCGATGATCGAGGCGCTGGACCTGTTGCTGGAGTCCAAGGACCGCTCCGCGAAGAAGGACGTCAAACAGGTCAAGCCCACCTACGCCGATGTCGGTGCCGAGGTCACCGCGGAAATCAGCACCGGTCCTTACCGTTTCGTCTATCACAAGCGCTTCCACAAGGCGCCCCGGACGCAACTGACCATCTCCGAGCCGCGCCGCGAGCAGCTCACCGGCGATGAGGCGCACGACCGGGTCCGCACCATGCTGGAGCAGACCATGGACACCGGCCTCTGGCAGGCCCAGCGGGTGCTGCAGGCGTCGTCGACGGCGGCGGTGGACTTGTCCGGCTGCGATGCGCTGTCGCGGGCACTGGACGTCGCCGCCGGCGACACCGCCACCCTCAGCGGAACCGAGCCCGTTCTCATCGAACGGATCGACGCCGAGTATGCGCGCTATTTCACCGGGACCGGGCGTCCTACTGGCGAGTGGGCCGCTGTCATCGCCGCGCTGGCCGACGCCGACGCCGAGGTGGTGCGATGCACCGAGCTACTCGCCGAAGTGGACTACCGGGTGCACCGGCACGCCGAGCTGTCCGAGCAGTTGGCGCGGTTGACCGACGAGCAGGCCGCCGCGGACTCCCGGCACCGTGCGGCGCAGGCCGCCGGCGCCGCGATCGCCGACCTGCGCGGCCGGCTCCGCGATGCGCAGCTGGTGGCCACCGCCGCCAAAGCCACCGCTGCCGCGACCGATAGCGCCCAAGCCGAGCGGCGCCGGCAGCGTGACGAACTCGAATCCCGGGCGGCCGCGATCAGCCTGTTGGACAACGAGATCGACGCTGCCGCCCAGGCGCAGGCCGCCGCTGACACCGAGGCCACCACCGCCGACGCTGCCGCGGCCGACGCCGAACACGCCGTGGCCGCCGCCACCGAACGTGCTGCATCCGCCCGCCGCATCGGCGATCAACTCGCCGCCCGCGACGAGGCCGACCGGCTCGCCGACCGAATCGCCCGGATTGATGCCACCGAAGGTCAGCTGGCCGAGGTGGCGGCCGAGCTGGCGCAGATCGTCGTGACCGAGCCGATGCTGCGCCGGATCGAACAGGCGTCGGCGGCCTGCGACCGCAGTGAGGCGTCGCTGGCCGCGATCTCGGCGACCTTGGAACTCGCGGCGGTCGCCGACATCGATCTGGTGATCGCCGGCGACCCCACGGCGCTGCCGGCCGGACAGAGCTGGTCGGCCTCCGTCACCGACGGCCTTGAGGTCGAGGTGCCAGGCCTGCTGCGAGTGCGCGTCCGCCCGGGCGACAGTGCGCGTGAGGCCAGCGTCAAACATGCCGCGGCACAAGCCGAGCTTGCCGATGCCCTGGCGGAGGCAGGCGTGACTGATCTGGCGCAGGCACGCCAGGCCGACCAGCGACGCCGCGAACTGCAGGGCAGCCGCGACCAATTGGCCGCCGCGCTGGCAGCGTTGCGCGGTGAGGAGGAGCTCGAGGCATTGCGGGCCCGGCTGATACGCCTGCGCGATGAGCATGGCGAGATTCCCAGCGGGACCACACCGGAACAGGCCCGTGCCGATCGTGACGAGGCCGAGGCACTGCGGGCGCAGGCAGTCACCGACTGCGAAACCCTGCGCCGAACCGCCCAGCAAGCTGCGGCCCGTCGCACGGAAGCCGCCACACGGCTGACGCTGTTGCGGGAGAAGGCGGCAGCGCAGCGCAGCGAGCTGGCGGCGGTCGACCAGCGTCTCGCCGTGCAGCGGGCGACGGTCAGCGATGACGAGCTGGCGACTACCGCCGATGCCAACGCGCAGGAGTTGCGCAGCGCCGAGCAGCGGGTGACCGAGTTGACCGAGCAGCTGGGCGCCGCCGCCCCCGAGGCGATCGACGCCGAACTCGCGGCAGCGCAGTCGGCAGCGCAGGAGCTGCGGGCCCGGCACGCCGAGACCGCCCGCGCGCTGCACGAGGTGGAGGTCGAGCTCGCCGTGTTCGGAACCCAGGGCCGGCGGGGTCAACTCGACGCCGCCCAGACCGTGCTGGAACACGCTGCGGCCGAACATGGTCGGATCGGTCGCCGGGCACGCGCCGCGGCGCTGCTGCGGTCGACCATGGCCCGCCACCGCGACGACACCCGTCGGCGCTACGTTGAGCCGTTCCGTGCCGAGATCCAGCGGCTGGGGGCGCACGTGTTCGGCGCCGACTTCGAAGTCGACGTCGACACCGACCTGAAGATCTGCGCCCGCACCCTCGGTGGTCGCACCGTGCCTTATGAGTCGCTATCCGGCGGCGCCAAGGAACAGCTGGGCATCCTGACCCGGCTGGCCGGGGCGGCGCTGGTGGCCAAGGAAGACAGCGTTCCGGTGGTGATCGACGACGCGCTCGGTTTCACCGACCCCGACCGACTGGAGAAGATGGGCGCGGTGTTCGACGCGGTCGGCTCACACGGTCAGGTGATCGTGTTGACGTGCAGCCCGGATCGCTACCGCAGCGTCACCGATGCTCACCGCATCGACCTGACCGCCTGATCAGTCCTTCATGAACCCGACCACGGTGTAGTCCAGATCCGCCAGCCCCGGCGCCCCGAAGTTGGCCAGTGAACTGCGCACCGCCACATTGCCGGTGGTCTGAATCAGCGGCAGGCTGAATCCCTCGGCCCACAGCAGGCTGTCCACCTCGTTGGCCCGGGCCCGGGCCACCGCCGGATCGAGCGCCTCCAGGGTCTCCTCGATCTTGGCGTCGATGGCCGGGCTGCCGATCTTGCCGAAGTTGGCCTCCCCGTAGGAGGCGGAGATCTGGTTCAGCCCGGCCAGCGGGAACGCATCACCGACCCAACTGAATTGGGCGATGTCGAAGTCGCCGACATTGACGTAGTCGGTGAAGAAGCCGCCCCCGGCCTTGGCGTCCAACTGCAACTTCACCCCGATCTGGGCCAGGTTGTGCTGGGCGACTTGGGCGAATTGGCGGGTGCTCGACGCGTCGTAGAACAGGTGCCGGATCACCAGGGGGCGACCGTTCTTCTCCCGGAACTTGCCGTGCAGTGTCCAACCCAGCGCGTCGAGTTCGCGTGCGGCGCGCTCGGGGTCGTAGGCCACCACCGCACTGTTGTCCTGGTAGCCCTCCTGGCCGGCGACGTAGATGTGGTTGTTCAGCGGCACCGGGTCGGCCGTCAGGCCGCGCTGGGTGACCTTGGCGATGGTGGACCGGTCGATACCGCGCATGACCGCCAGTCGCAGCGCCTTGTCGGACAGAAGCGCCCCCGGTGCCCCGTTGAAGGTGAAGTGGTTCCAGGCCGGAGTCGGAGCACGGCGGATCGCGATGCCCTCAGTGCGGCGCGCGATCGTCAACTGATCCAAGGTGGCCACCCCGGTGGCGTCGATGGTGTGGTTCTGCAGCGCCGGCATTCGGGCGGACTCATCGAGCACCAGATAGGTGATGGTGTCCAGCTTCGGAGTCCGGCCCCACCATGCGGGGTTGCGGGTCAGGGTGATCCGCTGGCTGGTGCGATCCAGCGTCGACAGCACGAACGGTCCGGCCGACGGGCCCGGCCTGCTCAGCTGAGCCTTGTTGAAGGTATCCGGATCGGAGGTCATGCTGGCCGGCAACAGCATTGAGTTGCCGGCGAACATGCCCCGCCACTCGGCGTACGGCTTGGCGAAGCGCATCACAGCCTGGCGGTCGTCGACGCCGCGGGTCACCGAGGCGACGCGCTCAGCGCCGTTGGTGGTCGCGATCGCGTAGGCGCTGTCGGCGCCGCTGGTGGCATGGATCTGGCTGGCGATGTCTTTCCAGGTCAGTGGTGTTCCGTCGCTCCACACCGCTTTCGGGTTGATGGTGTAGGTGACCACCTGCGGATTGGTGCCGGTCAGCTCCACACTGGTGAAGTAGTCGGTGTCCACCGTCGCCGAGCCGTCCGGTCCGATGGTGAACGCCCGCGGCATGGTGGCCTTGAGCATGGCGGCGTTCTCGGCCAGGTTGCCGTCGATGTGCAGCGGGTTGAAGTTGGGCGGGAACTGCGTCATCGACAGCCGCAGGTTGCCGCCGTCACGCAGTTTCGCCGGGTCCTGCGGATTGATGTCGCTGGCGGTGCCGACCGCGGCGATGCCTTCGGGCGCGGTGATATCGACTGCCGCACAGCCGTTCAGTGCCAGTCCCAATGCCACCAGGAGCGCCACCCCGTTGGCGCTGCGTCCAGGGCGGCCTCTTCTCGCGCAACGTCGCCGTGAGCGCAGAGTCAGCGTCGGGCTCATGAGTTCACCACCGGTTGCGGCACCGCGGCCAGCAGCCGCCGGGTGTAGTCGTGTTGGGGATCGCGGAACACCTGATCGGCCTCGCCCTGTTCGACGATCGCCCCGGCATACATCACCGCTACCCGGTGCGCCAGGTGTTTGACCACCGAAAGGTCATGTGACACAAACAGGTAGGACAGTCCGAGTTGCTGTTGCAGATCCAGCAGCAGGTTGATGATCCCGGCCTGAATCGACACGTCGAGCGCGGACACCGGTTCATCGAGTGCGAGGATCTTCGGCTGCAACGCCAGGGCCCGGGCGATGCCGATCCGCTGCTTCTGCCCGCCGGAGAACTCCGAGGGGTAGCGCAGCGCGTCGCCGCGGCGCAGCCCCACCAGCTCCAGCAGCTCAGCGACCCGGGCATGGATGGCGGCCTTGTCGGAACCGTTGGCGCGCAGGGGTTCTGCCAGCAGCTCGAAGACCGGCAGCCGGGGATCCAGGGAAGCCACCGGATCCTGGAACACCACCTGCAGGTCGCGCCGCAGGGCGCGACGGCCGTCGCGCTTCAGCGCCGCGACGTCGGTGCCGAGCACTTCGATCGAGCCGGACTGCGGCGCGGCCAGCTCCAGGATCTGGTGCAACGTGGTGGATTTGCCCGAGCCGGATTCGCCGACGATGCCCAGCGTACGGCCCTGCTGCAACTCGAAGCTCACCCCGTCGACGGCACGCACCTCACCGGCGCGACGCCGCAGCACGCCCTTGGTCAGCGGGTAGGTCTTGACCAGGTCGCGCACCCGCAGCACGGTGGGGGATTGGTCGGCGACCGCCGCCGCCACTTGGGTGCGCACGCCATAGATGTCGGCGGCGCTGCGCCCGAGGACCTGGTCGGTGTGAATGCAGGCTGCGGAATGGTTCTCCCCGACGCTGAGCAGCTCCGGTTCCGCCACCAGGCAGTCATCGGCGGCCAACGGGCAGCGCGGTGCGAAGGGACAGCCCGCGTCGACCCCGGCCGTCAATGCCGGTGGTGCGCCCGGGATCGGCACCAACCGGGTGCCCTGCGGGGCGTCCAGGCGGGGCACCGAACCCAGCAGTCCCACCGTGTAGGGCATTCGCCGATCGCGGTAGAGAACTTCGACCGGCGCGGCTTCGACCACCCGGCCGGCGTACATCACCAGTGCCCGGTCGGCGAATTCGGCGACCACCCCCAGGTCGTGGGTGATGATCAGCACCCCGGCGCCGGTGACGTCCCGCGCGGTTTTGAGGACGTCGAGGATCTGGGCCTGCACGGTGACGTCGAGCGCGGTGGTGGGCTCGTCGCAGATGAGCAGGTCCGGGTCGCACGCGATGGCGATGGCGATCACCACCCGTTGGCGTTCCCCGCCGGACAGCTCGTGCGGAAATGCCCGTGCCCGCTGCTCGGGCCGGTTGATCCCGACCAGCTCCAGCAGCTCGACCGCCCGTCGGCGCGCTGCGGCACGGCCCACCTTCGGCTGGTGCACTTCGATGGCCTCGGCGATCTGATCGCCCACGGTGTACACCGGTGTCAGCGCCGACATCGGATCCTGGAACACCATTCCGATCGAGGCGCCGCGGAACTTCGACATCGCGGTGTCGCCGAGCCCGATCAGCTGCGTGCCGCCCAGCCGCACCGAACCGGACACCTGCGCATGCTCAGGCAGCAGGCCCATCACGGCCATCGCCGCCGCGGATTTCCCCGAGCCCGATTCGCCGACCATCGCTACCACTTCGCCGGCGTCGACGTGGTAGCTGACGCCGCGGACCGCACGCACCGCGTCGCGGCCGGCGCCGAACGTCACGGCCAGGTCGGAGACTTCCAGCAGGGTGCTCATCGGCTGCCCCGCAGCGTCGCGGCGTCGGGGTCCAGGGCGTCACGCAGGCCGTCCCCGGCGAGGTTGGCGCAGACCAGGATCGTGATCAACACCCCGGCCGGGAACAGGAAGACCCACGGGAAGGTGATGGCCGAGGCGGTGCCGTCGGCGATCAGGGTGCCCAGCGAGACGTCGGGCGGCTGGATGCCGAAACCCAGGTAGCTCAACCCGGTTTCGGCCAGGATCGCCACGGCGACGTTGAGCGCGGTGTCGATGATCAGGATGGACGCCACGTTGGGCACCACGTGATCGATGATGATGCGCCGGCTGGAGACGCCCATATAGCGTGCCGCCCGGATGAATTCACGTTCCCGCAGGCTCATGGTCAGCCCGCGCACCATGCGGGCGCTGATCATCCAGCTGAACCCGGCCAGCAACAACACCAGCAGGGCGATGTTGCCGCTGTTCTTGGTGCGCGGGGTGATGATCGCGATCAGGATGAATGCCGGCACCACCAGCAGCAGATCGACCAGCCACATCAGCACCCGGTCGCGCCATCCGCCGAAGTACCCCGAGATCGCTCCGACGGTCGCGGCGATCACCGTGGAGATCAGCGCCACGCACACCCCGATCAGCATCGACTTCTGCATGCCGCGCAGGATCTGTGCCAACAGATCCTGGCCCAAAGCGTTGGTGCCCAACCAATGTCGCGCACCCGGCGGAACCAGCAGCGCGTCG
Organism: Mycobacterium sp. UM_WGJ; assembly: GCF_000455125.1. Lineage (GTDB taxonomy): Bacteria > Actinomycetota > Actinomycetes > Mycobacteriales > Mycobacteriaceae > Mycobacterium. Next base: position 25,528 of record NZ_AUWR01000034.1, read on the forward strand.
TAGTCCAGGTCGGTGTAGGAGTAGGGCAGCAGGCCGGGCAGGGTGTAGCAGCCGACGAACATCACCGCCAGCAGCCCCAGCGCCCCGACCGCGCTGCGGCTGCGCAGGAATCGGCGCAGTACCAGGGTGCGCCGCGAGGCGAACTCGATCTCGGTGGCCGCGGTCATGACACCCGCACCCGTGGGTCGAGCATCGCGTAGATGACGTCGGAGAGCAGTCCGGCCAGCAGCACCACCGCACCGGAGAACACTGTGATGGCCGCGACGATATTGGTGTCCTGGGTCGCCACGCCCTGCACCACCCATTCGCCCATGCCGTGCCAGCCGAAGATTTTCTCGACGAACACCGCGCCGGTGACCAGGCCGGCCACCCCGTAGGCGAACAGTGTGGCCATCGGGATCAGCGCGGTGCGCAGCCCGTGTTTGAACAGCGCGCGCCGGCGGGTCAGCCCCTTGGCCCGTGCGGTGCGGATGAAGTCCTGGCCGAGTACGTCGAGCATCGCGTTGCGCTGGTAGCGGCTGAAGCTGGCGGCGGCCCCCAGCGCCAGGGTCAACGACGGCAACACCAGGTGCTGCAATCGATCGGCCAGCCCGGGCCAGAAGCCGGTGACCAGCCCGGGGGAGGTCTCGCCGGTGTAGTCGAACAGTTGGGCGCCCAGCGCCCAGTTGACCCGCAGGGCGCTGAGGATCACCAGGTTGGCCAAAACGAAGGTCGGTACCGAGAGCACCAGCAGCGCCGCCATGGTGATGACCCGGTCCGACAGGCGGTATTGGCGTACTGCCCCCCACGCGCCGGCCACGACGCCGATCGCGGTGCCGGCCAGTGAACCGACGACCAGCAGGCGCAGGCTGACCCCGACGCGCCGGCCCAGTTCCTCGGAGACCGGCTGGCCGGTGACCGTGACGCCGAAGTCGCCACGCACGGCGTGGGTGGCCCAGTGCGCGTAGCGCAGCGGAATCGGCTTGTCCAGGCCCAGCTCGGCGGCCTTGGCGTCGATCACGGCCTGCGGCGGACGCGGATTGCGTTGCATGAGGCTGTCCAGCGGCGCGAACGCCAACGAGGTCAGGCAGAAGGTTAGAAACGAGGCGAGGCCCAGCAGCACCAGGTAGTTCAGCGCCCGGCCGGCCAGAAACCGCGTCATGGCCAAAAGGGTAGAGGGTGCCCCGGCGTCGACAGCGTGCATGTCTGTCCGCGACACACCGGGGCACGCTGTGCATCCACGCGCCACCGCGGCGGGTCAGGCGCCGCGGTGGGAGGATTTCTGCGTGATTTTTATCCGTGAAATCCGGGGGCGCCTTCACTAGGCTTCGCTGCACCGCGACAGAGGAGAAGACCTGTGACCGTCACCGATGACTACCTGGCCAACAACGCCGAATATGCGAAGACCTTCACCGGCCCGCTGCCCATGCCGCCGAGCAAGCACGTCGCGATCGTCGCCTGCATGGATGCGCGTCTGGACGTCTATCGGGTGCTTGGCCTCAACGAGGGCGAGGCGCATGCCATCCGCAACGCCGGGGGTGTCATCTCCGAGGACGCGATCCGCTCCCTGGCGATCAGCCAACGGCTGTTGGGCACTCGCGAGATCATCCTGATCCACCACACCGACTGCGGGATGCTGACCTTCACCGACGACGACTTCAAGCGTTCCATCCTGGAAGAGACCGGTATCCGCCCGACGTGGTCGGCCGAGGCGTTCCCCGACCCGGTCGAGGATGTTCGTCAGTCGCTGCGCCGGATCAAGGCCAGCCCGTTCATCACCCAGACCACCTCGCTGCGCGGGTTCGTCTTCGACGTCGCCACCGGCAAGCTCGACGAAGTCACCCTCTAGCGTCGGCCGGCCCCTTTCCGTCGGCGTGCATGGCGGTACCCGACGCAGCCTCGCGCGGGGGAAAGGGGCCGGGGGAGGGGTCCTGGACGAGCAGATCACATTGACAGCAGCGCGGGCCGGCTGGTTGCATAGCCAGCTATAACCAACAAATATGGTAAGTCTCACCAAGATTATCGGGTATCCCTGGCAAGGAAGTCATGACCAGTAACGTCACCGCGCCCCCCGAGGCCACCACCGTCGGGCACTACCAGCTCACGCATCTGCGCACCCTGGAGGCCGAGGCCATCCACATCATTCGGGAGGTGGCGGCGGAGTTCGAGCGTCCGGTGCTGCTGTTCTCCGGCGGCAAGGACTCCATCGTCATGCTGCACCTGGCCGTCAAGGCGTTCGCGCCGGGCCGGCTGCCCTTCCCGGTGATGCACGTCGACACCGGTCACAACTTCGATGAGGTCATCGCCGCGCGCGACGAGCTCGTCGCGCAGACCGGGGTCCGGCTGGTGGTGGCCTCGGTGCAAGATGACATCGACGCCGGACGCGTGGTGGACGACGGGCCGTCGCGCAACCCGTTGCAGACGGTCACCCTGCTGCGGGCGATCAGTGAGAACAAGTTCGACGCCGCGTTCGGCGGCGCCCGCCGCGACGAGGAGAAGGCCCGCGCCAAGGAGCGGGTGTTCAGCTTCCGCGACGAGTTCGGCCAGTGGGACCCCAAGGCGCAACGGCCCGAGCTGTGGAATCTCTACAACGGCCGGCATCGGGCCGGCGAACACATCCGGGCGTTCCCGCTGTCGAACTGGACCGAGTTCGACATCTGGTCCTACATCGGTGTCGAGGAGATCGCTCTGCCCTCCATCTATTTCGCGCACCAGCGCAAGGTGTTCAGGCGCGACGGCATGCTGCTGGCCGACCACGAGTTCCTGCGCCCCGCCGACGGCGAAGAGGCGTTCGAGACGCGGGTCCGGTTCCGCACCGTCGGTGACGTCACCTGCACGGGCTGCGTGGAATCCACGGCGGCCACCGTCGAAGAGGTGATCGAGGAGACCGCAGTGTCACGACTGACCGAGCGCGGGGCGACTCGCGCCGATGACCGGATCTCCGAAGCAGGCATGGAAGACCGCAAGCGGCAGGGGTATTTCTGATGGGTGCGGCAACCACATTGCTTCGAATCGCTACTGCCGGATCGGTCGACGACGGCAAGTCCACGCTGATCGGACGGTTGCTGTTCGACTCCAAGGCCGTCATGGAAGACCAGCTGGCCTCGGTCGAGCGCACTTCCCGGGAGCGCGGCAACGACTACACCGACCTGGCCCTGGTGACCGACGGGCTGCGCGCCGAGCGCGAGCAGGGCATCACCATCGATGTCGCCTACCGCTACTTCGCAACGCCCAAGCGGAAATTCATCATCGCCGACACCCCGGGGCACATCCAGTACACCCGCAACATGGTGACCGGTGCTTCGACCGCCCAGCTGGCGATCGTGCTGGTCGACGCGCGGCACGGGCTGCAGGAGCAGTCTCGCCGGCACACCTTCCTGGCGTCGCTGCTGGGGATTCGCCACATTGTGCTGGCGGTCAACAAGATGGACCTGATCGACTGGGACGCCGAGAAATTCGAGGCGATCCGCGACGACTTCCACTCGTTCGCCACCCGCCTGGACGTACACGACGTGACGACCATCCCGATGTCGGCGCTGCTCGGCGACAACGTGGTGACCAAGTCGGACAAGACGCCCTACTATGACGGTCCTGCGCTGCTGTCGCACCTTGAAGACGTCTACATCGCCGGTGACCGCAACCTGGTCGACGTGCGGTTCCCGGTGCAGTACGTGATCCGCCCGCAGACCCACGAGCACGCCGATCACCGCAGCTACGCCGGCACGGTGGCCAGCGGTGTGCTGCGGCCCGGCGACGACGTCGTGGTGCTGCCCTCGGGCAAGCCGAGCCGGATCGCCGCGATCGAGGGGCCGACCGGCGCAGTGGCCGAAGCGTTTCCGCCGATGGCGGTCTCGGTGAGCCTCACCGACGACATCGACATCTCCCGCGGCGACATGATCGCCCGCACCAACAACCAGCCCCGGGTCGTTCAGGACTTCGACGCCACGGTCTGCTGGATGGCCGACGGTGCGACGCTGCAGCCGGGCAATGACTACATCATCAAGCACACCACCCGGACCACCCGGGTGAAGGTGATGGCGCTGGACTACCGCCTCGACGTCAACACCTTGCACCGCGACAAAGACGCGAACACGTTGAAACTCAACGAACTCGGCCGCGTCTCGCTGCGCTCGCAGGTGCCGCTGATGCTCGACGAGTTCACCCGCAACGACGCCACCGGCTCGTTCATCCTGATCGACCAGGCGACCAACGGGACCGTGGCCGCCGGCATGGTGCTGCGCGACGTGTCACCGCGCACGGCGAGCCCCAACACCGTGCGGCACGAGTCGCTGGTCACCGCGACGGACCGGTTGTCGAAGGGCCGAACCGTCTGGCTGACCGGGCTGTCCGGCGCGGGCAAGTCCTCGGTGGCGATGCGCGTCGAACAGCTGTTGCTCGAAAGGGGAACGCCGGCTTACGTTCTCGACGGCGACAACCTGCGGCACGGCCTCAATGCCGACCTGGGCTTCTCGATGGCCGACCGTGCCGAGAACCTGCGCCGGCTGGCACACGTGGCCACCTTGCTGGCCGACTCCGGCCAGATCGTGCTGGTGCCGGCGATCAGCCCGCTGATCGAGCACCGCCAGCTGGCCCGCCAGGTGCACACCGACGCCGGGTTCGACTTCGTCGAGGTGTTCTGCGACACCTCGCTGGAGGAGTGCGAGCAGCGTGACCCCAAGGGGCTCTACGCGAAAGCGCGCGCCGGGCTGATCACGCACTTCACCGGTATCGACAGCCCCTATCAGCGGCCGCGGAATCCCGACGTGCGGCTGAGCTCGAAGAACAGCGTCGACGAGCAGGCCCGCCAGGTGATCGCGGCGATCGACTCCCGCAAGTGAACGATCACCAGCTGGCTGCGCACCTGGCCGCCGAGGCGGGCCGGCTGCTGTTGCGGGTCCGCGAGGAGCTGGCCGATGCGACTGAGGCGGAACGGAAGGCGGCCGGCGACCAGCGCTCGCACGACTTCCTGATGGCCGCGCTGGCCGGCGAGCGGCCCGACGACGCGGTGCTGTCCGAGGAGGGCGCCGACAATCCGGTCCGGCTCAGCGCTGAACGGGTGTGGATCGTCGACCCGCTGGACGGCACCCGCGAGTTCAGCGAACTCGGCCGGGACGACTGGGCCGTGCACGTGGCGCTGTGGCAGTCCGGCGAGTTGTCCGCCGGGGCGGTGGCCCTGCCCGCACGGGGCAGCACGCTGGCCACCCCGACGGTGGCCGCTCCGCCCGCGTACGCCGGCGCGCCCCGCATCGCGGTGTCGCGCAGCCGTCCGCCCGCGATCGCCGAAGCGGTTCGCGAGCGACTCGACGGCGTGCTGATACCGATGGGCTCGGCGGGGGTGAAGGTGGCCTCCGTCGTGGCGGGCACCACCGATGTCTACGTGCACGCCGGCGGACAGTACGAATGGGACTCGGCCGCCCCGGTGGCGGTAGCCCGGGCCGCGGGCCTGCACACCTCACGCATCGACGGTTCACCGCTGGTCTACAACCGGGCGGACCCGCTGCTTCCCGATCTGGTGGTGTGCCGGCCCGAATACGCCCAAGAGGTGCTCGCAGCGATCAGCTGAGCCGCCAGATGGAAGAATGCTCGCAATGCGCATGTCGGCCAAGGCGGAGTACGCGGTGCGAGCGATGGTCCAACTGGCCACCGCCGAGCCCGGCGCCCTGGTCAAGACCGACGAAATAGCGGCCGCGCAGGGTATTCCGGCGCAGTTTTTGGTCGACATCTTGTCGGATCTGCGCACCGACCGGCTGGTGCGCAGCCAGCGCGGCCGCGACGGCGGCTACGAACTGGCCCGGGCGGCCACCGCGATCAGCGTCGCCGACGTGTTGCGCTGCATCGACGGCCCGCTGGCCAGTGTGCGCGACATCGGTCTGGGCGATCTGCCCTACGCCGGGCCGACCGCCGCGCTGACCGACGTGTGGCGGGCGTTGCGGGCCAGCATGCGCTCGGTGCTCGAGCAGACCAGCCTGGCCGACGTGGCGGGCGGTGAGTTGCCGGCGCATGTCGCCGAACTCGCCACCGATTACCGCACCCAGGAGCGCCAGCGTGGCCATTCGCCCAGTTGATTCGGCGGTCCAGCGTCGGCTCTCCTGCGTCGAGCCTCGCTAACCGCCGGGCTGATTCGGCGGTCCATCGTCGGCTCTCCTGCGTCGAGCCTCGCTAGCCCGAGCCGTACGGCCGGGTCAGGATCTCCAGGTAGTGACCGCCGGGATCGCGGAAATACACCCCGCGTCCGCCGTCGTTGTGGTTGATCTCGCCCGGGCGTTCACCGCGCGGATCGGCCCAGTGCTCCAGCCCGCGCTCGCAGATCTTGGCGTAGATCGCGTCGAAGTCGGACTCGGAGACTAAGAACGCGTAGTGCTGCGGCCGGATCTCCTCGCCGTCGGGCACGTCGGCGTAATCGAGGCTGGCCTGGTGATCGAGTGCGACGACCTGGAAGTGGCCGAACGGCTGCGGTGCCGGCAGTCCGAACAGCTCGGCCAGAAACGCTGCCGATGCCTGCTTGTCGTGCGCGGCCACGATGGTGTGGTTGAACGAAATGCCCATTGCTCAAGTGTCGGCCGTGTAGGCCGCCCATGCCACAATCGCGGTCATGCAGGTGGGAATGACCATGCCCGTGATGGAACCGGACCTCGACGCAACGCTGTTGCGGGACTGGGCGCGAGCGATCGACGACGGGCCGTTCGCGTCGTTGTGCTGGGGCGAGCGGATCGCTTTCACCAACCCCGACAGCCTGACCCTGCTGGGTGCGCTGTCGGCCTGGACCGAGCGGGTGCGGCTGGTGACCACGGTGATCGTCCCGCAACTGCATGACCCGGTCATGCTCGCCAAAGCGCTGGCCACCGCCGACCTGCTCAGCGGCGGCCGGCTTACCGTCGGGCTCGGCATCGGCGGCCGGGACGAGGACTACCGGGCGGTCGGCGCCGATCCGGCGAGGCAGAAGATGGGCGAGTTGGCTGCCGCGGTGGCGATCATGCGGCGCGTCTGGGCCGGCGAGAAGCTCACCGAGTCGGTGCTGCCGGTCGGACCGGCGCCCACCCAACCCGGCGGGCCGCCACTGCTGGTCGGCACCATCGGCCCCAAGACGTTGCGTAGCGCGGCGACCTGGGCCGAAGGACTGGCCGGCATCACCATGGACCTGGATGTCGCCAAGCAGAACGACCTGTTCGACGTCGCCCGCGACGCCTGGCAGCAGGCGGGCCGGGCCAAGCCACATCTGGCGACGTCGTTCTGGTTCGCGCTGGGGGACCGTGACGAGGCCCGCGATCAGGTGCGTCGGCACCTGCTGCGCTACATGAACTGGATTCCCGCCGAGTATGTCGAGGCGATGGCCCCGAGCACCGGCTGGGCCGGCAGCGAGGACGAGCTGGCGCAGGTGCTGCAACGCTTTGCGGCGGTGGGCACCGATGAGGTGCATCTGATCCCGACCAGCTCTGACCTGGGCCAACTGCGCTGCGTGGCCGATGTGGTCGCCGAGGTCAACCGGGCCGGCTGAGCGGGCGATCCGCTGGTTGCGACACCGTCACGGAAGCGTCTCTATCGTCCTCCGGCAGCCACACCAGTCCTAGAAATCACTATCGTCACAGTGGTGCGAGGCCCGGGAGCGGGTCCTGGGAAAGGTGTGACATGTCGGCGACACGTCGAATCGTCTCGGCGGCAATGGTGCCAGTCGTCGTCCTGGGGATGGTCGCCGCCAGCGAGTTCGCGCCGGCGAGCGCGGCCACCTGCAACGCCCCCGAAGCCAATATCGATCCGCCACCGGGCTCGCCGACCACCGGAGCCGGTCAGCTGCCCACCGGGCGCCGTCCCCGCGGTACCAATGATCAAGCGCCGTTGCCCAAACTGGGCCCGCTGATCGCCGCGCTGATCAACCCCAACGGCACCATTCGGCAGCAGGCCGCGGTGGTACCCCCGCAGCCCAATCCCGGTGGCCAAGCCGTGCCGGACGTCGCCCAACCCGTCCAGCCCGTCCCGGTGCCCGGAGCAGATCCGGGGTTGTCGACGGCCGATCCCGGTGGCGCTATTGCCGGAGCCCAGACGTCGCTGGTGGAGTGGATGACCGGGCCCAACAGCCCCAACCAGACCCTGCAACGCTTCGGCATCTCCGGCACCGACCTCGGAATTCCCTGGGACAACGGCGATCCCGCCAACCGCCAGATCCTCTACGCGTTCGGCGACACCTTCGGCTACTGCCGTATCCAGGGCAAGCAGTGGCGACAGAACGTGCTGTTCCGCAGCAATGACAACAATCTCGCCGACGGCATCACCATCGGCCCCGGAGCAGTGGGCAACAAGTACTCGGGATCGCCACTGCGGCAGGCGAATTTCTCCAAGCAGATACTGCCCGCGGTGCAACTGGCGCCGCAGCAGGAGGGCATGATCCCCACCGCCGCGATCGGGATCGCCGGCAACCAGTACATGAACTTCATGTCCATCAAGCAGTGGGGCCGCGACGGCGAGTGGTCCACCAACTATTCGGCGATCGCGGTTTCCAACGACAACGGCGAAACGTGGGGCGTCTATCCCGGCACCGTGCGCTCGACGTCGCCGGAGAACGTTCCGCGGGCGCGTTTCGTCCCCGGTAACGAGAAATTCCAGATGGGCGCATTCCTGCGGGGCAACGACGGCTACCTGTACTCCTACGGAACGCCGTCCGGTCGTGGCGGCTCGGCGTATTTGTCGCGGGTGCCCGAGCGCGCCATTCCCGACCTGACCAAGTACCAGTACTGGAATGGCGACAGCGGATCCTGGGTGCTGGCCAACCCGGCTGCGGCCACGCCGGTGATCCCCGGCCCGGTGGGCGAGATGTCGGTGCAGTACAACACCTACCTGCGCCAGTACCTGGCGCTGTACGGCAACGGCGGCAATGACGTGGTGGCCCGCACCGCGCCCACCCCGCAGGGGCCGTGGAGCGCCGAGCAGACGCTGATCCCCACCGGCCAGATCCCCGGCGGCATCTACGCGCCCTACGTGCACCCGTGGTCGACCGGCAAGGACGTGTACTTCACGCTGTCGCTGTGGAACGCCTACGACGTGATGCTGATGCACACGGTGCTGGGGTAGCGGCTCAAAGGATCGTCAGGTGTCGATCTTCGGCACCGGAAACCGTTGTCAGAGCGATCGATTGATCGAACGTGACGAATCTGCCGTTGTTGGCGACGGCCAGTGCCAGCAAGTACGCGTCGGTGACCTGTTTGGAGCTGTGCACCCGGGCGGGATCGACAACGCCGGCATCGAGAAGGCTCACCGCGCAGGTCCAGAACTGGTGGTAGCGGGTCCCCGTGGCCTGAACCAACATGCCGATGGCGTAGTTGGGCGTGACCGGATTCGGATATCGGGGCTGGCTGATGATGCGCACGAAGCCGTTCTGGGTGATCGCGCACGATGCCCAGCCGTGGCCGATCTCGGTGTCCAGCCACGACCGTGCCCGTTCGTGGTCGACGTGATCGCGGTCGAGCAGCGCCAACAGCACATTGACGTCCAGCAATGACCGCATCTGATTCAGACGCCCTCTTCGTCGCGAAGTCGGTCGATGAGGGCATTGGAAACCGCGGTGCCGCGGTGCGGTAGCGGAGCGAAGCCGTGGAACGACTCGGACTCCTGCATCGAGGTGTCGTGCCTGGTCAGCGCCTGCCTGGCCAACTCGGAGAGCACTTCGCCCACTGGGCGCCGCTCGCGGTGTGCCCGCTCCTTGACCGCCAACAGCACGTCATCATCGATAGACAATGTGGTGCGCATACATCTGATGCTAATGCATCAATCCGTGGATCGGCTCCGGTGCTTAAGTTCACTTAGTGAACTAAGTGGAGTCAACTTTGATGGTTGACCTCACCTATCGTCAGGCGTCGAGCACCGCGCGCAACGCCGCACCCACCTTGGTGATCACCCCGGGGGTGTAGCCGGGGATGTTCATGGTGACCCCACCGACACCCGCATCGAGCACCTTGGTCTTGATCTGCTCGGCGATCGATTCGGGGCTGCCGGCCACCATCCGCTGACTCATTGCGGCGGGAATCTGATCGGTGGTCACGCCCTCGCCGGCCAGGGCGGTGAGCAGCATGGTGGTCTCCAGGGTCGCCGGGTCGCGGCCCACCTCGTCGCAGCTGCGCCGCACCGCGTCCATCTTCGCGCGGACCTCGTCGAACCCGGTGATGAGGTTGAGGTGGTCGAAGTGACGCGCGGCCAACGGGATTGTCTTCTTCTCGCCGCTGCCGCCGATCAGCAGCGGAATGTGGTCGCGGAAGCGGGGTTCGGCCATCGCCTCTTGGGTGCGGTACCACTTACCTTCGAATGTGGGTCGCTCGCCCTTGATCATCGGCAGGATGATCTGCAGCGCCTCGTCGAGCCGGTTGAAGCGGTCGGTGAAGGTACCGAATTCGAAGCCCAGCTGGTCGTGTTCGAGCTCGAACCAGCCAGTGCCGATGCCCAGGATGGCGCGGCCGGCACTGACCACATCGAGCGTGGTGATGATCTTGGCCAGCAGCGCCGGGTTGCGGTAGGTGTTGCCGGTGACCAGCGTGCCCAGCTGCACCTGCTGCGTCGCGGTCGCCAGCGCGCCCAGAGCGGTATAGGCCTCGAGCATCGGCTGATCGGGGGAGCCCAGCATGGGCAGTTGATAGAAGTGGTCCATCACGAAGACCGCGTCGAACCCGGCGGCCTCGGCCTCGCGGGCCTGTGCGATGACGGTGGGGAACAGCTCCGAAACGTCGGTGCCGTAGGAGAAGTCGGGAATCTGGAAGCCAAGGCGAATTGTCACTTAGCCGACCTTAGTTTCGAACGGCGCATCCCGGGCCGATTTGCGCTGTGCGCGAAAGGAACGTGCACCTCTTTGGCAGCTGATGCCCAGAGAACACAGGGCATCCGCCCGGAATTGCAAGGGATTTCCCTGATGCGCGCCGCGTCGACGGACCCATAGCTTTTTATCAGGTTCAGCGGGTTTGTCGAGGTGCCCGACGGGGGCGCCGTGATTGCGGGGAAGGCCGAGATGGTCGGCAAGGGCGTCGGCGGCAGTCCAGGCGGTGCCGGCGGCACTCCGTAGCCGCGGCGCAAGGGCCGCATCCGGAGGGGTTGACCGCTGGTGGCCGCCGTACTCAGTGGAAGCCCGTAGCGGCGGGCGAAACGGTGAAGCCTCCGAACGGACCTGCGCTGGCCTTTTCAGCGGTTACGCTTCGCCGAAAACCGCGCAAACCGCGGCAAGGCCGACTCTTTGGAGGTATGCCTCATGGGGCTCACCACAGGAATCATCGTCGTTGTAGCCATATTCCTGCTCCTCACGGTGCTCGTGATCGCGGGCTACAACGGCCTGGTTCGGGCGCGCAACGCGTACAAGAACGCCTTCGCCCAGATCGACGTTCAGTTGCGGCGTCGCTTCGACCTCATTCCCAACCTGATCGAAACCGCCAAGGCGTACATGGCGCATGAGCGCCAGACCCTGGAGGCGGTCGTCAATGCGCGTGGCGCCGCGATGAACGGCCTTGCCGCCGCCCAGGCCAATCCCGGTGACCCGGCGGCGATGCAGCAGTTGGCGCAGGGGCAGCAGGCGCTCGACGGCGCGCTGAGCCGGCTCAACCTGGTGGTCGAGCAGTATCCCGACCTCAAGGCGAACCAGAACATGATGCAACTGTCGGAGGAACTGACCTCCACCGAAAACAAGGTCGCGTTCGCCCGCCAGGCCTACAACGACGCGGTGATGAACTACAACAACCGGCGCGAGACGTTCCCCGGCAATGTCTATGCCGGCATGTTCAACTTTGCGCCGGCCGCCCTGCTCGAGATCCCGCCGGAGCAACCGGAGATGCGGGACGCGCCGAAGGTTCAGTTCTGACCGACCGGCGGCCATGAACTTCTTCGAGCATCAGCGGGCCGCCAAGGGAACCACGCTGAAGCTGGTGCTGCTCTTCGGGGCCGCGGTGATGGCGTTGGTCGCGGCGATCGATGCCGCCGCGGTGATTGCGATGCTCTATCTCTCAAAGGATTACGGCGGAATCGATTCATCATCGATTCTGGCGATCGTCATCGTCGTCACCGCGATCACGCTCGTGATCATCGCAGGGGGAACGTTGTTCAAGACAATTTCGCTGCGCAAGGGGGGCGCTGCTGTCGCCGCGGCCGTCGGCGCGGTGCCCGTGGACCCGACGACGACCGACCCGCAGTTGCGTAGGTACGTCAACATCGTCGAGGAGATGTCGCTGGCGTCCGGCGTGCCTGCGCCACGTCTGTTCGTCATGCCGGGTGAACCCGGAATCAACGCTTTCGCCGCAGGTTTCACACCGGCCGATGCTGCGATCGCGGTGACAGGCGGCGCCCTGGCACAACTCAACCGTGATGAATTACAGGGTGTCATCGCTCACGAGTTCAGCCACATCCTCAACGGTGATATGCGGCTGAACATTCGACTCATCGGGCTGCTCAGCGGAATCTTGCTGATCGGAATGATCGGCCTGCGCATGCTGCAGGTCGGCGGCCGCGGGAGCGACGGCAAACGCGCGCTTCCCCTCCTTGCGTTCGCGTTTGCGATGATGGTGCTCGGCTACGTCGGCGTGTTCTTCGCCAACGTGATCAAGGCCGCGGTCGCACGGCAACGGGAGTGGCTGGCCGACGCGTCGGCGGTGCAGTTCACGCGCCAGACCGACGGCCTCGAAGGCGCGCTGAAGAAGATCGGCGGCATACCGACCGGTTCGCGGCTGCGCGACTCCCGCAATGCCGCCGAGGTCAGCCACATGCTGTTCGGAGAGGGCGCGCGACGGTCATTCGCGTCGTTGTTCGCGACGCATCCGCCCCTCACGGACCGGATCAGGGCGCTCAACCCCACCTTCGACCCCGGCGAAATCGCCGAACTGCAGCAGCGGTACGCCAATCAGGCACCCGACGGCCTGGCCGAGGACGTCGCCGCAGGTTTCGCCCCCGCCGCAACGGCGCTCGGCCGTCAGACCCCCGCACCAGAGCAAGTCTCCGATGCCGGCTGGCGCACCAGCCCCGAGCAAGTCGTGGCTCGCGCAGGCACCTTCACTCCGGCCGACCTGAAGTACGGCGCGGCTCTGCATGCGCGGATTCCTGACGATGTCCGCGCGCTGGCCAGCCAGCCCACCACGGCCCCCGCGGCCGTCATCGCGTTGCTCCTGGCACCGTCGAGCGGGGGTCTGCACGCCCGCCAGCTTGCCTCGGTGACCGAGCTTCTGGGGCCGACGCAGGCACGGGAAGCCTCCGCGCTCGCCGACCGGATGCGCGCGCTGCCGCGCGAACTTCGGCTCCCGGTCGTCGCGCTGGCCTTGCCGCAGATCGCCACCCACTCTCGTGCCGAACAGGACGCGCTCATCGCGGTGCTCAATGCGCTCGCCGTCGCCGACGAGAAGGTGACGATGTTCGAATACTGCCTGACCCGCCTGGTCTGGGTTTACCTACTCGACACCAACGACCCGGCTCGCAGAAGCAAGGTGGGCAGCGATTCGCTCACCGGTGTGCGCCCGGTGGTGACGACCCTGCTGGCGACTCTCGCGGTCGCCGGGGGCGCCGACCAAAACGTGGCGACACAGACTTTGGACATTGCGCTGCAACGACTTTACGGTGATACCGCCAGGCTCGAGAACCCGCGCCGGTTGAGCTGGCAACAGACCCTCGACGAAGGCTGGGCCGCCCTCGACGCCTTGGATCCGAGGGCGAAGCAGGCACTCGTCGAAGCGATGGTGGAATCGGTGCTGCACGACGGCATCGTGACAGCATCGGAAGCTGAATTGCTCCGTGCGGCATGCTGCTTGATGCACGTTCCCCTGCCTGCGCTGTTGGGCTGACTGTCGTCGGTGGAGCAAGTCGAGGGGACCCACCACCAACGCTGCCGGGCCGACGCGCGCTCGGCAAGCTCACCCCGATCGAGCGGAACCACCGCGGGGTTCTTCGCTCCTCGCTGGAGCAGAGCGGCTGCCAATGCGGCGGTATCAGCTGTCCAGCTCCCTGTGGCGCGGGTGTACCCGATATTCCATCGACTGTTCGCGTCGGATGGGGTGGCGTCGGCCGGCGTAGTAGGCGGCCACGTATAAGAAGTAAAAAACACCGGCGGTGATGACTGTGTTGACGACGAACTGCACGTATTGTCCGCGTGCTATCGGGTAGCGCCAGCTGGCGTCGCCGTATGCGGTTCCGGCAATCAGGAGGGCAAGAAAGGTGACGCTCATGATCGCGGCCCATGATTCCCCCTTGCCGATAATGATCAAGTAGACGTGCCCCGTGGCGATTACCGACGGAATCAAGAAGAGCCACCACATGGTTGTGGCGGTGAGGAGCCCGCTGTAGGAGTCGGGATGGAGGTCGATCTCCTGCCGCGTGGAATCGGTTGTTGCAGGAGCATCTTCGGGATCGGGGTCTGTGATCGTCAGCGCATAGATTCTTCCGCGGATCTTGATGTAGGGAGTGGCTACGTAGGCTATAAACGCCATCGTCACGAGGGGAAATAGTCCTAGCGCTACTGCGTCGTCCCAGCTGGGATATTTCAGGAAGATGCCAGAGACGCCCGCTGTGCAAGCGAGGGTCCAGTAGATGCGCCGCTGGGCGCTGGTGCTGATCTTGAGGAACGAGAGTGTGAATCCCCCGACAAGGCACAGGATGATGACCCCAAAAGACAGATTGCTTACCGTCATTTGCCGATAGCCCACTCCACTAGCTTTTCCCCTCCCAACCCGCCTGCCGCAGCGCCGAGAAGGCCGACAATTACAGTGCCCTCTGGCCCCACCCATGAACCCCATGCCGCCCCGGCGATGAAGCCTCCGCCCCATGAGCCGAGGCTGCGTCCACCGAACTTGGCGAGCTCCTCACCTGTTTCGGAACCGAGGACGATGTTATCGATGGTCGCGGCCGCGTCCAGGCCAATTCCGGCCACGGACAGCCGTTTACCCAGCGTCTTGAGGGCATCGACATCCGCCTTCGACCACACTTGAGCTTCGCCCCAATGCTTGCCCTGGGGGAGGGCGTTTGCCTGCGAACCCAGGCCGCTGCCCAGACCGCCGACCCCGCTCGATATGCCAGAGCCCGCGTCGTGGAGCAGCTGCCGGGGCGACTTGCCGCTGTGCACCTCATCGAGCGCTTGCCGGACACCGGCCGGCGAGACCCCCGCCGACTTCAGCTGATTGGCGAAGCTGCCAAGCACCAATTCCCGGGCCTGGGATTCGCACCTATCAAGCATTCGGGTTGCTTCATCGGGTGTCAGCGGTGGTCGGTCTGGATAGGCCTGACCAGATTCCAGGAAAGCCTGAAGCTGCCGTCTGGCTTGGGCGCGGGTGCGCGCGTCGCCGCCCAGAACTGGATCGGCTGGTAGCGGGCCGATGAACTCCGAATTCCGGAAATCATCGAGACGTTCCTGAGCCAGCCGGCGTGCCGTGGGGTCGGCAGCGGGATCCTCGGCAATCGCCTGATCACGCCGCCGCGCTGCATCGGACGGGTCGGCGTCGACTGGCGCCGGAACATGCGGACGCCCGTTGCCGCCTGCCCCGCCGTCAGCGCCGTCTTCGCCGAAGCTGAAGGCGCGCAGTCCTGCGGTGGCGGTGCTGAGTTGGCGGCCTATCTCCTGCTCGTGATGGACCAGATTGTCGGCCCGAGATCTGATGAACGCCCGATGCCGCTCAGCCGCGAACTCGCGTGCCTCCTGCTCGGCCGCTGAAGTGTAGTAGGCCCAGGTGTCGGTGACGGAGTAGTCGTCGCCGACTCGGTATTCGTCGCGTTCGGCGAGGCCGATGGCTTCGAGTACAGCAGCCTTGTTGCCTTGTTGGGCCTGTGCGGCGCGGGCGGCAATATCGGCGGCGCGGCGCAGCATGTCTGCGGGGCCGTGGACGGTGACCACATCGGCGGCGGTGCGGTGTTGAAAGGCCTCAGCTCCGGCGCCGGTTCAGGGGGTCCCGCCAGGGGTCTTTGAGGCCTCGCGGACCTCGGTGAACGAGGCTTCCCAGGTGTCGGCGGGGGAGGCCCAGGCGGTTGCGTTGATGGTCAGGAAATCCCAATCGGCGTCCTCGATCTCGGTCAACGTCGGATAGGTCATCGCGGGTTACTCGCCCATCCCGGCCGCACCCGCGCCGCCGTCGGTGCCGGAGAGCGGGGCCAAGGGCGGGAGGCCAGCATCACGCTGGGGGACCGCTGTCAGGGCGGCGGCACCCTCGTTGTCCATCGCCACATACTCGTCGGCCGCGGCGGCGAGCTTTGTCGAGTCGGCGGTCATCCGTGTGCGCATCGCGGCAGCCGCTGCGCTGGCGCCGGTGTTGACAGTGTTGGAGGCAGCGCCGCTGGACTGCCACCGAGGCACCGCCGTTGTCGGCAAAGCCGGTGTGACATGACCAGACAGCACTGAACAGCGCTGCGCCAGCGCGCGAAGGCTGACCGGGGAGACCCGCAACACGGGAGTGGTCATGGGCAGAGCGTATAAGTGAACCGCGGTTTGCGAAATTCACTGGGAACCGGAAGCGTCGAACCCGATACAGGCCTGGTAGATGGGTGCCCCCGGCAGGATTCGAACCTGCGGCCTTCTGCTCCGGAGGCAGACGCTCTATCCCCTGAGCTACGGGGGCGCTCGCGTGATGCGGCGCCATGTGGGCTTTGACAGACTAGCGCATCAATGGCCGGACTTAAGAACCGGACGGATTCGGGGCCTGACCACGTCAGACCATAGGATGGGGCCTCGTGACCCCCGCCGATCTGGCCGAATTGCTCAAGAACACCGCCGCAGCGGTGCTGGCCGAGCACGACCTGGACACCGCCGCGCTGCCCGCGACGGTGACAGTCGAGCGGCCGCGCAACCCCGAACACGGTGATTACGCCACCAACCTGGCGCTGCAGCTGGGCAAGAAGGTGGGTGTCAACCCGCGTGAGCTGGCCGAGTGGCTGGCCGAAGCACTGGCGCAGGCCGACGGGATCGCCGCGGCCGAGATCGCCGGGCCGGGCTTTGTGAACCTACGCATCGAGGCTTCCGCGCAGGGTGCCGTGGTCGCCAACGTCATCGCCGCCGCAGAGAACTACGGCCACTCCCGCGAGTTCGACGGTCTCAACGTCAACCTGGAGTTCGTCTCGGCCAACCCCACCGGCCCCATCCACATCGGTGGCACCCGCTGGGCCGCGGTCGGCGACGCGCTGGGCCGGCTGCTGAGCACCCAGGGTGCCGCGGTCACCCGCGAGTACTACTTCAACGACCACGGCGCCCAGATCGACCGGTTCGCCAACTCGCTGATCGCCGCCGCCAAGGGCGAGCCCGCCCCCGAAGACGGCTACGCCGGCGCCTACATCACCGATATCGCGGCCCAAATCCAGGTCAAGGCCCCCGACGCCCTGACCAGTCCGGACGCGCAAGAGACATTCCGCGAGATCGGCGTCGACCTGATGTTCACCCACATCAAGAAGTCGCTGCACGAGTTCGGCACCGACTTCGACGTCTTCACCCACGAAGACTCGATGCACACCTCCGGCCGCGTCGAGCAGGCCATCGAGCGGCTGCGCGCCAACGACAACATCTACGAAAAAGACGGCGCCACCTGGCTGCGCACCAGCGCCTACGGCGACGACAAGGACCGCGTCGTCATCAAGAGCGACGGCAAGCCCGCCTACATCGCCGGCGACTTGGCCTACTACCTGGACAAGCGCGAGCGTGGCTTCAACCTGTGCATCTACATGCTCGGCGCCGACCACCACGGCTACATCGCCCGGCTCAAGGCCGCCGCCGCCGCATTCGGGGACGACCCGGCCACCGTCGAGGTGCTGATCGGCCAGATGGTCAATCTGGTCCGTGACGGCCAGCCGGTCAAGATGAGCAAGCGTGCCGGCACCGTCATCACCCTCGACGATCTGGTCGAGGCCATCGGCGTGGACGCCGCCCGCTACAGCCTGACCCGTTCCTCGGTGGACACTCCCATCGACATCGACCTGGCGCTGTGGTCCTCGGCGAGCAACGAAAACCCGGTCTACTACGTGCAATACGCGCACGCGCGGCTCTCGGCGCTGGCCCGCAACGCCGCCGAACTGGGCCTGGCACCCGACACCGCCAACCTCGGGCTGCTCAGCCACGACAAGGAAGGCGCGCTGATCCGCAACCTCGGGGAGTTCCCGCGGGTGCTGGAAACCGCTGCCGCACTGCGGGAACCGCACCGGGTCTGCCGCTACCTCGAAGACCTGGCCGGCGATTACCACCGGTTCTACGACAGCTGCCGAGTGCTGCCCCAAGGCGACGAGGATCCGGGTGATCTGCACGCGGCGCGGCTGGCGCTGTGTCAGGCCACTCGCCAGGTGATCGCCAACGGGCTGGGCATCCTCGGCGTGAGCGCACCGGAGCGGATGTGAACGTCCACCCCGCGGGCCCCCGCCACGCCGAAGAGATCCAGCACGACGGTCTGCCACCGCGGCCGCAGACTCCGCAGCAGCTGCTGCAGTTGGCGCCGAACGTCTGGCCGCGCAACACTGTTCGCGGCGAAGACGGCGTCACCCAGATCGCCGGGGTGAAGGTGACCGACCTGGCCGCCGAGTTCGGCACCCCGCTGTTCGTCATCGACGAGGACGACTTCCGGGGCCGTTGCCGCGAGATCGCCGAGGCGTTCGGCGGGGGCGACAACGTGCACTACGCCGCCAAGGCGTTCCTGTGCGGCGAGATCGCGCGCTGGATCGACCAGGAGGGCCTGTGCCTGGATGTCGCCACCGGAGGCGAGCTGGCCGTCGCGTTGCACGCTAACTTCCCCGCGCAGCGAATCACCTTGCACGGCAACAACAAATCCGTCGAAGAACTCGAGACCGCGGTCAACGCCGGAGTCGGCCACATCGTGCTCGACTCACTGATCGAGATCGACCGCCTTGAAGCGGTCGCCAAGGCTGCCGGGATCATCCAGGACGTGCTGGTCCGCGTCACCGTCGGTGTGGAAGCCCACACCCACGAGTTCATCTCGACCGCCCACGAAGACCAGAAGTTCGGCCTGTCGCTGGCCAGCGGTGCGGCGATGGACGCCATCAGAAAGGTGTTCGCCACCGAGCACCTGCGGTTGATCGGCCTGCACAGCCACATCGGCTCGCAGATCTTCGACGTCGCCGGCTTCGAGTTGGCCGCCCACCGGGTCATCGGGCTGCTGCGGGACGTGGTCGCCGAATTCGGTGTCGACAAGACCGCGCAGCTCTCGGTCATCGACCTGGGCGGGGGACTGGGCATCTCGTATCAGCCGCAGGATGACCCGCCGCCGATGGCCGAGCTGGCCGCCAAACTCGCCGCGATCGTGCGCGACGAGTCCGACGCGGTGGGCCTGCCCACCCCGCAGCTGGTCGTCGAACCCGGTCGGGCCATCGCCGGGCCGGGCACCATCACGCTCTATGAGGTCGGCACCGTCAAGGACGTCGCCGTCAGCGCCACCGGACATCGCCGCTACGTCAGCGTCGACGGCGGCATGAGCGACAACATCCGGCCGGCGCTGTATGACGCGCACTACGACGTGCGGCTGGTCTCGCGCGGCCTACCGGGCCTCGGAGAAGCAGGAGCGTTGCCGGAGCTGGGGCGCATCGTCGGCAAGCACTGCGAGAGCGGCGACATCATCGTCCGTGACGCCTGGGTGCCCGAAGGCATGGTTCCCGGCGACCTGATCGCAGTGGCCGCTACCGGCGCCTACTGTTACTCGATGTCGAGCAGGTACAACCTGCTCACCCGCCCGGCGGTGGTGGCGGTACGTGACGGGAAGGCCCGCCTTATGCTGCGCCGGGAGACCGTCGAAGACCTGATCAGCCTGGAGGTGGGGTAAAAAGTGTCCGGTTCACAGGTGTCCGGGGGCCCCGTAGGGGTGGCAGTCCTCGGCTTGGGCAATGTCGGCAGCGAAGTCGTCCGCATTCTTGAGGCCAGCGCTGATGATCTGGCCGCCCGCATCGGCGCACCGCTGGTATTGCGCGGGGTCGGAGTTCGCCGGGTGGCGGCCGACCGCGGCGTGCCCGAGGAGCTGCTCACCGACGACATCGACAGCCTGGTGGCGCGCAGCGACGTCGACATCGTCGTGGAACTGATGGGCCCGGTCGAGCCGGCCCGCAAGGCGATCCTGTCGGCGATCGCGCACGGCAAATCCGTCGTCACCGCCAACAAGGCCCTGCTGTCGCGGTCTACCGGGGAGCTGGCCGAGGCCGCCGAGAACGCGCGCGTGGACCTCTATTTCGAGGCCAGTGTCGCCGGCGCCATCCCGGTGATCCGGCCGCTGACTCAGTCGCTGGCCGGTGACACCGTCTTGCGGGTGGCCGGCATCGTCAACGGCACCACCAACTACATCCTGTCCGAAATGGACTCCACCGGCGCCGACTACAGCTCCGCGCTGGCCGACGCCAGTGCGCTGGGCTACGCCGAGGCCGACCCGACCGCCGACGTGGAGGGCTACGACGCCGCCGCCAAGGCCGCGATCCTGGCATCGATCGCCTTCCACACCCGGGTGACCGCCGACGACGTCTACCGCGAGGGCATCACCAGCATCAGTCCGGCGGACTTCACCACGGCCCGGGCATTGGGCTGCACGATCAAACTGCTGGCGATCTGCGAGCGCATCACCACCGCCGATGGGCAACAGCGGGTTTCGGCCCGGGTCTACCCGGCGCTGGTGCCGTTGACCCATCCGCTGGCCACGGTCAACGGGGCCTTCAACGCGGTGGTGGTCGAAGCCGAGGCGGCCGGCCGGCTGATGTTCTATGGCCAGGGTGCCGGTGGCGCGCCGACCGCATCCGCGGTCACCGGTGATCTGGTGATGGCCGCCCGCAACCGGGTGCAGGGCGGCCGCGGGCCGCGTGAATCCAAGTACGCCCAGCTGGCCATCGCACCGATCGGTGACGTGCAGACCCGCTACTACGTGAGCATGGATGTCGCCGACAAGCCGGGTGTGCTGTCCACGGTGGCAGCCGAGTTCGCCGCCCACGGCGTCAGCATCGCCGAGGTGCGCCAGGAGGGTGTGGCCGACGACGACGGCCAGCTGATCGGCGCTCGGATCGTTGTGGTCACCCACCGAGCTGCCGACGCAGCATTGTCGAAAACCGTTGCGGCGCTGGCTGACCTGGACGCAGTCCAGCGGATCGCCAGCGTGCTACGACTGGAAGGAACAGACCAGTGAGCTCCACCCGGACACCGATCCACCGCCCCTGGCCCGGCCTGATCGGCGCCTACCGCGATCGGCTTCCCATCGGCGACGACTGGACGGCCATCACCCTGCACGAGGGCGGCACCCCGCTGATCCACGCCAAGCGGATCTCCGAGCAGACCGGCTGCACGGTGCACCTGAAGGTGGAGGGGCTCAACCCCACCGGATCGTTCAAGGACCGCGGTATGACGATGGCGGTCACCGATGCGGTCGCGCGCGGCCAAAAGGCGGTGCTGTGCGCTTCGACCGGCAACACCTCGGCATCGGCGGCCGCTTACGCCGCCCGCGCCGGCATCACCTGTGCCGTGCTGATCCCGCAGGGCAAGATCGCGATGGGCAAGCTCGCGCAGGCAGTCATGCACGGCGCCAAGATCATTCAGATCGACGGCAACTTCGACGACTGCCTGGAATTGGCCCGCAAGATGGCCACCGACTTCCCGACCATCTCGCTGGTGAACTCGGTGAACCCGGTACGCATCGAAGGCCAGAAGACCGCGGCCTTCGAGATCGTCGACGCACTGGGCACCGCGCCCGACATCCACTCGCTGCCGGTCGGCAACGCCGGCAACATCACCGCGTACTGGAAGGGCTACCGCGAGTACTTCGCCGACGGCCTGACCGAGAAGCTGCCGAAGATGCTGGGCACCCAGGCTGCCGGGGCCGCACCGCTGGTGCTCGGTGAACCGGTCAAGAACCCGGAGACCATCGCCACCGCGATCCGCATCGGCTCGCCGGCCTCCTGGACGCAGGCCGTCGAAGCGCAGGTGGATTCGGGTGGCCGGTTCCTGGCCGCCACCGACGACGAGATCCTGGCCGCCTATCACCTGGTGGCGCAGACCGAGGGCGTGTTCGTCGAACCGGCCTCGGCGGCCAGCATCGCCGGGCTGCTCAAATCGGTGGAGGACGGCTGGGTGCCGCGCGGTTCGACCGTGGTGTGCACGGTGACCGGCAACGGGCTCAAAGACCCCGACACCGCGCTGAAGGACATGCCCGAGGTGACCGCGGTTCCCGTCGACGCGGCCACTGTGGTCGCCGAATTGGGGCTGGCCTAGTGGTTCAGTTGTTGCCGACCGGGTTGGCGGCCAGCGTCGCGGTAGCGGCGTCGAGCGCCAACCTGGGCCCCGGCTTCGACAGCCTGGGCCTGGCGCTGGGCCTCTACGACGAGGTGATCGTCGAGACGGTCGAGTCCGGTCTGGTGGTGCAGGTCGAGGGGGAGGGCGCCGGTCAGGTTCCACTCACCTCGGATCA
This sequence comes from Mycobacterium sp. UM_WGJ, assembly GCF_000455125.1. Lineage (GTDB taxonomy): Bacteria > Actinomycetota > Actinomycetes > Mycobacteriales > Mycobacteriaceae > Mycobacterium. Next base: position 47,856 of record NZ_AUWR01000034.1, read on the forward strand.
CCTTGTGGTGCAAGGAATCCTGCGCGGCATGCGTGAGGTTGGTGTCGAGGCGCCCGGCATGGTGGTGCGTTGCCGCAATGCGATCCCGCATCAGCGCGGCCTGGGCTCGTCGGCGGCCGCGGTGGTCGGCGGGCTGGCCGTAGTCAATGGCCTTGTCGCGCAAATCGATCGGCCCGGCCTGTCCGAAACACAACTGATCCAGCTGGCCTCGGAGTTCGAAGGCCACCCCGACAACGCTGCGGCAGCCGTACTGGGCGGTGCAGTGGTTTCGTGGACAGCAGAAGCAGCCGACGACCACGTGGACTATGCGGCGGCGCCGCTGCGGCTGCACCCCGACATCCGTCTGTTCCCGGCGATCCCGCAACTGCGCTCGTCGACTGCCGAGACCCGGGCTTTGCTGCCCGAGCAGGTCAGCCACCGCGATGCCCGGTTCAATGTCAGCCGGGCCGCGCTGCTGGTGGTGGCGCTGACCGAGCGGCCCGATCTGCTGCTGACGGCCACCGAGGACGTGCTGCACCAGCCGCAGCGCGGCGCCGCGCAACCGGAGTCGGCGGCGTTCCTGGAGTTGCTGCGTCGGCACGGCATCGCGGCCGTGCTGTCCGGTGCTGGACCTGCGGTGATCGCGCTGACGACAGCGGCCCAGCTGCCCGATGCGGTGCTGGAGTCCCCGGAGGCGCGTGTGTTCAACGTCACCGAGATGCCGGTCGGCGACGCGGTCAAGTGGAACTCCGGGGTGGCGGTACCGGGTTGAGGCGCGCCGCACGGTCTCTGTTGCGTCAAGCACAGAAGCGGGCTATTCTCGGTTCCGTCCCGCATTCGCGGCATCAGCACCTGTTTTCAGAATGTGATGTCAACCGGGATGCCACCAAATTCTTCCCGTAGCTGACGGTTTGTGTTACGACGCCGTCGATACGGGCTACACCGTTACACAGTCGACGGTGACACGCACTCGGCGAGTCCGCTGAATGCAACCAAGCCCCTCGCGTGAGAAAACCGACGAGGGAAGAAAGGAAATCCGTGACCGAAACGGACCTCTTCACGGCTGAAGGCAGCACCGACCAGGATTCGTTGCCGAACCCTCCCAGTAGTCCCGAGAACAGCCAGGACGTAGCCGCCGGCGGTAGTGACGCCGCGCCGTCCGCCCCGGAGACTGCCTCGGCGCCGGCCGCGACCGAGTCCGCTCCCGCTTCGGCGCCCGACCGCGGTGCCGCCCCCACCTCCTCCGATGACTCGCTGTCGGCGATGGTGTTGCCCGAGCTGAGAGCGCTGGCCAACCGCGTGGGCGTCAAGGGCTCCTCCGGGATGCGCAAGAGCGAACTGATCGCCGCGATCCGCGAGGTCGGCGGCAACGGCGGCGGGGACGCGGCCAAGTCCCAGCCCGCCACCGAACTGCCGGCCAACGGCGCGGCCAACACTGCACAGACGCCCCCGGCAGACGAAGCGGATGCCCCCGCGGCACCGCCGCGACGCGAGCGCCGTGGCGCCAGCCGTGCGACCGGCTCACCCGCTGCCAATGGCGGCGAGGCCGACAAGCCGGCAGAGCAGGACAAGCCCGCCGAGGCCGAGGCCCAGGGTGAGTCGCGCAAGCAGGGCCGCAACGACGACAAGGCGGAGCAGTCCGGTGGTCGGCGTGAGCGCGAGGGCGCCAAGACCGACGCCAAGGCCGATGAAGGCGCGCAGTCCAAGAACGACGACCACGGCGGCGACCAGTCCAACCGCGGCGGTGGCGACGACGACGAGGGACGCGGTGGCCGGCGCGGCCGGCGCTTCCGGGACCGGCGCCGTCGTGGCGAGCGTGGCGGCGAAGGCGGCGCTGCCGGCGGCGAAGCCGAACTGCGCGAGGACGACGTGGTCCAGCCGGTCGCCGGCATCCTCGACGTGCTCGACAACTACGCGTTCGTGCGCACCTCGGGCTACCTGGCCGGACCCAACGACGTCTACGTCTCGATGAACATGGTCCGCAAGAACGGGCTGCGCCGCGGCGACGCGGTGACCGGCGCCGTGCGGGTGGCCCGGGACGGCGACCAGCCCAACCAGCGGCAGAAGTTCAACCCGCTGGTGCGGTTGGACTCGGTCAACGGCGGCCCGGTCGAAGAGGCCCGGAACCGTCCGGACTTCACCAAGCTGACCCCGCTGTACCCGAACCAGCGGCTGCGGTTGGAGACCTCGGGGGAGAAGCTGACCACCCGCGTCATCGATCTGATCATGCCGATCGGCAAGGGGCAGCGCGCGCTGATCGTTTCGCCGCCCAAGGCCGGTAAGACCACGATCATGCAGGACATCGCCAACGCGATCACCCGCAACAACCCGGAGTGCCACCTGATGGTGGTGCTGGTCGACGAGCGTCCCGAAGAAGTCACCGACATGCAGCGCTCGGTCAAGGGTGAGGTCATCGCCTCGACCTTCGACCGGCCGCCGTCAGACCACACCCAGGCCGCCGAGCTGGCCATCGAGCGGGCCAAGCGCCTGGTCGAGCAGGGCAAGGACGTGGTCGTGCTGCTGGACTCGATCACCCGGCTGGGTCGTGCCTACAACAACGCCTCCCCGGCGTCGGGCCGCATCCTGTCCGGTGGTGTGGACTCCACCGCGCTCTACCCGCCCAAGCGGTTCCTGGGCGCGGCCCGCAACATCGAGGACGGCGGTTCGCTGACCATCATCGCCACCGCGATGGTGGAGACCGGCTCCACCGGTGACACGGTGATCTTCGAGGAGTTCAAGGGCACCGGCAACGCCGAGCTCAAGCTGGACCGCAAGATCGCCGAGCGCCGGGTGTTCCCGGCCGTCGACGTCAACCCGTCGGGCACCCGCAAGGACGAGCTGCTGCTCTCGCCGGACGAGTTCGCGATCGTGCACAAGCTGCGTCGCCTGCTGTCCGGTCTGGACTCGCATCAGGCCATCGACCTGTTGATGAGTCAGCTGCGCAAGACCAAGAACAACTACGAGTTCCTGGTGCAGGTGTCCAAGACCACCCCGGGAATGGACAACGACTGATCGGGCTGTCCACCTGCTGAAATTGCAGTCAGGGCTGTGATCGCGACCCGATCACAACCCTCGCTGCAGTCTCAGCGGGGTACCGAGACCCCGCTGACCGCAGGAATAGCGGGGAGCCTCCCGGCGTTTTGGGAGCCGACAGCGCAGCTGGCATAATCGAACACCTCAGGTTCCGGTTCACGTCCGCCCCGCAGGGCGGGCGACCCGGCGACCGACGATCGAAGAGGACATCATGAAAACTGGCATTCACCCCGCCTACGGCGAGACCACCGTGGTCTGCGGTTGTGGCAACACCTTCACGACCCGCAGCACCAAGGAGAGCGGCCACATCGTGGTCGAGGTCTGCTCGCAGTGCCACCCGTTCTACACCGGCAAGCAGAAGATCCTGGACAGCGGCGGCCGGGTCGCGCGCTTCGAGAAGCGCTACGGCAAGCGCAACGCCGGTGCCGCTGCAGCGGCAGCCGACGACAAGTAGCTCCCTCACCGACGCCCGGAACGTGCCAGCACGTCATCCGGGCGTCGGCTTGCGTTCGGGGATGGAGGTGAGATGACCCAGAGCATTCAGGGGATCGACGCCCTGCTGGCCGAGCATGCCGCCCTGGAAACGCAGCTGTCGGATCCCGAACTGCACAACGATCCGGCCGAGGCGCGACGAGCCGGTCGGCGCTTCGCCCAACTGGCGCCCATCATCGTCACCCACCGCAAGCTCGAGTCGGCTCGCGGCGACCTCGAGGCCGCCCGGGAACTGGCCGCCGACGACGCGTCGTTCGCCGCCGAGATACCGGAGCTTGAGGCGCGCGTCGCCGAACTCGACACCGCGCTCACCGACATGCTGGCGCCCCGCGACCCGCACGACGCCGACGACATCGTGCTCGAGGTCAAATCCGGCGAAGGCGGCGAGGAATCGGCGTTGTTCGCCGCCGACCTGGCCCGGATGTACATCCGCTACGCGGAACGCCAGGGCTGGAAGGTGACGGTCCTCGACGAGACCACGTCCGACCTCGGCGGCTACAAGGACGCCACCCTCACCATCGCGAGCAAGGGCGACAGCGCCGACGGCGTGTGGTCGCGGATGAAGTTCGAAGGCGGTGTGCACCGCGTGCAACGGGTGCCGGTGACCGAGTCGCAGGGCCGCGTCCACACCTCGGCGGCCGGCGTACTGGTCTACCCCGAGCCCGAAGAGGTCGGCGAGGTCGCCATCGACGAGTCGGACCTGCGCATCGACGTCTACCGGTCCTCGGGCAAGGGCGGCCAGGGCGTCAACACCACCGACTCCGCGGTGCGTATCACCCACCTGCCGACCGGGATCGTCGTCACCTGCCAGAACGAGCGGTCGCAGCTGCAGAACAAGGCCCGTGCTTTGCAGGTTTTGGCGGCCCGGCTGCAGGCGGTGGCCGAGGAGCAGGCCCAGGCGGATGCCTCGGCCGATCGGGCCAGCCAGATCCGCACCGTGGACCGCAGCGAGCGCATCCGCACCTACAACTTCCCGGAGAACCGGATCACCGACCACCGCATCGGCTACAAGGCGCACAACCTCGACCAGGTCCTCGACGGGGATCTCGATCCGATGTTCGATGCGCTGGCAGCCGCCGATAAGGAAACCCGGTTACAGGGGACGGCGTGAGCCGCATACGGGACGCGATCGACTCCGCTGCAGCGCTTTTCGCTGATGCCGGGATTGACTCCGCCCGCTATGACGCGGAAGAGCTCGCCGCCCATGCGGCCGGCACTGACCGCGGCCGGCTGGCGCTGCTGGATCCACTCGGCGACGAGTTCTTCAGCCGCTACCGGGAATTGGTTGCCGCCCGCAGCTCTCGGATCCCGCTGCAGCACCTGATCGGCACCGCGGCTTTCGGCCCGGTGCTGGTGCAGGTCGGTCCGGGGGTGTTCATCCCGCGACCGGAAACCGAAGCCCTGCTCGACTGGGTGCTGAAACGGGCTGCGGTTCAACCGCTCGGTTCGCATCTGGTGATCGTCGACGCCTGCACCGGTTCCGGTGCGCTGGCGATTGCGTTGTCCCGCAGCTTTCCCGGCGCCCGTGTCCTCGCGGTCGAGGATTCGGAACCCGCGTTGGACTACGCACAGCGCAACTGCGCCGGAACGTCGGTGGAGCTGATCCACGCCGATGTGACCACGCCGGGGCTGCTGTCGGAGCTCGACGGTCAAGTGGACTTGATGGTGAGCAACCCGCCCTACATCCCCGACGGTGCGGCGCTGGATCCCGAAGTGGCCCAGCATGATCCAGAGCACGCGCTGTTCGGCGGACCGGACGGTATGTCGGTGATCGCCCCGCTGGCCCACCTCGCAGCGCGACTGCTGCGCCCGGGTGGGCTGTTCGCCGTCGAACATGACGACACCACGCCGACGGCCACCGTCCACACTGTGTTCGGCACCGGCTTTTTTGACGAGGTAGTTTCCCGGCCCGACCTGACTGGGCGGCTCCGGTTCGTGACGGCGATCAGGAACGATCAACCATGACAGAGGTTTTCGACTGCTCCGATGCTGACCAGCGTGCGGCCGGAATCGCGGCGGCGATCGACGCGGTGCGCGGTGGTCGCCTGGTGGTGCTGCCGACCGACACGGTCTATGGCATCGGTGCCGACGCCTTCAACGCCGCCGGGGTCACCGCGCTGCTGGCGGCCAAACGGCGCGGCCGCGACATGCCGGTGGGCGTGCTGGTGGGATCGTGGAACTCCATCGACGGGTTGGCCCTGATCGTGCCGCAGACCGCCCGTGAACTGATCCGCGCCTTCTGGCCGGGTGCGCTCAGCCTGATCGTCACCCAGGCCCCGTCGCTGCAATGGGACCTCGGCGAAGCCCGCGGCACGGTCATGGTGCGCATGCCGCTGCATCCGGTGGCACTGGAGGTCCTCAAGGCGGTGGGCCCGATGGCAGTGTCCAGCGCCAACGTCTCCGGTGGATCGCCCGCCGTCGTGGCCGGCGAAGCGCAAAGTCAGCTGGGAGAGTCCGTCGACGTCTACCTCGACGCCGGGCCGGCCGAACAGGGTGCGGCCTCGACGATCGTGGATCTCACCGGCCCCGCACCGCGGATCGTGCGGACCGGCCCGGTCTCCGCCGAACAGATCGGTGCCGTGCTGGGGCTGGATCCGGACTCGCTGACGGGGACACCGTGACCAGCCTGCTGGCTTTGGCCGACCGCGGCGCCGGCGTGCCGCTGCGAGAACTCGCTCTGGTGGGCCTGACCGCGGCCATCATCACCTACTTCACCACCGGGCCCGTCCGCTGGATGGCCACCCGGATCGGGGCGGTCGCCTACCCGCGCGAACGCGACGTCCACGTGCAGCCCACACCGCGAATGGGCGGACTGGCGATGTACGTCGGCGTCGTGGCGGGCATCTTCCTGGCCTCGCAGCTGCCGGCCCTGACCCGCGGCTTCGTCTACTCCACCGGCATGCCGGCGGTGGTGCTGGCCGGCGGCGTCATCATGGGAATCGGTCTGCTCGACGACAAGTGGGGCCTGGACGCCCTGACCAAGTTCGCCGGCCAGATCACCGCGGCCAGCGTGCTCGTCACCATGGGTGTGGCCTGGAGCGTGCTCTACATCCCGATCGGCGGCGTCGGCACCGTGGTGCTCGACCAGGTGTCGTCGATCCTGCTGACGCTGGCGTTGACGGTCTCGATCGTCAACGCGATGAACTTCGTCGACGGCCTCGACGGGCTGGCTGCCGGCCTGGGGCTGATCACCGCACTGGCGATCTGCATGTTCTCGGTCGGCGTGCTGCAGGACCACGGCGGTGACGTGCTGTTCTACCCGCCGGCGTTGATCTCGGTGGTCTTGGCCGGCGCTTGTCTGGGTTTCCTGCCACACAATTTCAGCCCCGCGAAGATCTTCATGGGCGACTCCGGTTCGATGCTGATCGGGCTGATGCTGGCCGCGGCGTCCACCACGGCCGCCGGTCCGATCTCGCAAACGGCGTACGGCGCACGCGACGTGTTCGCGCTGCTGTCGCCGTTCCTGTTGGTGGCGGCCGTGATGTGCGTGCCGGCGCTGGACGTGCTGCTGGCGATCATCCGTCGTACCCGCGCCGGGCTCAGCCCGTTCAGCCCGGACAAGATGCACCTGCACCACCGACTGCTGCAGATCGGCCATTCCGATCGCCGGGTGGTGCTGCTGATCTACTTGTGGACGGCGATCGTCGCATTCGGGGCGGCCGGCACCATCTTCTTCGACCCGCGCTACACCGGGGCGGTGATGTTGGCTGCCATGCTCATCGCGATTGTCGTTACGCTCATCCCGTTACTACGCCGGGGAGGCGCCTCGGAAGACGACCCCTACGACACGCGGTAGTAGCACCGTCTAAGATGGTGTTGTAGGTGGTTCCACAGTGCGTTCGGGCATCCGATACGCTCGGCGGGCGACTGCACGATCACGACGCAGGGCAGATTCAGATTGGGGTGAGGCGGTGACGACACCAGCGCAGGATGCGCCGTTGGTGTTGCCGTCGGTGGTGTTCCAGCCGATCCGGCTGTCACTGATCTGTGTCGCTCTGACCGCTGCCGCTGTCGCTGCGGCTGCCCAATTCGGCCGACCGCTCTTCGGAGTGTTCTTCGGGCTGGGTCTGGCGCTCGGCCTGGGCAACGCACTGCTGATTCGCCGGTCGGCGCTGAAGATCACCGCCTCCGACCATCCGCTGAAGAAGAAGATGGCGCTGAATTCGGCGACTCGTTTGCTGGTCATCAGCGTGATCGGCTTGGCTATCGCCTACCAGTTCCGTCCAGAGGGCCTCGGCGCACTGTTCGGATTGGCCCTGTTCGAGGTAGTGCTGGTGCTGACCACCATGCTGCCAGTGGTAAAAAAGCTCCGCGCGCAAGCGGCAGAGTCCGGCGCTGAAGGGACGAAAAATGACTGAGTCGATCCTGGCTGAGGGGGCCATCGAGGTCGGCCACCACGAGACCGCGGTATGGCCGCTGGTCGGCGAGGTCAACATCGACACCATCACCTCCACCGCGATCGCAGCGGTGATCGTGATCGCCCTGGCGCTCTTCCTGCGCGCCAAGGTCACCTCGACCGGGGTTCCCAGCGGCGTGCAGCTGTTCTTCGAGGCGATCACCATCCAGATGCGCAACCAGATCGAGGGTGCCATCGGGATGAAGATCGCCCCGTTCGTTCTGCCGCTGGCGGTGACGATCTTCGTCTTCATCCTGGTCTGTAACTGGCTGTCGGTGCTGCCGGTGCAGTACGCCGACGAGCACGGCATCCATGAGCTGATTACCTCTGCCGCCGGCGACATCAACTTCGTGCTGGCGCTGGCGCTCTTCGTATTCTGCGGCTACCACCTGGCCGGATTCTGGCGCCGGGGCTTCCTCGGCCACCCGCTGCGGCTGCTCAAGGGCCACGTTGCCGTCCTGGCGCCGATCAACCTGGTCGAAGAGGTCGCCAAGCCGGTCTCGCTGTCGCTGCGTCTGTTCGGCAACATCTTCGCCGGCGGCATCCTGGTCAGCCTGATCGCGTTGCTCGGGCCCTACTTCATGGTCGCGCCGAACGCGATCTGGAAGACCTTCGACCTGTTCGTCGGCCTGATCCAGGCGTTCATCTTCGCGCTGCTGACCATCCTGTACTTCAGTCAGGCCATGGAGCTCGAAGAAGACCACCACTAGTACCACCTGCACGACCACATCAGACCTGGTAGAGCACTACCAGCTAGCAAGGAGGAATGAAATGGCAGATCCCAATCTGATCGGACTTGGTGCCCTCATCGGCGGCGGTCTCATCATGGGCGGCGGTGCCATCGGCGCCGGTATCGGTGACGGTATCGCCGGTAACGCGCTGATCGCCGGTATCGCCCGTCAGCCCGAAGCTCAGGGTCGCCTGTTCACCCCGTTCTTTATCACGGTTGGTCTGGTCGAAGCGGCCTACTTCATCAACCTGGCCTTCATGGCGTTGTTCGTCTTCGCCACCCCGATCGCCGCACAGCAGTAACGCACAAGATGGGTGACATGAGCGTTGCTGTCCTCGCCTTGAGCGAGGCGGCTGAGGAAGGCCCGAAGAAGAGCTTCCTCATTCCCGACGGCACCTTCTTCGTCGTGCTCGCGATCTTCCTGATCGTGCTCGCCGTGATCAGTACCTTCGTGGTGCCGCCGATCATGAAGGTGCTGCGGGAGCGCGAGAACATGGTCACCAAGACTCTCGCCGACAATCGGGAGTCCGCCGAGCAGTTCGCGGCCGCCGATGCCGACTATGAGAAGCAGATGGCGGCGGCGCGCCTTGAGGCAAGCACGGCACGGGACGAAGCTCGCGCCGAGGGCCGCAAGGTGATCGACGAGCAGCGGTCGGCGGCCGAGGCGGAGGTGGCCTCGACATTGCAGGCCGCCACCGACAAGCTCAAGCAAGAAGGCGATGCGGTGAGTGAGCAGCTGCAGGCCCGGGTGGAGACACTGTCTGCCACCTTGGCCAGCCGGATCCTCGGCGTTGACGTCGAGGCACTTTCCGCGGCGAGTACGGGGCGGTAGCAACAGAGATGTCGATTTTCATCGGGCAGCTGGTCGGCTTTGCCATCATCGTGTGGCTGCTGGTCAAGTTCGTCGTGCCACCGGTGCGCAAGTTGATGGCCGACCAGCAGGAGTCGGTGCGCAAGCAGCTGGAGGAGGCGGCAGCAGCCGCCGCTCGTCTGACCGAAGCCGGTCAGGCGCACTCCACGGCACTGGCCAACGCCGCGACCGAAGCGCAGCAGGTCACCGCGGAGGCCCGCTCGGACGCCGAGCGGATCGCCGAGCAACTGCGCAGCCAGGCCAGTGCCGAAGCCGAGCGCGTGAAGACCACCGGCGGACAGCAGGTCGGTCTCCTGCGGGCGCAACTCATCCGTGAGCTGCGGTCAGGCTTGGGCGCCGAAGCTGTGCAGCGGGCGGGCGACCTGGTTCGCGCGCACGTCGCCGACCCGCAGCGGCAGTCCGCGACGGTGGACCGGTTCCTCGACGAACTCGACGCCATGGCGCCGAAGTCCGTCGAGGTCGAATCGCCGATCTTGGTCCGGATGCGTTCGGCCAGCCGTCAGGCGCTGGCCGGTTTGCTGGACAAGTTCGGCGAGGTGGCCGGTGGCCTGGACCAGCAGGGCTTGGCCGCGCTGGCAGATGACCTGACCGCCGTCGCCGAACTGCTCGAACGCGAGAGCGTGGTCACGCGGCACCTGACCGTGCCCACCGACGACGCGGCACCGAAGGTGCGTCTGGTTCAGCGCCTGTTCGCCGACAAGGTCGGTGCCGCCGCCCTGACGCTGGTGACCGACGCGGCGTCGGCCCGCTGGTCCAACGGCGCGGACCTGGTCACCGCCGTCGAGCACGTCGCCCGGCAGGCACTGCTGCTGTCGGCGGAGAGTGCCGGCACCGTCGACGAGGTGGAGGACCAGCTGTTCCGGTTCTCCCGCGTGCTGGACGCCCAGCCCCGGCTGGACATCCTGCTCGGCGACACCGCGACTCCGGCCGCTGGCCGGGTCGGGTTGTTGCGCAACGTCATCGGTAGTGGCAGCGGTGCCAACCCGATCGCGGTGGCGCTGCTCGAGCAGACCGTACGGCTGCTGCGTGGCCAGTCCGCACATCAGGCGATCACCGAGCTTGCTCAGATCGCAGTGGCACGTCGTGGCGAGCTGGTGGCACACGTCGGAGCGGCCGCGGAGCTCAGCGACACCCAGCGCACCCGGCTGAATACGGTGCTGAGCCGGATCTACAGCCACCCGGTCCGCGTGCAGGTCGGTGTCGACCCGGCACTGCTGGGCGGGCTGACGATCTCGGTCGGTGACGAGGTGATCGACGGCACGCTGTCGTCGCGTCTCGCCGCAGCCAAGACGCAATTGCCCGACTGATCAAGACCGACCCGGACCTACCAGGTCTCAGAGCCCAATACCCATTCGAAGGCAGGAAGACGAAAAGCCATGGCAGAGTTGACAATCTCCTCTGACGACATTCAGGGGGCGATCGAGGAGTACGTGACCTCCTTCAGCGCCGACACCGCGCGCGAGGAGGTCGGCACCGTCATCGACGCCGGCGACGGCATCGCACACGTCGAGGGCCTTCCTTCGGTGATGACCCAGGAGCTCCTCGAGTTCCCCGGCGGGGTGTTGGGCGTGGCCCTGAACCTCGACGAGCACAACGTCGGTGCGGTCATCTTGGGCAACTTCGAGAACATCGAAGAGGGCCAGCAGGTCAAGCGGACCGGTGAGGTGCTCTCGGTGCCGGTCGGCGACGGCTTCCTCGGTCGGGTCGTCAACCCGCTGGGACAGCCGATCGACGCCCGCGGCGAGATCGAAGCCGAGACCCGTCGTCCGCTGGAGATGCAGGCCCCCTCGGTGGTTCAGCGTCAGAGCGTCAGCGAGCCGCTGCAGACCGGTATCAAGGCCGTCGACGCCATGACCCCGATCGGCCGCGGCCAGCGTCAGCTGGTCATCGGCGACCGCAAGACCGGCAAGACCGCCCTCTGTGTGGACACCATCCTCAACCAGCGCAAGAACTGGGAGACGGGCGACCCGAACCAGCAGGTTCGCTGCGTGTACGTCGCGATCGGCCAGAAGGGCACCACCATCGCCAGCGTGCGTCGCGCGCTGGAAGAGGGCGGCGCCATGGACTACACCACGATCGTCGCCGCGCCCGCCTCGGACTCCGCCGGCTTCAAGTGGCTGGCCCCCTACACCGGCTCGGCGATCGCCCAGCACTGGATGTACTCGGGCAAGCACGTGCTGATCGTGTTCGACGACCTGACCAAGCAGGCCGAGGCCTACCGCGCCATCTCGCTGCTGCTGCGCCGCCCGCCGGGCCGCGAGGCATACCCGGGTGACGTGTTCTACCTGCACTCGCGTCTGCTGGAGCGTTGCGCGAAGCTCTCCGACGAGCTGGGTGGCGGTTCGCTGACCGGTCTGCCGATCATCGAGACCAAGGCCAACGACATCTCGGCCTACATCCCGACCAACGTCATCTCGATCACCGACGGCCAGTGCTTCCTGGAGAGCGACCTGTTCAACCAGGGTGTTCGGCCGGCCATCAACGTCGGTGTCTCGGTGTCCCGGGTCGGTGGCGCCGCGCAGATCAAGGCGATGAAGGAGGTGGCCGGCTCGCTGCGTCTGGACCTGTCGCAGTACCGCGAGCTGGAGGCCTTCGCCGCGTTCGCCTCCGACCTGGACGCCACCTCGAAGGCGCAGCTGGAGCGTGGTGCACGCCTGGTCGAGCTGCTTAAGCAGCCGCAGTACGCACCACTGCCCGTCGAGGAGCAGGTGGTCTCGATCTTCCTGGGTACCGAAGGCCACCTGGACTCGGTGCCGGTCGAGGACGTGGGCCGCTTCGAATCCGAGCTGCTGGACCACATCCGGGCCTCGGAGAACGACCTCCTCACCGGGATCCGCGAGTCCAAGAAGCTCTCCGACGAGGCCAGCGAGAAGCTGGTTGCCGTGATCAACCAGTTCAAGAAGGGCTTCGCCGCCTCGGACGGCAGCTCGGTGGTTCCCGACGAGCACGTTGAAGCGCTCGACGAGGACAAGCTCGGCAAGGAAGCGGTGCAGGTCCGCAAGGCCGCGCCGGTGAAGAAGAAGTAACGCCGCTATGGCAGCCACACTTCGCGAACTACGCGGGCGAATCCGCTCAGCCGGGTCGATCAAGAAGATCACCAAGGCCCAGGAGCTGATCGCCACCTCGCGTATCGGCCGGGCGCAGAACCGGCTGGAAACGGCTCGGCCGTACGCCGACGAGATCACCCGGCTGCTCACCACGTTGGCCGCCGAGGCGGCCCTGGACCACCCGCTGCTGGTCGAGCGCAGCGAGCCCAGGCGGGCGGGAGTCCTGGTGGTGTCGTCCGACCGTGGTCTGTGTGGCGGCTACAACGCCAACGTCTTCCGCCGGGCAGAGGAACTGTTCTCTCTGCTCCGCTCGGAGGGCAAGGACCCGGTGCTCTACGTCGTCGGCCGCAAGGCGCTGGCCTACTACTCGTTCCGGAACTGGGCGGTCACCGACTCCTGGACCGGATTCTCCGAGCAGCCGACGTACGAGAACGCGGCCACGATCGCCTCGACCCTGGTTGAGGCATTCCTGGCCGGCGCCGACGACGACGGCGACCACCCGGGCACCGACGGTGTCCTGGGCGTCGACGAACTGCACATCGTGTCGACCGACTTCCGCTCGATGCTGTCGCAGTCGGCCGAAGCGCGTCGGATCGCCCCGATGCTGGTGGAATACGTCGGACCAGAAGATCCCGGCGTCCGGACCTTATACTCCTTCGAGCCGGACGCCACCACGCTGTTCGACTCGCTGCTGCCGCGGTATCTGACCACCCGCGTGTATGCCGCGCTGCTCGACTCGGCGGCCTCGGAGCTGGCTTCGCGCCAGCGCGCTATGAAGTCGGCGACCGACAACGCCGACGACTTGATCAAAGCGTTGACCCTTGAGGCCAACCGCGAGCGCCAGGCTCAGATCACCCAGGAAATCAGCGAAATCGTCGGCGGTGCGAATGCCCTCGCCGACGCCTCTCGGTAAGCCCCCGGTAAGTACTAGGAAGCGAAGAAGATAATGACTGTTACCGCTGACAAGACAACCGCCGGCCGCGTGGTGCGCGTAACCGGCCCCGTCGTCGACGTCGAGTTCCCCCGGGGCGCGGTGCCTGAGCTGTTCAACGCTCTGCACGCGGAGATCTCCTTCTCGGAGTTGGCCAAGACCCTGACCCTGGAGGTCGCCCAGCACCTGGGTGACAACCTGGTCCGCACCATTTCGATGCAGCCCACGGATGGCCTGGTGCGTGGCACCGAGGTCACCGACACCGGTGCCGCGATCTCGGTGCCAGTGGGTCACGAAGTCAAGGGCCACGTGTTCAACGCCCTCGGACAGTGCCTCGACAAGCCGGGCTACGGCGAAGACTTCGAGCACTGGGGCATCCACCGGAAGCCCCCGGCCTTCAACGAGCTGGAACCGCGCACCGAGATGCTCGAGACCGGCCTGAAGGTCGTCGACCTGCTCACCCCGTACGTGCGTGGCGGCAAGATCGCCCTGTTCGGTGGCGCCGGCGTGGGCAAGACCGTGCTTATCCAGGAGATGATCAACCGTATCGCCCGGAACTTCGGTGGCACCTCGGTGTTCGCCGGCGTCGGCGAGCGCACCCGTGAGGGCAACGACCTGTGGGTCGAGCTCGAGGACGCCAACGTGCTCAAGGACACCGCCTTGGTGTTCGGCCAGATGGACGAGCCGCCGGGCACTCGTATGCGCGTGGCGCTGTCGGCCCTGACCATGGCCGAGTGGTTCCGCGATGAGGCGGGCCAGGACGTGCTGCTGTTCATCGACAACATCTTCCGGTTCACCCAGGCCGGCTCCGAGGTCTCGACCCTGCTGGGCCGCATGCCTTCGGCCGTGGGTTACCAGCCCACGCTGGCCGACGAGATGGGCGAGCTGCAGGAGCGGATCACCTCGACCCGTGGTCGGTCCATCACCTCGATGCAGGCCGTCTACGTGCCCGCCGACGACTACACCGACCCGGCGCCGGCGACGACGTTCGCGCACTTGGATGCCACCACCGAGCTGTCCCGTGCGGTGTTCTCCAAGGGCATCTTCCCGGCGGTGGACCCGCTGGCCTCCAGCTCGACCATTCTGGACCCGGCCATCGTCGGTGAAGACCACTACCGCGTCGCCCAGGAGGTCATCCGGGTCCTGCAGCGTTACAAGGACCTGCAGGACATCATCGCCATCCTCGGTATCGACGAGCTGTCCGAAGAGGACAAGCAGCTGGTCGGCCGGGCACGGCGTATCGAGCGGTTCTTGAGCCAGAACATGATGGCCGCCGAGCAGTTCACCGGTCAGCCCGGCTCGACGGTGCCGCTGAAGGAGACCATCGAGGCCTTCGACCGGCTGACCAAGGGTGACTTCGACCACCTGCCCGAGCAGGCGTTCTTCCTGATCGGTGGCCTCGATGACCTGGCCAAGAAGGCCGAGAGCCTGGGCGCCAAGCTGTGACCCGGAATCCGGTGATGACGAAAGGCGGTGGGTAATGGCAGAGCTAGATGTCGACATCGTCGCGGTCGATCGCAAGGTGTGGTCCGGCAAGGCCACCTTCATCTTCACCCGGACCACCGTCGGTGAGATCGGTATCCTTCCGGGGCACATCCCGGTGGTTGCCGAGCTCGTTGACGACGCCATGGTGCGGGTCGACCGGGTCGAAGAGGACGAGCTGCGGCTCGCCGTGCACGGCGGCTTCCTGTCGGTGACCGAAGAGGGTGTCAGCATCCTGGCTGAGGCCGTCGACTTCACCTCAGAGATCGACGAGGCGTCCGCACGGCACGAAGCCCAGTCCAGCGACCCCAAGATGGCTGCACGGGGACGGGCCAGGCTGCGTGCCCTGGGTGTGATCGACTAAAAAGGCGTGAATCGATGAGCACGCCCATGATCTTTATGGTCGTGCTCGTCGCCGTTCTCCTAGGCGCGGTTGTCGCGCTGAGCTATCGGCTGTGGAAGCTGCGGCAAGGCGGTACCGCCGCCATCATGCGCGACCTTCCGGCCGTGGGCGGCCATGGCTGGCGTCATGGCGTGGTCCGCTATCGGGGCGGTGAAGCGGCTTTCTACCGTCTTTCCAGCGTGCGGCTGTGGCCGGATCGTCGGCTCAGTCGACGCGGTGTGGACGTGGTGGCGCGCCGCGCCCCCCGGGGCGATGAATTCGACATCATGACCGACGAGATCGTGGTGCTCGAACTCTGCGATGTCACCCAGGAGCGTCGGGCCGGCTTCGAGATAGCGCTGGACCGCGGCGCGCGGACCGCCTTCCTGTCCTGGCTGGAGGCGCGCCCGTCGCCGCGGGCCCGGCGTCGGAGCTACTGACCAAGCGAACGTTGTTGGTGCCGATTACTTTTCGGGACCGTCGGTGCGTTCGCCGCCTGGCTTCCAGAGCACGTCGCCGTCGGTATTGGCCACTCGGCACAACACAAACATCAAGTCCGACAACCGATTCAGATACTTCGCCGGCAGCACCGACACGCCGTCCGGGTAGGCGTCGAGTGCCGCCCAGGCCGAGCGCTCGGCCCGGCGCACCGCGGTTCGAGCCACGTGCAGCAGTGCCGAGAGCGGTGAGCCGCCCGGCAGGATGAACGAGTTGAGCGGGGCCAGCTGTTCGTTGTATTCGTCACACCACGCCTCCACCCGGTCGACGTACTCGGCGGTGATCCGCAGCGGCGGGTACTTCGGGTTCTCGGCGACCGGTGTGGCCAGATCCGCGCCCGCGTCGAACAGGTCGTTCTGGATGCGCAGCAGCGTGGCGCTCACCGCCTCGGCGGGTTGGCCGAGCGCAATCGCGACACCGATCGCGGCGTTGGCCTCCTCGACATCGGCGTAGGCCACCAGCCGGGGATCCGTCTTGGGTACGCGAGAAAAATCGCTCAGGCCGGTCGTTCCGTCGTCGCCGGTACGGGTGTAAACGCGAGTGATGTGCACTGCCATAGCCCAAACCGTACCGGGGGAGTGAACCGGTGCCATCCTCGCTTCGGCCGAAGCCCGGATTGGTCGGGACAGGGCTCGCGTCGTCACTACACTGACGCGAGTGGGTGAGCGTTTCGTGGTTACCGGGGGTAACCGATTGTCCGGTGAAGTCGCCGTCGGTGGCGCTAAGAACAGCGTCCTGAAGCTGATGGCGGCGGCCTTGCTGGCGGAGGGCACCAGCACCATCACCAACTGCCCGGACATTCTGGACGTGCCCCTGATGGCCGAGGTGCTGCGCGGGCTGGGCGCCAATGTCGAACTCGACGGCACCACGGTGCGTATCACCTCGCCCGACGAACCCAAGTACGACGCGGACTTCGCCGCGGTGCGCCAGTTCCGGGCGTCGGTCTGTGTGCTGGGACCCCTGGTGGGCCGGTGTCTGAAGGCGAAGGTCGCACTACCGGGCGGTGACGCGATCGGCTCGCGCCCGCTCGACATGCACCAGGCCGGCCTGCGACAACTGGGAGCCACCTGCAATATCGAGCACGGTTGCGTGGTGGCGCACGCCGAGAAGCTGCGCGGCGCCGAGATCCAGCTGGAGTTCCCGTCGGTGGGCGCCACCGAGAACATCTTGATGGCAGCGGTGCTGGCCGAAGGTGTCACGACCATCCACAACGCGGCGCGCGAACCCGATGTCGCCGATCTCTGCACGATGCTCAACCAGATGGGCGCCCAGATCGAAGGTGCCGGCTCCCCAACGTTGAAGATCACCGGGGTGCCGCGGCTGCACCCCACCGAACACGAAGTGATCGGCGACCGGATCGTGGCCGCGACCTGGGCGATTGCGGCGGTAATGACCCGCGGCGACATCTCCGTCACCGGTGTGGACCCGGCTCACCTACAGCTTGTGCTGCACAAGTTGCACGATGCGGGCGCGACCGTCACCCAATCCGACAACGGATTCCGGGTGGTGCAGTACGAGCGGCCCAAGGCCGTCAACGTGGCGACTTTGCCGTTTCCCGGATTCCCCACCGATCTGCAGCCGATGGCGATCGGCCTCGCAGCGATTGCCGACGGCACGTCGATGATCACCGAGAACGTCTTCGAAGCCCGATTCCGGTTCGTCGAGGAGATGATCCGACTCGGAGCCGATGCGCGTACCGACGGCCACCATGCGGTGGTGCGTGGACTGCCGCAGCTCTCGAGTGCACCCGTTTGGGCCTCCGACATCCGCGCCGGCGCCGGTTTGGTCCTTGCGGGCCTGGTCGCAGACGGTGAGACCGAGGTCCACGACGTCTACCACATCGATCGCGGGTACCCGTTGTTCGTGGAATATCTAGCCGATTTGGGTGCTGAGATAGAACGTGTAATATAGGTCGGGCCGGAGGGACTGCGGACCGCGGAACTACCGACAGTCTGGAAGTCCTTCCGGAAGCCCCGAAAATCTCGGAGTTGACTCAACTCCGGAAACCGAGTATAGTGGCGGGGTTGCCTGAAGCCGGGCGGCGTGTTGTTTGAGAAC